>NZ_AZUS01000001.1:0-615916 GCF_000527195.1 Streptomyces sp. CNH189
ACGTTGGAGACGAACCGGAACGTCAACTCCCGCGCGGTGAAGGCGCGCAGCGCCTCGTACGCCATCGCCGGGCCCAGGTCCGAGCCGCCGATGCCGATGTTGACGACGTTACGGATACGCCGGCCGGTGTGACCGGTCCACTCGCCCGAACGGACCCGGTCCGCGAAGTCGGCCATCCGGTCCAGCACCGCGTGCACGGCCGGGACGACGTTCTCCCCGTCGACCTCGATCACCGCGTCCCGCGGCGCCCGCAGCGCGGTGTGCAGCACCGCCCGGTCCTCGGTGGTGTTGATCCGCTCCCCGCGGAACATCGCGTCCCGCAGCCCGGACACCTCCGTGGCCACCGCCAGTTCACGCAGCAGCCGCAGCGTCTCGTCGGTCACCAGATGCTTGGAGTAGTCGACGTACAGGTCACCGACGCGGAGGGTGTATCCGGTGCCGCGGCCCGGATCGGCGGCGAACAGCTCGCGCAGCCGCACCTCGCCGAGCTCCTCGCGGTGCTTGGCCAGTGCGGTCCACTCGGGCGTCTGGTTGAGCCTGGTACGGCCGTCTGCGTTCATCTCGGACGTGAGCCTTCTTCCTTTGTATGTCCCCGCTGTGCCGGCTGGTCCCAACCTAATTGATCAGCCGTGAGGAGGACGGAAGGAGTCCGGAGTGCGAACCGGCCGGACGGCGGGCGTGCGCGCCCGTCCGTCAGGTGTCAGATCTCGCCCCGCAGCTTGGCGAGCGCCTCGGCGAGGATCGCCTCGCCGTCCGCGTCACTGCGCCGCTCCCGCACGTAGGCGAGGTGCGTCTTGTAGGGCTCGGTGCGCGGCGGGTCCGGCGGGTTGTCGCGGTCCTGCCCCGCCGGGAATCCGCAGCGCGGGCAGTCCCAGGTGTCGGGCACCTGCGCGTCGCTGGCGAAGCTGGGCTGTGTCTCGTGTCCGTTGGAGCACCAGAAGGAGATGCGCAGCCGGGGCGCGGACTCGCCCCGCTCGGCCTCGCCCATCGGCCCCGCCCCGACCCGGCTTCCCCGGATCGCGTTGCCACTTGCCACGGTCGTAACTCCCTGCGTAATGGTGCCGCGAAGCGAGTCGGCGTACCGCTTCGCTGCGAGCGCCTCAGTCTACGTAAGGCCCAACGCGCGTCCAGCCATAGGAGTTACCTGTCTCCCCATCCAGACGCAAGCCCCATGATAGGCCGCGCTCAGCTGCGCGTACCCAACACGGGGCGTTACGTGGAGAATGGGGGCGGATCGCGCTTCCGGGATCAGTTGTTGAGCTTCATCGTGATGCCGAGCACCACGATGCAGGTGAACCACAGCAGACCGATCACGACGGTGATCCGGTCGAGGTTGCGCTCGGCGACCGAGGAGCCGCCGACGGAGGACTGCATGCCACCACCGAACATGTCGGAGAGGCCGCCGCCCTTCCCCTTGTGCATCAGCACCAGCAGCATCAGCAGCAGGCTGAAGACGATCAGGGCGATGGAGAACCCCAGAACCACGGCTGGACCAACTTCCTCGGAAACGGATGGACGACACGGGGTCCAGCACAGGACTGGACCCCGCAAGAGTACGACGGATCGGCCCTGCGGCCTACTCCCGTCCCGTGGGTACGCCCGCACGCGGGCGCACCCGGCGGCTCACTGGTCGCGGAACCGGATGATCTTGACGAATTCGTCCGCGTCCAGCGAGGCACCGCCGACCAGGGCACCGTCGATGTCGGCCTGCGCCATGATCTCGGCGACGTTGCCGGACTTCACGGAGCCGCCGTACTGGATGCGGACCTTGTCGGCCAGCTCCTCGGAGTACAGCTCGGCGAGCTTGCCGCGGATCGCCCCGCAGACCTCCTGGGCGTCCTCGGCACCGCAGACCTTGCCGGTGCCGATGGCCCACACCGGCTCGTAGGCGATCACGACGGTCTCGGCCTGCTCGGCCGGGAGGTCCTTCAGACCGCCCTCGACCTGGGCCAGGGTGTGGCTGACGTGGTTGCCCGCCTCACGGACCTCCAGCTCCTCGCCGACGCACAGGATGGGGGTGATGCCGTGCTTGTAGGCGGCCTTCACCTTGGCGTTCACGATCTCGTCGGTCTCGGCGTGGTACTGGCGGCGCTCGGAGTGGCCGATGGCCACGTAGGCGCACTTCAGCTTGGCCAGCATCGGGCCGGAGATCTCGCCGGTGTAGGCACCGCCGTCGTGCGCCGAGATGTCCTGGGCGCCGTACCTGATCTTCAGCTTGTCGCCGTCGACCAGGGTCTGCACGGAGCGCAGGTCGGTGAACGGCGGCAGGACGGCGACCTCGACGGCGTCGTAGTCCTTGTCGGCCAGGGCGAAGGCGAGCTTCTGGACGTGGGCGATGGCCTCGAGGTGGTTGAGGTTCATCTTCCAGTTGCCCGCCATCAGCGGCGTACGGGTGGTCATTGAGGGTCAGTCCTCCAGTGCTGCGAGGCCGGGGAGCGTCTTGCCCTCGAGATATTCGAGGGAGGCGCCGCCGCCGGTCGAGATGTGGCCGAATGCATGCTCGTCGAAGCCCAGGGTACGGACGGCCGCGGCGGAGTCGCCGCCGCCGACCACGGTGAAGCCCGGGGAGTCGAGGAGGGCCTGGGCGACCGCCTTGGTGCCCTCGGCGTAGTCGGGGTGCTCGAAGACGCCCATGGGGCCGTTCCAGAAGACGGTGGCGGCGTCGGCGAGCTTCGAGGCGTAGAGCTTGCGGGTCTCCGGACCGATGTCCAGGCCCAGGGTGCCGGCCGGGATGGCGTCCACGGCGACGGTGGCGGGGTTGCCCGGCGTCTTGGCCTTCATGTCGGGGAACTCCGGCGCGACGAGCGTGTCGACCGGCACCACCAGCTCCACGCCGTTCTTCTCGGCCCGCTCCAGGTACTCCTGGACGGCCGGGATCTGATCCTCCTGGAGCAGGGACGCGCCGACCTCGTGACCCTGGGCCTTGAGGAAGGTGTACGCCATGCCGCCGCCGATGAGGATGCGGTCGGCCTTGCCGAGCAGCTGGTCGATGACGGCGAGCTTGTCGGAGACCTTGGCGCCGCCGAGGGCGACGACGTAGGGCCGCTTGACGTCGTCGGTGAGCTTCCTCAGCACGCCGACCTCGGTGGCGATGAGGTACCCGGCGTAGTGCGGCAGGCGGGCCGGAAGGTCGAAGACCGAGGCGTGCTTGCGGTGCACAGCGCCGAAGCCGTCGCCGACGTAGACGTCGGCGAGGGCGGCGAGCCGGTCGGCGAAGGCGCCGCGCTCGGCGTCGTCCTTGCTGGTCTCGCCCGCGTTGAACCGGAGGTTCTCGACGACGGCGACCTGTCCGTCGGCGAGGCCGGAGACGGTGGACGTGGCCGAGTCGCCGACCGTGTCGGTGGCGAACGCGACGTCGGCGCCGAGGAGTTCACCGAGGCGCGCGGCGGCCGGGGCGAGCGAGAAGGCGGGGTCCGGGGCGCCCTTGGGGCGGCCCAGGTGCGAGGCCACGACCACGCGGGCGCCCGCGTCGGCGAGAGCCTTGACGGTGGGCACCACGGCGCGGATGCGGCCGTCGTCGGTGATGGTGGTGCCGTCCAGCGGCACGTTGAGGTCGGCGCGGACGAGGACCCGCCTGCCCGCGACCCCTTCGGAGAGGAGTTCGTCGATCGTCTTCATGGGGGCTCCCTGCTAGAGCAACGTGTTCAGCGACCTGTTCGCTCGTGATCGCTCGTGATCGAAAGAGGGCGACCGTTCCGATACGTGCGTCAGGGCCCGGACGGCGCGTCGCCGCGCCTTCCGAGCCCTGCACTCATATCAGGCCGCCCGCTCCGCGATCAGAGCTGGTTGCCCACGAAGACCGTGAGGTCGACGAGGCGGTTGCTGTAGCCCCACTCGTTGTCGTACCAGCCGATGACCTTCACGCTCTTGCCGTCCTGGACCATGGTCAGGGACGAGTCGAAGGTGCAGGACGCCGGGGCGTTGACGATGTCGGAGGAGACGATCGGGTCCTCCGTGTACTCCAGGTAGCCCTTCAGCTCGCCCTCGGCGGCCTTCTGGAAGGCGGCGTTGACCTCTTCCTTGGTGACCTCGCGGGAGAGCTCGACCACCAGGTCCGTGACGGAGCCGGTGGGCACCGGCACGCGCATGGCGATGCCGTCCAGCTTGCCCTTGAGCTGCGGCAGCACCAGGGCGGTGGCCTTCGCGGCACCGGTGGTGGTCGGGATGATGTTCTCGGCGGCGGCACGGGCGCGGCGCAGGTCCTTGTGCGGGAAGTCCAGGATGCGCTGGTCGTTCGTGTACGCGTGCACCGTCGTCATCAGGCCCTTGACGATGCCGAAGTTCTCGTCGAGGACCTTCGCCATCGGCGCCACACAGTTGGTGGTGCAGGAGGCGTTGGAGATGACGTGGTGGTTCGCCGCGTCGTACTGCTCGTGGTTCACGCCCATGACGAGGGTGATGTCCTCGCCCTTCGCCGGGGCGGAGATGATGACCTTCTTGGCGCCACCGGTGATGTGCTTCCCGGCGTCTTCCTTCTTGGTGAAGATGCCGGTCGACTCGATGACGATGTCGACACCCAGCTCGCCCCAGGGGATGTCGGCGGGGTTGCGCTCGGAGAGCACCTTGATCGTCTTGTCACCGACGGTGATGGTGTCCTCGGTGTGCGAGACCTCCTGCTTGAGACGGCCCAGGATGGTGTCGTACTTCAGCAGGTGCGCGGTGGTCGCCGTGTCGCCCAGGTCGTTGACGGCCACGATCTCGATGTCGGCGCCCTGCTCCAGCAGTGCGCGGAAGTAGTTCCGACCGATGCGGCCAAACCCGTTGATGCCTACGCGGATCGTCACGAACCGATCTCCTCGTTGGTACGCCGGCTCTGACGCCGGCGAGCTGTATTTGGGATGTCCCCGACCACTGCCGACCCTACCTCTCCGGGGCCCCGGCCGTGACATCGAGTTGTCCCATACCCGGCAGGGCGGTCCGTACCCGCCAGTAGGGTACGGACCGCCCCAGGGCGACGGACTTCAGTCACCCTTTTTCCCCGCCTGTGCCCGGTTTCGCCGGCCCGGGTGTCAGCCGCGCAGAGCGCCCAGTGCCTTCTTCACCAGGGCCGCCCGGTCGGCCGCGGACGTGAGGTGCTCCAGGCCGAATCCCAGCAGCACGGTGTCATCCGTGGTGACCGCCGCGTACGTCCGGAAGAGCTCCCCGGTGCGGGTCCAGTCCTTCAGGACGGCCGGACTGCCCGGGGGAGGCCCGGAGGCCCGCCAGGCGCCCAGCGACGCCTCGAAGCCCTCGGTCCCGGTGGCGGTGCCGCCGACGACCAGCGAGGCCTCGTCGGCGAGGACGCCCCGGCCGCCGCTGCCCGGGTCGGTGACATAGGCGAGGGACACCTCGGCGGTCCGCCCGGCGTAGGCGCTCAGGTCGAACTCGACCTGCTGCCAGCCTCCGGAGGAGCCGGTGAGGCTGTTCCAGGCCCCGGTGGAGCCGGTCGCGGCGCAACCGTCGTCGCTCAGCGTGAGGTAGTGCTCCAGCCAGGGGTGCCCGTCGATGTAGAACCCGGCCGCGCACTCGGACGGCACGGTGGTGCGGGTGGCACCGCCGGTCTCGGGCAGGGTCGTCCAGTCGTCGCCGCCGGCCGTGCGTGCCTCGACGATGACGTTGTCGTAGCCGGGCTCGGTGTCCCACAGCAGGCGGGTGCGCAGCGTGGGCCGCTCGGCGGCGGTGACACCGGTGAGGTCGACGGTGCGGGTGAGGCGCTTGTAGCCGTCGTCGGTGTGCACGGCGGCCGCCATGGAGGAGCCGGCGTAGGGCCCGTACGGGTTGACCGTGCCGGGGAAGGAGCCGGCCCCGGTGCTCGCGAACTGCGGGTACGTCCCGGCGGGCAGCTCGTCGGAGGTGAGGCCGTAGCTGCCGGCCCGGTCCAGCGGGTTGCCGGGCGTGTCGCCGAGCGGGCCGCCGGTGCCCGCGAGGGGTCCGGCGCCGGTGAACGCGGTGGCCCCCGCGGTGGAGGTGCGGGTGTAGGCGCCCAGGTAGTACTGGCTGAAGTCGTCGGACAGGACGCCGTCGCCGAGGTCGACGCTGCCGCCTGCCTGCTCGCCCGCCTCGATCAGCCGGCCGCCCTCGTTGAGGAAGGCGCGCAGCTGGAGCTGGGTCGCGACGCCCGGGACGCCCGCGCCGGTGTGGTGCACGACCGTGCGGAAGTGGCTCAGCACGCCGAGCGCGTCCGGGGCGCCCTGTTCGGCGACGTCCCAGACCGCGGCGGTCCGCCGGTTCGCGCGGAGCGCGTCGACGTACGCCTGCGTCCGCGTGGCCTTCGCGCCCTCCTCGGAGACGACGAGGACGTCCGCCCGGGGCCGCTGCGCCACGGTGTACCTGAAGGACGTGGCGGCGGCCTTCTTGCCGCCGCGGGCCTTGCCGGTGAACCACACCTCTACCCGGTCGCCGGGCTCGCCGTGCCGCACCTTCGCGCGGTACTCGTCGAAGTAGAGGTTGTCCTCGCCGCCGTACCGCTCGCCGCCCCGCCAGGGCCTGAGGTCCACGGTGTGGGTGCGCCCGCCGTTGACGCGGTACCGAAGCTGCTTGTCCCGCACGGACTTGCGCGCCACCACGGAGACCTCCTGGTCACCGCCGCGCGCGTAGGAGGTCGTGAAGGCCGCCGGGGTGAAGTCCGGGGCCTCAAGGCCGACCGCGGAGGACGGCCGGTCGGGGTGGGCGGTGGTCTCGGCGACGGAGAGCGCGAACGGGACGTTCTTGGCGAACTCCTGCTGAATCAGCTTCTCGTCGTCGGGGAAGGTGAAGCCGGAGCGGCAGTCGCGCGGGTTCCACGCGTCGTCGGGGTCGACCTCGGACGCGGTCTGGCAGGTCGACATCTCGGGGGTGAACATCGCCATGCCGTTGACGTTGGCCGCGTGCCCGTCGGCCTCGCCGTTGGTGGTGTACAGCTCGGAGGAGAGCTGCGGGTGGTACCCGGGGATCGCCGAGTTGTCCGGCGTGCCGGCCAGGGCCTCGTAGAGCACGTCGTCGGGTGTCGGGGTGGCCACCTGCCAGCCGACCCCGTAGAGGAGGAGTTCGGCGGCGGAGTGGTAGTTGATGCCGTAGGTGAAGCCGATGCGCTTCTGGAAGGCGTCGATCGCCTTGGTCTCGGGCTCGGACCCCGGGGAGGCGCCCCGGTAGGTCTGGCTGGTGGGGTTGGGCGAGGAGCCCTCGTCGTCGTATCCCCACTTGTAGGGGAAGTTCCGGTTGAGGTCGACGCCGTCGCCGGTGCTGATCACTCCGTCGCCGTTGACGTCCCGCAGGTTCTTGCGCCACAGGCGGTTGGCGTCGTCGGCGAAGGTGTGGTCGTAGCCGTCGGGGTTGGCGGACAGGACGAACCACAGTTCGGTGGTGTCGACGATCTTCCTGATCCGCTTGTCCGTCCGGTACCGGTCCAGGTAGTGGTGCATCAGCCGGCGGGTCATCTCCGGCGTGATCCACTCGCGGGCGTGCTGGTTGGACATGTAGAGGACGGCCGGCTTGGAGCCGTCCTTGCTCTTGCGGGCGTGCTTGGTGAGCTTCAGCGCGAGGATGTCCTGCCCCCGCACCGTCTTGCCGATGGAGACCACCTTGGTGAGGTCGGAGTGGCGCTGTGCGGTGCGCAGCATCTCCTCCTTGAGGCCGCCCTTGCCGCTGTACGGCCGGAAGACCCCCTCGGCGGCGGCCGCGACGCGCTTCTCCGCCCCGGCGGAGAGCGTGTGCTCGGTGAGGTCGACGCCCTGTTCCTCGAGCTTCTCGGCCTGTCCCTCGGTGAGGTACACCTCGACGGCGGCCGTGCCCCGGTCGGGCACCCGCTCGCCGAGTTCGTGGCCGTCCTGCCCCGCCGCCAGCAGCAGGGGTACCTGCCTCCGGGTGACGTCGGCGCGGTAGACCTTGACCTCGTCGGGGTCGCCGGCCGCGGGCTGTGCGGGTTGTGCCTGGGCGATGGGTGCGAAGCTCGCTCCGCCGATCAGGAGCGTGCCGACAGCGAGGATCGATCTCGCTCTGTGTCTCATGAGCCCCCCAGAGAGTGGTCCGCCACAGCAGCGAACGAATGCCAGGCTCATGACACAACATGATCGAGTCAAGGGCGCCGTCACGACACAGGCGAACCGGCGCCGGTCACCCATGTGGGCGGCGGCGCCGGTTCTCTGATCAGGCGTCAGATGAAGGGCGGGAACTCGTGACCGGGCGTCAGACGCCGATCTTGTCGTCCAGCTCCTCTCCGAGGTTGGCCTCCGTGCCGGGGATGCCGAGGTCCGAGGCGCGCTTGTCGGCCATCGCCAGCAGCCGGCGGATACGGCCCGCGACCGCGTCCTTGGTGAGCGGCGGGTCGGCGAGCGCGCCCAGCTCCTCCAGGGAGGCCTGCTTGTGCTCCATGCGCAGCCGGCCGGCGGCGGCGAGGTGCTCGGGGACGTCGTCCGCGAGGATCTCCAGAGCCCGCTGGACCCGGGCGCCCGCCGCGACCGCCGCGCGGGCGGAACGGCGCAGGTTGGCGTCGTCGAAGTTGGCCAGCCGGTTCGCCGTGGCCCGCACCTCGCGGCGCATCCGCCGCTCCTCCCAGGCCAGCACCGACTCGTGCGCGCCCAGCCGGGTGAGCAGCGCGCCGATCGCGTCACCGTCCCGGACGACCACCCGGTCCACACCGCGGACCTCGCGCGCCTTGGCCGCGATGTGCAGCCTGCGTGCGGCGCCCACCAGGGCGAGCGCGGCCTCGGGACCCGGGCAGGTCACCTCCAGGGAGGAGGAACGGCCCGGCTCGGTGAGGGAGCCGTGTGCGAGGAAGGCACCCCGCCAGGCCGCCTCGGCGTCACAGGTGGCCCCCGAGACCACCTGCGGGGGCAGGCCGCGGATCGGGCGGCCCCGCCCATCCACCAGGCCGGTCTGACGGGCCAGCTGGTCACCGCCCGCGACCACACGTACGACGTAGCGCGAGCCGCGGCGCAGTCCACCCGGCGCCATCACGATCAGCTCGGAGCTGTGGCCGAAGATCTCCAGGATGTCCCGCTTGAGCCGCCGGGCGGCCATCGCGGTGTCCAGCTCCGCCTCGATCACGATGCGCCCGCTGACCAGGTGGAGGCCGCCGGCGAACCGCAGAATGGCGGAGACCTCCGCCTTCCTGCAGCAGGTACGGGTGACGGGTAGCCGGCTGATCTCGTCCTTCACCGCTGCCGTCATCGCCATGGGCCGATCCTTCCATGCATCCGAAAAATACGGTCGTACGCGGCGGCCAACAGCTCCGGGTCGTGCCGGGGGCTTCCGTCGGTCCGGGCCACGGGGGCCAGCTCGACCGCGGCACCGAACCGCTTGGCGGCATCGGTCAGCAAGTCGCGGTCGGGCACGGCGGCCTCGTCGGCCAGCACCACGTCCAGGGCGAGTTTAGGGGCGTGTCGCCCCAAAACCTCCAAATGACGCTGCGGGGAGAAGCCCTCGGTTTCTCCGGGCTGCGGAGCGAGGTTCAGCGAGAGGACCCGGCGCGCCTTCGTCTCGACGAGGGCGTCCAGCAGCTCGGGGACCAGCAGGTGCGGGATCACCGAGGAGAACCAGGAGCCGGGCCCGAGGACCACCCAGTCGGCGTCCAGCACCGCGGCGACCGCCTCGGGCACGGCGGGCGGGTCGTTCGGGACGAGATGCACGGACTGCACCTCACCGGGGGTGAGGGCCACGGTGGCCTGGCCGCGGACCGTGTCGGTGTCGTCGGGGCGCTCGGGGTCGTGCCCCTTGACCAGGGCCTGCAACTCAAGCGGCACGGCTGACATGGGCAGCACCCGCCCGTGCGCGCCGAGCAGCCGGCCCACCAGGTCCAGCGCCTGGACGTGGTCGCCGAGCTGCTCCCACAGGGCGACGATCAGCAGATTGCCGACCGCGTGCTCGTGCAGGTCGCCCTTGGACTGGAAACGGTGCTGGATGACGCGCGCCCACGTCTGGCCCCAGTCGTCGTCCCCGCACAGCGCGGCCAGGGCCTTGCGCAGGTCACCCGGGGGCAGCACGCCCAGTTCGTCACGCAGCCGACCGCTGGAGCCGCCGTCGTCGGCGACGGTGACCACGGCCGTGAGGTCGCCGGTGATCCGGCGCAGTGCGGCGAGCGAGGCGGACAGACCCATGCCGCCGCCGAGGGCCACGACCTTGGGCTGGGTCCCCCTGCGGCGCGGCCGTCCGCCGCGCGTCTCGGCCGGCCGGCCGGCGCGGCCCTCGGGGACCGCCCTGCGCAGCCGGCTCAGCCGCGGAGTACGTCGTGTCATTCCCGTCCCATGTCCCGGTGGACGACCACCGTCTCCACGCCCTCGGCGGCGAGCCGGGCGGCGAGCTTCTCCGACATGGCGACCGAGCGGTGCTTGCCGCCGGTGCAGCCGACCGCGATGGTCACGTAGCGCTTGCCCTCACGGCGGTAGCCCGCGGCGACCATGCGCAGCAGCTCCGCGTACCGGTCGAGGAACTCCTTGGCGCCGGGCTGGTTGAAGACGTACGACGCCACCTCCTCGTTGAGGCCGGTGTAGGGGCGCAGCTCGGGGACCCAGTGCGGGTTGGGCAGGAACCGCATGTCCACGACCAGGTCGGCGTCGACCGGGAGGCCGTACTTGAAGCCGAAGGACATGACGGTGGCCCGCAGCTCGGGCTCCTCCTCGCCGGCGAACTGCGCGTGCATCTTGGCGCGCAGTTCGTGCACGTTGAGGCCGGAGGTGTCGATCACCAGGTCGGCGTCGCCGCGCAGCTCGCGCAGCAGCTCCCGCTCGGCGGCGATGCCGTCGACGATCCGGCCGTCACCCTGGAGCGGGTGGGGGCGGCGCACCGACTCGAAGCGGCGCACCAGGGCATCGTCGGAGGACTCCAGGAAGACGGTGCGCCGGGTGACACCGCGCGCGTCGAGGTCGGCGAGGGACTCGCGCAGGTTGTCGAAGAAACGCCGGCCGCGGACGTCGACGACGACCGCGATCCGGGCCACGTTGCCCTGGGAGCGCGCGCCGAGCTCCACCATGGTGGGGATCAGCGCGGGCGGCAGGTTGTCGACGACGAACCAGCCGAGGTCCTCCAGACACTTGGCGGCCGTCGACCGCCCGGCTCCGGACATGCCGGAAATGATCACCAGCTCGGGGATGCCCACCTCGGGCACCCCGCCGTTCTCCTTGCCCGTCTTCACCTGTGCTCCGTTGTCCTGCGGGGCGCCGGCGTGGGCCGCGGCCCCGCCGGCCTGCTGCGCCGCTCCGTCCCGCCGCCCGGCGGGCCCTGTCTCGTGCTCGGTCATCGCTCCTGCCCCCGTCGTTCGTCCGGGGCGCCCGTGGACACGGGCTCCCCCGGAGAACCCGTCTGCTGCCCGGGTTCTTCCGTGTCATCCATGATCTCGCCCGTCGCCGTGTTCACGGCGGGCCCGCCCGGCACCGCCTGGGCGAGAGCCGCGACGATCGTCTCGGCCGTCTTGCGGCCTATGCCCGGGACGTCACAGATCTGCTCGATTGTCGCCGACCGCAGCCTCTTCAACGAACCGAAGTGCTTGATCAGCGCCTGCTTGCGGGTGTCACCGAGACCGGGGACGTCGTCCAGGGGGCTGGAGCGGAAGCGCTTGGCGCGCTTGGTGCGCTGGTAGGTGATCGCGAAGCGGTGCGCCTCGTCACGGATGCGCTGCAGCAGGTAGAGGCCCTCGCTGGTGCGGGGCAGCACCACCGGGTCGTCGTCGCCGGGCAGCCACACCTCCTCCAGCCGCTTGGCGAGGCCGCACACGGCGATGTCGTCGATGCCCAGCTCGTCCAGCGCCCGCTGGGCCGCCGCGACCTGCGGCGCGCCGCCGTCGACCACGACGAGCTGCGGCGGGTACGCGAACCGCTTGGGACGCCCGTCGTCCTCGGTGAGGGTGCTGGCGGGCGGCTCGGCGAGGCCCGCGGAGGCCGTCCCCGGGTCCGCCTGCGCCCCGGGCTCGGCGCCCGGCTCCTCGCCGTCGGTCCACTCCCCCGTCCGCTCCTTCTCCGCCAGGTAGCGGCGGAAGCGGCGGGTGATCACCTCGTGCATGGACCGTACGTCGTCCTGGCCGGCGAAGCCCTTGATCTGGAAGCGGCGGTACTCGCTCTTGCGGGCCAGCCCGTCCTCGAAGACGACCATGGAGGCCACCACGTCGTCGCCCTGGAGATGCGAGATGTCGTAGCACTCGATCCGCAGCGGCGCGCTGTCCAGCTCCAGGGCGTCGCTGATCTCCTCCAGGGCACGCGAGCGCGTGGTGAGGTCGGAGGCGCGCTTGGTCTTGTGCAGCACGAGCGCCTGCCGGGCGTTGCGCTCGACGGTCTCCATCAGGGCCTTCTTGTCCCCACGCTGCGGGACGCGCAGGGAGACGTTCGACCCGCGCCGCCCGGTCAGCCACTCCTGTACCGGCTCCACCGGGTCAGGCAGGGCGGGGACCAGCACCTCGCGCGGGACCGCGTCGCCGGTCTCCTCGCCGTACAGCTGCTGCAGGGCGTGCTCCACCAGGGCGCCGGTGGTGACGTCCTCGACCTTGTCCGTGACCCAGCCGCGCTGGCCGCGCACGCGACCGCCGCGCACGTGGAAGATCTGGACGGCGGCCTCCAGCTCGTCCTCCGCGACCGCGATCAAATCGGCGTCGGTGGCGTCCGCCAGCACCACCGCGTTCTTCTCCATGGCCTTCTTCAGGGCCCCGATGTCGTCGCGCAGGCGCGCGGCCCGCTCGTACTCCATGTCCTCGGCCGCCTCCACCATCTGCCTCTCCAGACGGCGCAGGTAGGTGCCGGTGCGGCCGGCCACGAAGTCGCAGAACTCCTCGGCCAGTTCCCGGTGGTCCTCGGCGGTGATCCGCTCCACGCAAGGCGCCGAACACTTGCCGATGTAGCCGAGCAGGCAGGGGCGGCCGGTGCGGGCGGCGTTCTTGAACACCCCGGCGGAGCAGGTGCGCACCGGGAACACGCGCAGCATGAGGTCCACGGTGTCGCGGATCGCCCACGCGTGCGCGTACGGACCGAAGTAGCGCACGCCCTTCTTCTTGTGACCGCGCATCACCTGCACGCGCGGGAAGTCCTCGTTCATCGTGACCGCGAGGTACGGGTAGCTCTTGTCGTCGCGGTACTTGACGTTGAACCGGGGGTCGAACTCCTTGATCCAGGAGTACTCCAGCTGGAGCGCCTCGACCTCCGTCGAGACCACCGTCCACTCCACGGACGCGGCCGTGGTGACCATCGAGCGGGTGCGCGGGTGCAGCCCGGCCAGGTCCTGGAAGTAGTTCGCCAGGCGCTGGCGCAGGCTTTTCGCCTTCCCGACGTAGATCACCCGGCGGTGCTCGTCGCGGAACCGGTAGACCCCCGGCGAGTCGGGGATCTCACCCGGTCTGGGGCGGTAGCTGGAGGGGTCGGCCATGTCTCACACCCTACTGGCGGGGACCGACAGGGCGGCGGGGCCGTGGCCGGGGGTGCGGGGGCCGGGGGCGGGAGGGGTGCGGGAGAGGGGCGGGGGCGTGCGGGTGGCTCACCGGGGGATCAGGTGGCTTGGAGGTGCGGGTGGCTCGGGGGTGGGGAGCGCGGGGCTCGGCGGCGTGGGGGGGGCGGAGCCCTCATTCAGGGGTCTCCTGGGGCGCCCGAGGGCTGCCGGCGGGGGCCGGTGCGGTCCGGATGGGTTACGGGGGCCGGTAAGCGGGAATGTGGGGGGTCCGTGCCTCGGACGATCAACGGGGCCGGCGGCCGGACCACGGCGATGGTCCGGGCGGCGGTCCGAGCCGGCTGTCCGGCCGGTGGTCCGAGGCGGTCGTGACAGCGGTCACAGAAGTGGCCGCGAGTCGGGAGGTCGTATGCGGCAGATGCGGATCGAGAAAGCACGACGGCCGGCCCGGCACCGCCGGTACGCGGACGAGACGGCCGCCTTCCCCGAGTCCCTCGACCCGCGCGACCCCGACATCGTGCGCGCCAAGCGCCTGCGCGTCGCGGGGACGCGGCTCCGGGAGGAGAGCCGGGCCGACGGCTCCTGAACCTCCCCGGAGGTGGTGGCAGGCCTCGGCGTGAGCCCCGGCGGCCCCGGCCACCGGGCACCGGACACCGGACACCGGACACCGGACACCGGACGAACACCACATCACGTACGCACCCCACGGGGGCCGTACCGGCCAGACGGCCGGTACGGCCCCCGCTCGTGTGCCGCTCTTGGCCTCAGACGGTTGTCGGGACTTGGTCAACACGCTTCAATGCGTGGGAACTCGGGGCGCTGAACGACGGCGTACGCATGTGAAGACAGCGCCGTGCCGATGGGGGCGGGCCCCCGAGGTGCCCCGTGCGAACGGTCTGACCAGCCGTTGTGACTTTCACAGAAAGGCCCCTGCATGCCGCACGCCACACAGCACGCGGACGTCGTCACCGCAGAACTGGACTCGGCTCTGCGCGGCGGCCCGTTCCACGTCGCCCTGCGCGCCGCGATAGCCGCGCGGGGACTGCCGCTGCAGCGGGTGCAGCACCACCTGTCGCGCCACGGCGTGAAGGTGGGCGTCACCAGCCTGAGCTACTGGCAGCAGGGCGCCCGCCGCCCGCAGCGCCCTGAGTCGCTGCGCGCCGTACGGGCGCTGGAGGAGATCCTTCAGCTGCCGGAGGAGTCCTTGATCCGTCTGCTCGCCGAGTCGGACGAGCACACCGGGGACCGCCGCTCCTCCGCCCGGTCCTACCGCTCACTCGTGGAGGCCTCGGGCGTCCTGGACCGGCTGCTCGCCGAGTTCGGCGCCCCGCGCGACGGCGGCCTGCACAGCCTCGGCCACCACGAGCGGGTACGCATCGGGACGCGCCGGGAACTGGCCGGGCGCGAGTCGCACCACATCGTGCGCGCCTACCGCGACGGCGTCGACCGTTTCGTGGCCGTCCACCACGGCGACCCGGGCTCCGTCCCGGAGCGGATGAGCGTGCGCGCCCTGGAGAACTGCCGGATCGGACGCGTCCGTTGGCACCACGACACCGGTGTGCTCGCGGCGGAGCTGCTCTTCGACATCCGGCTACGGGCCGGCGACACGTTCCTCTTCCGGTACGCCGTGGAGGACGGCACCGCCGGCGTCGCGCGCGAGTACGTACGCGGCGCGGACTCCCCCGGCGGCCAGTACGCCCTCCAGGTCTGCTTCGACTCCGCGGCGCTCCCGGTACGGTGCCACCGCTTCACCCAGCACTCGGCCGCGGCACCACGCGGAGGACGCCAGGAACTGGCGCTCAGCGCACGGCACCGCTCGGTGCACCTGGTGGAACCCCGCCTGCGCACCGGCTACGTGGGGATCGCCTGGGACTGGGACTGATCCCCGGCCGGGCAGGGGCGGGCCGGGTCCGGGTGTCGCGGGACCGGGTCCGGGTGTCGAGGGGCCGGGTGTCGAGGGGCCGGGTGTCGCGGGTCCGGGTGTCGCGGGTCCGGGTGTCGCGGGTGCGGGCGGACCAGCTTCGGGCGGGCCGGGTCAGGCCTGCGGCTTGGCGACGAGCGTGCCGTTCTTGACCTCGACGGCCAGCGGCTTCAGGGGCGCCACGGCCGGCTCACGCAGCACCTTCCCGGTGGTGACGTCGAACTCGCTGCCGTGACACGGGCAGACCAGCCTGGTCCCGTCCAGCTTGTTGATGGGACAACCCGCGTGCGTGCAGACGGTGTTGTAGGCCTTGAAGGACCCGTCCTCGCCCCGGCTGACGACCACGTTGTGGTCCCGGTACAGCTTGGCGTCGCCCGCGGCGACCTCACTCTCTGGCCCCAGCTCGACGGGCCCGGCCAGCGCGGCGGACCTGTCGTCGCCGCTGCCCCCGCACGCGGTGAGGCCCAGTCCGACGACGGGAGTGAGAGCAGCGCCTCGCAGGACGGTCCGGCGGGTCGCGGCGGGTCGGGCGGACATGCGGGCTCCCACGGGTGGTACGCGGTGGACGAGTGTTCACCGGGACGATACCGGGGGCTCGGGGAGCGGCTCGCGGGTGGGTGAGGATGGGCGGCGGGGTGGCGGGGCGCGGGGGCGCAAACGCTCGCGCAAGGGCTTGCGTAAACGCTTGCGCGAGCGTTGGCGTAAGCGTTCGCGTAAACGCTTACGCAAGCGTTTACGCCCGCCCCTCCCATGCGATACGGTCCCCACCCGGGACCCCCGCACGACCAGCGGACCCCGCCGACCCGAAGGAGAGCGGACGATGGCGACCATGGCGGATGTGGCGCGCAGCGCCGGAGTCTCCATCGCGACCGTCTCGCACGTGCTGAACGGCACCCGCCCGGTGCTCCCCCACACCCGCCAGGCCGTCCTGGACGCCGTGGAGGAACTCGGCTACACCCCCAACACCCTGGCCCGCTCCCTGGTCACGGCCCGCACCCGGTCGATCGGTCTGGCGGTCTCGGCGATCAGCAACCCGTACTTCACGGAGATCCTGCAGGGCGTCGAGGCGGCGGCCCTGGAGCAGGGGTACAGCCTCCTCATCGCCGATCCGCACGACAACCCGGTGCACGAGCGCGAGGTCGTCCAGCTGCTGCACGAGCGCCGGGTGGACGGCATGATCGTCGCGCCGTCCCCCGAGCCCCGCGAGCTCCTCACGTACCTGGGACGGCACCGTGTACCGACCGTCTTCCTGGACCGGCTGGTCGATCCGCCCGGTGACGGCGAACCGCCCCTCTACGACCAGGTAGGCGCCGAGAGCACGGAGCCGACGGCCCGCCTGGTCACCCATCTCGCCGGTCTCGGTCACCGCCGTATCGGCCTGGTGGCCGGTCTGCCCGGGCTCAGTACGACCACCGAACGGATCACCGGCTACCGGCACGGACTCGCGGCCGCCGGGCTGCCGTTCGACGAGCGCATCCTGGTGCACGGCCACTCGGAGGCCGCCGGTGCCGAACGCGCCACGGCCGCTCTCCTGGACCTGGGGTCGCGCCCCACCGCGCTGGTCACCGCCAACAACGCCATGACGATCGGCGCGCTGCGCGCCCTACGCGCCCATGGTCTGTCCGTGCCCGGGGACATCGCCCTGTGCTGTTTCGACGACTTCGCCTGGGCGGACCTCTTCTCCCCCCGCCTCACGGCCGTGGCCCAGCCGAGCCGGGACATCGGCGCCCGGGCCGTACGGATGCTGCTGGACCGCCTCGCCGACCCCGGCCGGCCCACCCGCACCGAACGTCTCCCGTGCACCTTCGTGCACCGCACCTCCTGCGGCTGCCCGGACGGTCAGGAGCACCCCGGCGCCCCGGCGGCCCGCTCCACTTCCGCCGGCCCCTCCGCCCGCGCATCCGGCCCCAGGGCCCACCAGGAAAGGAACCCGTCGTGATCGTCGTAGCCGGTGAGGCACTGATCGACCTGGTACCGCGGGGGGCGGGTGCGCTCGCCGCGCTGACGCCGGCGCTCGGCGGCGGCCCCTTCAACACCGCGGTGGCCCTGGGCCGTCTCGGCTCCCCCACCGCGTTCTGCTCACGGATGTCGCGGGACCCCTTCGGGGAGGCGCTGCTGGAACGGCTGCGGGCCACCGGGGTGGACGTGTCGTCGGTGCAGCGCGGTGACGAGCCGACGACGCTCGCCGTGGCCACGGTCGGCACCGACGGCTCGGCGGCCTACTCCTTCTACGTGGAGGGCACGGCGGACCGGCTGTTCACCGAGCCCGAGGCGCTGCCCGCCGGTACCCGCGCGGTGTCCTTCGGGACCTGCTCGCTCGTGCTGGAACCGGGGGCGAGCGCGTACGAGGCCATGATGCGCGACACCTCCGCGCGGGGTGTGTTCACGGCGCTGGATCCCAACATCCGGGCGGGGCTGATCCCGGACGCCGACGCCTACCGGGCGCGGTTCCGCAGCTGGCTGCCGTCGGTGTCGTTGCTGAAGCTGTCCGCGGAGGACGCCGAGTGGCTCGGCGGGTCCCCGCGGGAGTGGCTGGCGGCCGGTCCCGCGGCGGTCGTGATCACCCGGGGCGGGGACGGGCTGACGGTGTTCACCCGCGAGGGGGCCGAGTACGCGGTGCCGGGTGAGCGAGTGAAGGTGGTGGACACCATCGGCGCGGGCGACACGGTGAACGCGGCCCTCCTCCACGGCCTGGCGGAGCGGGACGCGCTCAGTGCCGAGGGCCTGGCAGCGCTCGGTGCCGAGGGCTGGGAAAGCCTGCTGGGCTTCGCGGCACGCGCGGCGGCGATCACCTGTTCCCGCGCCGGTGCGGAACCGCCGTACGCCCATGAGCTGGCGCCGCGGGCCCTCTGACGCACGTGTGCCGTGCCGCGGGGGCTTCCCCTGCGGCACGGCACACACGTCCGGGCGAGCGGGCCGCTCAGGCCTTGGCGCCGCGCGTCGTCTTCTTCGCGGCGGCCTTGGTGGCGGTCTTCTTGGCCGCGCCGGCCGTGACCGACTTGATGGCAGTCTTCTTGGCGGCCGACCTGGCGGCGACCGTCTTCTTCGCCGCCGCCTTGCGCGGGGCCCGGACCTGCGGGGCGTCGCTGATCCGCTCCGCGCCCAGAATCTCGCGCAGGAACTTGCCCGTATGGCTGGCCGGCTCGCCGGCGACCTGCTCGGGCGTGCCCTCCGCGACGACCAGGCCGCCGCCGGAACCGCCCTCGGGACCCATGTCGACGACCCAGTCGGCCGTCTTGATCACATCGAGGTTGTGCTCGATGACGATCACGGTGTTGCCCTTGTCGACCAGGCCGGACAGGACCGTCAGCAGCTTGCTGATGTCCTCGAAGTGCAGACCGGTGGTGGGCTCGTCGAGGACGTAGACCGTACGGCCGGTGGAGCGCTTCTGCAGTTCGCTGGCCAGCTTCACGCGCTGCGCCTCGCCGCCGGACAGGGTGGTCGCCGACTGCCCGAGCCGGACGTAGCCGAGGCCGACGTCGTTGAGCGTCCTCAGGTGGCGGGAGATCGCCGGGACCGCCTCGAAGAAGTGCATGGCCTCTTCGATCGGCATGTTCAGCACGTCGGCGATGGACTTGCCCTTGTAGTGGACCTCCAGGGTCTCCCGGTTGTACCGGGCGCCGTGGCAGACCTCGCAGGGGACGTAGACGTCCGGCAGGAAGTTCATCTCGATCTTGATCGTGCCGTCGCCCGCGCAGTTCTCGCAGCGGCCGCCCTTGACGTTGAAGGAGAACCGGCCCGGCATGTAGCCGCGCACCTTCGCCTCCGTCGTCTCCGCGAACAGCTTGCGGACGTGGTCGAAGACGCCCGTGTACGTCGCCGGGTTGGACCGCGGGGTGCGGCCGATGGGCGACTGGTCGACGTGGACGACCTTGTCGACGAGGTCGTCGCCGTCCACGCGCGTGTGGCGGCCGGGAACGCTGCGCGCGCCGTTCAGCTCACGGGCCAGGTGCGTGTACAGGATGTCGTTGACCAGCGTGGACTTGCCGGAACCGGACACACCGGTGACCGCGGTGAACACGCCCAGGGGGAAGGACACGTCGATGTCCTGCAGGTTGTTCTCCCGGGCGCCGCGCACCGTGATGCGGCGCGACGGGTCCTGCGGGCGCCGGACGTCGGGCAGCGGGATCGCCTTCCTGCCGGACAGGTACTGGCCGGTCTGCGACTCCTCGTTGACGAGCAGCTCCTTGAGGGAGCCGCTGTGCACGACCTTGCCGCCGTGCTCGCCGGCGCCGGGGCCGATGTCGACGATCCAGTCGGCGACCTTGATGGTGTCCTCGTCGTGCTCCACGACGATGAGCGTGTTGCCCATGTCGCGTAGCCGGACCAGGGTCTCGATGAGCCGGTGGTTGTCGCGCTGGTGCAGACCGATGGACGGCTCGTCGAGCACGTACAGCACGCCGACGAGTCCGCTGCCGATCTGGGTGGCCAGGCGGATGCGCTGGGCCTCGCCACCGGAGAGGGTGCCGGCCGCGCGGTTCAGCGAGAGGTAGTCCAGGCCGACGTCGACCAGGAACCGCAGCCGCTCGTTGACCTCCTTGAGCACCCGCTCGGCGATCTTCTTGTCGCGGGCGGTGAGCTTCAGTTCGCCCAGGAAGTCCGCGCAGTCGCTGATGGACATCGCGGAGACCTCGGCGATGGACCTGCCCATCACCGTGACCGCGAGAACGATCGGCTTGAGGCGTGTGCCCTCACAGGCGGGGCAGGGCACCTCGCGCATGTAGCCCTCGAAGCGCTCGCGGCTGGCGTCGCTCTCGGCCTCGCTGTGCCGGCGCTTGACGAACGGCACCGCGCCCTCGAAGGCGGTGGTGTAGCGGCGCTCGCGCCCGTAGCGGTTGCGGTAGCGGACCTCGACCTGGGTCTTGTGGCCGTGGAGCAGGGCCTTCTTGGCGCGCTGCGGCAGACCGGCCCACGGGATGTCCGTGCGGAAGCCCAGCGCGTCGGCGAGGGCTCCGATCAGGCGGTCGAAGTAGTCCTTGGTGTGGCCGTGCGACCACGGGTGGATGGCGCCCTCGTCCAGGCTCTTGTCCGGGTCGGGGACGATCAGCTCGGGGTCTACCTCCATGCGCGTGCCGATGCCCGTGCACTCGGGGCAGGCGCCGAAGGGCGAGTTGAAGGAGAACGAGCGGGGCTCAAGCTCCTCGAACGACAGGTCGTCGTACGGGCAGTAGAGGTGCTCGGAGTACATGCGCTCGCGCTCGGGGTCGTCCTCGGGGAGGTCGACGAAGTCGAGCACGACCATGCCGCCGGACAGCCCGAGGGCGGTCTCCACGGAGTCCGTGAGACGGCGCTTGGCGCTGTCCTTGACGGTGAGGCGGTCCACGACCACCTCGATGGTGTGCTTCTCCTGCTTCTTCAGCGTGGGCGGGGTCGACAGCTGGACGGTCTCGCCGTCCACCCGCGCGCGGGAGTAGCCCTTGGTCTGGAGGTCGGAGAAGAGGTCGACGAACTCGCCCTTGCGCTCACGCACCAGCGGGGAGAGCACCTGGAAGCGGCTGCCCTCCGGCAGCTCCAGGACCCTGTCGACGATGGCCTGCGGCGACTGGCGGGTGATCGGACGGCCGCACTCGGGGCAGTGCGGCTTGCCGATGCGCGCGAAGAGCAGGCGCAGGTAGTCGTAGACCTCGGTGATGGTGCCGACCGTGGAGCGCGGGTTGCGCGAGGTCGACTTCTGGTCGATCGAGACCGCCGGGGACAGTCCCTCGATGAAGTCGACGTCCGGCTTGTCCATCTGGCCGAGGAACTGCCGGGCGTAGGAGGAGAGCGACTCGACGTAACGCCGCTGCCCCTCGGCGAAGATGGTGTCGAAGGCCAGCGAGGACTTGCCCGACCCCGACAGGCCCGTGAAGACGATGAGCGAGTCGCGCGGGAGGTCGAGCGAGACGTTCTTGAGGTTGTGCTCGCGCGCTCCGCGGACGATGAGACGGTCGGCCACGCCGGTCCGCACCTTTCTTGAGGGAAGTGACAGGGGCGGGGCCCCCGTCACTTTCAGACTAGGGGGAGCCACTGACAACGCCGGTTCGGATTCACGGATAGTCAACAAACCCCGGCTCTCCAGCATGCCCGACGCCGGACCCGACCTTATAGCACGTGTATTCGATTTCACTGTCGGGTTCACCTGCTTCACCCGAAGGTGTGACGCGGCTAGGGTCGGCGGCATGATGGATCACGCTGATGACCTGGTGTCTGTACACGCCGCTACCGAGCGGCTGCTCCGCGCGGTCGGCGCAGTGGACAACGCGGCTGTGACCCAGTCGTCACGCCTGCCGGGCTGGACCCGGGGTCACGTCCTCGCCCACCTGTCCCGTAACGCGGACGCCCTGGTGAACGTCTTCGAGGGCCGCCCCATGTACGTCTCCGCCGAGGCCCGGGACGCCGACATCGAGGCGGGCGCCCCGCGCCCCCTGGACGCGCAGCTCGCGGACCTGCGGGAGAGCGCGGAACGCCTCCGCGCGGCCGCCGGGCGCGTGGCGGACTGGTCCCGCGTCGTCGAACTGCGCAACGGTGTCACCGACCGTGCGGAGCGGGTGCCGTTCCGGCGCTGGATCGAGGTGGAGCTGCACCACGTGGACCTGGGGATCGGTTACGAGCTGGAGGACCTGCCGGCCGACTTCACCGAACGGGAGATCGGCTTCCTCGCCGCACGGTTCAGCGGCCACCCCGACGTGCCCGCGACCACCCTCGCCGCTACGGACGGCCGCGCCTGGACGACCGGCGGCGGGGCGGACGACGACCCGGTCGCGGTCGAGGGGACGGCCGCCGACCTGCTCGGCTGGCTCGCCGGCCGCCGGGACGGCGCCGCCCTCGCGGTGAAGGGCGGCGCTCTCCCGTCGCTGCCCCCGCTGTGAGGTCTGTCCGGTGCCGGTTCCGGCGCTAGGCTGACATCCATGACGTACAGCGGTCGGGTGACGGTCGGCGGCCCAGCACACGTGCACGAACTCAAGGACCTGATGATCACCAAGGTCGCGGTCGGCCCCATGGACAACAACGCGTACCTGCTGCGTTGCCGGGCCACCGACGAGCAACTGCTGATCGACGCGGCGAACGACGCCGGGACGCTGCTGGGCACGATCGGTGACGACGGCATCGCGTCCGTCGTCACCACCCACCGGCACGGCGACCACTGGCAGGCACTCGCGGAGGTCGTGGCCGCCACCGCCGCCCGCACCTACGCGGGCCGGCACGACGCCGAGGGCATCCCGGTGCCGACCGACGTGCCGGTCGACGACGGCGACGTCATCCGCGTCGGGCAGGTGGAGCTCACCGCCCGCCACCTCGTCGGTCACACCCCCGGCTCGATCGCCCTCGTCTACGACGACCCCCACGGGCATCCCCATGTGTTCACCGGGGACTGTCTGTTCCCGGGCGGTGTGGGCAACACCCACAAGGACCCGAAGGCGTTCGCGAGCCTCCTGCACGACGTCGAGACCAAGATCTTCGACGCGCTCCCGGACGAGACCTGGGTCTACCCGGGCCACGGCAACGACACCACTCTCGGGACCGAGCGCCCGCACCTGCGGGAGTGGCGCGAGCGGGGCTGGTGAACCGGCGGCGGCCCGCTCAGGTCACGCCTCGGCCTGTCCCGGGCCGGCCAGCGCCGCGATCCGCTCCACCGCGAACACGTACCCCTGGACACCGCACCCCGCGATGACGCCGTCGGCGCGCAGGGAGACGTAGGAGTGGTGCCGGAAGCTCTCCCTGCGGTGGATGTTGGAGATGTGGACCTCCACCACGGGCAGCCCGTCGCAGGCGTTGAGAGCGTCGAGGATCGCGACGGAGGTGTGCGAGTAGGCACCGGGGTTGATCACGATGCCGCAGTGGTTCAGCCGTGCCTCGTGGATCCAGTCCACCAGCTGCCCCTCGTGGTTGGACTGGCGGAGGTCGACGGTGCCGTTGCGGGCGGCGGCCGCCCTGGCGCACATCGCCTCGACGTCGGCCAGGGTCTCGCGCCCGTAGATCTCCGGCTGTCGCTGACCGAGCAGGTTCAGGTTCGGCCCGTTGAGAATCATGATCGGGGCGTCGGCCAGGTTGCGGGGCACGGTTCCTCCGGTCCGTCGAGGGTGCGGTTCCTCGCCGGAACCGCTGATCGCACCCGGTCTATCACGCCGCGCCGAGGTGGCCCACGCCGCTGCCGCCCACGCTGACTCCCGCCTACCGCAGGCGCCCGGGCCTCCCGGCGGCATGGTCGTCCGGGCGGCCCGGGCGCTGTCACGGGCGGGTGCGGCTCGTGCCGCCGTCAGGGGTTGATCGCGAGTTCCAGATAGGCGGCGAGCAGCACCAGGTGCACGCCTCCCTGAAGCGGTGTGGCCCGGCCCGGGACCACCGTCAGCGCGCTCACCACGACGGTCAGGGCCAGCAGCACCATGTGGGTGCTGCCGAGACCGAGGATCAGCGCGCCGGGCAGCCAAAGCGTCGCCACCGCGACGGCGGGGATGGTCAGGCCGATGCTGGCCATGGCCGACCCCAGCGCCAGGTTCATGCTGGTCTGCACCTGGTTGCGGTGTGCCGCGCGCACGGCGGCGATGGTCTCCGGCAGCAGCACCAGCAGAGCGATGATCACACCGACGACGCCGTGGCCGAGACCGGCCGCCTCCACCCCGGACTCGATCGTCGGTGAGACGCCTTTGGCCAGACCGACGACACCGACCAGGGCCAGGAGCAGCATCCCCAGGCTGATCAGCGCCGTGCGCGTGGAGGGCGCCTCGGCGTGCGCCTCGGGAGAGGGTTTCTCCCCCTGTCTCACCACCGGCAGGAAGTAGTCGCGGTGCCGCACGGTCTGGGTCGCGACGAACAGCCCGTAGAGGGTCAGCGACGCGATGGCGGCGAAGGTCAGCTGGACGGTGGAGAACTCCGCACCCGTCTTGCTCGTGGTGAACGTCGGTATCACGAGGCTGAGCGTCGCCAGTGTGGTCACGGTGGCGAGGGCGGCTCCGGTGCCCTCCGAGTTGAAGACGGCCGTCTTGTGCCGCAGCGAGCCGACGAGCAGGCTGAGTCCGAGGATGCCGTTACAGGTGATCATCACGGCGGCGAACACGGTGTCCCGGGCGAGCGTCGCGCTCTTGTCGCCGCCGTCGAGCATCAGGGTGACGATGAGCGCCACCTCGATGACCGTGACGGCGACCGCCAGGACCAGGGAGCCGAACGGCTCACCTACCCGGTGGGCGACCACCTCGGCATGGTGCACGGCCGCCAGCACCGCCCCCGCCAGGACCACGGTCACCACCACGACGATCCCGCCGGGCAGGTCCCTTCCCCAGGTCAGGGCGAGCAGTACGACAGCGAGCACCGGAACGGCGAGCGTCCATCGTGAGGCCATGGACTTGATCCGATCCGTCATGCGGCGATCGTCCCCGGCATGAGGGAGCGCGGCATTTCGAGGACTTTCGACCACCGGGCGATCGTGGAGGGCGTCGGATGTGTCACCGCCGTACGGCGACCCCTTCCGCTCCGCGATCCTGATCGTCTCGGGGTCATCATGGTCACGCATGGCCTCCTTCTACGAGTCGAGTGCGGTCTGCGCCGCCCGCGGGCGGCGCGGTGAACGTGCGGGCCCGGGAGCGTCGGCCGGCGACGTGCTGTCCTGCGCTCCCGGTGCCCGGTGTTCCTGATGTGCGGTGCCCCGATGTCGGACGGTTGTCCGACGGATCAGGCGTCGACGTCGGTCTTCGTGGAACTCTCGCCCCGGTCCGTGGCCGCCTCGGCCTCCGCCTTCTTGCGGGACGCCCGGAGGCTGGTGATCGTGGTGACGATCAGGACCGAACAGATCACGCCCAGCGAGACCGGAATGCTGATCTCGGGCACGTGCACCCCGGACTCGTGCAGGGCGTGCAGCACCAGCTTCACGCCGATGAAGCCCAGGATGATCGACAGCCCGTAGGACAGGTGGACCAGCTTCCTGAGCAGTCCGCCGATGAGGAAGTACAACTGGCGCAGACCCATCAGCGCGAACGCGTTGGCCGTGAACACGATGTACGGGTCCTGGGTCAGACCGAAGATCGCCGGGATCGAGTCCAGTGCGAACAGGACGTCGGTGGTGCCGATGGCGAGCATCACGACGAGCATCGGGGTCATGACCCGCTTGCCGTTCTGCTGGATCCACAGCTTGGTGCCGTGGTAGCGGTCGGCCACCCCGAAGCGACGCTCGGCCGCCTTGAGGAGCTTGTTCTCCTCGAACTCCTCGTCCTCCTCGTCGGCCCTGGCCTCCTGGATGAGCTTCCAGGCGGTGTAGATCAGGAAAGCACCGAAGATGTAGAACACCCAGGAGAAGCTGGCGATGATGGCGGCACCGGCGGCGATGAATATCGCGCGCAGCACCAGGGCGATGAGCACGCCGACCAGCAGTACGCGCTGCTGGTACTGCGAGGGCACCGCGAACTTCGCCATGATCAGCACGAAGACGAAGAGGTTGTCGACGCTCAGCGACTTCTCGGTGATGTAGCCGGCGAAGAACTCGCCCGCCGGCTGGCCGCCTTCGAAGACCAGCAGCCCGAGCCCGAAGAGCCCGGCCAGGACGATCCAGACGACGGTCCAGATCCCGGCCTCCTTGACGGACACGTCATGAGGTTTGCGGCCGATGAAGAAATCGACGGCGATCAGGGCGCACAGGCCCACGATCGTCAAGACCCACAGGGTCAGGGAAACATCCACTGCGCCTCCGGCAGATACGTCACACGGCAAATGTCAGCGTCGTCGCTGCCGGAGGTCTCTTCCACCCAAGCCTGGACGCTTGCTGCGCCCGGGCGGTTGGGCCGACGCCCCGGGATCTGGCCTGATCCGTATTGACGGGGTCGCCGCACAGACAGGGAGTACTCCCCTCCGTGCGGCCAAGACTACCCAATCACCAAGGATTGGTAAAGAGATCGATAAAGGAAGCACAAAATCCCTGGTCAGAGGGCTTTACACGTCCTTGGTCAAAGGTGTTGGAGGCTCACCTGTTCCACGTCCGGCGGGCCTGTGCGACCCGGGTGAGCACCTGACGCAGCACCTGGCTGCCCGGTGGCACGACCGGCGGCTCGTAGGTCCAGGCGTGCCCCACCCACGGGTCGGCGAGGTGATCGTCCGGCACCGCGGTCAGTCGCAGCAGCGAACGCCACAGCGGGTCGAGCAGCGGCCCGTATCCCGCGGACTCCTCGCGGTCCGCGACCATCATGAGGTGGACGCCGACCGACGGCCCTTCGTCGACGAGGTAGCGCAGCTGGTTCACGGCACGGTCGTCGAAGCCGTGCGGGAAGTCGTTGACGATCAGCAACTGCTGCGAGGTGTCGAACCCGGGCGGCAGCGCGTCGGGGGCGCCGCCGCGCAGCGCCATCTGGACCAGGTCGACCCGCTGCGTCAGCCGGGCCAGCACCTCCGTCACCCCCGCGGCGCCCTGGGCGGGGGTGACGGCGAGGACGCCGGTCTGGGTCAGCGGTGCGAGCGCCTGCGCCCCGGATCCGGCCGGATCGATGACGTGCACGGTGAACTCGCCCGCGGGGTAGACGGCGAGCAGTCGGGCCGCGTGCGCCACCGCGGTCTCCATGGCCAGGCGCCGCATGTCGTGGGAGTCCGTGAACGACCCGTCCAGGGCGTCGGTGCGTCCGCTGTCGATCCACAGCCCGCGCTCCAGCGGCAGCCTGAGCAGCATGGGAATGCGGATCGACTCGGCCTCGGGAAGCCGGAGGTCGCCCAGACGCAGCGCCATGGGTATCTCCATCGGCACCCGGTGGGCGTGCCAGCAGGGGTTGTCCCAGCGGGCGAAGGCCGGGGGCAGGGCCGGCTCGACGACCTCGGCCTCGGCGACGAGCTGGGCGACGTCCCGGTCGAGGGACGCCCGCGCCTGGTCGACGAGTTGCGCGTACCGGGTACGGGCCGCCTCCCGGGCGGCGTCGCCCTGCCCGCCGATGCGGCTGCGCGGGTCGGACAGGGCCTGCTCAAGCTCCTTGTCCATCCGCGATTCGGCGAAGTCCACCGCGCTGCGGTACGCGGCGGTGGTGCGGGCCAGGTCCTCGAACATGCCCCAGACCTGGTTGTAGAGCCGCTCCTCCATGGACCAGCCGGTCGCGTCGCCGGCCACCGGCCGCGCGGGCTGTCCGGGCTGCGCCGGGGGTGCCGCGGGCGGGGGCGGGGGCGGAGCGGAGGTCTGTCTGCGGGGGTGGCTGTAGTTGACGGGACCCCCGCCGGTGGTGGCGTGCGGGTCCGCGTTGCCGTAGGCGGGCTGCGGTCCGCCCTCGCCCTGGCCGCCGACCGGCTGTCCGCCGAACGACGGCGCGGGGCCGGGGGTGCCTTGGGGGGCGGCGCCCTGGTCGGGACCGACCGCGGGGGCCGCCGCCTGCCGGGAGCGGTCTCCGTCGGCCGGGCGGGGCGGGGGCGCCTGGACGGAGCGGGCGAGGCCCCGGGCGACCGCCTCGTCGATGCCGGCCGCGAGCTGCACGGCCTCGGGCAGTCCCTGGTCGGCGAAGAGTTCGGCCAGTCCGCCCGCGTAGCCCTGGCCCACGGCGCGCACCTTCCAGGCGCCCTGACGCCGGTAGAGCTCCAGCGCGACGACGGCGGTCTCGGCCTCCAGGCCGGTGATGGTATAGCTGGCGACCTCGGCGCCGTCGAGTCCCGTGACGGCGACGAAGGGGGCCGCCACGGCCCCGAAGCGGGCCGGCCCCGCGCCGCCGTTCGCGGCGGGCAGGGCGAGCAGCACGCTGACACGGTGGACCGCGTCGGTCACGGCGTCCAGGTCCACCGCGAGACGGTGGTCGGCGGCCGCCTGGCGCGACACCTCCAGACCGGGCTGCACGGGCGCGCCGGGGTGGGCCACCCACTCCGTACCGTGGATCCGCCCGTTCTCGTCACTGAGCGCGGCGGCTGCCGCGACCGGTGTGCCGGCCGAGATCCGGACTTCCAGACGGGACTGGGACAGCGGGTGGTTCTGCCCCCGCACCAGCTCGGCCGTCATCGCCTTGGTCCCCCTGCGTCGCGTTGATGTGTCGGGTGGCCGCGAACCGGCCCCGGGCGGGGGCCGGTTCACCTCCGGGTGCTCAGAGGACCGGCAGGATGGCCGGCATCAGGTCCTGGAAGGTACGGCCGTTGGCCGGGTTGCCGAGGGCCGTCATCGACCAGCCCGATCCGACGCGGTGCACCTTGGCCATGATCTGGGCGGTGAAGGCTCCGCCGCCGGCGAGCGTGTAACGGGCGAGCTCCTGGCCGTTGGTCTCGTCGACCAGGCGGCAGAAGGCGTTCTGCACCTCCTGGAACGTCTGGCCCGTGAAGGAGTTCACGGTGAAGACGATCTGGTCGATGTGGACCGGGACGCGCGACAGGTCGACGAGGATCGCCTCGTCGTCGCCGCCCTGGCCGACGCCGCCGACGAGGTTGTCACCGGTGTGGCGCACGGAGCCGTCGTCGCTCACCAGGTGGCGGAAGAAGACGACGTCGACCGGCTGCTTGTCGGCGAACAGGACGGCGGAGGCGTCCAGGTCGATCTCCCGGGTGCGCGAGCCGAACAGGCCGCGACGGGGAGCCGCCTGCCAGCCGAGACCCATGCGCACCGCGGTCAGGCTGCCGCCGTCGTTCTTCTGCAGACTGATGGCCTGACCCTTGGTCATGTTGACGGTCACGCGCTGATTCCCCTCTCGGACGTCCCCTGTTGCCGCGAAGACCGCGGTTGCCGAGAACCCTACGCAGGCGCACTGACAGTGACGTACCCCGGTCCACACTTTGTGTCGGTCTTGCAACACATTCCGGTGGACGTCAGGACAGGCCCGCCTCCTGCATCTGCCGCAGTTCCTTCTTCATCTCCGACACCTCGTCGCGCAGCCGTGCCGCGATCTCGAACTGCAGGTCGGCGGCGGCGGCCCGCATCCGCGTGGTGAGTTCCTCGATCTGCCCGGCGAGTTCGGCCGCGGGACGGTCGGTGGGCACGGTCTCGGCGGCCTTGGCCTTGGCACCCTTGGCGTTCTTCGCGCCCTTGGCCGCCTTGCCGAGGGCCGGCACGGGCGCCTTGGTGCCGCCGCCGTCCTTCTTGGCCTGGCGGTAGCCCGACCCGAGCAGCTGCTCGGTGTCGATGTCCTCGCGGGCGATCTGCGCGACGATGTCGTTGATCTTCTTGCGCAGGGGCTGCGGGTCGACGCCGTTCGCCTTGTTGTAGGCGATCTGCTTCTCCCGGCGGCGGTTGGTCTCCTCGATGGCCCTCTCCATCGCCGGCGTGATCTTGTCGGCGTACATGTGGACCTGTCCGGAGACGTTGCGCGCCGCGCGGCCGATGGTCTGGATCAGGGAGGTGCCGGACCGCAGGAAGCCTTCCTTGTCGGCGTCGAGGATCGCCACCAGGGAGACCTCGGGCAGGTCGAGCCCCTCGCGCAGCAGGTTGATGCCGACGAGGACGTCGTACTCGCCGCTGCGCAGCTCGCGCAGGAGCTCCACACGGCGCAGGGTGTCGACGTCGCTGTGCAGGTAGCGCACCTGGATGCCGAGCTCGAGGAAGTAGTCCGTGAGGTCCTCGGCCATCTTCTTGGTGAGCGTGGTGACCAGGACGCGCTCGTCCTTCTCCACGCGGGTGCGGATCTCGTGGACCAGGTCGTCGATCTGGCCCTCGGTGGGCTTGACGACGACCTCGGGGTCGACGAGGCCGGTCGGGCGGATGATCTGCTCGACGAAGCCGTCGGAGCGGGAGAGCTCGTACTGCCCGGGGGTGGCCGACAGGTACACGGTCTGGCCGACGCGCTCCTGGAACTCCTCCCACTTCAGCGGGCGGTTGTCCAGGGCGGAGGGCAGCCGGAAGCCGTGGTCGACGAGGGTGCGCTTGCGGGAGGCGTCGCCCTCGTACATGGCGCCGATCTGCGGGACGGTGACATGCGACTCGTCGATGACGAGCAGGAAGTCGTCCGGGAAGTAGTCCAGCAGGGTGTTGGGCGGGGAGCCCGGGGAGCGGCCGTCGAAGTGCATCGAGTAGTTCTCCACGCCGGAGCAGGAGCCGATCTGGCGGAGCATCTCGATGTCGTAGGTGGTCCGCATGCGCAGTCGCTGGGCCTCCAGCAGCTTGCCCTGCTTCTCCATCTCCGTGAGGCGCTCGACGAGCTCCTTCTCGATGTCGTTGACCGCGCGCTCCAGGCGCTCGGGGCCGGCGACGTAGTGGGAGGCGGGGAAGACGTAGAGCTGCTGGTCGTCGCTGATGATCTCGCCGGTGAGCGGGTGCAGCGTGGACAGCGCCTCGATCTCGTCGCCGAACATCTCGATGCGGACGGCGAGCTCCTCGTAGACCGGGAAGATCTCGATGGTGTCGCCCCGGACGCGGAAGGTGCCGCGGCTGAAGGCCATGTCGTTGCGCGTGTACTGGATGTCCACGAAGCGGCGCAGCAGTTCGTCGCGGTCGAACTCGTCGCCGACGCGGAGGGGCACCATGCGGTCCACGTACTCCTGCGGCGTGCCCAGGCCGTAGATGCAGGAGACGGAGGCGACCACGACGACGTCGCGGCGGGTGAGCAGCGAGTTGGTCGCCGAGTGCCGCAGCCGCTCGACCTCCTCGTTGATCGAGGAGTCCTTCTCGATGTAGGTGTCCGACTGCGGGACGTACGCCTCGGGCTGGTAGTAGTCGTAGTACGACACGAAGTACTCGACCGCGTTGTTCGGCAGCAGCTCGCGGAACTCGTTGGCCAGCTGGGCGGCCAGGGTCTTGTTCGGCGCCATGACCAGGGTGGGGCGCTGGAGCTTCTCGATCATCCACGCGGTGGTGGCGGACTTGCCGGTGCCGGTGGCGCCGAGCAGAACGACGTCCTGCTCGCCCGCCTCGATGCGCCGGGCGAGCTCGGCGATGGCCGCGGGCTGGTCGCCGTTGGGCTGGTAGGGGCTGACGACCTCGAAGGGCGCCACCGTGCGTTCGATCTTGGAAACGGGCCGCATGCCATCCACGGTACGACCCCCCACTGACAACGGGTCCGGGTCAGCGTCGCTGGGGCGTGCGGGCGCGGTGTTCCACGGGGCCGCGGGCGCTCAGCCGGGCGCGCGGTGAGGGGTGGTGGGCCGGGGAGTGGGCGGGGATGCCGGGGCGGGGGTCGGTGGCGGGCGCCGCGGGCCGGCCCATGACCACCAGCGGGTCGAAGATGACCACGATGCCCGCGAGGACGAGGACGGCCAGTGGGCCGACCATCATGGGGCCGAGCAGCGCGGCGGCGGACTCTCCCGTGTCGGGCGCGGCCGTGCCGTGCACGTGGACGTCGACGGCGGCCATGCCCAGGTAGTGCATTCCGGTGACCGCGAGACCCATGACCAGACTCGCGCCCACGCTCCACAGGAAGCCCCTGGCCTGGCCCGCAGCCCACAGGGCGGCGCTGGCGGCGGCCATGGCGACGGCCACGGAGGCGGCGACGGTGAGGGTGTTGTACTCCAGCTGTCCGTCGAGGCTCATGCCGGCCATGCCGAGGTAGTGCATGGAGGCCATGCCGAGACCGGTGACGGTCCCCCCGGTGAACAGGGCCGTCCCGGTGGCGCCCTTGTAGCCGACGATGAAGATGCCGATGCCCACCATGACGACGGCGACGGCCAGGCTCGCGAAGGTCATCGCGCGGTCGTAGCGGATCGGCGTCCCCTCGACGGTGAAGCCCATCATCGCGATGAAGTGCATCGTCCAGATGCCCGCGCCGATGGTCGCCGCGCCCAGGGCGAGCCAGCCGGGACGCCAGGAGCGGGGCGCCAGCCCGGCCCGGGCGGTGCAGCGCAGCCCGAGTGCTCCGCCGAGGCAGGCCATGAGATAGGCCACCAAGGGTGTGACCATGCCGTAACTGAAACCGTCGACCGTGCCTTGCATGCGCGGCTGCCCTTCCCGCCCTGTACGTCCCGCGTTGACCCGTTGTGCGCCCCCTCCCAGGACCGCAGCGGCGGCCAGGGTGTCGCAGAGAGTATGACCCCCACCGGAATGGTCGAACGACTATCCGGCAAAGAAACACGTCCTTGCCCCAGGTGTGTGGCACCGGTGTGCGGGGTCGGGGCGCCGGCGTTCGGTCTGTGGCCATTTCGCGCCCGTCTCGCGTTGACCCTCTGCTGTCACAGTGGTTCTGACCGTGACCGTTCGACGCGAGGAGTCCGCATGCACGCTCGTGCTGTCGCCGCATCGACCACCGCGCTCCTGGGAACCGCCGCCTTCCTGCTCCCGCTCTCCCCGGCCCGGGCCGCCGACGGCTCCGCCACCGCTCCGGTGGTCGTCGCCCATCGTGGCGCCTCCGGGTACGCCCCGGAGAACACGCTGGCGGCTGTCGACAAGGCGGCCGACCTGGGCACCGCGTGGGTGGAGAACGACGTCCAGCGCACCAAGGACGGTGAGCTCGTCGTCGTCCACGACGACAGCCTGCAGCGCACCACCGACGTCGAGGAGGTCTTCCCCGACCGGGCGCCGTGGAAGGTGAAGGACTTCACCGCCGCCGAGATCGCCCGCCTGGACGCCGGCGGCTGGTTCGACCCCGCGTACGCGGGCGCGCGCGTGCCGACGCTGGAGCAGTTCGTGCACCGGGTCGACCAGCACCGGCAGAAGCTGCTGCTGGAGATCAAGAATCCGGAGCTGTACCCCGGCATCGAGCGGGACATCCTCAAGGTCCTCGACAACGAGGGGTGGCTCGACCGCGCGCACGTGCAGCAGCGGCTGATCATGCAGAGCTTCAGCGCGGACAGCGTACGTACGGTCCACGAGCTGAAGCCCGATGTGAAGACCGGCTTCCTCGGGACGCCTCCGGTCGCCGACCTGCCGGTGTACGCGGCCTTCGCCGACCAGATCAACCCGTCGCACAGCTCCCTCACCGCCGCCTACGTCAGCGCGGTGCACGGCTTCGAGGGCGCGCACGGCAAGCGGCTGGAGACGTTCACCTGGACGGTGAACGACGCGGCCGCCGCCCGGCGGGGTGCCGGGTTCGGGGTGGACGGGATCATCACGAACCGTCCCGACGTGGTGCGCGACGCGGTGGGAGGCTGAGCCTTCGGCCCTTGAGTCCGCCCGGCCCCGGGGCGTTGTCGGTGGCGGGCCGTACGGTGGGGCGCATGGACAGCGATGGGCGGTACGAGCAGCGGGTCGTGTGGGCCGTCGTGGACAGCGGCATCGGCCCGCTGCTGTTGGCCGCGACCCGCGAGGGCCTGGTCAACGTGGTGTTCCACGCCACCGACGAGGTGCGCGACAGGGCGCTGGAGCGGCTGGCGTCCCGGCTCGGCGGCGAGCCCGTGGAGGAACCCGGCTCTCCCCTGCTGGCCGAGGCGATACGCCAGGTCCACGCCTACTTCGCGGGTGAGCGGAACTCCTTCGAGCTGCCGCTGGACTGGTCGCTGATCTCGGGCTTCAACCGCGAGGTGCTGCGGGAACTGGCCACGGGCGTGCCGTTCGGCACGGTGGTGGGGTACGGCGATCTGGCGGGGCGGGTCGGTCAGCCCGGCGCCGCGCAGGCCGTGGGCATGGCCATGGGCGCCAATCCGCTGCCGGTGGTCGTGCCCTGTCACCGGGTCGTGGAGAGCGGGGGCGGCATCGGCGGTTTCGGGGGCGGGCTGGAGACGAAGAGGCGGCTGCTCGCCCTGGAGGGTGTGCTGCCCGAGCCGCTGTTCTGACGACGGCGCGACGACCGCGAGGCCGGTGGGCGATGTCACCTGCCCGCCTGCCGTCGTTCGTCGGTCGTCGCCGCGGCGTGCTCGTTGCTGCCGTGCCTGCGTCGTCGTGGCGCGCCTCAGTCGTCGTGGCGCGCCATCGTGGTGGCGGGCCCCTCAGTCGTAGTGCCGGGCCTCGAAGACGTTGCCGTCGGGGTCGCGGAAGTAGAAACTGCGCTTGGCCAGGCCGCGGGCCCCGAAGGAGTCGTGCGCGACGTCCGACACCGGCACGGACTGCTCCCGCAGGCGGTCGAGGAGCGTGTCGAAGGCGGCCGCGGTCAGGGACAGACAGACGTGGTTGACGGGATGGCCGGAACTCTCGGCGGCCCCGGGGAGCATCGACATGCGGTCCGCCTTGGACCGTGGCATGAGGTCGAGGATCGTCTCCCCGTTGACGCGTACCGAGGGGAAGGGCGCCTCTCCGACCGAGAAAGCGTCGAGCCTGACCGGCTCCAGTCCCACGGCCTTCTCGTAGAAGTGCGCGGCGGCGATGGGATCGCTCACCCACAGGACGACATGGTCGAGCCGGGTCTCGTGGTCCGTCATGGTGACAGCCTCCGCGAACCCTGGGACGGGCCGCAAGGGTTTGGCCCGGTGTGGCGCTCGCCAGAGATGGAGGGAGAGGCGGCAGACGGGAGGCAGCGCGTGGTGCTCATGGTGTCGGAAGAGGTACAGGAGGCGTTCGCGGCGGGCCGGCCGGTGGTGGCCCTGGAGTCCACGATCATCGCCCACGGACTCCCCCGGCCACGCAATCTCCAGGTGGCGCGGGAGCTGGAGGCCGTGGTGCGACGGGAGGGCGCGGTGCCGGCGACGATCGCCGTGCTGGACGGGAAGCCACGGGCCGGCCTGGACAAGGAGCAGCTGGAGCGGGTCGCGAACGAGGACGGCATCCGCAAGCTGGGCCACCGTGATCTGCCGCTCGCGGTAGCAGCGGGGGCGAGCGGGGCGACGACGGTGTCGGCGACCGCGCTGCTTGCGGCGCTCGCGGGGGTCCGGGTGTTCGCCACCGGTGGGCTCGGGGGTGTGCACCGGGAGTGGACCGTCACCCAGGACGAGTCGGCCGACCTGGGGCTGTTGGCACGCACCCGGATCACCGTGGTGTGCGCGGGGGTGAAGTCGATCCTGGACGTGCCGGCGACCCTGCAGCGGCTGGAGACGCTGGGAGTGGCGGTCGCCGGGTACGGCACGGACCGCTTCCCCGGCTTCTACCTGTCGGACTCGGGGCATCCCGTGGACTGGCGGCTGGACACCCCGGATCAGGTGGCCCGGGTCATGCGGGCGCAGGACGCGGTGGGCGGACCGGAATCGGCGCTGATCGTGGCCAACCCGGTGCCGGAGGACGAGCAGCTGGATCCCGGGGTGCACACGCGGGTGCTCGACGAGGCGCTGCGGGCGTGCGAGGAGGCCGGGGTCACCGGCCAGGGGGTCACCCCGTTCCTGCTGGACCACCTGGTGCGGCACACCGACGGCGCCTCCCTGGAGGCCAATCTGGCGGCGGTGCGGGGCAACGTGCGGCTGGCGGCCCGGGTGGCGGCGGCCTGGACCGCCGCGGAGTGACCGGGCGGGCGCGGGGCAGGGCGTTGCTGGTCGTCGGGGACGTGATCACGGACGTGGTCGCGCGGCACCCGGGCCCGCTCGCCGCGGGCACGGACACCGCGGCCGTGATCCGCACGGTGCCGGGCGGGGCGGGCGCCAACGTGGCCTGCTGGGCCGTTCACCGGGGTGGCTGCGAGGTACGCCTGTTGGGTCGGGTGGGTTCGGACGCGGCGGCGTGGCACGAGCGGGAGCTGATCGCCTGCGGCGTGCGCCCGCGGTTGGTCGTGGACGACGAGGTGCCCACGGGGACGGTCGTCTGCCTGGTCGACGGGCAGGCGGAGGCCGAGCGGACCTTCCTCACGGACAGTGGGGCGTCGCTGCGGCTCGGTCCTGAGGACTGGTCGGACATGCTGCTGGAGGGGGTGGCGCGGCTGCATCTGTCGGGTTATCTGCTGTTCGGCGACAGCAGCCGCGCCCTTGTGGCGGTGGCGCTGAAGGCGGCAGCGGCGCGCGGGATTCCGGTGAGTACGGACCCGGCGTCGGCCGGGTTCCTCGCCAGGCTGGGCCCGGACCGTTTCCTGTCGCTGGTGGAGGGTGTGGACGTCCTGCTGCCCAGCCGGGACGAGGCGTGCCTGCTGGCGGGTCGCTCCGACGTGGCGGAGGCGGCGGCGCGGTTGAGCCGGCGGATTCCGCTGGTGGTGGTCAAGCAGGGCGCGGAGGGTGCGCTGCTGGCACGGTCCGGCGAGGTGTGGGCCCGTGTCCCGGCCGTGCCGGTGACGCCCCGGGACACCACCGGTGCCGGAGACGCCTTCACGGGAGCCTTCCTCGCGGCTCTGCTCGCGGGCGCGCTGCCCGAGAAGGCGGCGGAGGAGGGGTGCCGGGCGGGAGCTCGGGCGGTGGAGCGGACCGGAGCGCGGCCGCCGGCGCGGGGCTGAGCGGGCAGCGGTATGCGCTGAGCAGCGGGGCGGTACGGGACCGTCCGGCTCTCGCCCCACGGCCGACCGTCGCTTCGTCGACCCACGACCGACCGCCGCTTCGGGACCGGCCGTCGGACTGCGCGGCACCCCTCGACGGCATGCGCGGCACCGACCGTGCCGGTCGACGAGGGCTGCGCCGCCCTGTTGTCCACAGGCGGGAACCAAGCGGAAGTTGACGTTTCCACAGGCCCGGACGAGGACGGCCGGTGGCTGGCAGACTGGCGCGGCAGGGTCGACGAGCAGGTCGGCACGGGGGATCACGCTAGGGGGACCGAATGTCGATGGCGGGGAATGTGCGGAAGGTCAGGGGTCTCGGCCGGGTCGGCAGGCTGCGCAGGCTGGCGCGCCGCCGTCCCCGGGTCGATCTGAGCCACCCCGCCCGGTCCCCACTGGGCTCCTCGGTGGTCAACTGCGTGACCTACCGGGACGGTCACCGTGTCTCCGTGCCCGGGGATGCGGCCGACGCCGTCAAGTTGGTCCGCGAGAGCGGGGAGGGGTTCGTCTGGCTGGGGCTGCACGAGCCGACGAGCCGGGAGTTCGCCGGCATCGCCGAGCTGTTCGACCTGCATCCGCTGGCGGTGGAGGACGCCGTCGAGGCCCACCAGCGGCCCAAGCTGGAGCGGTACGGCGAGACGCTGTTCGCCGTGTTCAAGACGGTCTGCTACGTCGAGCACGAGGAACTGACCGCGAACAGCGAGGTGGTGGACACGGGCGAGATCATGGTCTTCGTCGGCCCCGACTTCGTGGTGACCGTGCGGCACGGGCGGCACGGTTCGCTGGGGCCGCTGCGCGAAGGGCTGGAGTCCGATCCCGGGCGGCTGGTCCAGGGGCCGTCCACGGTGCTGCATGCCATCGCGGACCAGGTGGTCGACGACTATCTGAGCGTGACCGACTCGGTCCAGGAGGACATGGACCAAGTCGAGACGGACGTCTTCGCGGAGCACGGCGCCCGGGTCGATCCGGGCCGCATCTACCAGCTCAAGCGCGAACTGCTGGAGCTGAAGCGGGCCGTGGTGCCGCTCGGCCGGCCGCTGGAGGAGCTGGCCACCCGGCCGAGCCGGGTGATCGCCCCGGACATGCAGGCGTACTTCCGCGACGTCGCCGACCATCTGCAGCGGGCGACCGAACAGATAGCGGCGTTCGACGAGTTGATCAACTCGATCCTCCAGGCCCACCTGGCGCGGGTCACGGTCGCCCAGAACGAGGACATGCGGAAGATCACCGCCTGGGCGGCGATCGTCGCGGTGCCGACCATGGTGTGCGGGGTGTACGGCATGAACTTCGACCACATGCCGGAGCTGCACTGGCGGTACGGCTACGGCATGGTCCTCGCGGTGATATCCGTGGCCTGCGGACTGCTCCACCGGGCGTTCCGGCGCAGCGGCTGGCTGTGACGTCCGCCGGCCACACCACCGGCGGGCGGCGGGGTCAGCCCGAGGCGGACCGGGCGTAGACGCTCTCGGCGAAGGCGGCGATCTGTTCGTCCGTCAGGTGCTGGGCCAGGTCGGCCTCGCTGATCATGCCGACGAGGCGCTTGTCGTCGATGACGGGCAGGCGGCGGATCTGGTGGGTCCGCATCTCGTTGAGCACGTCGTCGATGTCGGCGTCGGACGCGATCCATCGTGGTGTGCCCTTGGCCATCTCGCCCGCGGTGACCCGGGCGGGGTCGTGGCCCATGGCGACACAGCCTACGACGATGTCGCGGTCGGTGAGGATGCCGCAGAGCCGCTCGTTCTCGTCACTGATGGGCAGCGCGCCGACGTTCAGCTCGCGCATCAACTGTGCCGCGCGGTCGAGGGTTTCGTGCGCGGGGATCCACTGGGCGCCGCGGTGCATGATGTCTCCGGCGGTGGTCATGAGGTACCTCCCGGTGCCGGACGGCCGGCGCGGCGCGGGGGCGCGCCGCGAGTCCCGACGCCCTTCATTGTCGCCGGGTCGTCGGCGGACGGCACCCGCAGCGGGCGGCTCCGCGACCTGCGCCCCTGGGCCGCGACCGCCGCTCTGGTGCCGCGACCGGTGCCCCAGGTCCGCGAGCCGGCTCCGCCGACCTTCCAGGTCCGTGAGCGGGGGCCGCGCGGTCTCAGCCGCGCCAGGCCGGACGGCGGGGGTCGTCGGCCCGCACCAGCACGTCGGCCGTGGCGGCCGGGTCGGTCTCCTCCTCGTAGCGCTCGAAGGCGGGGAGCGTCCAATGCTCGGTCTCGGGGGTGCGGCGGCGCAGCGCACCGGGCGAGAGAAGGACGTGGACACTCAGATCGAAGGGGAACCAGTGACGCAGCAGAAGCGGTCCGTGCAGCAACAGCACGCCGCCGGGTGGCAGCTGGACGTAAGGGCTGCGGGTGGCGCGGTCGGTGGCCGGGTCCCAGAGGTCGGGCAGCACCCGCCCGCTGCCGCCGGGCCCGAGCGGGTCGAACACCTCGCGCCACAGGGCGCCGGTGTCGTACCAGCCGCCGTAGTAGGACTCCAGGTCCTGGTGGCCGTACTCCAGCCGGACGGAGGCGGGGCGCAGGAAGCCGTCCGTGCCCACGACCAGGCTGGGGCGGCCCCGTGTGCGCAGCGCCTCGGCGAGGCGTTCGGCGAGGTCGCCCGGGCGGGCGGCCGGGGCGCCGTCGAGGGCGACGCGGGGCCAGGGGGCGCCGTCGGCCGTCTCGAGCTCCAGCAGGCGCTCGGCGAGCAGGTCGACGAGCCGGTCCCAGGTGATCGCTTCGAGTCGCACAGGGCCATGATGCGTCACGCCCCCGGCGGCTTCCGAGGCGCCGGGAGGGGGCCCTGCAGCCGTGGTGCCTACGGGCGGGCGCGGGTCGTGGACGCTCCCGCATGGCCGTGCGCTGTTCGGCCATGGCCCGCGGTGTGCGGGGCGCGTTGACTGGTGATGACGGCGACCGGGAGGGAGTTCCGGTCCGAGGGACGGGGGTGACCGCACATGAGCGACGGGCCGTATCCGGTGCTGACGATGCTGGGTGTGCTTGGGACGGGGGTGGTGGCCGGGGTGTTCTGCGCGTTCTCGACGTTCGTGATGCGGGGGCTCGCGGCGCTGCCGCCGGCGCGGGGCGTGGCCGCGATGCAGGCGATCAACGTGGCGGCGGTGCGCCCGCCGTTCATGCTGGTGTTCCTCGGCTCGACGGTGCTGTGCGCGGTGCTGACGGCGGTGACATGCGTGGTGTGGCCGGACGAGGGCGCGGTCGCGTCGCTGGAGGGCGGTGCGCTGTACCTGTGCGGGTCGTTCGGGCTGACGGTGGTGGCGCACATACCCCGGAACGACCGGCTGGCCCGGCTGGAGGCGGACAGCGCGGAGGCGGCCGCGTACTGGCCGGTGTACGTGCGCGGGTGGACACGGTGGAACCACGTCCGAGCCCTCGCCTCGGCCGGTGCGGCGCTGGCGTACCTGCTCGCCCTCACCGGTTGACGTACCGGCGCCCGCACCGGCTCCCACCTGCGCCGCACGGGCCGGCAGGGTGTCGTGCGGACGGCGTCGGGCGCGCTGCGGGCGGGGGTGGGCGGACGTATCGTGTGCGCAGGAGTGCCGCCCGACGACGCACGGCCTGTCACCCGCCCACGCAAGGAACACGGCCATGGCCGATCCCAAGGGTTTCCTCACCACACCCCGCCAGGACTGGCCGCGCCGGCCTGTGGAGGAGCGGGTCCGCGACTGGGACGAGGTGTACGTCCCCGGGGGGCTGCTGCCGATCATCAGCACGCAGGCGGACCGGTGCATGGACTGCGGTGTGCCGTTCTGCCACGAGGCCTGCCCGCTGGGCAATCTCATCCCGGAGTGGAACGACCTGGTCTCACGGGAGGACTGGCGGGCGGCGGCGGAGCGGCTGCACGCCACCAACAACTTCCCCGAGTTCACGGGGAGGCTGTGTCCGGCTCCGTGCGAGGCGGGCTGTGTGCTCGCCATCAACCAGCCGGCGGTCACCATCAAGAACGTCGAGTGCGCGATCGCCGACCGGGCCTGGGAGGAGGGTTTCGCGGCACCGGCCCCGCCGGACCGGCTCTCCGGTCGTACGGTCGCGGTCATCGGCTCGGGTCCCACCGGACTGGCCGCGGCCCAGCAGCTGACCCGGGCCGGGCACACGGTCGCCGTGTACGAGCGGGACGACCGGATCGGCGGGCTGATGCGCTACGGCATCCCCGAGTTCAAGATGGAGAAGCACCATCTGGAGCGGCGGGTGGAGCAGATGCGGGCCGAGGGGACGAGGTTCCGTACGTCCATCACGGTGGGCCGGGACGTGGACGCGGCGGAGCTGCGGAGCCGCTACGACGCGGTGGTGATCGCCACGGGGGCGACGGCGTGGCGGGAGATCGCGGTGCCGGGACGTGAGCTCGCGGGGATCCATCAGGCCATGGAGTATCTGCCGCTGGCGAACCGGGTGCGCGAGGGCGACCTGGAGACGTCGCCGCTGTCCGCGGAGGGCCGGCACGTCGTCATCGTCGGGGGCGGCGACACGGGCGCCGACTGTCTTGGCACGGCGGTGCGGGAGCGGGCCGCGTCGGTCACCCAGCTCGACATCTACCACCGGCCGGGCGCCGAACGCGACGAGGAGGCCGAACCCTGGCCGACGTATCCGAAGCTGTACCGGCTGTCGGCGGCGCACGAGGAGGCGGGTGCGCTGCGGACGGCACCGGCGGCGGACGCGGACGCGCGGCTGTTCGCGGCGTCGACGCTGCGCTTCGACGGGGACGCGGCGGGGCGCGTGAGCGCGCTGCGTCTGGTGGAGGTGGACGCGGGTCGTCGTCCCGTGCCGGGCACGGAGCGGGCGCTGCCAGCCGACATGGTGCTGCTCGCGCTCGGTTTCTCCGGGCCCGATCAGCGGGACGGGCTGACGGCCCAGCTCGCCGTGACGCTGGAGCCCCGTGGCACCGTGGCGCGCGGGGCGGACTTCGCCACGAACGTCCGGGGGGTCTTCGCGGCGGGGGACGCCGCACGGGGGCAGTCGCTGATCGTGTGGGCCATCGCAGAGGGCCGGGCCGTGGCGGCGGCGGTGGACGGTTACCTGACGGGCGGCACATCCCGCCTGCCGGCACCGATCGGCCCGTACGACCGGCCGATGACGGCCTGACCAATCCGCGGAAACCGCCACCTCCCCACGTCGGCGACCGGCCCGGCCGGCATCTGCACACAGGCCACCGCCCCCGGACCCCCGGGGCGAACCGGGCGTACGGGGGCGGGCGCGCGGGACTACGGCTTGCGGGCCACCGCGCCGTAGCCGGGGATGACCCCGTCCTCCTGGCCGGGGATCGGGTCGCCCAGTTCGGGGTGCCACAGGTGCGGCACCTCGACGCCCGGCTCCACGAGGTCCAGGCCGTCGAAGAAGCGGGTGAACTCCTCGCGGCTGCGCAGCGCCAGCGTGACGCCCGCGGCCTTGAGCTTCGCGACGGCCGCTTCAGACTCCTCGGGCGTGAAGTCGGCCGTGGCGTGGCTGATCACCAGGTGGCTGCCCGAGGGCATCGCGTCCAGCAGCCGCCGCACCAGCTCGTGCGCGCCGTCCTCGTCGGGGACGAAGTGCAGCAGGGCGATGAGCGAGAGACCGATCGGCTCGTCGAAGTCGAGGATCTTGCGCGCGCCCTCCAGGATCGTGTCCGGGTCCCGCACGTCGGCCTGGAGGTAGTCGGTGACCCCCTCGTCCGTGCCGCGCAGCAATGCCGCCGCGTGGGCCAACACGATGGGGTCGTTGTCGCAGTACACGACGCGGGCGTCCGGCGCGATGCGCTGGGCCACCTGGTGCAGGTTCGGTTCGGTGGGTATGCCCGTGCCGACGTCCAGGAACTGACGCACGCCCTGCCCGGCGAGCCAGCGCGTGGCCCGCTGCATGAACGCGCGGTTCACGCGTGCCATGACCGGCACCCGCGGGTCCAGGGCGAGCATCTGCCGGCCCATGGCCTCGTCGACCGGATAGTTGTCCTTGCCGCCGAGGTACCAGTCGTACATCCGCGCGGGATGCGGCCTGGTGGTGTCGATCTCCGCAGGGTGCTGCCCGGTCATGACAAGCTCCGTAACTGTCCGCAAGCCTTAGTGATCAATTCAGTGCCAAGTTGGTGAGTGATGAGTGCCAAGTGCCAAATGCTGAGCGCGAAGTGCCACGTGCCAAGGGGGAAGAAACAAGGTAGTGCGGCAAGCGGGGGTCAGGACAGCAGGAAATCCGCCTCTCCGGCCTTGGCTCCCTCGATGAAGGCCGTCATCTCGGCGGAGGTGTAGATGAGCGCCGGCCCGTCCGGGTCGGTGGACTGGCGGACGGCGATGCGGCCGTCGTCGAGCTTCATCGCCTCCAGGCAGTTGCCGCCGTTGCCGCCGCTCCAGGGCTTGTGCCAGCCCTCGCTGCCCAGCTCCCGCGCGGGCATGCCGTTGTAGATCCTCCCGGCGCGCGCCCGCGCACGCGGTTGGGTCTTCGGGGGCTTGATGAGTTCCATTCACAGCTCCTTGCGGAGATCCCGGAGGATCTCCTTCGTGCGATGTGCCGTGGCGGCCTGGGCCGCCATGCGGTCCATGACCTCGAGGTGGGTCGCCACCTCGGTGCGCGCGTCCAGGTAGACGGCGCCGGTCAGGTACTCGCTGTAGACCATGTCCGGCAGTTCGGGCATGGCGAATCGGAACAGCACGAACGGCCCGTACGTGCCGGGGTGCGGCCCGCTGTCGAAGGTCGCGACCTGCAGCGTCACATTGGGCAGCGCCGCCGCTTCGAGCAGCTTGTCGATCTGTGCACGCATCACCTCCGGGCCGCCGACCCGGCGGCGGAGCGCGGTCTCGTCCATGACGACCCACAGTCGGGGCGCGTCCTCACGGGTGAGCAGTTCCTGCCGTTGCATGCGCAGGTCGACGTGGCGCTCTATGTCCTCGGGCCGGGTCTGCCCTATGGCACCGGAGCGCAGCACGCCGCGCGCGTAGTCCTCGGTCTGCAGCAGTCCGGGGACGAAGTGGGGTTCGTAGCTGCGGATGAGGGAGGCCGCGCCCTCCAGGCTGACGTACATGGAGAACCAGCCGGGCAGGATGTCGTGGAAGCGCTGCCACCAGCCGGGCTTGTTGGCGTCCTCCGCCAGCTGCACGAAGGCGTCGGCCTCCTCGTCGGAGACGCCGTAGGCCTTCAGCAGCAGCTGGAGGTACGGGATCTTGAGCGCGACCTCGGCCATCTCCATGCGGCGTACCGTGGCGGGGGCGACACGCAGGATGCGGGCGGCCTCCTCCCGCTTGAGACCGGCGCGCTCACGCAGGTCCAGCAGGCGGCGCCCGAGGACGACCTGCCCCACCGTCGGCGCGGACCGGGGTTCACTCACGCTCCACCTCCCTCGAACAAATCCTGACAGCCCGGCGGCGCCATTCGATGATCAGCCACGAAGACCGTTCGAACCGAACACACATTCGAATCAATCTTCGGCGATCCCAACTGGCGCCGCGCGAGGTCCTGTTGCGAGCAGTGTGCCACGCCAGTCCAGACCGTCACACAGCACTCTGCATTTTTCAGAGTGACACTTGCCAAGTGTTCACGGCGGGGCGATAGTGGCAAGCGTGATTCCGTCCGCGCCCTTAGGAACAGACGCCGCCGCGGCCCCCGTCGGCCTCGGCGCCGCCCCGGCCACCGCCCCTTCGGGGGACGACGCCGCGCGCCGGTTCCGTTTCGAACTGGCCGCCCACCCGGGTTCCCCTGCCCGGGCCAGACGGCTGACCCGGGCCCGGCTGTCCGGCTGGGCGGTGTGCGAGGACACCTGCGACACGGCGGCCCTGATCGTCTCCGAGCTGGTCACCAACGCCATCGTGCACACCGCGAGCAGCAGCGTCGTCTGCGAGCTGCACGACGGTGACGACCTGCTGCGCATAGCCGTGCGGGACGAGGGCTGCGCCCCGGACCGGCCCCGGGCGAACACCCGGCAGCGGCCGGAGGAGGAGCACGGGAGGGGACTGCTCCTCGTCGACGCCCTGTGCCACGCGTGGGGCGCCAACGAGCACGGTCCCGGCCTGCTGGTCTGGGCGGAACTCCCGCGCCAGGCGGACACCCCGCACGAACCCGCCGGACCCCGCAACGACCTCGGCTGGGGCGCCCGGCCCAAGCCCGGCCCGGCCGGCGGCTCGGGGGACGGCGACAGCGACGGCGACGAGAGCGCCCGTTCGCATCCGGCGCAGAAGAGCCTCGACATACCCGCGGGGCGGCATCCCGGCCGGGACGGAGGACGCGCGTGACGAGCGCCGGCGGTACCCGCGCGCTGAGCCTGGACTCACTGGTCCGCCTGCAGCGCGGACGGACGGCCCCGGACGCGCCCCGGCGCCTCCCGGTCCCCGACGGCATGACCGCCCCGATGGGCTGCGACGCGGTGGCGGTGCCCGCCCGCTTCGGCCCGCTGGTCCTGCCCCGGCTGCCCCGCGTGGGGTGCGTCTACGCCGATGAGGCGCACTGGTGGTGGCTGGTCCCGTCCGACTCCGACTACGCCCTGGACTGGCCCGCCCCCGCGCACTACGCGGCCGGTGCGGTTCTCCCCGACGGCCCGGCCGCCACGGGCGACGCCGGCCTCCCGGGTCTCATACACCGCCCGGACGGCACACTCCCCTACACGCCGCCGATACCGCTCTACCTGGCCCTGTGCCGGCTCACGGAGACCACCCCCGCCTGGTCACGCCCCGTCACCGCCTGACGGCCTCCGACGACCCCTCGCGGGACCGCTCACGCCACCGCCTCACCGCCGGCGCGCTCGCCGCGGACGATCACCAGGAACATGTCGGTCGCGAGGTCCATGACAACCTCGGCGGGCAGGCCCTCCAGGCGCCGCGCGTGCGCGAACTCCTCCGCGGGCCATGAGCCGCGCGGCCCACCTGCGGGAAAGCGTTCGAGCACTGTTCGCCCGTTCACCCTGCCACCTCCATGTAGCGCTGTACTCGTAGAGTTAAACGCCAACCATGGGGCGAACGCCTCGTCCGGTGACGGTACTGAGACGTAGTTGACACCCGTTCACTGCCAAGTGTGAGCGCGCTCTCAGCTTTTCGGAGTAATCCGTCACCGTCCGTGTCAGAGGTCGTACTCGTCGTGGTAGCGGAGATGCTCCTGTGCCACAGGTGCTCCGACGGCCCACGCGCGCCCCTCGGGCTCCTCCCACGGTTCCTGCCTGCCGAGCGCGGTGAGGTCCAGCAGGCTGGTGGTGGAGCCCAGCCCTTCCAGACCGCGCCCGTAGGCCGAGTAGGTGTGGAAGACGCGGTCGCCCTCACGCAGGAAGCAGCTCACGCCGGGCCGCTGGACGGGGGTCCCGCCCTCTTCGGAGAACACCTCGAAGTCGGCGTCGAAGTCGCCGGGGTACGACGAGTACCAGGGCACCGTCCACCCCATCCGCGCCTTGAACGGCAGGATCCTGGTGAACGGTGCCCGCGAGACGGCCACGAACGTGGTGCGCCGCGCCTGGAGGTGTGCCAGGTGCCCGATCTGGTCCAGGAAGGCCGAACAGCAGCGGCACCCGGACTCCCACTCCGGGGCGAACTCGAAGTGGTGCACGACGAGCTGCTGCCGCCCCTGGAAGAGGTCGAGGAGCGTGGCCTTGCCGTCGCCGCCCTCGAAGACGTACTCGCGGTCGACGGGGACCATCGGCAGCCGGCGCCGTTCGGCGCGGAGGGCGTCGAGCGCACGGGTGACGGCCTTCTCCTTGTCGAGCAGTTCTTCGCGCGCCGCGCGCCACTCGGCGCGCGAGACGATCTCCGGAAGCGACATGGTTCCTCCTGTGCGACGGTCCCGTTGCGAGGGGTGACCGGGCGGCCGCTCGGAACTCATCGTTCGCGTCCAAGATCTTTTCCGCCGGGCCCGTCCGCGCCGGCCGCGCGCCGGCCGTCGCGCGCCGGTTCAGGTGTCGTACCGCTGGATGCGGCGGCCGTGGCTCCGGTCGGTCAGGGCGGGCAGGCGCTCCCCCAGCTCGCGTACGGTCTCGGGGACGTCGACGGTGAGCAGGCACCGGTCGCGCATGAGGATCCGGCCGTCCACCACGGTCGTACGGACGTCGGCGGCGCGGGCGCTGTGCACCAGGGTCGCCGCCAGGTCGTGCACCGGCTGGGTGTGCGGGCCCGTGAGGTCCACGAGGACGATGTCGGCGCGGTGGCCGGGCGCGATCCGGCCCACGCTCCCCTCAAGGCCGACCGCGCGGGCGCTCTGCAGGGTGGCGTGGTGCAGCGCCTGACGGGAGGTCAGCCACCGCGGGTCGCCCTCCACGGACTTCTGAATCAGGGAGGTGAGCGCCATCGACTCCCACACGTCGAGGGAGTTGTTGGAGGCGGCGCCGTCCGTGGCGAGGCCGACCGGCACGCCGATGTCCCGCAGCGCCCGCACGGGCGTGGTGGTGGGCCAGGCGAACTTGAGGTATCCACGGGGCGCGGTCGCCACCGCCGTACGGCCGTCCGCCCGTTCCAGCAGCGGCAGGTCGCTCTCGACGATGCCGGTGCCGTGGGCGATGAGCACGTCGGTGTCCAGGACGCCGGTGCGGGAGAGGACCTCGACGGGGGTGACGCCGTGCCGGGCGAGGGAGGCCTCGGTCTGGTCGCGGTTCTCAGCGGCGTGCAGATGGACGGGCAGGCCGTGCGCGCGGGCCAGTTCGGCGGTGGCGGCGAGGTCGGCGTCGTCCACGGTGTACGGGGCGTGCGGGGCGAGCGCGGTGGTGATCCGCCCGCCGGCGCTCCCCCGGTGCCCGAGCGCGAACTCCAGGGACCGCTCGCGCCCGCCGGGGCCCTGGGAGGAGAAGTACGTCTCCCCCAGCAGCGCCCGCATCCCGCTCTCGGCGACCACCGGGGCGACCGCGTCCATGCCGAAGTAGTGGTCGGCGAAGCAGGTGACGCCGGCCCGGATCATCTCCGCGCAGGCGAGCCGCGCCCCGAGGGTGACGTCCCGCTCGGTGAGGTTGGACTCCACCGGCCAGACCACGTCGTTGAACCACTGCTCGGTCGGCAGGTCCTCGGCGAGTCCGCGCAGCGCCACCATGGGGGCGTGGGTGTGGCAGTTGATCAGGCCGGGCAGCGCGACCTGCCCGCGCGCGTCGATCCACTCGTCGGCCGTCCGCCCGGCGACGGCCCCGGCGTCCGTCACCTCCGCCACGGCCCCGTCGCGCACCACGACGGCGGCGTTCTCACGGAAACCGACGCGCTCTTGATCGTCGTGCGTGAGCACGGTGCAACCGGTGATGATGAGCCCGGCGGGACTCTCCACGGCAGAAGGCGTCATCACGTCAACGTACGACGGGACCCTGACCCGGGGTGAGCCGAACCGCGACATCCCGTCGCGGCACTGTCGCGGGGCGGGCCGGGCGCGCACCCTGGCTCCGACCACGAGCCCGCCCACGGCTGAAAGGGGCCCGCCTTGCTCCTCGGCACCTGGAACCTGGAGAACCTGTACCGGCCCGGTGGCCCCTTCGGGCCCGACGACGAGGCCGCGTACGCGTCAAAACTGGCCGCGCTCGCCGCGGTGATCACGGAACTGGATCCGGGGCTGCTCGGCGTGCAGGAGGTGGGCGACCCCGGCGCGCTGGAGGATCTCGCCGGACTGCTGGACGACGGCTGGCACGTCGCGCTGTCCGAACACGCCGACAGCCGGGGCATACGGGTGGGGTTCCTCAGCCGTACGGAGATGACGGTGGTCGCCGACACGGCGATGTTCCCGGCGCGGGTCCTGCCGGTGCAGGCGGACGACACGGGACTGACCGCCGGCCGGGCCGGGCGGGGGTTCCTCGCGGTGGAGGTCGCGGGCGAGCGGGAGCCGTTGCGGGTGGCGGTCTGCCATCTGAAGTCGAAGCTGCTGTCGTATCCCGACGGCCGTTTCCAGCCGCGCGACGAGGGTGAGCGGGCCCGGTACGCCGCCTACGCCCTGTACCGGCGGGCGGCCGAGGCGGCGGCACTGCGCGCACTGGCGGACGAGTTGCTGGAGGGCGACGGGCGGGAGCGGGACGTGGCCGTGCTCGGCGACCTCAACGACGGGGTGCAGGCGGCTACGACGCAGATACTGCTGGGGCCGCCCGGCTCGGAGATCGGCACCCCCGGGTACGACCGTCCTGACCGGGGGGACGCGTTCCGGCTGTGGGACGTGGCCCCGCTCATCCCCGCGGCGGAGCGGTACTCGCGGGTGGAATCCGGGCGGCGGGAGCTGATCGACCATGTGCTGCTGAGTCACCGGCTGGTGCGGAGGGTGTCGGTGGCGGGGACGGGGCTGCCGGGTGACGGGCCGCCCCGGCTGCCGTCCGTGGGGGCGGATCCCGGGGAGCGGCGGGGGGTGGCGGGGTCGGATCATGCGCCGGTGTGGGTGCGGGTGGGGTGAACGCGGGGCGTTCTTCGGGGGGTTCCCCCTGCGGGGGGCTGCGCGAGATTGCGGGTGCCGGTTCTACTGGGCTGGTCGCGCCGTTCCCCGCGCCCCTTACGGGGCCTCAGCCCGCGGCGATGGGCGGCCACCGTTGGTGAGCGACCGGCCGCCGAGTCCGCGGGTGCAGGTGCGTGGGGGCTGGTCGCGCCGTTCCCCGCGCCCCTTCGAGGGCTTCAGCCGCGGCGATGGGCGGCCACCGTTGGTGAGTTGGTCGCGCCGTTCCCCGCACCCCTTCGGGGGCGCTCAGACGGTGTTGGGCTGTGGGTGTGCTCGGGGGTCGAGGTTGTTCTGGAGGGTGGTGAGGCGGTGTAGGTGGTGGGGGTCGAGGTGGCCGGTGTCGTCCAGGTGGACGGCGCAGGCGGTGGTGATGTCGACGAGCAGTTCGAGGGTCGTGGCGATCTCGTCGGCGCCGTCCGCGTGCCGGGCGAGCGGCGGGAGTTCGGCGGAGGCGAGGGTGATGGCGGTGCGGGCCTCCGCGAGGGTGCGGTAGGCCTCGCGGCGCAGCGCCCAGCGGGCCTCGCGGTCCTCGGACTCCCCCAGGACGTGGGCCAGGTACTCCTGCGCGGCCGCGCTCGCCTCGGTGAGCCGGGCCCGGATGGCGTCGCCGCGCCGGCCCGGTGTCGGCAGGTGTCCGACGACCAGCACGATGGCACAGGCGAGCAGGGTTTCGCCGATCCGGGCGAGGGACGCCTGCGGTTCGCCTCCCGCCATGACCAGGGCCAGCACGAGCACGGTGACGACGGCGGTCTGCGCGGCGAAGTGCCGGGTGGCGAGGGGGATCAGTGCCCCGCAGACGGTGACGACGGCGACGAGCCCTTCCGGCCGGGGCAGCACCGCGGCGAGCCCGGCGAACAGCAAAGCCCCGACGACGGTTCCGGCGGCGCGGGACATCACCCGGGAGGCGAGCGGCCCGAGGTCGGGCTTGACGAGGAAGACGGCGGTGGCGGGCAGCCAGTACCAGTGCTCGTGCTGCCCGTACCAGCGGGCGTGGTACAGCGCCTGGGCGACGGCGGCGCTCACCCCGAAGCACAGGGCCACCCGCATCCCGTACTCCCGGCCGCGCGCGCCGAGGACGGTCCGCAGGACGGCGGCCCGGGACCGCCTGCGGCCGTGCAGCCGCCCGCCGTCGGCGCGGTCGAACGCCTCGGCCGCGTACAGGAGGGCGTCGTCCAGAGCGCGCAGACCGGGGGCGTGGCGGGAGGGGGCGGGCAGCGGACCGGTGGACGCGCCGTTGCGTACGGCGGCGGCCAGGCGGCGCGGCCCCTCGGAGGCACGGTCCGGCACCTCCTCCCGCGCCCAGGCCAGCGCCGTCGCGGCCTCGGCGAGGGGCAGGGCCGCGGCGTACTGGGCGTGCAGCCGGCGCTCGGCCGCGGAGGAGGGGTGGCGGCGCAAGCGGGGTCCGGCGAGCGCGTCCTGCGCCTGGTCCAGGGCCGCGGTGAGCGCGGCCCGCCGTACGGGCGCCCGGTCCGAGCCCGCGGCGTCGAGGAGTGCGGCGATCGCCTCGTAGACCCCGGCGACGGCGGCGCGCTCCCCGTCGAAGCGCAGCCCGGACCGGAGGTCCCCGGCGAGCGAGCGGGAGGTGGGCAGTGCGAGCCGCAGCAGAAGCAGCCATCCCGCGCCCGCGAGGAAGGCGAACGCCCGCAGCCATCCCGGCTCGGGCAGCGGCATGCCCGCCCCGACGGCGGCGCCGACCAGCAGTTGGGTGCCGACGGAGGAGCCGACGGGTCCCAGCGCGCTGGTCCCGCCGGCGAGCAGGCCGAGGGCGGTGAGGAGCAGGGTGAGCGGCACTGCGGGGGCGTGGTCCCCGGCGAGGGTGCCGGTGAGCAGTCCGGCCGCGCCTGCGAGGGCCGGGGCCCCGATGCGTGCGACGGAGGCGCGGCGGCTGCCGGGCCGGTCGTTGATCCCGGCGAACATGGCGCCGATCGCGGCGACCACCCCGAGGGTGGGCCGCCCGGCGAGGACGGCGGCCAGCAGCAGCGGCCCGCCGCTCAGCGCCCCGCGCAGCAGCGCGCTCCAGGAGACCGGCCCGCGCTGGGACCGCAGGGCGTGGGCGAGCCACGGGGGTACGGCGGGGGCGGTGCGAGTCACAGGGCTCCAGTCGTCCGGTCGAGGCGAAGTGGGCCTTCGGGCGACGGTGGCCGAGCGGATTGCCTGCCCCCACGCTAGGCCGTCCCGTGGGACGGAAGCGCACAGGTGTGTTTCCGGCGTGTGACATCACGGGCGGCCGGCCCGCCGACGCCCGGCCGGTTCCGGCCGGGCCCCGTGGAGCCGACGACCCGCGCGGCCCCGCAGTATTCGCCGTCGAGGCCCCCACCGCTCCTCGAATTGGGCTGTTGGTGGGAAAGCTTTCTCTCCGCGCGCCCGGTCACCTCGTTGCACCTACGCTGCCGACAAGGGAAGGCAAAGTCCGCGCCATTTCAGTTCGAGGAGAGCCGATGGCTGAACGCATTGCACCTGCGCGCCGACGCGGATATCGCGAAGGCCTCGGCGGCGAGATGCTCGCTGAATTTCTGGGGACTTTCGTCCTGATTCTGCTGGGTATCGGATCCGTCGCCGTCGCACTCGTGGGTCTGCCCGGGTCGGGGCGCCAGTTCGTGGACTTCGGTCCGGCGAACTGGCTCATCATCTGCTGGGGCTGGGGCTTCGGCGTCATCTTCGGCGTCTACGTGGCGGGCGGCATCAGCGGCGCCCACCTCAACCCTGCGGTGACGCTGGCCTTCACCGCACGCAGGGATTTCCCCCTGAAGAAGGTGCCGGCCTACTGGCTGGCCCAGGTCCTCGGCGCCTTCGTCGCCGCCGCGCTCGTCTACGCCTGCTACCACTGGGCGATCGACGCCGCCGACGCCAAGGCGGGGCTCGCCCGCGACCAGTCGCTGGGCACCTATTCCATCTTCGCCACCTTCCCCGCGGAATACTTCGGGGATTCCTGGTGGGGTCCGCTGCTCGACCAGATCGTGGGCACGGGAATCCTGCTCCTGCTGATCTGCGCGCTCATCGACATGAAGAATGTCGCGCCCCTGGCGAATCTCCACCCGTTCCTCATCGGCCTGGTGGTCGTCGCCATCGGTATGACCTTCGGCACGAACGCCGGTTACGCCATCAATCCCGCGCGTGATTTCGGCCCCCGGTTGTTCACCTACTTCGAGGGCTGGGGCGACATCGCGTTGCCGGGCACGTTCGGGTGGTTCAGCGGCTACTGGTGGATCCCCATCGTCGGCCCGCTGATCGGCGGTGTCATCGGCGTGCTGGTGTACGACCTCCTCATCAAGCCGGTGATCAACGCAAGGGCACGGGCGATGGAGGCGCAGGAGGAAGGCCCGGCCACCGAGGACGTGTAGGTCCCCGGCCTGTCGTCACTCACGAAAGGTGTCAGCGATGCCCGAATTCGTAGGCGCGGTGGACCAGGGGACCACCAGCACCCGCTTCATGATCTTCGATCATGCCGGTAACGAGGTGGCCAAGCACCAGCTGGAACACCAGCAGATCCTGCCTCGTTCCGGCTGGGTCGAGCACGACCCGGTGGAGATCTGGGAGCGCACCAACACGGTGATCCAGAACGCGCTGCGCGACGGCGGCCTGTCGGCCTCCGACCTGCGGGCCATCGGCATCACCAACCAGCGTGAGACGACCGTCGTGTGGGATCCGCGCACCGGCCGTCCGTACTACAACGCGATCGTCTGGCAGGACACCCGCACCGACAGCATCGCCGCCGCCCTCGAACGCGACGGCCACGGCGACACGATCCGCCACAAGGCGGGGCTGCCGCCGGCCACCTACTTCTCCGGCGGCAAGATCAAGTGGCTGCTGGACAACGTGGACGGGCTGCGCGAGGCGGCCGAGGCGGGCAACGCCCTGTTCGGCAACACGGACGCCTGGGTGCTGTGGAACCTGACCGGTGGCCCCAACGGCGGCATCCACGCCACGGACGTCACCAACGCCAGCCGCACCATGCTGATGAACCTGGAGACCCTCGACTGGGACGACGAGCTGCTCGGCATCTTCGGCATCCCGCGGTCGATGCTCCCGGCCATCCACCCCTCGTCGGACGCCGAGGCGTACGGCCAGGCCCGTACCTCCCGCCCGCTGGGCGCCGCCGTGCCGATCACCGGCGTCCTCGGCGACCAGCACGCGGCCACCGTGGGGCAGGTCTGCTTCTCCCCCGGCGAGGCCAAGAACACCTACGGCACCGGCAACTTCCTGGTGCTGAACACCGGCACCGAGCTGGTGCGCTCGCGGAACGGGCTGCTGACGACGGTGGCCTACCAGTTCGCCGGCAGCCCGGCGGTCTACGCGCTGGAGGGTTCCATCGCGGTGACCGGTGCGGCGGTGCAGTGGCTGCGCGACCAGCTGAAGATCATCGGGAGCGCCCCGGACAGCGAGCAGCTGGCGCGGTCGGTGGAGGACAACGGCGGCATGTACTTCGTGCCGGCCTTCTCGGGCCTGTTCGCCCCCTACTGGCGTTCCGACGCCCGGGGCGCCATCGTCGGTCTGTCCCGCTTCAACACCGGGGCGCACATCGCGCGGGCCACGCTGGAGGCGATCTGCTACCAGAGCCGTGACGTGGTCGAGGCGATGGAGCAGGACTCCGGGGTGCACCTGGACGTGCTCAAGGTGGACGGCGGCGTCACCGCCAACGACCTGTGCATGCAGATCCAGGCGGATGTGCTCGGGGTGCCGGTCAGCCGGCCCGTGGTCGCGGAGACCACCGCGCTGGGCGCCGCGTACGCGGCGGGTCTCGCCACCGGTTTCTGGAGCGACACCGACGAACTGCGCACGCACTGGCAGGAGTCGAAGCGCTGGGAGCCGCAGTGGAGCGACGACCGGCGCCAGCAGGGGTTCCAGGACTGGAAGCGGGCCGTCGAGCGCACCCTGGACTGGGTCACGGTCGACTGAGCCGGCGGCCGGCGCTTCGCGGCCGGAGCGTCAGCGGTCGGCGGATCAGTGCTCAGCGGGTCAGCGGTCGGCGATGTCCTCGCGGAGACCGTCGGAGAACTCCCACCACGACAGCGGGAGCCAGTCGCCGTTGACGAAGGCGTCGACGGAGGCGCCGCGGCCGCGCACGGTCACGGTCGTGCCCGGGGGGTACAGGGTGCCGGACAGTCCGGGCACGGCCACGAGCAGGGTTCCCAGCCTTTGAGCTGCCATTTCCGCCTGTTCCCCTTTCGTCGGGATGTCGGTCGCGGCGCCCGCGGAAGGGGGCCGGGCGTCGCACGATATTCGTCGGATGCTACCGGCTTGCCCCGGTCACAAGACCGGAGAATCATGAGATATCGGTCACGCGGGCCATCGGGAGGGGCGTCACTGCGGGACACGCACACCAACCGAACGGAGAACGCATCATGAAGGCCGTCGTGTACAAGGGACCGTTCGAGGTCGCCGTCGAAGACGTGGACAACCCCACGATCCAGCATCCGAACGACGTGATCGTACGGGTCACCTCGACCGCGATCTGTGGCTCCGACCTGCACATGTACGAGGGCCGCACGGCCGCCGAGCCGGGCATCACCTTCGGCCACGAGAACATGGGCACCATCGCCGAGGTCGGCCCGGGCGTCACCTCGCTCAAGGAGGGCGACCGCGTGGTCATGCCCTTCAACGTCGCCTGCGGCTTCTGCACCAACTGCGTCGAGGGCTTCACCGGCTACTGCCTCACCGTCAACCCGGGCTTCCCGGGCGGCGCCTACGGCTATGTCGCCATGGGCCCCTGGAAGGGCGGACAGGCGGAGTACCTGCGCGTGCCCTACGCCGACTTCAACTGCCTGAAGCTGCCGCCGGGCACCGAGCACGAGAAGGACTTCGTGCTGCTGGCGGACATCTTCCCCACCGGCTACCACGGCTGCGAACTCGCCCAGGTGCGCCCCGGCGACAGCGTCTCGGTGTACGGCGCCGGCCCGGTCGGGCTGATGGCCGCGTACTCGGCGCTGTTGCGCGGCGCGAAGAAGGTGTTCGTGGTCGACCGGGTCGCCGAGCGGCTCCAGAAGGCCGAGGAGATCGGCGCCGTGCCGATCAACTTCGCCGAGGGTGACCCGGTCGAGCAGATCCACGACCAGACCGAGGGCATGGGCACCGACAAGGGCATCGACGCCGTCGGCTACCAGGCCTCGGCGGGCGGCGGCACGGACCGCGAGGAACCGGCGACCGTGCTGAACTCGCTGGTCCGCACGGTCCGCGCCACCGGCATGCTCGGCATCCCCGGGCTGTACGTCCCGTCCGACCCGGGCGCCCCGGACGAGCAGTCCAAGCAGGGCATGCTGCTGGTCGCGGTCGGCAAGCTCTTCGAGAAGGGCCTGAAGCTCGGCACCGGCCAGTGCAACGTCAAGCGCTACAACCGGCAGCTCCGCGACATGATCATCGAGGGCCGGGCCAAGCCCAGCTTCGTGGTCTCGCACGAACTGCCGTTGGACCAGGCGCCGTCGGCGTACGACAAGTTCGACAAGCGCATCGAGGGCTACACCAAGGTGGTGCTGCACCCGTAACGGGCCGGCGGGCCCGTCAGGCCGGGCGGCGGGCGTACCGGTCGGTCGCCGCCACCAGGGCGTCGTCGCCGGTCGCGCCCGCGTCGTGGCCGGCGTCGTCGACGACGATCAGCTCGCTGTCCGGCCAGGCGTGGTGCAGCCGCCAGACGATGCCGAGAAGGTTGCCGAAGTCGAGGCTGCCCTGGACCAGGGTGCCGGGGATGCCCTTGAGGAGGTGGGTGTCGCGCAGGACGACGCCCTCCTCTCCCCCGTCGCCGAAGAAGTGGTCGTTGCCCCAGTAGTGGGTGACGGTGCGGGCGAAGCGCAGGCGGTACGCGGGATCGCGGAACCGCTCGACGGAACCGGGCGGCGCGGGGATGATCGCCGTCTCCCAGTCCGTCCACGCCTGGGCCGCCCGGGCCCTGACCTCCGGGTCGGGTGATTCCAGCAGCCTGTTGTACGCGGCGGCCAGGTTGCCGTCCCGCTGCTCCTCGGGCAGTTCGGCGAGGAAACGCGCGTGGGCCTCCGGGAAGATCTGGCCGAGGCCCCGCGTCAGCAGGCCGACCTCCGCGGGCGAACCGGTGGTCACGCCGGTCAGGACGAGCTCGGACACCACACCCGGGTGCGTCTGCGCGTAGCGCAGGCCGAGGGCCGAACCGAAGGACACGCCCCACACCAGCCACCGCTCGATGCCCAGGTGGGCGCGGAGCCGCTCCAGGTCGGCCATGAGGTGCGGGGTCGTGTTGACGCCCATGTCGGTGGCGGGGTCGGCGGCCGACGGCTCCGACCGTCCCGCGCCGCGCTGGTGGAACAGCACGATGCGGTAGGCGGCGGGGTCGAAGTAGCGTCGCAGGCCGCCGCCGGCCCCCGAACCGGGGCCGCCGTGCAGCACCACCGCGGGCTTGCCGCGCGGGTTCCCGCTGGTCTCCCAGTAGAGACGGTTGCCGTCGCCGACGTCGAGCATGCCGTGGTCGTACGGTTCGATTGCGGGATACCTGGCCATCGGGGCACCGTACCGCCGCCGCGCGGGCCGGCTCACCCCCTTTCCGTGGGGCTCAGTCCGGCCGCTTCGGCCGCCGTGCGCAGGACGTCCCGGAGCATCTCGGGGGTGAGCTTGCCGGTGAAGGTGTTGCGCTGGCTGACGTGGAAGCAGCCGAACAGGCCGAGCGGCGGCCCGTCGGCGGCGTCCAGCACCACGTGGGTGCCGTGTCCGAAGGCGGGCCGGGGCCGGGGCACGGTCCAGCCGGCCTCGGCGAACGCGGGCAGCGCCGCCTGCCAGCCGAAGGCGCCGAGGACGACCGCCGCCCGGACCGTCGGCCGCAGCAGGTGCAGTTCCTGCACCAGCCAGGGGCGGCAGGCGTCCCGCTCGGCCGGGGTGGGCTTGTTGGCGGGCGGGGCGCAGTGCACGGGCGCGGTGACGCGGACGCCGTACAGCTCCAGTCCGTCGTCGGCGTGCGTGGCGGTGGGCCGGGAGGCGAGCCCCACGTCGTACAGCGCCTGGTAGAGCACGTCGCCGGAGCGGTCGCCGGTGAACATCCGGCCGGTGCGGTTGCCGCCGTGGGCGGCGGGGGCGAGGCCGATGATCAGCAGGCGCGCGTCCGGCGGCCCGAAGCCGGGCACCGGCCTGCCCCAGTACGTCCAGTCCGCGAACGCGGCCCGCTTCGTACGGGCGACCTCTTCGCGCCAGTCGACCAGTCGGGGGCAGGCACGGCAGCCGCTGATGCGCCGGTCCAGCCGGCTCAGGCCACGGGGATCCATGGCTCCACGGTAGGCGGCGGGCGGGTCACACGGGCGCGGGGTGCAACTCCACCTCCCCGGCCCGGTGCATCGGGCCCGCGCGGATATCCCGCACGGGCCGCGGGGCGCTGGGGCTAAGGTCGGGAGCATGGTTGCGGAGGGTGCGCAGGACGACAAGGTGGCCGGTACGGCCGGTGACGCGGCGGCGGACGGGCCCGCCGACGGCGCGGGGACGACGCCCGAGCCGACGGACCCGAAGATCGCCGCGGCGGTGGCGGCCGCCGAGGCGGCCGGACCGCAGAACGGCGAGAGCGTGCGGATCGACAGCTGGATCTGGGCGGTACGGCTGGTGAAGACCCGGTCCATGGGGGCCGCCGCCTGCAAGGGCGGGCACGTCCGGGTGAACGGCGAGCGGGTGAAGCCCTCGCACTCCGTGCGCGTCGGTGACGAGGTACGGGTGCGGGTCGAGACACGGGAGCGGGTCGTCTTCGTGAAGCGGCTGATCCGCAAGCGGGTGGGCGCCCCGGTGGCCGTCCAGTGCTACATCGACAACTCGCCGCCGCCCCCGCCCCGCGAGGCCGTCGCCCCGGCCGGTGTCCGCGACCGGGGCACGGGCCGCCCGACCAAGCGCGACCGCCGGGAGATGGAGCGGCTGCGGGCGCTGGGCGGCCCCGGCCCGTTCGGCGGGTTCGCGGGTCCGCCCGCTCCCGGCACCCCGTCCGCCGCAACCGACGGACCCGGCGGGCGAGGCAGGCCCGCGGGCCGCGGCACGGGCGGTGGCAACCGCCGGGGCCGGAACAAGTGAGCCCGGTGTCCCGCGGTCAGCCGCGGGACACCGGCACCGCCCTCACCCACGTCCGGTCCTCGGTCAGGTACCGGTCCACCTTCAGCCCCTGCTCCGCGAGTGCCGCCTCGAACTGCTCCCTGGTCAGCGGTCGCGCCCGGAACGTCTGCGTCCAGGTCGCGTCCGGGAACACGTACTCCGCGCGCACCGAGTCGACGCCGTCACCCACCGGCTCCACCGACGCGATCCGCACCGTGAAGCCCGCCGGGTCGGCCCGCTCGCGCGGCACGTCGGTGTGGTAGTCCTCGCCCTCCCGCTGGATCAGCACGCACCCGTCCTCCGCCAGGTGCCGCACGCAGGCGCGCAGCATGCCCCGCCGCACCTCCGTGTCCCCCGTGTGCACGAGGAACGAGGCGAGCAGCACCACGTCGAACGTCTCACCGAGGTCGAGCCGCTCCACGGTGCCGCATATCGTCCGCGCGCCGCGGACGCGCCGCAGCATCTCGGCGGACTCGTCCACCGCCGTCACCTCGAAGCCGCGCTCCACCAGCGCGTGGGTCATCCGCCCGACACCGCTGCCCAGCTCCAGGATCCGCGCCCCGGACGGCACCGCGGCGGCGATGACCTCCGGCTCCTTCCCGACGGGCAGCCGCTCGTACAGCTCCACCGCGCAGCCGTCCGGGGTGATCGCCCCGGGCCCCGTCCCCTCATGGCCTTCACGCATCGTCGGTTTCATGTCTGTCGAACGGCCCGCGCCCGCACGCCCGTTCCCCTCCCCGCCGATGCCACCCGATCGAGTGAACGCGTGGTCCGGGGCGATTCCGGGAAGCCGTGAGGAGAGGGACCGCCGGCGTGGACGGAGTGGGGATCGCGATGCGTACGGGCAGTGAACCGACGACCGCGCGGAGTCCGCTGCGGATGCGGTTCTGGCTCAGCGTGTGGGGCGTCGTCTGGACGGTGGCCGGGACGGTGGCGTTCGCGCTCGCGGGACATCCGGGCTGGGCGCTGGCCTGCGGAATGCTGTTCCTGCTCGTGACGGCCGACCTGGTCTTCGTCCTGCGGCACATCCGCCAGGGCCCGCACTACCAACCGGGCCGGGACGTCCCGCCGTACGAACCGCCGGCGGGCCGGCGCTGAACGGATACGGCGAGGCGTCGTCGCCTGCCCCGTGCGTCGGCTCAGCCGTCGATCAGTCGTCGAAGCGGGCCGCCTTCAGGTACTCCGGGTTGGGGTCCAGCGCGGCCGCCAGCCGGAAGTGGCGCTTGGCCGGGTGGGGGCGGCCCTGGCGCTGGTAGGTGCGGGCCAGCGCGAAGTGCGCGAAGGCGTTGTCCGGCTCCCGCTCCAGGACGAGGGAGAACTCCAGCTCGGCGGGCCGCAGCTGGGCCGCCGCGAAGAAGGCGCGCGCCCGCAGCAGCCGGGCGGCGGTGTTCTCGGGGTGGACGTCGATGACGCCGTCGAGCAGCTTCACCGCGCCCCGCGGGTCCCGGGAGGCGAGCAGGTGCTCGGCGGCACGGAAGTCGATGACGTGCGTCTCCGGCGTACGTCCGGGCGCACCACTGGTTTCGGGCACGGCGCAATCCTTCCCTCGCTGAACGGGATCAACGCCCCGGGCGGTGCCGGCTATTCCGGCGGGGACTCCTGCGCGCGCCGGACCAACTCGGCCCACACCTCCTCGACGCGCCGCCGCAGGGCGTCGAGGGGCACATCGTTGTCGACGACGATGTCGGCGATCGCCCGGCGCTGCTCGCGGCCTGCCTGGGCGGCCATGCGGGCCCTGGCGTCCTCCTCGCTCATGCCGCGCAGCCGTACCAGCCGGTCGAGCTGGGTCTCGGGGCTCGCGTCGACGACGATCACGAGGTCGTAGAGCGGGGCGAGGCCGTTCTCGGTGAGGAGGGGGACGTCGTGGACGACGACGGCGTCCTCGGGCGCGGCCTCCTCCAGCTCCCGCGAACGGGCGCCCACCAGGGGGTGCACGATGGCGTTCAGCCGGGCCAGCTTCTCCGGGTCGCCGAAGACGAGGGCGCCGAGGCGGGGCCGGTCCAGGCCGCCGTCCTCGGCGAGGATCTCCTCGCCGAAGGCCTCCACGACGGCGGCGAGGCCGGGAGTGCCCGGTTCGACGACCTCGCGTGCGATGCGGTCGGCGTCGATCAGCACGGCCCCGCACTTCACGAGCAGCCGCGACACCTCGCTCTTGCCGGCTCCGATACCGCCGGTCAGCCCCACTGTCAGCATGGGCAGCAGCCTAGGCCCTGACGCCGGCCGGCGGTCCGGCGGGCGTCAGTTGTCGCCCTCCCGCTCGGCCAGGAACTTCTCGAACTCGCGGCCGATCTCGTCCGCCGACGGGATGTCCACCGGCTCGGCCAGCATGTTGCCCCGGGTCGCGGCGCCCGCCGCTGCGTCGTACTGGTGCTCAAGACCCTGGACGAGGGCGGTGAGCTCGTCGTCGCCCTCCCGGATCTGGCGGTCGATCTCGGTCTGGGTGCGCTGGGCGTCGGTACGCAGCGCATGCGCCACGCCGGGCAGCACCAGTCCGGTGGCGGCCGTGACGGCCTCGAGCGCGGTCAGGGCCGCGTCCGGGTACGGGGAGCGGGCGATGTAGTGCGGCACGTGCGTCGCGACGCCCAGGACGTCGTGTCCCGCCTGCATGAGCCGGTACTCGACCAGGGCCTCGGCGCTGCCGGGGACCTGCGCCTCGTCGAAGGGGCTGTTGCTCACCGGGACGAGGTCGGTGCGGTTGCCGTGCGGGGTGATGCCGACGGGACGGGTGTGCGGGACGCCCATGGGGATGCCGTGGAAGTTCACCGAGAGGCGCACCCCGAGGCGTTCCACGATCTGGCGCACGGCGGCGGCGAAGCGCTCCCACTCCACGTCCGGTTCGGGGCCGGAGAGCAGCAGGAAGGGCGCGCCGGTGGCGTCCTGGACGAGCCGCACGGTGATGTCCGGCTCCTCGTAGTCGGTCCACCGGTCGCGGGTGAAGGTGAGCAGGGGGCGACGCGCCCGGTAGTCGACGAGCCGGTCGTGGTCGAACCGGGCGACGACCTGGTGGGGCAGCGAGTCGAGGAGCCGGTCGACGATCTGGTCCCCGGTCTCCCCCGCGTCGATGTATCCGTCGAAGTGGTAGAGCATGACAAGTCCGGCCGACTCCTGGGCCAGCGCCATGTCGACGACGCTCAGACCCTTCGGCTCCCAGGCGTACAAATCCTGCGGATCAAGCACAGTGACCGCTCCTCCTCGTGTTTCACCCACCACAACGTGGCACGAAGCACAGGCATTCCCAGCACGCCGCGGATGCCCTGAGGGGAACGCCTCGAAGGGGCGCGGGGAACTGCGCGGGACCCCCCACGGGTGCCGCAGCCGACAACGCACCGCACGGGGGCACGCCTGAGGGGCCGCACCTCGAAAGGTACGGCCCCTCAGTTCAACCGCTACACCTCAGCGGCGAGCGTTCAGCTCTGGCCACCCGCCAGCTTCTCGCGAAGCGCGGCCAGCGCCTCGTCCGAAGCCAGGGCGCCGGACTGGTCGCCACCCTCGGAGGAGTACGAACCGCCGCCGCCACCGCCGGACGCGACCGGAGCGGCAGCCTCGCCACCCTCGGCAGCGGCCTTCTCGTCCGCCTCGCGGGACTTGATGACCTGCGCCTGGTGCTGCTCGAAGCGCTGCTGCGCCTCGGCGTACTGGCGCTCCCACTCCTCGCGCTGCTTCTCGTAGCCCTCGAGCCAGTCGTTGGTCTCGGGGTCGAAGCCCTCGGGGTAGATGTAGTTGCCCTGGTCGTCGTAGGACGCGGCCATGCCGTACAGGGTCGGGTCGAACTCGACCGTCGACGGGTCGGCACCGAAGGCCTCGTTGGCCTGCTTCAGCGAGAGGCTGATGCGACGGCGCTCGAGGTCGATGTCGATGACCTTGACGAAGATCTCGTCGTTGACCTGGACGACCTGCTCCGGGATCTCCACGTGGCGCTCGGCCAGCTCGGAGATGTGGACCAGACCCTCGATGCCCTCGTCCACGCGGACGAACGCACCGAACGGAACCAGCTTCGTGACCTTGCCGGGCACGACCTGGCCGATCTGGTGGGTGCGGGCGAACTGCTGCCACGGGTCTTCCTGGGTCGCCTTCAGCGACAGGGAGACGCGCTCGCGGTCCATGTCGACGTCCAGGACCTCGACCGTGACCTCCTGGCCGACCTCGACGACCTCGGAGGGGTGGTCGATGTGCTTCCAGGACAGTTCGGAGACGTGAACCAGACCGTCGACGCCACCCAGGTCCACGAAGGCACCGAAGTTGACGATCGAGGAGACGACGCCGGAACGGACCTGACCCTTCTGCAGGGTGGTGAGGAACGTCTGGCGGACCTCGGACTGGGTCTGCTCCAGCCAGGCACGACGGGACAGGACCACGTTGTTGCGGTTCTTGTCCAGCTCGATGATCTTGGCCTCGAGCTCCTTGCCCACGTAGGGCTGGAGGTCGCGGACACGGCGCATCTCCACGAGGGAGGCCGGAAGGAAGCCACGGAGGCCGATGTCGAGGATGAGACCACCCTTGACGACCTCGATGACGGTACCGGTGACGATCCCGTCCTCTTCCTTGATCTTCTCGATGGTGCCCCAGGCACGCTCGTACTGGGCGCGCTTCTTCGAGAGGATCAGGCGGCCTTCCTTGTCCTCCTTCTGGAGAACAAGGGCCTCGATCTCGTCACCGACGGCGACGACCTCGTTGGGGTCGACGTCGTGCTTGATCGAAAGCTCGCGGCTCGGGATAACGCCTTCGGTCTTGTAACCGATGTCGAGCAGGACCTCGTCCCGGTCGACCTTCACGATGACGCCGTCGACGATGTCGCCGTCGTTGAAGTACTTGATCGTCTCGTCGATCGCGGCGAGGAAGGCTTCCTCGTTACCGATGTCGTTGACCGCTACCTGCGGGGTGGTGGCGGTGGTCTCGGTGCTGCTCGTCATGTGGGAAAGGGCTCCGGTACGGACATTGAAGTCGTAGGTACTGCTACGCCGGAGCCCGTTTCGCTCTGCAGAAGCCGGACAGCCAAGGAAGCGCCACGAAAAACCGGTGACGCCTCGACAACCGAGGGGACATACATACAGATGCGAGCGCAGCCTGCTACGTCTGAGGTGCGCAGGCCCGCAGCGCAACTTGTAGCATACGGGGACGGCCGGGCAGGGTCAATGCGCGAAGCCGCCCACCCGGGGCGGATCGCCGCATAACCGGCACAACTGCCGTCTCCCGAGGCCACGCAGGGGTGAAGAAGACCCCCTCGGCGACACACCGGGGACCCGGCTGGACGGAAGAGTACGACGAGGGAGCCCACCATCCAAGAGCCCGAAGTCCCCGAACCCGAGGCGACCCGGCGGCAGGCCGGGGTCACGGAGAGCTCCCGGGCCAACCGGGGCTGGTGGGACCGCAACGCCGACGAGTACCAGACCGATCACGGCACGTTCCTCGGCGACGACCGCTTCGTGTGGGGCCCCGAAGGCCTCGACGAGGTGGAGGCGGAGCTGCTCGGCCCGCCGGAGGAGCTGAAGGGGCGCGACGTCCTGGAGCTGGGCGCCGGCGCGGCGCAGTGCTCCCGCTGGCTGGCCGCGCAGGGCGCCCGTCCCGTCGCCCTGGACATCTCGCACCGCCAGCTCCAGCACGCGCTGCGCATCGGCGGGGCGTTCCCCCTGGTGTGCGCGGACGCGGTCGCCCTGCCCTTCGCCGACGGCTCCTTCGACCTGGCCTGCTCGGCGTACGGCGCGCTGCCCTTCGTGGCCGATCCGCGGCTGGTGCTGCGTGAGGTGCACCGGGTGCTGCGGCCGGGCGGGCGGCTGGTGTTCTCCGTGACCCATCCGATCCGCTGGGCGTTCCCCGACGAGCCGGGCCCGGAGGGGCTGAGCGTGTCCGGGTCGTACTTCGACCGCACTCCGTACGTCGAGCAGGACGACAGCGGGAACGCGGTGTACGTGGAGCACCACAGGACGCTCGGGGACCGGGTGCGTGACGTGGTCGCATCCGGTTTCCGGCTGGTGGACCTGGTGGAGCCGGAGTGGCCGGCCTGGAACACCTCCGAGTGGGGCGGCTGGTCCCCGCTGCGGGGCAACCTGATCCCCGGCACGGCGATCTTCGTGTGCGCGCGGGACTGAGCGCGTGATCCGTCAGGACGCCCTGGAGTCCCTTCCCGTCCGCGAGGCCCTGCCCGGGCTCACCGAGGCTCTCGCCACGCACGGCACGTCCGTGCTGGTCGCCCCGCCGGGCACCGGCAAGACGACCCTGGTGCCGCTGGTGCTGGCCGGCCTGTGGGGCGCGGGCCCCGCACGGCGGGTGCTGGTCGCCGAGCCGCGGCGGATCGCGGCCCGCGCGGCGGCCCGGCGCATGGCGTGGCTGCTGGGCGAGCGGGTCGGCGGGCCGGTCGGCTTCACGGTGCGCGGGGAGCGGGCCGTGGGCCCGGACACGCGCGTGGAGGTCGTCACGACCGGTGTGCTGCTCCAGCGGCTGCAGCGCGACCAGGAGCTGGCCGGGGTGGACGTCGTGGTGCTCGACGAGTGCCACGAGCGGCATCTGGACGCGGACACCGCGGCGGCGTTCCTGTGGGACGTGCGCGAGACGCTGCGGCCCGATCTGCGGCTGGTGGCCGCGTCGGCGACGACGGACGCGCAGGGGTGGGCCCGGTTGCTGGGCGACGCGCCCGTGGTCGAGGCGCGGGGCACCGCGCACCCCGTGGACGTGGTGTGGGCGCCGCCCCCGCGCGCGGTGCGGCCGCCGCACGGCATGCGGGTGGACCCGGCGCTGCTCACGCATGTGGCGGCGGTGGTGCGCCGGGCGCTGGCGGAGCGGGACGGCGACGTGCTGGTGTTCCTGCCGGGGGTCGGGGAGATCGCCCGGGTGGCCGGGCTGCTGGGCGGCCTGGCCGGGGTGGACGTCCTGCAGGTGCACGGCAGGGCGCCGGCCGCCGTGCAGGACGCGGTGCTGTCGCCCGGGGAGCGGCGCCGGGTGGTGCTGGCGACGTCCGTCGCCGAGTCGTCGCTGACGGTGCCCGGCGTGCGGGTGATCGTGGACTCGGGTCTCGCCCGTGAGCCCCGTGTCGACCACGCGCGCGGGCTGAGCGCCCTGGCGACGGTACGGGCCTCACGGGCCGCGGGGCGGCAGCGGGCGGGCCGCGCCGGGCGTGAGGCCCCGGGCGCGGTGTACCGCTGCTGGGCGGAGGCGGAGGACGGGCGGCTGCCGTCGTTCCCCTCCCCCGAGATCAAGGTGGCCGACCTGACGGCGTTCGCGCTGCAGGCGGCCTGCTGGGGCGATCCGGACGCCTCGGGGCTGGCGCTCCTGGACGCACCGCCGGGTGGTGCGATGGCGGCGGCCCGGGACGTCCTGGCGGCGATCGGCGCCGTACGTCCGGACGGGCGCCCCACGGAGCGCGGTGCCCGTCTGACCCGCCTCGGCCTGCATCCGCGTCTGGGGCGCGCCCTGATGGACGCCGCGCCCCGGGTGGGTCCCGGTCTCGCGGCCGAGGTCGTCGCCCTGCTGTCCGAGGAGCCACCGCGTGACTACGGCGACGACCTCGCCGCCGCGCTGCGCGCCGCACGCCGTGGCGGTGACGGGTACGCGGCCCGCTGGCGCACGGAGGTGCGCCGGCTGCGCCGGGCGGCGTCCGCGGCGGGCGGGACCGCGCCCGGCGGCGCCGCGGAAGGCGGCAGGACGGCATCCGCGTCCGCGGGCGTGGGTGCGGAGGAGCGGGCGGCCGGTGTCGTCGTGGCGCTCGCGTTCCCCGAGCGGGTGGCGCGGGCGGAGGGCGGGTCGTACCTGATGGCGGGCGGGACCCGTGCCGAGGTGGGGGCGGCGTCCGCGTTGCGCGGCACCGAGTGGATCGCCGTCGCCGTGGCCGACCGTCCCGTGGGGCGCGGGCACGCACGCGTACTGCTGGGGGCCGCCGTGGACGAGGACGTGGCCCGCTGGGCGGCGGGGGCCCTGGCGGAGCGGCGCGAGGAGGTGCACTGGGCCGACGGGGACGTGGTGGCACGGCGCGTCGAACGGCTCGGGGTGGTGGAGCTGACCGCGCGGCCGCTCACCGACGCCGACCCGTCGCTGGTGCGCGCCGCGCTGCTGGACGGGCTGCGGCGGGAGGGCTTCGGCTTGCTGCGGTGGCCGGCCGGGGCGGCCGTCCTGCGGCAGCGGCTGGCGTTCCTGCACGCGCTACGGGGCGCGCCCTGGCCCGACGTGTCCGACGAGGCGCTCCACGCGCGCGTGGACGAGTGGCTGGAACCGGAGCTGAGCCGGGCGCGGCGCCGGGCGGACCTCGCCCGGATCGACGCCGGGCAGGCGCTGGGGCGGCTGCTGCCGTGGGCCTCCGGGGACGCGGCGCGCCTCGACGAGCTGGCGCCCGAGCGGATCACGGTGCCCAGCGGGTCGGCGATACGGATCGACTGGTCCGACCCGGAGCGGCCGGTGCTGGCCGTGAAGCTCCAGGAGATGTTCGGCCTGCAGGAGTCGCCCACGGTCGCCGGGATGCCGCTGCTGGTCCACCTGCTGTCCCCGGCAGGACGGCCCGCCGCGGTGACCGCCGACCTCGCGTCCTTCTGGCGGGAGGGCTACCAGCAGGTGCGCGCCGAACTGCGCGGCCGCTACCCCCGCCACCCCTGGCCCGAGGACCCGGCGTCGGCCCGCCCGACCCGCCACACGAACGCACGGCTGCGCCGCTGAGCGGCGCGATCGCGCGCGGGGCGGTGGAGGGGGGCCGCCACCGCCCGCTCACCACGGTGAGCGGGCGTCAGGGCGTCAGGACGTCGGGGTCTCCGTCGGGGTCGGGTCCGGGTCGGAGGAAGGGTCCGGGTCCGGGTCCGGGGACGGGGTGTCGGCCGGGGCCACGGTCAGTTCCACCGTGAGGGTCGCGCCGCCCGCCGTGGTGAGGCGGAGCAGGAACGTGCCGGCGGTGTCGTCCGCGTACAGCTTCGGCAGGGTCAGCCGGCCGTCCGCGCCCGTCCTCAGCCCCGTCAAGGTGCGGACCGCCTTGCCGTCGGCGTCCTTGAAGAAGGGGCCCTTGTCGTTCTCGGTGAGGTCCTCGGCCGACGTGACGAGGGTGGCGGCGACGGCGACCTTGCCCGCGGCCTCGCCCCGGTAGGTGGCCCTGACCTCGACCGGCTCGGCGAACTCGCCGCCCGGCACGCATGTCAGCGCCTTCTCTCCGGTGCGGACGAGCGCGTCGGCGGCCCGCTCCGTGACCGTGGCCTTGTAGGCGACCCCCTTGACGGAGCGCCCCACGACGGCGGCCTGGACGGCGAACGCGCCGGTCCTCTCCCCCGCCAGCAGCGCGGGCGCCACGGCGACACCCGACGCGTCGGTGACGACGGTCGCCACGCTCTCCCCGCCGGCGAAGGTGGTGTCGGTGTCCCCGACGATCGTGAAGCGGATCCGTACCTTGGCCACCGCCTTGCCCGCGTCGGTCTCCGCGCGGGTGCTGATGCGCTCGGCGAAGGTGTGGCCCGCCATGGCGGTCAGGCTCGCCGTGCCGGCGTCCTCCAGGTGACCGACCGTGTCGGTGGGCGTCGGCGGGGTGGTCGCCGGCGGCGTGGTGGGCGGCGCGCTCGGGCCGCCGCCGGGGGCGGGCGAGGTGGGGGTGGGCCGGGAACCGGTGGGCTTGCCGGGCCGGGTGCCGGGCCTGGCCGGCGGGGTGGTGCCCGGGGCCGACGGGGTGACGCCGGGGCGGCCGTCGTCGCTGCGGTCCACCGGCAGGCTGCCGCTGCCGTCCGGGATCTCGTGCGTGCCCTTGCGGTAGAACTCCAGCCACGACAGGACGGTGTTCAGGTAGTCCGTGGAGTTGTTGTAGCTGAGGATCGCCTTCCTCAGATCCTTCGGCTCGGACAGGTCCCAGTCGAAGCGGCACAGATAGTGACCGGCGGCGAGGGCGGCGTCGTAGACGTTGTTGGGGTCCTTGCGGCCGTCGCCGTTGCCGTCACGGCCCGCCCAGTCCCACGTGGAGGGGATGAACTGCATGGGGCCGACGGCCTGGTCGTAGGTGGCGTTGCCGTCGTAGGCACCCTTGTCGGTGTCCTTGATGAGGGCGAAGCCGTTGCCGTCGAGCTGGGGGCCGAGGATCGGCGAGACGGTCGTGCCGTCGGCGGTGACCTGGCCGCCCCGGGCCTGACCGGACTCCACCTTGCCGATGGCGGCGAGGAGTTGCCAGGGCAGGTTGCAGCCGGGGCTCTTCTCGCGCAGCGCGGCCTCGGCCTTCTTGTAGGCGTCGAGGACGGTCGCGGGTATGCCGGCCTCCGTGGCGCCCTGGGCGCCGGTGCCGGTCTCCGAGCCGGCGGAGGGCGACGGGTTGGGGCTGCTGAGGGGAGGGAGGTCCGTGTAGTACGGCGAGTTGCCGGTGGCACTGTCGTCGCCGTCGACGGTCGTGTCGGGCGCGGACGTGGCGTCGCCGGTGTTCTGTCTGCCCTGGTCGTCGACCGTCACGCCGGGAGCCTGGGACGCGGACAGGGCCGCCACCGCTGCCGCGGCCACGGCGGTGGTTGCCGCTCCCTTGCGCAGCCTCCTGCCGAATTGCGCCGCCATAGAGTGAACCCCTCCCGTGGGCGCTGTCGGCGCCCGTCACCGTGTGCTGTGCCCGCCCTGTTGTGACGATCCGTGCGCCCCGCCGGTTGCCTTGTTGTGCGGCCCCGGCTCGGCGACCCTCGCGACCCTACGACAACTTGCTTTGCGCGGACACCCGTTGCTGCCCGATATTCACCGGTTGGCCATCTCTTCGAGGGGCAGGTCCGCGGGGTGGCGGCCGGTGGCGTCGCGCTCTGCCGAATACTGGGTGCCCCGATCACCGGGGCCGCCGGCCGACGCGCCCGTTGACCGTCCCGGCCAACCCTTGCCGCGAGGAGTCCCGTTGCCGTTCACACTCAGCCACGCGGCGGCGGTCCTGCCCGCCGTCCGCACCGACGGAGGCGGACGCGGCCCGCTGGTCCCGGCCGTGCTGGTCGCGGGCAGCTTCGCGCCCGACATGACCTACTACGCGGCAAGTGTGGTGTCCGGGGCCATGGAGTTCGGTGACGTGACGCACGCGGCCTGGGGCGTGTTCACCGTCGACGTCGTCATCGCCTGGGTGCTGGTGGGGCTGTGGCTGCTGGTGCGGGAGCCGCTGGTGGCGTTGCTGCCGCGGGCGGGTCAGGGGCGGGTGGCGGCGCTGACGCGGTGCGGTGCGCCGCGGGCGCGCGTACGGCCCTCCCTGGTGGCGCGCTGGTACGTGTCGGCGGTGCTGGGGGTCGCGACGCACGTGGTCTGGGACGCGTTCACCCATCACGACCGGTGGGGGACGCGGCTCGTCCCGGTGCTGGGCGAGGAGATCGGCGGGTCGCCGGTGTACTGGTACGCGCAGTACGGGAGTTCGGCGGTGGCCGCGGTGGTGGTCGCGCTGTTCGTGGCGCGGGCGGTGCGCCGCGCGGTCCCCGGGGCCGCGGGGCCCTCGGGGGTGCCGGTGCTGTCCGCGGGCGACCGGTGGCGGGCGCTCGCGCTGATCGGCGGCTGCGCGCTCGTGGCGGCGGTGCTGCGAGCTTCGCGGTGGTGGGCCTACTGGGGCTCCGTCGCGAAGCCCTACGAGCTGATTCCGACCGTGTGCTTCGGCGCGGGCGCGGGGCTGGTCCTCGCGCTGCCGGTGTACGCCGTGGCCGTCAGGGTGCGGCGTCCGGCCCCGGCCGCGGAGGACCTTGCGGACGTGGATACGCGGCGGCCGGACCGTACGGCCGCACGCTGAGCGTCTCGCTCGCGGCGACGAACACGGTGACCGTGCGGACCGGGCGGGGCCGGGGCAGCAGGGTGAGGACGAGGGTGAGGTAGGCGCGGGCCAGCTCGGCCCACAGCCGCCACGGCGGCTGCTCGGTCCCCTGGCCGGGGGCGGTGGGGGTGCGGCCGGTTCTCCATCGGCCGTCGGTGAGGCGGCGGCCGAGGTGGGCGGCGGCGTCACGGAGTCCGGTGGTGAGACCGGTGGGGATGCGGGCGGTACTTGCGGCGGCCGCGAAGACCGGGACCGGCGGAAACGTCTTGGGGGTGGGTCCGTCGGATCCGGCCCGCGGGGGTGCCGCTCTGCGGTGAAGCATGCGTATACCCATGCATGGCATGCTGTCCGCCCACCTCACCGACGGCCCCCCTGCGGGGGCCACGTGGGTGAAACACCCCCGTGCCCGGCATACGCCCCGACGCCCCTGCGGAAGCCCTTCCGGGCGGACGACCCACGCGGCGGACCGAGCCGCACGGTGCCGCTCAGGACCACGCCCGGCTCAGCTGCCCGCCGCCCACCAGGAAGTCGCGGTCCCGCCCGGCCGAAGGCCCCGACACCCGCACGGCGTCCGGGGGGAGACACGGCGATCTGCCGGCCCACTGCCTGCCGCGCGCAACGACAGGCCCTGCGTGACGCGCGGCCGGCGGCCAACGACGCACGGCGTCCGACGACGCGAGGTGCCCTGTCGGACCCTCGGTGTCGGACCCGCCGGCCGGACGCCCCGCAGCCGCGACGCGTGGCACCCCCGCGGGCGGCCGGCGGCGCACCGCTGCCCGCCGGACCGAAGCCCGGCGGGCAGCGCGAGCTGCTGTGGCCCGTGCGGAGCCGTCCCCGCGCACCGGCGAGGTGAGCCGATCGGACGCCCGCCCGATCGGGTCACGCTCTCCGCGGCCGCGGCGGCCGGCCTCAGTGGGCCGCCGACTCCCAGTCCGGGCCGACGCCGACCGAGACGCCCAGGGGGACCCGCAGCTCGACGGCGGACGCCATCTCGCGGCGGACCAGGTCCTCGACCTGCTCGCGCTCGCCGGGGGCCAGTTCCAGGACGATTTCGTCGTGGACCTGGAGGAGCATGCGGGAGCGCAGGTCCGCCGCACGCAGCGCGCGGTCCACGTTCAGCATGGCGATCTTGACGATGTCCGCCGCCGTGCCCTGGATCGGCGCGTTCAGCGCCATCCGCTCCGCCGCCTCGCGGCGCTGACGGTTGTCGCTGTTGAGGTCCGGCAGGTAGCGGCGGCGGCCGAACAGGGTCGCGGTGTAGCCCGTCGCCCGCGCCTCGTCCACGACGCGGCGCAGGTAGTCCCGTACGCCGCCGAAGCGCTCGAAGTACGCGTCCATCAGCTGGCGCGCCTCCGCCGCCTCGATGTTCAGCTGCTGGGAGAGGCCGAACGCGGACAGTCCGTAGGCCAGGCCGTAGGACATCGCCTTGATCTTGCGGCGCATCTCCGCGTCCACCGCGGACTGCTCGACCGAGAACACCTGGGCCGCGGCGGTGGTGTGCAGGTCCTCGCCGGAGGTGAACGCCTCGGTCAGGCCTGCGTCCTCGGAGAGGTGCGCCATCACGCGCAGTTCGATCTGGCTGTAGTCGGCGGTGAGCAGGGACTCGAAGCCCTCGCCGACCACGAAGCCGCGGCGGATCGCGCGGCCCTCGTCCGTGCGGACCGGGATGTTCTGCAGGTTGGGGTCGGTGGAGGAGAGCCGGCCCGTCGCGGCGACGGTCTGGTTGAACGTGGTGTGGATCCGGCCGTCCGCGGCGATCGTCTTGATCAGGCCCTCGACGGTGACCCGCAGCTTCGCCTGCTCCCGGTGACGCAGCATGATCACCGGGAGTTCGTTGTCCGTCTGGCCGGCCAGCCAGGCCAGGGCGTCCGCGTCCGTGGTGTAGCCGGTCTTGGTCTTCTTCGTCTTGGGCAGGGCCAGCTCGCCGAAGAGGACTTCCTGGAGCTGCTTGGGCGAGCCCAGGTTGAACTCGTGTCCCGCCGCCGCGTGCGCCTCCTTCACCGCCTGCTGCACCGCACCGGCGAACATCTGCTCCATGGCCTCCAGGTGCGCCCGGTCGGCCGCGATGCCGTGCCGCTCCATGCGGGCGAGCAGGGCGGAGGTGGGCAGCTCCATGTCGCGCATCAGGTCGGAGGCGCCGACGTCCGCCAGGCGGCCCTCGAAGGTCTCGCCCAGGTCGAGGATGGCGCGCGCCTGCACCATCAGCGACTGCGCCTGCGCGCCGTCGTCCGCGCCGAAGGCCAGCTGCCCGTCGGGGGCGGCGGCGGGCGCCAGCTCCCGGTGCAGGTACTCCAGGGACAGCGCGTCCAGGTCGAAGGAGCGGCGGCCCGGCTTGACCAGGTACGCCGCGAGCGCGGTGTCCATGGTGACGCCCTCGATCTCCCAGCCGTGCTCGGCGAAGACCCGCATGGCGCGCTTGGCGTTGTGGAACACCTTGGGCCGGGCGGCGTCGCCGAGCCAGGCGCGCAGCGTCTGCTCGTCGGTCTCGTCCAGCTCGGACGGGTCGAACCAGGCGGCCGGTCCGTCCGCCGTGGCCAGCGCGATCTCGGCGACGGAGCCGGTGCCGAGCGCCCAGGTGTCGACGGCGGCGACGCCGAGGGGTCCGGTGCCGTGTTCCGCCAGCCAGCCGGCCAGCTCGCCGGTGCCCAGCACGGTGCCGTCGACCTCCACGCCGTCCGTGACGACCGGGGTGGTGTCGGCCTCCTCGGCGCCGGGGTCGACGCCGAACAGCCGCTCACGCAGGGACGGGTTCCTGATCTCCAGGGTGTCGAGGATCATCGCCACGGCCTTGCGGTCGTAGGCGGTGCGCTCCAGGTCGAGCACACCCTTCGGCAGCTCCACCCGGCGCTCCAGCTCGGTGAGCCGGCGGTTGAGCTTGACGGCCTCCAGGTGGTCGCGGAGGTTCTGCCCGGCCTTGCCCTTGACCTCCTCGACCCGCTCGACCAGCCCGGCGAAGGAACCGAACTGGTTGATCCACTTCGCGGCGGTCTTCTCGCCGACGCCGGGAATGCCGGGCAGGTTGTCCGACGGGTCGCCGCGCAGCGCGGCGAAGTCCGGGTACTGCGCGGGCGTGAGGCCGTACTTCTCGAAGACCTTCTCCGGGGTGAAGCGGGTCAGCTCGGAGACGCCCTTGGTCGGATACAGCACGGTGACGTGGTCGGAGACCAGCTGGAAGGAGTCCCGGTCGCCGGTGACGATCAGCACGTCGAAGCCCTCGGCCTCGGCCTGGGTGGCGAGGGTGGCGATGACGTCGTCCGCCTCGAAGCCCTCGACGGCGAAGCGCGGCGCGTTCATCGCGTCGAGCAGCTCGCCGATCAGCTCCACCTGGCCCTTGAACTCGTCCGGGGTCTTTGAACGGTTCGCCTTGTACTCGGTGAACTCCTGGGACCGCCATGTCTTGCGGGACACGTCGAAGGCGACCGCGAAGTGCGTGGGCGCCTCGTCACGCAGGGTGTTGGCGAGCATCGACGCGAAGCCGTAGATCGCGTTCGTCGGCTGGCCCGTCGCGGTGGTGAAGTTCTCCGCGGGCAGCGCGAAGAACGCGCGGTACGCCAGTGAGTGCCCGTCCATGAGCATCAGGCGCGGGCGGCTTCCGCCGGGGGTCTGGTCGGTCTTCTTCGATGCTGTGTCTGCCACGTGTCCGATCCTGCCACGCCACACTGACACCGAGCCCCGCCCCCGCCGCGACCTCGCCCAAGGGGCACCGAGCACCGGCGTCGGCGTGGGCGTGGGGCGTCTGCGCGCCTCGGCGCCGACGAGGTGCCGCCGCGCCCACCCGTGCCGCCCCAGGCGGCACGATTGCCCGCAGTTGGCGGGACTGGCGCCCGCCGCCCGCCACCGGTGTCGGTGCAGCCGCTCGGGCGGGGAGGGGACGGGGTGGGGGTGGGCGCCCGCAGCGGCTGGCGCGTCCGCGCCGTTCCCCTTGCAAGCGGCCCCATCGCGCCAGACCGAGGACGACCGCCCCCACCGCGGCCCCGCACCACAAACCCACCGTCGGCGCTACGCCCGCCCCCACCGGACCGCCACCCTGCGCCGCAGGCACACGACCCCCAGCCCCCACCGGACCGCACCGTAGGCCCGGCCCCTCCCCCGTGCGAGGATCGAAGAGATCCACCTCACACATGCGTGAACAGGAGTGCGCGATGGCAACGAAGCCGCCCCAGGGCGACCCGGTTCAGGACGCGCCGCAGGTGGCCGAGCGGAAGCGGGCGGCCGCCGGACTTCCCGCGGTCGGCCACTCGCTGCGCATGGCCCACCAGCAGATGGGTGTGAGGCGCACGGCGCTGACGCTGCTGAGCGTGAACCAGAAGGACGGCTTCGACTGCCCGGGCTGCGCCTGGCCCGAGCCGGAGCACCGGCACAAGGCGGAGTTCTGCGAGAACGGCGCGAAGGCGGTGGCCGAGGAGGCCACTCTCCGCCGGGTCACCCCCGAGTTCTTCACCGCGCACCCCGTCTCCGACCTGGCCCGCCGCAGCGGTTACTGGCTGGGGCAGCAGGGCCGGCTGACCCACCCCATGTACCTCCCGGAGGGCGCCGACCACTACGAGCCGGTGAGCTGGGAGCGCGCCTTCGACATCGTCGCCGAGGAGCTGACCGCGCTGTCGTCCCCCGACGAGGCCGTCTTCTACACCTCGGGCCGGACCAGCAACGAGGCCGCGTTCCTCTACCAGCTCTTCGCCCGCAAGCTCGGCACCAACAACCTGCCCGACTGCTCCAACATGTGCCACGAGTCGTCCGGCTCGGCCCTGTCGGAGACGATCGGCGTCGGCAAGGGCAGCGTGCTGCTGGAGGACCTGTACCAGGCGGACCTGATCGTGGTCGCCGGGCAGAACCCGGGCACGAACCACCCGCGCATGCTGTCCGCCCTGGAGAAGGCCAAGGCGAACGGCGCGCGCGTGGTGAGCGTCAACCCGCTGCCCGAGGCGGGTCTGGAACGCTTCAAGAACCCGCAGACGCCCAAGGGCCTCACCGCCGGCACCACGCTGACCGACCTGTTCCTGCAGATCCGCATCGGCGGCGACCAGGCCCTCTTCCGTCTCCTCAACAAGCTGATCCTGGACACCCCGGGCGCGGTCGACGGGGAGTTCGTCCGCGAACACACCCACGGCTTTAAGGAGTTCACCGAAGCCGCGCGCGCCGCCGACTGGGACGAGACGCTCACCGCGACCGGCCTGGCACGCGAGGACGTCGAACGCTTCCTGCGGATGGTGCTGGACTCGGAACGCATCGTCGTCTGCTGGGCGATGGGTTTGACCCAGCACAAGCACTCGGTGCCGATGATCCGCGAGATCGTGAACTTCCTGCTGCTGCGCGGCAACATCGGCCGTCCGGGCGCGGGCGTGTGTCCGGTGCGCGGTCACTCCAACGTGCAGGGCGACCGCACGATGGGCATCTTCGAGCGGCCCGCGCCGGCGTTCCTGGACGCCCTGCAGCGGGAGTTCGGTTTCGCTCCGCCGCGTGAGCACGGCTACGACGTCGTACGGGCGATCCGCGCGCTGCGTGACGGCGAGGCGAAGGTGTTCTTCGCGATGGGCGGCAACTTCGTCTCCGCCTCCCCCGACACGGAGGTCACCGAGGCGGCCATGCGCCGGGCCCGGCTGACGGTGCACGTGTCGACGAAGCTGAACCGCTCGCACGCGGTCACGGGCGCGCGCGCCCTGATCCTGCCGACGCTGGGCCGCACCGAGCGCGATCTGCAGGCGAGCGGCGAGCAGTTCGTGACGGTGGAGGACTCCATGGGCATGGTGCACGCCTCCCGCGGGCGCCTGGAACCGGCGAGCCGGCACCTGCTGTCGGAGCCGGCCATCGTGTGCCGGCTGGCCCGCCGCGTCCTCGGCGCCGAGGACGACGTGCCGTGGGAGGAGTTCGAGAAGGACTACGCGACGGTCCGCGACCGCATCGCGCGCGTGGTGCCCGGCTTCGAGGACTTCAACGCGCGCGTGGCACACCCTGGCGGCTTCGCGCTGCCGCACGCCCCGCGCGACGAGCGCCGCTTCCCCACCGTCACCGGCAAGGCCAACTTCACAGCGGCGCCGGTCGAGTACCCGCACCTGCCCGAGGGGCGGCTGCTGCTGCAGACGCTGCGCTCGCACGACCAGTACAACACCACGATCTACGGCCTGGACGACCGTTACCGGGGCATCAGGAACGGCCGCCGGGTGGTGCTGGTGAACCCGGAGGACGCGCGGGACCTGAAGCTGGCGGACGGCACCTACGTCGACCTGGTCGGCGAGTGGAAGGACGGCGTGGAGCGCAGGGCGCCCGGTTTCCGCGTCGTGCACTACCCGACGGCCCGGGGCTGCGCCGCCGCGTACTACCCGGAGACCAACGTGCTGGTGCCGCTGGACGCCACCGCGGACACCTCCAACACCCCGGCCAGCAAGTCGGTCGTGGTGCGTCTGGAACAATCGGCGACCGACTGAGCGTTCGCTCAGCACACAGACGTACCGACGTACCGACGCACGACGATTGGAGCCGGGCCCATGGGAGAGTCGCAGCAGGTGAAGTTCCCGCAGGAGGTCATCGACGAGTACGCCGCGCTCGGTGTGGACCTGCGGGCGCTGTTCTCGGCGGGCCACCTGGGCACGCGGATGGGCGTGCAGATCACGGAGGCGTCGGCGGAGCGCGTCGTCGGGACGATGCCGGTGGAGGGCAACACCCAGCCCTACGGCCTGCTGCACGGCGGCGCGTCCGCCGTGCTGGCGGAGACGCTGGGCTCCGTCGGCTCGATGCTGCACGGCGGCGTGCACAAGATCGCGGTCGGGGTGGACCTCAACTGCACGCACCACCGCGGGGCGCGCTCCGGCCTGGTCACCGGGGTCGCCACCCCGGTGCACCGGGGGCGGTCCACGGCGACGTACGAGATCGTGATCACCGACGAGGCGGACAAGCGGGTGTGCACCGCCCGGCTGACCTGCCTGCTGCGGGACGTGCGGCCCGGCGACGCGGAGAAGGCCGCGGGCTGACGGCGGTTGGCGGTGCCGGGTGACAAAGCACCCGCACCGCCCCCCTCACCACGCACCGCGCCCTCGCGACCCGCATCGCACCCCAGCCGCCCCGCACCCCGCCCGGGTCGCCACGGGCGCACCGCCCCCGCCCCGTCCCTCACCGCGCCCGTCGCCGCCATTGCCTGCGGTCGGCGGGCGCCTTAGCGTTCGGGGCATGGGACGGGGCAGCACCTCTCGGCCGGGGGCGTTCGGTGTGCTTCTGCCGGCCGCGCTCGCGGCGGGCCTGACGGTGACCGTGGCCGGGTGCGGCGCGGCCGGCTCGGGCCAGGCGCGCGACGCCCCCTCGACGGCGCCCGGCCCCGCGTCACCGTCACCCCGGGTGACCTCCGACGTGGACCTGTGCGTGAGCATCGTCGGCCACTGGTCGCGCGAGGTGCTCGACGGCCGCGGGTACGGCGACTACCAGTCCATGGGGATGTCCGGCGGCCAGTACGAGATCCTGCGCGAGGTGGTGGACGCCGCCCGGGCCGCCCGGCGCCAAGGGACGCGCGTCGTGGACGCGTTGATCGACCGTCAGTCGCGCGAGGGGTGCGAGGCGTGGTACCGGGGCGGCGGGCCCGGCGAGGGGCCGTGGCGATGAGCGGGGGCGGGGTCGGCCCCGTGGAGCCGGAGGGGGACACGCACGTCCGGGACACGGACCCCGCCCCCGGCCTCCGGCGCGCGTTCCTCCCACGGTGGTCGCGCCGCCGCCGCAGGACCACGGCCGGCACCCTTCTCGCCGTGGCCGTCCTGGCCGGCGGCACGTCCCTGTACCTCACACGACCCCGCCCTGAACCGCCTCCCGAGCCCTCATTTCCGAGCCAGGTGACCGCCTTCGCGTACCTGGACATGCAGGTCAGGGGCTCGCGGGGGACTTTGCGAACTTTTGAGTTCACAATACAAGCATTTATGGAATCCGGCCCTCCGGTGACCGTTCTGCACATTTCCCAGCCCTATGCCGGTCTCAGCCTCACCTCCACCCCGACCGTCCCTTTCGGGGTGAAAAGCGGATCGCCACGCAAGATCACCGTGACCGCGGAGGTGACGGATTGCGGGAAAGTGCCACGGAACACCGGACTCCCTTTCCTGGATGTAACACTGCGTAACATGCGCGCAAAGGAGGTGCACAGCTTCATCCTGGGAGCCCGGTACGCACAGGACCTCTCGCAGGCCCTGCAGGTCGCCTGCGCCAACGAATTCCGGTAATCAGCAAAACGCCTGATACACCTGAACCGCCCCCGCCGAGTCCTGCGGTTTCTCACCATGCGGACAGGGCAAAACGGCGGGAATTCTGCTCTTCCCCCCACTCAGTACCGCTCTGCAATACGTCGTGTCATAACAAGAGCGTCACAGCCTTGGCCAGAGTCTCCTCCGCATTCCCCACACACGCTTAGAGTCACGGCCAGTCACCGCGCCGCCTGATTCTCACTCGGCCCAGCGCTCGACTCGGCCGTTTCCACCGGGAAGCGGCTGTCAGGGGAAAGGACTGGATCGTGCGTCAACGTTCGCTCATAGCCATCACCGCCGCCCTGGCGGCGGGTGCACTCACCCTCACCGCCTGCGGCTCACGCGACGACGACGGCGGCGGCAGCTCGGACTCCGGCAACGGTGGCACCACCGTGGTCATCGGCGTCGACGCGCCGCTGACCGGCGACCTCTCCGCGCTCGGCCTCGGCATCAAGAACTCCGTCGACCTCGCCGCGAAGACCGCCAACAAGGAGAAGTACGTCGAGGGCGTCACCTTCAAGATCGAAGCCCTCGACGACCAGGGCCAGGCCTCCGTCGGCCAGCAGAACGCCACCAAGCTCGTCGCCAACAAGGACGTGCTCGGCGTCGTCGGCCCGCTGAACTCCTCCGTCGGCGAGGCGATGCAGAAGGTCTTCGACACCGCCAAGCTCGTCGAGGTCTCCCCGGCCAACACCAACCCCGCACTCACCCAGGGCGTCAACTGGGCCAAGGAGAAGGCCCGGCCGTACAAGTCGTACTTCCGCACCGCGACCACGGACGCCATCCAGGGCCCGTTCGCCGCGCAGTACGTCTACAACGACGCCAAGAAGAAGAAGGTCTTCGTCATCGACGACAAGAAGACCTACGGCGCCGGTCTGGCCGCCACCTTCACCGAGGAGTTCAAGAAGCTCGGCGGCCAGGTCGTCGGCACCGAGCACATCAACCCGGAGAGCAAGGACTTCAGCGCCGTCGCGACGAAGGTCAAGAACTCCGGCGCCGACGTCGTCTACTACGGCGGCGAGTACCCGCAGGCCGGCCCGCTCAGCAAGCAGATCAAGGAAGCCGGCGCCAAGATCCCGCTCGTCGGCGGTGACGGCATCTACAGCGCCGACTTCATCAAGCTGTCCGGCGCCTCGGGCGTCGGCGACCTCGCCACCTCCGTCGGCGCGCCCGTCGAGACGCTGCCGTCCGCCAAGGAGTTCGTCGCCAACTACAAGGCCGAGGGCTACAAGGACGCCTTCGAGGCCTACGGCGGCTACTCCTACGACTCCGCCTGGGCGATCATCGAAGCCGTCAAGAAGGTCGTCGAGGACAACGACGGCAAGCTCCCCGACGACGCCCGCTCCAAGGTCGTCGACGCCATGCAGAACGTCTCCTTCGACGGCGTGACCGGCAAGGTCTCCTTCGACGAGTTCGGTGACGCGACCAACAAGCAGCTCACCGTCTACACCGTCAAGGGCGGCGACTGGGCCACGGTCAAGTCCGGCACCTTCACCGGCTGACCACCCCCGCACCACTCACACGGGCCGCGCGGGGCGCTGTTCCACTGGCGCCCCGCGCGGACCCGGTTCCGGCCCATCCGTCGAACATTCCGAAAGTCTCGGAGGACATGCGGTGAACGAACTGCCGCAGCAGCTGGTCAACGGCCTGCTACTGGGATCCATGTACGGCCTGGTCGCCATCGGCTACACAATGGTCTACGGCATTGTCCAGCTCATCAACTTCGCCCACGGCGAGATCTTCATGGTCGGCGCCTTCGGCGCCATCACCGTGCACCTGTACGTCTTGCCGGACGGCACCTCCATGTGGGTCGCCCTGCCGCTGATGCTGCTCGGCGCCATGATCGTCTCCGTGCTGGTCGCCATCGGAGCGGAACGGTTCGCCTACCGCCCGCTGCGCGGCGCACCCCGCCTGGCCCCGCTCATCACCGCCATCGGACTCTCCCTCGCGCTCCAGCAGGCCGTCTGGGCCTTCTACCCCGAGGCCAAGTCCAAACTGCCCTTCCCCCAGATCGAGGGCGGCCCCTTCACCATCGGCGGCGCCACCATCCAGACCGGTGACATCTTCCTGCTCGTCGCCGCGCCCATCAGCATGGCCTTCCTGGCCTACTTCGTGATGCGCACCCGCACCGGCCGCGGCATGCAGGCCACCGCGCAGGACCCGGACACCGCCAAGCTCATGGGCGTCAACACCGACCGCATCATCGTGATCGCGTTCGCCCTCGGCGCCGTCTTCGCCGCCGTCGGCGGTGTCGCCAGCGGTCTGAAGTACGGCCAGATCGACTTCAAGATGGGCTTCATCCTCGGCCTCAAGGCCTTCACCGCGGCCGTACTCGGCGGCATCGGCAACATCTACGGGGCCATGATCGGCGGTGTGGTCCTCGGCGTCGTCGAGACCCTGGCCACCGCCTACATCGCGGACATCCCCGGCCTGGACAAGTTCGGCAGCCAGTCCTGGGCCGAGGTCTGGGCCTTCATCCTCCTCATCCTCGTGCTCCTGTTCCGGCCACAGGGCCTGCTCGGCGAGCGCGTTGCGGACAGGGCGTGACACCGATGACCACACAGACCACCGCATCCGAGACCGTGGCCGCACCCACCCCGAGCACCCCCACCGGGCTCATCGGCATCCCCGCCCACCTCGGCCGCGCCCTCGCCACCGGCGGCAGCGTCCTCGCCGTCGTCTCGACCTTCCTCGCCTGGACCTGGACCGCCGAATTCCCCGGCGACCTCACCGTCTACGGCTACCCCGGCGGACTGCAGGTCCTGGTCCTCGTCGGCGGCGCCCTCGCCACCCTGTTCTCCATCGCCTCCTACGGCGTCAAAGGACTGCGCTGGCTCACCCCGGCCGGCGCCGACGCGGCCCTGAAGTACGCCGTCCTCGGCACCTTCGCCACCGCCTGGTACACCGTCGTCTCGATCAGCACCGAACTCGGCGGAGTCGTCAACCTCGAGCCCGGCGGCTACCTCGTCGCCGCCGCCACCCTCATAGCCCTCCTCGGCGCCCTCGCCCTCCCCTTCGAACGGCCCGAGCCCGACCCGATCGACCCCGACGAAAACGGCTGGGAACAGTTCAAGCACGACGCCGGCCACGCCATGGCCGTGCTCCGCGCCGCCTTCTCCTCCGGCAGCCCGCGCCCCCTGCGCACCCTGCCGTCCTACGCCGAGATCCTCGTCATCGTCGGCATCCTGGCCCTCGCCCTGGTCATCTTCACCTACGGCATCGGCACCGAATACGACGAACTGTTCGTCGGCTTCCTGATCACCGCCGGCTTCGGCTTCAGCGCGCTCAACCGCTCCGGCCTGATCGCCCACGCCTCCCAGATCAGCGCACGCCACCAGAACATCACCGTCTGCGGCGCGTTCATCGCCGCAGCCCTGTTCCCCTTCACCCAGACCGACGACCAGTACGCCACCCTCGGCGTCTACATCCTCATCTTCGCCACCGTCGCCCTGGGCCTGAACATCGTCGTCGGCCTCGCCGGCCTGCTCGACCTCGGCTACGTCGCCTTCCTCGGCGTCGGCGCCTACGCGGCCGCACTCGTCTCCGGCTCCCCCAGCTCACCGTTCGGCGTGCACTTCCCCTTCTGGGCCGCCGTACTCGTCGGCGCCGCCGCCTCGCTGATCTTCGGTGTGCTGATCGGCGCACCCACCCTACGACTGCGCGGCGACTACCTCGCCATCGTCACCCTCGGCTTCGGTGAGATCTTCCGCATCGCCGTCAACAACACCGACGGCACCTCCGGACCGGACCTCACCAACGGCTCCAACGGCATCGCGTCCATCCCGGACCTGAACATCCTCGGCTTCGACCTCGGCATCCAGCACGACATCGCGGGCTTCACCATCGGCCGGTTCGCGAACTACTTCTTCCTGATGCTGATCATCACGGCCGTCGTCGTCCTCGTCTTCCGGCGCAGCGGCGACTCCCGCATCGGCCGCGCCTGGGTCGCCATCCGCGAAGACGAGACCGCAGCCCTCGCCATGGGCATCAACGGCTTCCGCGTGAAGCTCATCGCCTTCGCCGTGGGCGCCACCCTCGCCGGCCTCGCAGGCACGGTGCAAGCGCACGTCACCTACACCGTGACCCCCGAGCAGTACCTGTTCGCCGGCACCACCCCGCCCAACTCCGCCTTCCTCCTCGCCGCGGTCGTGCTCGGCGGCATGGGCACCATCGCCGGACCCCTCCTCGGTGCGGCGCTGCTCTTCCTCATCCCCAACAAGCTCCAATTCCTGGGCGACTACCAGCTCCTCGCGTTCGGACTCGCGCTCGTCCTGCTGATGCGCTTCCGTCCCGAGGGCCTCATCCCCAACCGCCGCCGCCAACTGGAGTTCCACGAAGAGGCCGACGCGCCCACAGTCCTGAGCAAGACGGGGGCCTGACCACCATGACCACCGACACCACCACCAAGGACACCGCCGCGAGCGCGTCCGACCCCGGCAGCGTCGTCCTCGACGCCCGCGGCGTCACCATGCGGTTCGGCGGCCTCACCGCCGTCCGCAACGTCGACCTCACCGTCCGCAGCGGCGAGATCGTCGGTCTCATCGGCCCCAACGGCGCCGGCAAGACCACCTTCTTCAACTGCCTCACCGGGCTGTACATCCCGACCGAGGGCGAGGTCCGCTACCAGGACAAGGTCCTGCCGCCCAAGTCCTTCAAAGTGACCGCCGCAGGCATCGCCCGCACCTTCCAGAACATCCGGCTGTTCGCCAACATGACGGTCCTGGAGAACGTGCTCGTCGGCCGGCACACCCGCACCAAGGAAGGCTTCTGGTCCGCCGTCCTGCGCGGACCCGGCTTCCACAAGGCCGAGGCCGCCTCCCGCGCCCGGGCCATGGAACTCCTGGAGTTCGTCGGCCTCGCCGACAAGGCCGACCACCTCGCACGCAACCTCCCCTACGGCGAGCAACGCAAGCTGGAAATCGCCCGCGCGCTCGCGAGCGAACCCGGGCTGCTGCTCCTCGACGAGCCCACCGCGGGCATGAACCCCCAGGAAACCCGGGCGGCCGAAGAACTCATCTTCGCCATCCGCGACCAGGGCACCGCGGTCCTCGTGATCGAGCACGACATGCGATTCATCTTCAACCTCTGCGACCGGGTCGCCGTACTCGTCCAAGGAGAGAAGCTGATCGAGGGCGACCCCGCGACCGTCCAGGGCGACGAGCGCGTGATCGCCGCATACATCGGAGAGCCCCTCGCGGACGACCCCGGCGCCGCGGAAGTCGCCGAAGTCGAAGCCGCCGAGGCAGCCGCCGAGGCAGCAGGCCGGCCCCAGGCACCCGCCAAGACGGCCGCCACCGTCCCCACGGACGCCGCCCCGGACGACGCCGAAGCAGAGACCGAGGCGAACGCCGACGCCGACACGGACGCCGAGACAGCAGCACAGGCGCACACAGAGGCCGAGGCCACCACCGACGCCGCGCCCGGCAAGGAGAACGACCGATGACCGCACTCCTCGAGGTCGAGGACCTGAAAGTCGCCTACGGCAAGATCCAGGCCGTCAAGGGCATCACGTTCAGCGTCGAGGCCGGCGAAGTGGTCACCCTCATCGGCACCAACGGCGCCGGCAAGACCACCACCCTGCGCACCCTCTCCGGGCTCCTCAAGCCCGTCGGCGGCCAGATCAAGTTCAACGGCCGGTCCCTGAAGAAGATCCCCGCCCACAAGATCGTCTCCCTCGGACTCGCCCACTCCCCCGAGGGACGGCACATCTTCCCCCGCATGACGATCGAGGACAACCTGCGCCTCGGCGCCTTCCTGCGCACCGACAAGACGGGCATCGAACAGGACATCCAGCGCGCCTACGACCTCTTCCCCATCCTCGGGGAACGCCGCAAGCAGGCCGCCGGCACCCTCTCCGGCGGTGAGCAGCAGATGCTCGCCATGGGCAGGGCCCTGATGTCCCGGCCGCAGCTCCTCATGCTCGACGAACCCTCCATGGGCCTGTCGCCGATCATGATGCAGAAGATCATGGCGACCATCGCCGAGCTGAAGTCCCAGGGCACCACCATCCTGCTCGTCGAGCAGAACGCCCAGGCCGCCCTCTCGCTGGCCGACCACGGCCACGTCATGGAGGTCGGCAACATCGTCCTGTCCGGCACCGGCCGGGACCTCCTCCACGACGAGTCGGTCCGCAAGGCCTACCTCGGCGAGGACTGAACCCGCAGGCGAAAGGCCCGCACCCCCGGTCGGGGGGCGCGGGCCTTCGTCCTACCCGTGACCTCGGGCGGCGGCCCCGCTCAGCCGCCCTTCGCCGCCTTCTTCTCCTCGGCGTCGTCGATGACCGCCTGCGCGACCTGCTGCATCGACATCCGCCGGTCCATCGACGTCTTCTGGATCCACCGGAACGCCGCCGGCTCCGTCAGCCCGTACTGCGTCTGCAGCACCGACTTGGCGCGGTCCACCAGCTTGCGCGTCTCCAGACGCAGGCTCAGGTCGGCGACCTCGCGCTCCAGCTCCTTCAGCTCCGTGAACCGCGACACCGCCATCTCGATCGCGGGCACCACGTCGCTCTTGCTGAACGGCTTCACCAGGTACGCCATCGCACCCGCGTCCCGCGCCCGCTCCACCAGGTCGCGCTGCGAGAACGCGGTCAGCATCAGCACCGGGGCGATGGACTCCTCGGCGATCTTCTCGGCCGCGGAGATGCCGTCCAGCTTGGGCATCTTCACGTCGAGGATCACCAGGTCGGGGCGGTGCTCACGCGCCAGCTCGACGGCCTGCTCACCGTCACCGGCCTCGCCGACGACCGTGTACCCCTCCTCCTCGAGCATCTCTTTGAGATCGAGCCGGATCAGTGCCTCGTCCTCGGCGATGACGACGCGGGTCGTCATCGGCGGCACGTGCGACTTGTCGTCGTCGGGCACGTCTGCGGGCTGGGGCGACTCGGGGGCGCTCAACGTGGGCTCCTTGGTGCGAGGCAGGCCGGTACTGCTGCTTTGCAGCCTACCTAGAGGCGGCGGCCACGGCTGAACCGGTATGATTCCGTGAGCCAGTCCTGCCGGGTTGGTGGAATGGCATACACGGATGTCTCAAACACATCTGCCCGTGAGGGCTTGCGGGTTCGAGTCCCGCACCCGGCACATCACAGAGGCGGAGGATCACGTTCGCGTGGTTCTCCGCTTTTTGCTGCGTGGCGTAACGATGGCTCACACACAGTGGCCGTATGGAACAGCACAGTCCTTCGATCCGCGCACATGCTGTCGCCCTCATGCGACAGGGTGTCCCCAACCGTGAGGTGGCGGAGCAACTGAACATCCCGCGAGGCACCATTGGCTGGTGGCGTTGCGAGGACCGCAAACTGCGCGGTGAGGTGTACCGGCAGCCGACAGACTGCCCGAAGTGCACAGGCCGTGACTTCGACAGAGCAGCGTACTCGTACCTGCTGGGTCTATATCTCGGCGACGGCCACATCGTCTCGAAGCCGAAGCAGCGCCACCTGTCGATTTTCTGCAACGCCGAACAGACCGGCCTGATCGCGGCCGCCGAAGAAGCGATGCGCAAGGTAATGCCCTCCCCCAGCGTCGGACGGAACCGCAAGCCCGGCTGCATCGAGGTCAAGTCGTACACCAAGCACTGGACGTGCATGTTCCCCCAGCACGGCCCCGGCAAGAAACACACACGCAAGATCGCCCTCGAACCCTGGCAGCAGAGCATCGTCGACGAGCATCCCTGGGAGTTCATCCGCGGGCTCATCCACTCGGACGGCTGCAGGATCATCAACTGGACGACTCGCATGATCGCCGGCGAACGCAAGCGCTACGAGTATCCGCGGTACTTCTTCACCAACAAGTCCGACGACATCAGGAAGCTCTTCACGGACACGCTGGACAAGGTCGGCGTCGGGTGGACGACGCTGGCCCGTGGCAGCGACCCCTTCAACATCTCCGTCGCCCGCAAGGCGTCCGTCGCCCTGATGGATCTCCACGTGGGCCCCAAGTACTGACCGGGGCCCGGCGCTGTCACTTCGGGCTGTCGTCCTCGCCGATGTGGTGGACGCGGACCAGGTTGGTGGAGCCGGAGACCCCGGGCGGGGAGCCGGCGGTGATGACGACCGCGTCGCCCTTCGCGCAGCGCGCGTACCGCAGCAGCAGCTCGTCGACCTGGTCGACCATCGCGTCCGTGGAGTCCACGTGCGGGCCCAGGAAAGTCTCCACGCCCCAGGTGAGGCTGAGCTGGGAGCGGGTGGCCGGGTCCGGGGTGAAGGCGAGCAGCGGGATCGGTGAGCGGTAGCGGGAGAGGCGGCGGGCGGTGTCGCCCGACTGGGTGAAGGCGACGAGGAAGCGGGCGCCTAGGAAGTCGCCCATCTCCGCGGCGGCGCGGGCGACGGCGCCGCCCTGGGTGCGGGGTTTGTTGTGTTCGGTCAGTGGGGGCAGGCCGCGGGCGAGGATGTCCTCCTCGGCTGCCTCGACGATGCGGGCCATGGTGCGGACGGTCTCGACGGCGTGTTTGCCGACGCTGGTCTCGCCGGAGAGCATGACGGCGTCGGTGCCGTCGATGACGGCGTTGGCGACGTCGGAGGCTTCGGCGCGGGTGGGCCGGGCGTTGTCGATCATCGAGTCGAGCATCTGGGTGGCGACGATGACCGGCTTGGCGTTGCGCCGGGCGAGTTTGATGGCGCGTTTTTGGACGATGGGTACCTGTTCGAGGGGCATTTCGACGCCGAGGTCGCCGCGGGCGACCATGATGCCGTCGAAGGCGGCGACGATCTCGTCGAGGTTGTCGACGGCCTGGGGTTTCTCGATCTTGGCGATGACGGGGAGCCGGCGGCCCTCCTCGTCCATGATGCGGTGGACGTCCTTGATGTCGCGTCCGGTGCGGACGAAGGAGAGGGCGACGACGTCGAATCCGGTGCGCAGGGCCCAGCGCAGGTCGTCTTCGTCCTTTTTGGAGAGGGCGGGGACGGAGACGGCGACGCCGGGGAGGTTGAGGCCTTTGTGGTCGGAGACGATGCCGCCTTCGACGACGGTGGTGCGGACGTGGGGGCCGTCGACGGCGGTGACTTCGAGGGTGACTCTGCCGTCGTCGACGAGGATGCGTTCGCCTGGGGTGACGTCGTCGGCGAGGCCGGCGTGGGTGGTGCCGCAGAGGTGGCGGTCGCCTTCGACGCCGTCTTCGGCGCTGATGGTGAAGGTGTCGCCGCGTTCGAGGAGTACGGGGCCTTCGGTGAAGCGGCCGAGGCGGATTTTCGGGCCTTGGAGGTCGGCGAGGAGGCCTACGCTGCGTCCGGTTTCGTCGGCGGCCTTGCGTACCTTTCGGTACCGCTCCTCGTGCTGGGCGTGCTCGCCGTGGCTGAGGTTGAGGCGGGCGACGTCCATTCCGGCGTCGACCAGGTCCTTGATCTGGTCGTACGTGTCCGTCGCGGGCCCGAGGGTGCAGACGATTTTGGCTCGGCGCATGGTTCGACCCTAGGCCTTACTTGCGGGTAGTGATTTGGTGGCGCGTGGCCACTCAACGGCGTGCGGGTGAAGGGCTCTTGACGAGTGTTGAAGTGTGCGCAGGGTCGCTCGGATGAGCATGTGGATGGCTGGTCACCGGATCGCAACCTGGCGGGTCTGTTCCGGGTCGGCGTGTTCAGGTCAGAATCGTCGGGCGAATCTACGCGCGTTGTGCGCCGTCGTCGTACGAGGAGAACCTGAGATGCCGTTGGACCGCCGGAAGTTCCTGAAGAAGTCCGCCGTCACGGGGGCGGGGGTGGCGCTGGCGGGTACGGTGGCCACTCCCGCGGCCGAGGCCGCGGCACCTGCGGGACGGGGGAAGAAGCCGGTGAAGCGGTACGCACTGACCGTGATGGGCACGACCGACCTGCACGGACACGTCTTCAACTGGGACTACTTCAAGGACGCCGAGTACCAGGACACGGACGGCAACGCCCAGGGGCTGGCGCGCGTGTCCACGCTGGTGGAGCGGATCCGCAGGGAGCGGGGCCGGGAGAACACGCTGCTGCTGGACGCGGGCGACACCATCCAGGGCACGCCGCTGACGTACTACTACGCCAAGGTGGACCCGATCACCGCCGAGGGCGGCCCGGTGCACCCGATGGCGCAGGCGATGAACGCCATCGGGTACGACGCGGTGGCGCTCGGCAACCACGAGTTCAACTACGGCATCGAGACGCTGCGGAAGTTCGAGGAGCAGTGCGACTTCCCGCTGCTCGGCGCCAACGCCGTGGACGCGAAGACGTTGAAGCCGGCCTTCCCGCCATACTTCATCAAGAAGTTCCACGTGAAGGGCGCGGCGCCGGTGAAGGTGGCGGTGCTGGGGCTGACGAACCCGGGCATCGCGATCTGGGACAAGGCGTACGTGCAGGGGAAGCTGACGTTCCCGGGTCTGGAGGAGCAGGCGGCGAAGTGGGTGCCGAAGCTGCGCTCGATGGGCGCGGACGTGGTCATCGTGTCCGCGCACTCGGGTACGTCCGGCACCTCCTCGTACGGTGACCAGCTGCCGCACGTGGAGAACGCGGCGGCGAACGTGGCGCGGCGGGTGCCGGGTATCGACGCGATCCTGGTCGGTCACGCGCACGCGGAGATCGCGGAGCTGCGGGTGATCAACGAGAAGACGGGCAGGGAGGTCGTGCTGTCGGAGCCGCTGTGCTACGCGGAGCGGCTGACCCTGTTCGACGTCGAGCTGTCCTTCGAGCGGGGCCGCTGGCAGGTGGAGTCGGTGAGGGCGTCGCTGCGGGACGCGGCGTCGGTGGAGGACGACCCGCGCATCGCGCGGCTGCTGGGTGACGAGCACGCGCGGGTGGTGGCGTACGTCAACCAGGTGGTGGGGACGGCGACCGAGACGCTGACGACGGTGGAGGCGCGGTACAAGGACGCGCCGATCATCGACCTGATCAGCAAGGTGCAGGAGGACGTGGTCAGGGAGGCGCTGGCGGGTACGGAGTACGCGTCGCTGCCGGTGCTGTCGCAGGCGTCGCCGTTCTCGCGGACGAGTGAGATCCCGGCGGGTGAGGTGACCATCCGGGACCTCTCCAGCCTGTACGTGTACGACAACACGCTGGTCGCGAAGTTGCTGACGGGTGCTCAGGTGCGGGCGTACCTGGAGTACTCGGCGGAGTACTTCACGCAGACCGCGGCCGGCGCGCCGGTGGACGTCGACAAGCTGACGAACGCGGGCGGGCGTCCGGACTACAACTACGACTACGTGTCGGGTGTGAAGTACGACATCGACATCGCCCAGCCGGCCGGGTCGCGGATCAGGAATTTGACGTTCGACGGTGTCCCGGTGGACGACGCGCAGCGGTTCGTGTTCGCGGTGAACAACTACCGGGCGAACGGCGGCGGCGCGTTCCCGCACGTGGCGTCGGCGCAGGAGCTGTGGGCGGAGTCGACGGAGATCCGGACGCGGATCGCGGAGTGGGCGACGGCCAAGGGCGTGCTGGACCCGAAGGACTTCGCGTCTGAGGACTGGCGGCTGACCCGGGACGGCACTTTGGTGTTCTGACCGTCCGGGAGTACTGCCCGTGGGGGCGCCGCCGGTCTGTCCGGCGGCGTCCCCGCGGCGTTCCCGTCCGCCGTCACGCCTCCTGGACGCGCAGGGCGCGGGCCAGGTCGTCGAGCTGGTCGACGAGCTTGCGGCGCAGGGCGGGGGTCGGGTCGGCCTTGCGCAGGCACTTCTCGCCGAGCCTCAGGGTCTCGGTGTCGACCGCGTGGGCGGGGAAGGCCCAGCGTCCGGCGGCCTCGGCGATGGCGGGGCCCCGGCGGGCGGCGACGGCGACTGCGTCCTTGAAGTAGCGGGCCAGGTACGGGCGGACCAGTTCGGCCTGTTCGGGCTGCCAGAAGCCTTGGGCGGTGGCGGTGAACAGGTAGTTGGACAGGTCGTCGGAGGCGAACATGGCGTCCCAGGCGCGGGCCTTGGCGTCGGGGTCGGGCAGTGCGGCCCGGCAGCGGGCGGCGCCTTCCTGGCCGGTGGCGCTGGGGTCGCGGCGCAGTTCCTCGGCGATGTCGGTCTCGGTGACGGCGCCTAGTGTGGCGAGCCGGGCGAGGACGCGCCAGCGCAGTTCGGGGTCGAGTTCCGGGCCGCCGGGGACGGTGCCTTCGGTGAGCCATGCGGTGATGGGCTCCGGGTGGGCGGTGGCGTCGATGGAGTGGCGCACGGCGACCAGGCGCAGGCCGGGGTGGTCGCCGTCCTCGGTGCGGCGGATGAGGTCGCGGCACAGGTCGGTGAGGGTGGCGAGCGCGGCGGGGCGCCGGTCGGGGCTCAGGTAGCGGTCGGCGACGTGTCCGGAGGCGAAGGCGAGGACGCCTTGGACGAGGGCGACGTCGGTTTCGTGGGGCAGGTGGGCGCGGGCGATGTCGAGGTAGTCGGCGGCGGGCAGCTCGCCGTCGCGTACGGCGTCCCGGAGGGCGTTCCAGACGACGGCGCGGGTGAGGGGGTCCGGCAGGCCGGACAGGTGGGTGCGCAGGGTGGCGAGGGACCCGGTGTCGAAGCGGATCTTGGCGTAGGTGAGGTCGCCGTCGTTGAGGACGACGAGGGCGGGGCGGGTGCCGCCGGTGTCGAGGTTGACGGTCCCGTCGGCGGGGACGTCGGCCTCGATGCGCTCGCGCGGGGTGAGGCGTCCGGCGTCGTGCAGGTCGCGGTCGTAGACGCCGATGGTGATGCGGTGCGGGCGCCTGCCGCCGTCGGCGGACCCGGGGCCGCCGGTGTTGCGGACGGCGAGGGTCCAGGAGCCGGACTCGCCGCCGCGTACCTCCGGGGCGAGGGTGTCGACGCCGGTGGTGCGCAGCCAGGCGTCGGCCCAGGCGTGCACGTCGCGTTCGGTGGCGGCGGCCAGCGAGTCGATGAACTCGGCGAGTCCAGCGTTGCCGAACCGGTGGCGCTCGAAGTGGATGTTGATGCCGACGAGGAAGTCCTTCTCGCCGAGCCAGGCGACGAGCTGGCGCAGCGCGGAGGCGCCCTTGGCGTAGGAGATGCCGTCGAAGTTGAGCAGGGCGGAGGCGGTGTCCTCGACGTGCTCGGGGGCGACGGGGTGGGTGGAGGGCCGCTGGTCGGCGTCGTAGCCCCAGGCCTTGCGGGAGACGCCGAAGTCGGTCCAGGTGTCGGTGCCGCGCCAGCGGGGCGGTTGTCCGCCGGGGCCGGCGGGGGTGACCTCGTTGAGGGTCTGGTAGCCCATGTACTCGGCGAAGGACTCGTTGAGCCAGATGTCGTCCCACCAGCGCAGGGTGACGAGGTCGCCGAACCACATGTGGGCCATCTCGTGGGCGACGACCATGGCGCGGGTCTGCCGCTCGGTGTCGGTGACGGCGGAGCGGTAGACGAACTCGTCCCGGAAGGTGACCAGTCCGGGGTTCTCCATGGCGCCCGCGTTGAACTCGGGGACGAATGCCTGGTCGTAGGAGTCGAAGGGGTACGGCTCCTCGAACTTCTCGTGGTAGCGGTCGTAGCAGGCGCGGGTGATGTCGAGCAGTTCCTCGGCGTCCGCGTCCAGGTACGGGGCGAGGGAGCGGCGGCAGTGGAGGCCGAAGGGCAGGCCGTGGTGCTCGGTGCGCACGGAGTGCCAGGGGCCGGCGGCGACGGCCACGAGGTAGGTGGAGATCAGCGGGGTGGGGGCGGCCTTCCACACGCCGCCGCCGGTGTGCTCGGTGACGCCGTTGGCGAGGACCGTCCAGTTGTCGGGCGCGGTGACGGTGAGGTCGAAGACGGCCTTGAGGTCGGGCTGGTCGAAGGCGGCGAAGACGCGCTGCACGTCGTCCAGGAAGAGTTGGGTGTAGACGTAGGTCTCGCCGTCGGTGGGGTCGGTGAAGCGGTGCATGCCCTCGCCGGTGCGGGAGTAGTGCATGCGCGCGTCGACCAGCAGCTCGTGCTCGCCGGGGGTGAGGTTCTTCAGCGGGAGCCGGCCGTCGTCGAGGAGGGCGGGGTCGAGGGGCTGTCCGTCGAGCGTGACGGTGCGCAGCTTCGCGGGCTTGATCTCGACGAAGGTGTCCGCGTCGGTGCGGGCGCTGAACGCGATGAGGGTGCGGGAGTCGAACGTCTCGTCCCCGGCGGTCAGATCGAGGGCGATCGTGTAGCGGTGGACGTCGATGAGCTGTGCTCGGTTCTGCGCTTCGTCGCGCGTCAGTACGGACATGCGTGCCATGCTGCCTGATGGCGCCTGCCGGGCACAGAGGAGGATGGGGTACGCGGCCTATGTCCGGTCCCCGCCGAGCTCCGCGGTGTGCGCCCCCGGGGGCTGTGCGGGGGGCACGTGCGCGTGGGGACGGGGTGGCGCGGGGCGTGCGGGTGGGGTGCCGCGTTCGTCGAGCCGGGCACGCAGGGCGCGTATCTCGGCCTCCAGGGCGAGTCGCCGCTGGTGGGTGTCGTACAGGTGGCGCACCTTGGTGCGCAGGGCCCAGGGGTCGACGGGTGTGGTGACCAGGTCGGCCACGCCGAGGCGGTAGGCGGTGGCGCCGAGGCGGCGGTCGCGGGCGAAGCCGGTGAGCAGGACGACGGGGACGTGCCGGGTCTGTTCCAGGCGGCGCATGTGGCGTACGACGTCGAGGCCGCCCATGCCGGGCATGTGCGCGTCGAGGAGGAGCAGGCCGACGTTCCCGCGCAGCAGTTGCTTGAGCGCCTCGTCGCCGCTGGTGGCCCGGCCCAGCAGGTGGCCCAGCGGGGCCAGGGCGCTTTCCAGGGCGTACAGGGTGTCCTCGTGGTCGTCCACGAGGAGGATGCGGGCGGTGGGCGGCATGGCGCACGTCCTTTCCCGTCAGGGTCCGGGTGTGGCTCCGGGCGCTGACGGACGGTGCTCGCCGGTGGACGAGGAGTGCACGGCGCAGCATGCACCGCGCGGGCCGCCCTGTCACTCCCCGCGGAGGAGGAGACGGTGTCCGTCGTGCTCAGGCCGTGCCGTTCGCGGTGTCGTCGGCGATGCGCTCGTGGTGGCGGATCACCTCGGCGATGATGAACGTCAGGAACTTCTCCGCGAAGGCCGGGTCGAGTTTGGCGCTCTCGGCGAGGGCGCGCAGCCGGGCGATCTGGCGGGCCTCGCGTCCGGGGTCGGCGGGCGGCAGCCGGTGCTCGGCCTTGAGCCGGCCGACCTGCTGGGTGCACTTGAAGCGCTCGGCGAGCATGTGGACGACGGCCGCGTCGATGTTGTCGATGCTGTCGCGCAGACGGGTCAGCTCGTCGAGGACGGCGGGGTCGGCGTCCGGGGTGGCGGCGTTGCTGGTGGTCATGGCGGTTCAGCCTACGGCCGGGCGGCTCCGGGCGTGGACGGGGCGGCGCCGGGGGCGGGCCCGTACAGTGGAACGGGGTCCAGGCGCGGCGGGGGTGCGACGTGGCGAACGGCGGGCCGGTGGAGCACGGTTACCCGCATCTGCGGACGGTGCGGGAGTCCGTCACGGCGCTGTACCGGCGCCTGTCGTACGACACGGTCCGGACCTTCTCGGTGAGCGTGGCACCGGCGGACGTGGCGTTCTGTGACACGGACGACCTGCATCTGGGGGCGCAGCGGGTGGCTCGCGAGATGGTGGGGCACTACCGCCTGCCGGACGCGCGGCTGATCGTCGGGTTCCGTGAGATGACGCATGCGGCGAACGTGGAACTGACGGCGGGCCCGGAGTACTTCGTCGAGCTGAACGACCGGTTCCGTGACCATCGGCGGGACATCGGGGCGGCGCTGGCGCACGAGGTGGCGCATGTGTACCTGCACCGGCTGGGGCTGTCGTTCCCGTCGACGCGGGAGAACGAGATCCTCACGGACACCGCGGCGACGTATCTCGGGGCGGGCTGGCTGCTGCTGGACGCGTTCCGGGAGGACGGGGCGTCCTCGCAGAAGCTCGGGTACCTCACGCCGGAGGAGTTCGGCTACGTGCTGGCGAAGCGGTCCCTGCTGTTCGGCGAGGATCCGTCGGTGTGGTTCACCAGTGCGCAGGCGTACGCGGCGTACCGGGACGGGCTGGCGCTGGCGCGGCGTGACGCGGAGCAGCCGCCGTTGCGCTCGGCGGGGTGGGCCGGGCGGCGCCGGTACGCGCGGGACCGGCGGCACGCTCTGGGGCACGCGGAGGCGGCCGGGCCGGGGCGGGAGACGCCGTACCGCTTCTCGGCGGACGGCCGTGGGCTGCTGCGGGTGTCGTTCCCGTGCCCCACCTGCCACCAGCGGATCCGGGTTCCGGTGACGGGGCGGGTCCGGGCGCGGTGCGGTGTGTGCCGAACCGTCCTGGAGTGCGACACCTGAGGGCCGGATCCCGCTCCACCCCGTCAACGACCTCCACAGAAGCGGCATTTCACCCCGGTATTCGCTCATGTCTCGGGTGTTCGCTATTTTGTTCGCCGCTGTCGTCGTGTGCGCCGCCGTCCCCGCCGGCCCGTTTCCGTCCCGATCCCGCCGAGGAGCCGGCCTGTGGAGCCCGAGTCCGTCGTCACCACCTGTTACCGCCATCCGCGGGTCGAGTGTCACGTCCGCTGTGTCCGCTGCGACCGGTACATCTGCCCCGACTGCATGCGCGAGGCGGCCGTGGGTCACCAGTGCCCGGAGTGCGTGCGGGAGGGCGCCCGGTCGATGCGGCAGGCGCGCACCCTGGTGGGCGGCCGGGTCTCGGCCGTGCCCGTCGCGACGTACGTGCTGATCGCCCTGAACGTGCTGGCGTACCTGGCGGAGGTGGTCCGGCCGGAGATCGTGGACCGGTTCGCGATGCTCGGCGCGGGGCTGGCCGGCCCCGACGGCGGCCACTACCTGTGGACCGACGCGTACCCCCCGGGCTTCACCCCCGAGGGGCTGGCGGGCGGTGAGTGGTACCGGCTGCTGACCGGCGCGTTCCTGCACCTGCCGCCCACGGAGGGCACCTTCGGTGTCCTCCACCTGGTGATGAACATGGTGGCGCTGTGGAACCTGGGCCGGATGGTCGAGCCGATGCTGGGCCGCCTGCACTACCTCACGCTGTACCTGCTGTCGGCGCTGGGCGGTTCGGTGCTGGTGCTGCTGATCGCGCCTTCGGACCCCACGGTCGGCGCGTCCGGCGCCCTGTTCGGCCTGGGGGCCTCCTACTACGTGATGGCCCGGCGGGTGGGCGCCGACATGCGCGGGGTGAACCGCCTCGTGGGCGGACTGCTGCTGTGGCTGGTGGTGTCGGCGCTCTACACCTCCTGGCAGGGCCACCTGGGCGGGCTGCTGACGGGCGGGCTGGTGGCCCTGGCGTTCGCGTACGCCCCCCGTGACGGCCGCCGGGCCGCGGTGCAGATCGGTGCGTGCGCGGGGCTGGCGGTGCTGCTGGCGGTCCTGACGGTGGTCAAGGTGTCCGAACTGACAGGTGGAGGGATCCCCCAGTGAAACGTGCCGGTGTGCTCTTCCTCGCGGGCGTCCCCGTGGTCGCCACGGCGGTGTACTTCGTTCTGCCGTCGGGGGCCGCGGACGCGCCGGCCGCCCCGACGTCGGTCGGCGCGCAGTCCTCCCGGGACGACGTCAAGGACCGCGCCGAGCAGGACCACGAGGAGCAGCGGGACAAGGACGACGAGACGGTCGCCTCCCTGCCGCCCGGACTGGCCGGCCCGGCGAAGAAGGAGCTGGCCCACAAGCTGGTGGCGAGCGCCGAGCACTCCACCACCGACTGGCGCTCCACCTACGGGATCATCGAGGACCGGGACGACGACTGCGGCTACACCGCGGGCATCATCGGCTTCTGCACCGGCACCCACGATCTGCTCACCCTCGTGGAGCACTACACCGAGAAGCACCCCGGGAACGGTCTCGCACGCTATCTGCCCGCCCTGCGGGAGGTCGACGGCACCGACTCCCACGAGGGGCTGGACCCCGGCTTCACTGACGCCTGGAAGGCGGAGGCCGAGGTGCCGGAGTTCCGCGCGGCGCAGGAGAAGGAGCGCGACCGCGTCTACTTCGAACCGGCGGTGCGCCTCGCCAAGCTGGACGGCCTCGGCACCCTCGGCCAGTTCGTCTACTTCGACGCGATGGTCTTCCACGGCACCGGCACCGACGAGACCGGCTTCTACGCCCTGCGGGAGCGCGTGCTGAAGCAGGCGAAGACACCCGCCGCGGGGGGCGGCGAGAAGAAGTACCTGGACGCCTTCCTCGACGTCCGCCGCGACACCATGCTCACCCGGTACCCGGACCGCGACACCTCGCGTGTCGACACGGCGCAGCGCCGCTTCCTCCAGGCCGGGAACCTGGCACTGGACACCCCGCTGACCTGGGAGATGTACGGGGACCACTACACCCTGTCCTGAACGTGTTCGCGGCGCCTGCCCAGTCGGTCCGGTCGGGGACTGGCGGGCAGGCGCCGCGGTGTTCCGCACGCCTTTGTGCGGGACGTCTCGGAGTGGGTCAGACCGCCAGGGCGCGGTCCGTCGGGCGGATCGGGGCGGGCAGCGCGCTGGCCCCGGTGAGGAAGCGGTCGCAGCCCTGGGCGGCCGAGCGGCCCTCGGCGATCGCCCACACGATGAGCGACTGACCGCGGCCGGCGTCACCGGCGACGAACACACCCGGCACGTTGGTCCGGAAGTCGCCGTCGCGGGCGATGTTGCCGCGCGCGTCCAGTTCCAGGCCGAACTGCTCGACCAGGCCGTTGTCCCGGTCGGTGCCGGTGAAGCCCATGGCCAGGGTGACCAGCTGCGCGGGGATCTTGCGCTCGGTGCCCGGCTTCTGGGTCAGCTTGCCGTCGACGAACTCCACCTCGGTCAGGTGCAGCCACTGGACGTTGCCGTCCTCGTCGCCCTCGAAGTGGGTGGTGGAGACGGAGTAGACCCGCTCACCGCCCTCCTCGTGGGCGCTGGTGACCTTGTACAGCATGGGGAAGGTCGGCCAGGGCTGGGCGACCGGGTCCCGGTCGTCGTTCGGGCGGGGCATGATCTCCAGCTGGGTGACCGAGGCGGCGCCCTGGCGGTGGGCGGTGCCCACGCAGTCGGCGCCGGTGTCGCCGCCGCCGATCACGACGACGTGCTTGCCCTCGGCGGTGATCGGCGGGGAGACGTAGTCGCCCTCCTGCACCTTGTTGGCCAGCGGCAGGTACTCCATGGCCTGGTGGATGCCGTTGAGCTCGCGGCCCGGCACCGGCAGGTCGCGCGCGGTGGTCGCGCCGACCGCGAGGACGACGGCGTCGTACCGCTTGCGCAGCGCGGTCGCCGGCATGTCGCGGCCGATCTCGATGCCGGTGCGGAACTTGGTGCCCTCCGCGCGCATCTGCTCGATGCGGCGGTTGATGTGCCGCTTCTCCATCTTGAACTCGGGGATGCCGTACCGCAGGAGGCCGCCGATGCGGTCGGCCCGCTCGTAGACGGCGACGGTGTGGCCGGCCCGGGTCAGCTGCTGGGCGGCGGCCAGGCCCGCGGGGCCCGAGCCGACGACCGCGACGGTCTTGCCGGACAGTCGCTCGGGGATCTGCGGGGCGACGTCACCGGTCTCCCACGCCTTGTCGATGATCGAGACCTCGACGTTCTTGATGGTGACCGGCGGCTGGTTGATGCCGAGCACGCACGCCGACTCGCACGGCGCGGGGCACAGCCGCCCGGTGAACTCCGGGAAGTTGTTCGTGGCGTGCAGCCGGTCGCTCGCCGCGCCCCAGTCCTCGCGGTAGGCGTAGTCGTTCCACTCGGGGATGAGGTTCCCGAGCGGACAGCCGTTGTGACAGAAGGGGATGCCGCAGTCCATGCAGCGGCTGGCCTGCTTGCTGATGATCGGCAGCAGGGAGCCGGGGACGTAGACCTCGTTCCAGTCCTTCTTCCGCTCCTCGACCGGACGGGACCTGGCGACCTCGCGGCCGTGGTTCAGAAAGCCCTTCGGGTCAGCCATTGATCGCCGCCTCCATCATCTTCTCGGTGATCTCGGTCTCGGACAGACCGGCTCGCTCGGCGGCGTCCTTGGCGGCGAGCACTGCCTTGTACGTGCTGGGGATGATCTTGCTGAAGCGCTCCACTGCGGTGTCCCAGTCGGCGAGCAGCTTCTCGGCGACGGTGGAGCCCGTCTCCTCCTGGTGACGGCGGACCACGTCGTGCAGCCACTGCCTGTCGGCGTCGTCCAGCGCCTCGACGGCGTCGGCGTTGCCGGCGTTGACGTTGTCCCGGTCGAGGTCGATGACGTAGGCGACGCCGCCGGACATGCCGGCCGCGAAGTTGCGCCCGGTCTCGCCGAGGACGACCGCGTGGCCGCCCGTCATGTACTCGCAGCCGTGGTCGCCCACGCCCTCGGAGACGACCAGCGCGCCGGAGTTGCGGACGCAGAACCGCTCGCCGGTCTTGCCGCGCAGGAACATCTCGCCGCCGGTGGCGCCGTAGGCGAGGGTGTTGCCCGCGATGACGCTGTACTCGGCGAGGTGGTCGGCCGCCCGGTCGGGCCGCACGACGATCCGGCCGCCGGACAGGCCCTTGCCGACGTAGTCGTTGGCGTCGCCCTCCAGGCGCAGCGTGACACCGCGCGGGACGAAGGCGCCGAACGACTGGCCGGCGGAGCCGGTGAAGGTGATGTCGATGGTGTCGTCGGGCAGGCCCGCGCCACCGAACTTCTTGGTCACCTCGTGGCCGAGCATGGTGCCGACCGTGCGGTTGATGTTGCGGATGGCGACCTGGGCGCGCACCGGCTGGGCGTCCTCGGCGCCGGTGGCGGAGAGCGCGTCGGCGGCGAGTTTGATCAGCTCGTTGTCGAGGGCCTTCTCCAGGCCGTGGTCCTGGGCGACGACCCGGTGGCGGACGGCGCCCTCGGGCAGCTCGGGCACGTGGAACAGCGGCTCGAGCTCCAGGCCCTGCGCCTTCCAGTGGTCGACCGCGCGGGTCACGTCGAGGACCTCGGCGCGGCCGACGGCCTCCTCGATGGAGCGGAAGCCCAGCTCGGCCAGCAGCTCGCGGACCTCCTGCGCGATGAACCGGAAGAAGTTCACCACGTACTCGGCCTTGCCCGTGAAGCGTTCGCGCAGCACCGGGTTCTGGGTGGCGATGCCGACCGGGCAGGTGTCCAGGTGGCAGACGCGCATCATGACGCAGCCGGAGACCACCAGCGGGGCGGTGGCGAAGCCGAACTCCTCGGCGCCGAGCAGCGCGGCGATCACCACGTCACGGCCGGTCTTCAGCTGGCCGTCGGTCTGCACGACGATGCGGTCGCGCAGGCCGTTCAGCAGCAGGGTCTGCTGGGTCTCGGCGAGGCCGAGCTCCCAGGGGCCGCCCGCGTGCTTCAGCGAGGTCAGCGGCGAGGCGCCGGTGCCGCCGTCGTGGCCGGAGATCAGCACGACGTCCGCGTGGGCCTTGGAGACACCCGCGGCGACGGTGCCGACGCCGACCTCGGAGACCAGCTTGACGTGAACGCGCGCCTGGGGGTTGGCGTTCTTCAGGTCGTGGATCAGCTGGGCGAGGTCCTCGATGGAGTAGATGTCGTGGTGCGGCGGCGGGGAGATGAGCCCCACGCCGGGCGTCGAGTGCCGGGTCTTCGCCACCCACGGGTAGACCTTGTGGCCGGGCAGCTGGCCGCCCTCGCCGGGCTTGGCACCCTGGGCCATCTTGATCTGGATGTCGTCGGAGTTGACCAGGTACTCGGAGGTCACGCCGAAGCGGCCGGAGGCGACCTGCTTGATGGACGACCGGCGGGCCGGGTCGTACAGGCGCTCCGGGTCCTCGCCGCCCTCGCCGGTGTTGGACTTGCCGCCCAGCTGGTTCATGGCGATGGCGAGGGTCTCGTGCGCCTCCTGGGAGATGGAGCCGTACGACATGGCGCCGGTGGAGAAGCGCTTGACGATCTCGGAGACCGGCTCGACCTCCTCGACGGGGATCGGACCGCGGCCCGGCTTGAAGCCGAACAGGCCGCGCAGCGTCATCAGCCGCTCGGACTGCTCGTTCACCCGCTCCGTGTACTTCTTGAAGATCTCGTAGCGGCCGGAGCGCGTGGAGTGCTGGAGGCGGAAGACCGTCTCCGGGTCGAACAGGTGCGGCTCGCCCTCGCGGCGCCACTGGTACTCGCCGCCGATGTCCAGGGCGCGGTGCGCCGGGGCGATGCCGGAGGCGGGGTACGCCTTGGCGTGGCGGGCGGCGACCTCCTTGGCGATCACGTCGATGCCGACGCCGCCGATCTTGCTGGTGGTGCCGTTGAAGTACTTCTCCACGAAGCCCTCCTCGAGACCGACGGCCTCGAAGACCTGGGCGCCGCGGTAGGAGGCGACCGTGGAGATGCCCATCTTGGACATCACCTTCAGCACGCCCTTGCCGAGGGCGTAGATGAGGTTGCGGATGGCCTTCTCGGGCTCGACGCCCGGCAGGAAGGTGCCGGCGCGGACCAGGTCCTCGACCGACTCCATCGCCAGGTACGGGTTGACCGCGGCGGCGCCGTAGCCGATGAGCAGGGCCACGTGGTGGACCTCGCGGACGTCGCCGGCCTCGACCAGCAGGCCCACCTGGGTGCGCTGCTTGGTGCGGATGAGGTGGTGGTGGACGGCCGCGGTGAGCAGCAGCGACGGGATCGGCGCGTGCTCGGCGTCGGAGTGCCGGTCGGACAGGACGATCAGGCGGGCGCCGTTCTCGATGGCGGCGTCGGCCTCGGCGCAGATGTCCTCGATGCGGGCGGCGAGGGCCTCGCCGCCGCCGGCCACCCGGTAGAGGCCGGAGAGGGTCGCGGCCTTGAAGCCGGGCATGTCGCCGTCGGCGTTGATGTGGATGAGCTTGGCCAGCTCGTCGTTGTCGATCACCGGGAAGGGGAGGGTGACGCTGCGACACGCCGCGGCCGTCGGCTCCAGCAGGTTGCCCTGCGGGCCGAGGGAGGAGCGCAGCGAGGTGACCAGTTCCTCGCGGATGGCGTCCAGCGGCGGGTTGGTGACCTGCGCGAACAGCTGGGTGAAGTAGTCGAACAGCAGCCGCGGGCGCTCGCTGAGCGCGGCGATCGGCGAGTCGGTGCCCATGGAGCCGATGGGCTCGGCGCCGGCCTTGGCCATCGGGGCGAGGATGACGCGCAGTTCCTCCTCGGTGTACCCGAAGGTCTGCTGCCGGCGGGTGACCGAGGCGTGGGTGTGCACGATGTGCTCGCGCTCGGGCAGGTCGCTCAGCTCGATCTCGCCGGCCTCGAGCCACTCGGCGTAGGGGTGCTCGGCGGCGAGGGCGGCCTTGATCTCGTCGTCCTCGACGATGCGGTGCTCGGCGGTGTCCACGAGGAACATCCGGCCGGGCTGCAGCCGGCCCTTGCGGACCACCTTGGCCGGGTCGATGTCGAGCACGCCGACCTCGGAGCCGAGGACGACCAGGCCCTCGTCGGTGACCCAGTAGCGGCCGGGGCGCAGGCCGTTGCGGTCGAGTACGGCGCCGACCTGGGTGCCGTCGGTGAAGGTGACGCAGGCCGGGCCGTCCCAGGGCTCCATCGTCGTGGAGTGGTACTGGTAGAAGGCGCGCCGGGCTGGGTCCATGGAGTCGTGGTTCTCCCACGCCTCCGGGATCATCATCAGCACGGAGTGCGGGAGCGAGCGGCCGCCCAGGTGCAGCAGTTCGAGCACCTCGTCGAACGAGGCGGAGTCCGAGGCGTCCGGGGTGCAGACCGGGAAGGTGCGCTCCAGGTCCTTCGCCGTGCCGAACAGGTCGGACATCAGCTGGGACTCGCGGGCGCGCATCCAGTTGCGGTTGCCCTTGACGGTGTTGATCTCACCGTTGTGCGCGACGAAGCGGTACGGGTGCGCCAGCGGCCACGACGGGAAGGTGTTCGTGGAGAACCGGGAGTGCACCAGCGCGATCGCGGAGGCGAAGCGGCGGTCGGACAGGTCCGGGAAGAAGGGCTCGAGCTGGCCGGTGGTCAGCATGCCCTTGTAGACGATGGTCCGCGCGGACAGCGACGGGAAGTAGACGCCCACCTCGCGCTCGGCGCGCTTGCGCAGCAGGAACGCCTTGCGGTCCAGGGCGATGTCCCGGCTGGTGCCGTCGGAGACGAAGAGCTGCCGGAAGACCGGCATGGTGGAGCGGGCGGTGGCGCCCAGCAGCTGGGGCGCGACCGGCACCTCGCGCCAGCCGAGCACGGTGAGCCCTTCGGCGGCGGCGATCTCCTCGATGCGGGCGACGGCGGCGTCCGTGCCCACCCCGGGCAGGAAGGCGATACCGGCGGCGTATCCGCCCGCCTCGGGCAGGTCGAATCCGGCCACCTCGCGGAAGAAGGCGTCCGGGATCTGGGAGAGGATGCCCGCTCCGTCGCCGGAGTCCGGCTCGGAGCCGGTGGCACCGCGGTGCTCCAGGTTGCGCAGGACCGTGAGGGCCTGGTCGACCAGGGTGTGGGACGCCTCGCCGGTGAGGGTGGCGACGAAGCCGACGCCGCAGGCGTCGTGCTCGTTGCGGGGGTCGTACATACCCTGCGCAGCAGGGCGAGCATCCATGAACGACCAGCTCGTGCGGTCGTTCGAGGAATGCTGGGACGGCTGGCGCGGCGTACGCATCGGCTCTCCCGTCGTCGTCATGTGGCATGTGCGTGCCGAGGGACGACGTTGGCCCTCTGCGTGGCTAAATTTCGTGCAGGTTACATGATGGAACGATTCTCGGGAACCGGGACTTCCGTTCCATCATGCGGACATCGAGTGGGTCGCGGCGGGGTTCCGCGCCTGTCGACGAGAGGCTGTGGGGGACCGCGGCGGGCAGATCGGTGTCCGCCGGTCCGACGGCGGGGGGAGGCTTCGTCGCCTCGCCCGCTGGGCGCGCCGCAGGCCTCATTGCCTTCAGCGCGTACGGCTCATGCCCACTGGTCACACGTGCGAAACCAGCAAGTAATGATTATTTATGCGGCGCCCCGCATAAACGCAAGGGGTCTTATCCTACGGCCGTTCCGAACAGCGAGCCCAGGGCGTACGTCACACCGGCCGCCGCACCGCCGAGGGCCAGCTGCCGCAGTCCGCTGTACCACCAGGACCGCGCCGTGACCTTGGCGACCACGGCACCGCACAGGAACAGTCCGAGCAGCGCGACCAGCACGGCCGGCCACAGGCTGCTCGCGCCGATCAGGAAGGGCAGGACCGGCAGCAACGCGCCCAGGGCGAAGGAGCCGAAGCTGGACACGGCGGCCACGGTGGGCGAGGGCAGGTCACCGGGGTCGATGCCCAGCTCCTCACGGGCGTGTATCTCCAGCGCCTGCTCGGGGTCGCGGGAGAGCTGCCGGGCGACCTCGCGGGCCAACTCCGGCTCGACCCCGCGGGCCTCGTAGAGCGCGGCGAGCTCGGCCTCCTCGTCCGCCGGGTGCTTGCGCAGCTCGCGCCGCTCGACGGCCAGCTCGGCCTCGACCAGCTCGCGCTGGGAGGCGACGGAGGTGTACTCGCCGGCCGCCATGGAGAAGGCACCGGCGGCCAGTCCCGCGAGGCCGCTGATAACAACCGTCTGCTGGCCGACCGCGCCGCCGGCCACGCCTGTCATCAGGGCGAGGTTGGAGACCAGCCCGTCCATGGCGCCGAACACCGCCGGGCGCAGCCAGCCGCCGTTCACGTCGCGGTGGGTGTGGTTGTCGCGGTGCGCCTCGTGCAGCGTCGCCTCGGTCTCGATGATGGCCATGCCGGTCCCCCAGGACACTCTCGGGCGCCCTCGCCCGGACGCTTCTTTGGACTCATTCCACTTTTCGACGGACCCCAGTCTACGCCTCGACCGAACCTCCTGCCAGCAAGGAAAGGCTGCGCTAACCAGCGGTTTTGCGGTTCTCGCAGCGGTGCGTGGATGTCCCCGCCGATGTCGTCCGGGTGACGCTCGGGCGGACGAGGCTGCGGCGAACACGGCACCGGGGACAGTTCCGCAAAGGGCCCGCGCCCCGCGGGGCGCGCCTGAGAGGAGAGCCGCGTATGGCATCGACCGCCCGCATCCCCTCGGTGCCCGCGCCCGGGGACGCCCCCGGGCTCCGGGAACGGGCACGCGGCGCGCTGCTCGGCCTGGCCGTCGGCGACGCCTTGGGCGCGCCCGCCGAGAACATGAAGCCCTCCGAGATCCGCGCGAAGTGGGGCCGCGTCACGGGATACGTGACCGACCCCCCGGCGGGCACGGACGACACCGAGTACGCCATCTTCTCCGGACTGCTGGTGGCCCGGCACGGCTCCGCGCTCACCCCCGCGCACGTCGAGGCGGCCTGGCACGAGTGGATCGCCGACCGCGCCGAGGGCCCCTTCCGGGGCGCCGGCTTCAGCGAGCGGGGCACCCTGGAGAACCTGCGCCGGGGGCTCGCCGCGCCCATCTCCGCCCAGCACCGGCATGCCTGGAGCGACGGGCTGGCGATGCGGGCGGCGCCGTACGGCGTGCACGCGGCCGGACGGCCGGACGAGGCGGCCCGGCTCGCGGCGATCGACGGTTCGGTCAGCCACGACGGCGAGGGCATCTACGGCGGGCAGGCGGTCGCGGCGGGCGTCGCGGCGGCCATGGCCGGGGCACCGGTGGTCACCGTCGTGGCCTCGGCGCTGGCGGTGGTCCCGGACGACTCCTGGACCGCCCGCTCGCTGCGCCGCGCGGTGACCGCCGCCCACCACGGCGAACGCGCGGTCCGCGCCGCGGTGGTGATCGGCGGCTACCCCTGGACCGACCTGGCGCCCGAGGCGGTGGCCCTCGCCTTCGGCGCGTACGCGGCGGCCGACGGCGACTTCGAACAGGCGGTGCTGACCGCCGTGAACATGGGCCGCGACGCCGACACGACGGCGGCGGTCGCGGGCGCGCTGGCGGGGGCGACCCAGGGGGTCGCCGCCGTCCCGGAGCGCTGGGCCGCGGCCATCACCCCGGCCCGCGGCAGCTGCCTGCCCGCCATGGCCGGCCACCACGTCCTCGACATCGCGGACCTCCTGACCCCGGAGACCCCCACATGACCTCCACCACCCCCGCACCGACCACCGACGACACGCCGGCCCCCAGCGACATGCCGCCCCCGGGCACCGCGCGGGACGACGCGGCCCCGGCGCCGCGCCCACCCGCCGGACCCGCCCCCCGTCCGGCCCGCTCGGCCGTCGAGGGCCTGCTCCTCGGACTCGCCGCCGGGGACGCCGCCGGCTGGCCCGCCGCCCGCCACCGCGCCGCCCGCATGCCCGAGTGGACCCGGCGCCTCACCCGCGAGCTGGACACCTTCGCCGAGCAGAACGCCACCACCACGCTCCCCGTCCCCATCGCCCTCAACCAGCCCCCCGAGCCCCTGCGCCTCGGCCCCTCCGACGACGCCGAGTGGGCCGCGTTCGCCGCCGAGGCGGTGCTGCGCGCGGGCGACGACATGGTGCTCGGCGACCTCAGCCGGGAGCGCCGCACCCGTGCCGCCATCGACCTGACCTGGAACGCGGTCGCGGCCGAGGTCGCCGCCGCCACCGAGCGGGCCCCGGAGACCGAGTCCGCCGTCCTGCCCCTGCGCGCCCGCATCTCCGTGCGGGCCGGCCTCGGCAACCTCGCCACCGGTCTGCGCCCGCCCGCCACCGGGCACGACAACCCGCACTACTTCGACGACGCCGCCTGCGTCCGGGCCTGCGTGCTGGCCGTGGCGCACGCGGGCGACCCGCGGGCCGCCGCCGACCTCGCCGAGTTCGACGCCCGCTACACCCAGGACGGCGACGGCGTGCACGGCGCGCGCGCCATGGCCGCCGCCGTGTCGCTCGCGCTGGCCGGGGCGGACCCGCGCGCCTGCGCGGACGCCGCCTGTGCCGAACTGCCCGAGGACACCGAGATCGGCCGCAACGCCCGGCACGCGCTGGCCCTCGCGGCGGACGCCGACAGCGCCTTCGCCCTGGTGCCGTCGCTGGAGCACCAGATCGTCGACCACGTCTACAGCTACGGCGTCGCCGCCGCCGAGACCGTCCCCGTCGCCCTCGCCCTGACCACCGCCGCCCGCGGCCGGATCGCGGAGGCCGTCCCCGCGGCGGCCTGCCTGTCCCGGGTGGCGGACTCCGCCCCGGCGCTGGCCGGCGCCCTCACCGGGGCGCTGGGCGGGAGCGCCGCGATCCCCCGGTCGTGGCGGGAGAGCTGCCGCACCCTCTCCGGCTGTGTGCTGCCCCGGCTGACGGGGACGGACCTGGTCGAACTCGCCGGGCTCCTGGAAGCCGCCCGGCCGGCCGCACCGAGAGGATGATTCCGGCATGACACGCGAATCCACCGAAGAGCAGGCAAGCACGCCTTCCCTGGCGGAACGGATCACCGGGGCCCTGGTCGGGGCGGCCGTCGGCGACGCCCTCGGCGGCCCGGTCGAGGGGTACTCCCCCGAGCAGATCACCGAGCGCCACGGCGGCCGGGTGCACGGCGTGGTCGGCCCGTGGAACGGCGACGCCTGGCGCACCGCCCGCCCCGTCGCGCCGTACCACAAGGGTGACGGCCACGTCACCGACGACACCCTGATGACCCACGCGCTGGTCCGGGTGTACGCGCGGGTCCGCGACCACCTGGACGCCTACGCGGTCGCCGACCACCTGGTGCCGGACCTGATGACGAACCCGCGCTGGATCCCGGAGCTGGAGGCGGAGACGATCCCGCTGCACCGGATCTTCCTCGCCGAGAAGTGGCTGGTGGCCCGCCTGCACTACAGCCACGTGGACCCGCGCGAGGCGGGGGTGGGCAACATCGTCAACTGCGGCGCGGCGATGTACATGGCCCCGGTCGGGCTGGTCAACGCGGCCCACCCGGCCGCCGCGTACGCCGAGGCCCTGGACGTCGCGGGCGCCCACCAGTCGTCGTACGGCAGGGAGGCGGCCGGGGTGTTCGCGGCGGCCGTGGCGGCGGCCTGCACGCCGGGGGCGACCCCGGAGTCGGTCGTCGCCGCGTGCCTGTCCCTGGCCAAGGACGGCACCCGCGAGGCGATCGAGCGGGTCTGCTCGGAGGCGGCGCGTTACACCGACTTCGAGTCGGCGCTCGGTCCGCTGCGCGAGGCGGTCGCCCCCTACGACACCGTGGGCCCCGACTACCGCTCCCCCTCGCTGGGCGCCCGGCGCCCCTCCCGGCTGCACGCGATCGAGGAGCTGCCGGTCGCCCTCGGCATGGTGCTGGTGGCGCGCGGCGACGCCCGGCACGCGGTGCTGGGCGCGGTGAACTACGGCCGCGACTGCGACTCCATCGCCACGATGGCCGGGGCGGTGACCGGCGCGCTCGGCTCGTCCGTCCCCGAGGAGTGGGCCAAGACGGTGGCGGAGGCCAGCCGCCTCGACCTGTGGGAGCCGGCCGCCACGCTGACCGGGGTGGCCCGCGAGGTCTTCGCCCGGGACGTGGAGCGCCGCCGCGCCCACGAGCGGGCGTTCGCACAGCTGGGAGGGGCCGGATGCTCCGACTGACCTGGGTCCAGCCCGAGGACCTCGTCGGCCACGAACTGCGCCAGGCCGCCCTGGACGGCCGTGAGCCGTCGGCGGTCGCCGCCCGCTGGCTCGCGGCGGGCGGCCCGCCGGCCCCGTCCGCCGCCGGCGCCTCCCCCCGGCCGGCCTCCCGTTGTCTGCGGCTGCTGGCCGGTGACCTGCTGGACGAACTGGCCGACCTGCCCAGCACCCTGGCGGACGACGAACCGACCGACCTCCCCGCCATCAGGGCGCTGTGCCCGCACTGGCCCGCCTCCCCCGCCGCCCCGCCGGGCTGGGACGGGCCCGCGTTCGAGGCCCGGCTGGAGGCCGCCTGGCTCGGCAGGGCGGCCGGCTGCCTGCTGGGCAAGCCGGTCGAGAAGCTCCCCCTCGCCGCCATCCGCGCCCTCGCCCGCGCCACCGGCAACTGGCCGCTGAACGACTGGTTCACCGCGCGGGGAGTCCCCGCGGAGCTGCTGGCCGCGCACCCCTGGAACCGCCGCTCCGCGGCCACCTCGCTCGCCGAGAACATCGACGGCATGCCCGAGGACGACGACCTCAACTACCCGCTCCTCGCCCTCCTCGTGCTGCGCCGCCACGGCCGCCGCTTCAGCACCGCCGACGTGGCCCGCGTCTGGCTCGACGAGCTGCCCGCCGGCCGCACCTTCACCGCCGAGCGCATCGCCTACCGCAACCTCCTCGACGGCCTCGAACCCCCGCTCACCGCCCGCCACCGCAACCCGTTCCGCGAGTGGATCGGCGCCCTGATCCGCGCCGACGTCCACGGCTGGACCAACCCCGGCGACCCGGGCGCCGCCGCCGCGCAGGCGCACCGCGACGCCGTCCTCACCCACACCGCCAACGGCGTCTACGCGGCGATGTTCACCGCCGCCGTCATCGCCACCGCGGCCACGGGTGAGCACGACGTGCACGCCTGTCTGCGCGCCGGCCTCACCGTCGTCCCGCCCCGCTCCCGGCTCGCCCTGGCCGTCCGCGACGCCGTACGGCTGGCCCGGGAGCACACCGGCTTCGACACCGTCGTCGACCTGCTGCACGCGGCGCACGGCGCCACCCACCACTGGGTGCACGCCGTCCCCAACACCGCGCTGCTCGCCGCCGCCCTCACCCACGCCGACGGGGACTTCACCGCCTCGGTCTGCCGCGCGGTGTCCGGCGGCTGGGACACCGACTCGGTCGGCGCCACCGCCGGCAGCGTCGCCGGACTGCTGGCCGGCTCGCCCCGCTCACTCCCCGAACGCTGGACGGCCCCGCTGAAGAACCGCCTGGCCACCTCCGTCGGCGACTTCGACGGCACCGGCTTCGACACCCTGGCCCGTCTGACCCACCTGGAGGCGTCCCGCCCATGACACCCGCCGAACCGGCCGCCGCCGCCCCCGCCGCTCCCCCGCTCACCGGTCTGCGCGTCCTGGACCTCGCCACCCTCTTCGCCGGCCCCCTCGCGGCGACCCTGCTCGGCGACTTCGGCGCCGAGGTCGTCAAGGTCGAGCACCCGAGGAGACCGGACCCCTCTCGGGGCCACGGGCCGTCGAAGGACGGCATCGGCCTGTGGTGGAAGGTGCTCGGCCGCAACAAGCGCGCCATCACCCTCGACCTGTCCACGTCGGGCGGCCGGGACACCCTGCTGCGCCTGGTGCGCACCGCCGACGTGGTCGTCGAGAACTTCCGTCCCGGCACCCTGGAGAAGTGGGACCTGGGCTGGCCCGAGCTGTCCGCCGCCAACCCGAGGCTGGTCCTGGCCCGGGTCACCGGCTTCGGCCAGTTCGGCCCGTACGCGCACCGGCCGGGCTTCGGCACCCTCGCCGAGGCGATGAGCGGCTTCGCCGCGCTCACCGGCGAACCGGACGCCCCGCCCACGCTGCCGCCGTTCGGTCTGGCCGACTCGATCGCGGGGCTCACCACCGCCTACGCGGTCATGACCGCCCTCGCGGGGCGCGACCGCACCGGCGAGGGTCAGGTCGTGGACATGGCCCTGATCGAGCCGGTCCTCAGCACCCTCGGCCCCCACCCCACCTGGTACGACCAGCTCGGTCACGTCCAGCCCCGCACCGGCAACCGCTCGCAGAACAACGCCCCGCGCGGCACGTACCTCACCGCCGACGGCACCTGGGTCGCCGTCTCCACCTCGGCCCAGTCGATCGCCGAGCGGGTGATGGTGCTGGTGGGCCGCCCGGAGCTGATCGACGCGCCCTGGTTCGCCACCGGCGAGGGCCGCGCCCGGCACGCGGACGTCCTGGACGAGGCGGTGGGCGGCTGGATCGCCCGGCACACCCGCGCCGACGTCCTGGCCGCCTTCGAGAAGGCGGAGGCGGCCGTCGCCCCCGTCCAGGACGTGCGGGACGTGATGGCGGACCCGCAGTACCAGGCGCTGGGCACGATCACCACGGTCGACGACCCGGAACTGGGCCCGCTGCGCATGCAGAACGTGCTCTTCCGGCTCTCCGGCACCCCGGGCGCGATCCGCTGGGCGGGCCGCCCGCACGGCGCGGACACCGAGGAGGTCCTCACCGAGCTGGGTCTCACCCCGGCCGAGCTCGCGGAACTGCGCGCGGAGGGCGCCCTGTGACGGGCTTCCCGCTGACCTGGCTGTACGCCCCGGGCGACCGTCCGGCGGTGGTGGCGAAGGCGCTCCGCTCCGGGGCCGACGTGGTGGTGATCGACCTGGAGGACGCGGTCGCGCCCGACCGCAAGGCCTACGCCCGCGGCGCCACCGCCGAGCTGCTGCGCGACCCGCAGCCGGTGCCGGTGCACGTGCGCGTCAACGCCCTCACCGGCCCCTGGGGACCGGCCGACCTGGCGGCCGTCGCGCCGGCCCCCGGCCTGTCGGGGCTGCGGCTGCCCAAGGTGTCCTCGCCGGCCGACGTGGTGCGCGTGGCGCGCCGGACCGTCTCCGCGCGGGGCGGGTCCCCGCCGCTGTACGCCCTGCTGGAGACCGCGCTGGGCATCGAGCACGCCCACGCCGTGGCGATCGCCCATCCGGCCCTGCGCGGCATCGCCCTCGGGGAGGCGGACCTGCGGGCCGACCTCGGGGTGCGCGAGGACTCCGGCCTGGACTGGTGCCGGGCCCGGGTGGTGGTCGCGGCCCGCGCGGCCGGGCTGGCCCCGCCCACGCAGTCCGTGCATCCGGACATCCGCGACCTGGAGGGCCTGGAGGCGTCCTGCGTGCGGGGCCGCGCCCTGGGGTTCCTCGGCCGCGCCGCGATCCACCCACGCCAGCTCCCGGTCATCGAGCGCGCCTATCTGCCGACGGCGCGCGAGATCGAGCAGGCGGAGACGGTGCTCAAGGCAGCGGCGGCCACGCGGGGGGCCCAGGCGCTCCCGGACGGCACCTTCGTGGACGCCGCGGTGGTGGCGGCGGCCCACCGCACGCTGTCCCTGGCCCACAAACGCTGACGCGCTGAGGGCGCCCGGGGTCTCCCCGGGCGCCCTCAGCGGCTGTACTGCGGGCGGTCAGCCCTTCTTGGCCGACCCGGCCCCGTCCTTGGACTCCTCGGAGTCCGCGGAGGCGTCGGAGTCCGCGGCGGACGCGTCCGCCTGCTCCTTCGCCGAGATCTCGCCCTCCTCGGCGTCGTCGGCCGTCTTCCCGGCCTTCTCGTCGCCGGCCTTCACGTCGTCGGCCTTCACGTCGTCGGCCTTCACGTCGTCGGCCTTCACGTCGTCGGCCTTGTTCGTCCCGTCGGCCGGTCCGTCGCCGTCGGTCGCGCCGGGCTCGACCACGGCCTCCCGCCCCGGCCGCTTCCGCGCGGACAGCACGATGTACAGCACCGCGAGCAGGAAGACCAGGAGCGCGGTCCAGTTGTTCAGCCGCAGCCCGAGGACGTGGTGCGCCTCGTCGACCCGCATGTACTCGATCCAGAAGCGGCCCGCGCAGTACGCGGCGACGTACAGCGCGAAAGCGCGTCCGTGGCCGAGCTTGAAGCGCCGGTCGGCCCAGATCACCAGCAGCGCCACGCCGACGCACCACAGCGACTCGTACAGGAACGTCGGGTGGTACGTGCCCGGCACCCGGCCGTCGGAGGAGGAGGTGATCTCCACCGCCCACGGCACGTCGGTGGCCCGCCCGTACAGCTCCTGGTTGAACCAGTTGCCCCAGCGGCCGATGGCCTGCGCGAGGGCGATGCCGGGGGCGATGGCGTCGGCGTACGCGGGCAGCGGGATGCCGCGGCGACGGCAACCGATCCACGCGCCGAGCGCGCCCAGGGCGATGGCGCCCCAGATGCCGAGGCCGCCCTCCCAGATCTTGAAGGCGTCCACCCAGTCACGGCCCTCGCTGAAGTACAGCTGGTAGTCCGTGACCACGTGGTAGAGCCGGCCGCCGATCAGGCCGAACGGCACGGCCCAGACAGCGATGTCCGCCACCGTGCCGGCCCGCCCGCCCCGGGCGATCCAGCGCTTGTTGCCGAGCCAGACGGCAACGAAGACGCCGATGATGATGCAGAACGCGTAGCCGCGCAGCGGAACGGGGCCGAGGTACAGCACCCCGCTCGACGGGCTGGGAATGTAGGCAAGTTCCATGGCAGGGTCGACGCTACCGTGCCGGACGGCCCGCACGGCAGGCAGTCCGGCTACGGCTCCATAACAGGCCCCTCGGGAACACGCCCCTCAGGACTTGTTGGCCTCCTCGACCATCTCCTTCAGCTTCTCGGGCGTCATGGAGCGGTCCTGGTAGATGTTCTTGCCGTCGAACAGCACGGTCGGGGTGCCGCTGAAGCCGCCCTTCTGGAAGGCCTCGTTGGACTTGACCACCCAGCTGTCGTGGGTGCCGTCCTCGACGCAGGTGCGGAAGGCGGGGGTGTCGAGTCCGTCGACCTTGCTCGCCAGGTCGAACAGCTTGGTGTCGCTGGAGAAGGCGTCGTCGCTCTCCATCGGCTGGTTCTCGAACAGCACGTCGTGGTACTGGGTGAACTTCCCCGCGTCCTGGGAGCACGCCGCGGCGTTGGCCGCGCTCAGCGAACCGCTGCCGCCGAGGCCGCCGTCGATCAGCGTGACCAGGTGGTACTCGACCTTCAGCTTGCCGGCCTCGGTCAGCTCGTTCAGCGTGGAGCGGTAGGTCTGCTCGAAGGCCTTGCAGGCGGGGCAGCGGAAGTCCTCCCACACCGTGAGGGTGGCCTTGGCGTCCTCCTTGCCGACGAGGATGGCCAGGCCGTCCTTGCCCTGCGCGCCCGAGGGCGCCACGACGGGGCCGGACGCCTTGCTCTCGTCGTCCCCGCCCGAGTTCGCCGCGACGACGCCGATCACCGCCGCGAGCCCCAGGACACAGACCACGCTCGCGCCCACGATCAGGGTGCGGCGCCGCTTGTCCGCCGTCTTCTGCTTCTCGCGCTCTGCCGCCATCCGCTCCCGGGCGGTGCGCTTTCCCTCACGGTTCTTGTCGCTCACACCCCGCAGAACGAACCGGGGAGGCGCCCAGCGCCTCCCCGGTCCCAGGTCCACCCGTACGAGGGACCCCACGGCCCGCCTCGCACGGCCGGCGGGTCACACCTGCCCGCGCACTCCCCTGGCCAGATCGCCGGCGAGGGCCCGGACCGCCTCGACGCCCGCCGCGTCGTCGGGCGCGTCCAGCATCCGCTTGACGAAGGCGGAGCCGACGATCACCCCGTCGGCGAACCGGGCGACCTCGGCGGCCTGCGCCGGGTTGGACACGCCGAGCCCGACGCAGACGGGGGTGTCGGTGGTGGCGCGGGTGCGCCGCACCAGGTCCTCGGCCTGGGAGCTGACCGACGCGCGGGTGCCGGTGACGCCCATGAGGGAGGCGGCGTAGACGAAACCGCTGCCGGCCGCGGTGATCTCGGCGAGCCGCTCGTCCTTGCTGCTGGGCGCCACCACGAAGACGGTGGCCAGCCCGTGCTTCTCGGCGTGCTCCCGCCACAGCGCCGACTCCTGCACCGGGAGGTCGGGCAGGATGCACCCGGCGCCCCCGGCCTCCGCCAGCTCGGCGGTGAACCGCTCCACGCCGTAGCGGTCGATGGGGTTCCAGTACGTCATGACGAGGATCGGCGCGCCCGTGGCCGCGTGGGCCTCGCGCACCGTGCGCATCACGTCCGCGATCCTCACCCCGCCGCGCAGGGCGATGTCGTCGGCGGTCTGGATGACCGGGCCGTCCAGGACGGGGTCGCTGTGCGGCAGCCCCACCTCGACGACGTCGGCGCCGCCCTCGATCGCCGCCTTGACCGCCTCGATGCCGCCGTCCACGGTCGGGAACCCGGCCGGGAGGTAGGCGATGAGGGCGGCACGGCCCTCGGTCTTGGCCGCGGCGAGGGTGTCGCTCAGCAGCCGCACGTTCCCGCTCACTTGGCGTCCCCCTCGATCTCGGCGGTGCCGGCGGCGTCCTCGCTGACCTCGGCGTCCGTGTCGTACAGCCCGAAGTAACGGGCCGCGGTGTCCATGTCCTTGTCGCCGCGCCCCGAGAGGTTGACGACGACGAGCCCGTCCTTGCCCAGCTCCTTGCCGACCTCCAGGGCGCCGGCCAGGGCGTGCGCGGACTCGATGGCCGGGATGATGCCTTCGGTGCGCGACAGCAGGCGCAGGGCCTGCATGGCGGCGTCGTCGGTGACGGCGCGGTACTCGCCGCGGCCGCTCTCCTTGAGGTAGGCGTGCTCGGGTCCGATGCCCGGGTAGTCCAGGCCGGCGGAGATCGAGTACGGCTCGGTGATCTGGCCCTCGTCGTCCTGCAGGACGTAGGAGCGGGAGCCGTGCAGGATGCCGGGCTCGCCGGCGGTGAGGGTGGCCGCGTGCTCGCCGGTCTCGATGCCGTGTCCGGCGGGCTCGCAGCCGATCAGGCGCACGTTCTCGTCGGGGATGAAGGCGTGGAACAGGCCGATGGCGTTGGAGCCGCCGCCGACGCAGGCGATCGCGGCGTCGGGCAGCCGGCCGGCCTGCTCCAGGAGCTGGCGGCGGGCCTCCACGCCGATGACGCGGTGGAAGTCGCGGACCATCGCCGGGAAGGGGTGCGGGCCGGCGACGGTGCCGAACAGGTAGTGGGTGCGGTCGACGTTGGCGACCCAGTCGCGGAACGCCTCGTTGATGGCGTCCTTCAGGGTGCGGCTGCCGGACTTCACGGCGATGACCTCGGCGCCGAGCATCCGCATCCGGGCCACGTTGAGGGCCTGGCGCCGGGTGTCGATCTCGCCCATGTAGATCGTGCACTCGAGGCCGAACAGGGCGCAGGCGGTGGCGGTGGCCACGCCGTGCTGCCCGGCGCCGGTCTCGGCGATGACCCGGGTCTTGCCCATGCGCTTGGTGAGCAGGGCCTGGCCGAGCACGTTGTTGATCTTGTGCGAGCCGGTGTGGTTCAGGTCCTCGCGCTTGAGGAAGAGGCGGGCGCCTCCGGCGTGTTCGGCGAAGCGGGGGACCTCGGTGAGGGCGCTGGGGCGGCCGGTGTAGTGGGCCAGGAGCTCGTCGAGCTCCCGGGCGAACTCCGGGTCGGCCTTGGCCTTGTCGTACTCGACGGCGACCTCGTCGACGGCGGCGACGAGGGCCTCGGGGATGAACTTGCCGCCGAAGGCGCCGAAGTAGCCCTCCGCGGAGGGGGTTTGACCCTCCGGGTCGGGGATGAAGAAGGTGCTGGGCATGGGTGTACCTCACGGTGAGTGCGATGGAGAACACTGAGCGCCGTGGGGGCGGGGGTTTTCGTCGACCGCGGGTCGTACGTGGCCGGTCGCGCAGTTCCCCGCGCCCCTTTCGGGGGCGGGAGCTGTCCGGTCGGCCGCCGGTCGTACGTGGCCGGTCGCGCAGTTCCCCGCGCCCCTTTCGGGGCGGAGACTGTCGGTCGGCCGCACGCCTTAGGTGGCTTGTCGCGCCCACACGGCGGAGCCGCATGTCGTCGGAGCCCCGCGCCCCTCAGGGGGCGCGCTGCCATCGTCTGCCGTTCACCTGGCCCGGCTCGTCGCCGATGACGTAGCGGACCCTGCGGCCGTGCACCCGGCGGGCGGGGGCACGGCAGCCGCGGGGCCGGCAGCCACGTGCGAGGCGGGAGAGCGTCATCGGGGGGTCAGCCTAGCGAGATCTCAGCGGCCGTGGCGCAGGGCGGGGTGTTCGCCCGCCGCCACCAGATCGGCCACGGCCGTCCTCGGGTCCTTGCCGGTGACCAGGGACTCGCCCACCAGGACGGCGTCGGCACCGGCGTTGGCGTAGGCGATGAGGTCGTGCGGGCCGCGGACGCCGGACTCGGCCACCCGGACGAGGTGGGCGGGGATCTCGGGGGCGACCCGCTCGAAGGTCCCGCGGTCGACCTCGAGGGTCTTCAGGTTGCGCGCGTTGACGCCGACGATTTTGGCGCCGGCGTCGACCGCCCGCTCGACCTCGTCCTCGTCGTGGACCTCGACGAGCGGGGTGAGCCCGATGGACTCGGCGCGCTCGATCAGCGACTCCAGGGCGGACTGCTCCAGGGCGGCCACGATCAGCAGCGCCAGGTCGGCGCCGTGGGCGCGGGCCTCCCAGAGCTGGTACGAGGTGACGATGAAGTCCTTGCGCAGCACCGGGATGTCGACCTTGGCGCGGACGGCCTCCAGGTCGGCCAGCGAGCCGCCGAAACGGCGCTGTTCGGTGAGGACGGAGATGACGGCGGCGCCGCCCGCCTCGTAGTCGGCGGCGAGCGCGGCCGGGTCGGCGATCGCGGCGAGCGCGCCCTTGGACGGGCTGGAGCGCTTGACCTCGCAGATCACCTTGACGCCGTCGCCGCGCAGGGCGGCCACGCCGTCCTTGGCCGCGGGCGCCTTGGCCGCGCGCTCCTTGAGCTCGTCGAGGCTGACGCGCGCCTGCCGCTCCGCGAGGTCGGCACGGACTCCGTCGATGATCTCGTCGAGCACACTCACGCGAGCGGCCCCCTTCCTGACGGTCGGGCTTGGCTGGTCCCTGCGATGGTATCCGGAGCAGGGCGAATGCCCCGCATCCGGCCGAGACGCGGTCCAGTACCTGGACGATCACCGCTCGGTCAGGGATGCAGCCAGCCGCCGAACGGCGTGTTCCGGACCACCGTGAAGACCAGCAGCAACGCGCCCGCCGACCACACCAGCGCGGAGGGCGGGTCGAACCGGAAGGGCCTGCCGCGCGCCGTCCGCACCACCCAGACGGTCCACAGCAGGGCGAAGGCCGCGTAGCCGAGGACGGCGGGGGCGTTGGCCTGGAGCGCGGTCAGCAGGTCGCCGTGGGCGACGGCGTGGGCGCTGCGCAGTCCGCCGCAGCCGGGGCAGTACAGGCCGGTGAGGTGCAGCAGCGGGCAGACCGGGTAGTGGCCGGGCTCGTTGGGGTCGACGGCGGCGACGTAGGCGAAGGCTCCGGCCACGGCGGCGAGCAGGCCGGCGGGGACGGCCAGCCGGGCCGCCCGGCCGGGGAGCGCGTGCGGGCTGGGGGCGTTCACGGGGTGCATTCTCCCCCGGACGCGCCGCGGGGGCGGCACCGGCACACGCCGGTCGCCGCCCCCGTCGGGGTCTGCTCCGCGGGGCTCAGCCCTGGGCGCGGGCCGGCTCGCGGTCGCCGGTCGTCTCGTGCACCGGGTGGTGGCTCTTCGGCTGGCCCATGCCCATCGCGCGCATGACGGCGCCGACGACGCCACCGAGGAGGACGACGCCCAGTCCGGCCCAGAAGCCCACGGGCTGGTCCATCACCATGAAGGCGCCCGCGGCGCAGAAACCGATGAAGGCGATGATGACACCGGTCCAGGCGGCCGGGGTGTGACCGTGGCTGCTGCCCGCCATTGCTTGCTCCTCGTTGCCGTGTGCGTGGGTGAGCGGGACGCTCGTCCCCATTGTCCCGCACACGCGGGACCGCCGTGCGCCGGGGGTCGGCCGTGAGGGCGTCGCGTGTCGGGCCCCTAGGAGCCGGTGGGGTCCTCGCCGCGGTCCAGGGCCTTCCAGAGGTCCTCGGGGCGGTCCGGGTCGGCGGGTGCGGCCGCCCGGCGCGGGCGGGGGGCGCCGCCGCGCTCGTAGCGCCCGGACATGGCGGGCCACAGCCGTCCGTAGCGGAGCGCGAGCAGACCGGCGACCAGCAGCAGCAGTCCGCCGACGGCGGCCACGTACGGCCAGGCGGTGTGCGAGAGGGCGCCGACGGTCGCCGACGTGTCCCCGGACGCCTCGGCGGCCTTCGCGTCGAGCGCCGAGGCGTCCGACGCCCCGAGCAGCGCGGCGGCGACGGTGCCGGCCCCGGAGAGGGCGAGCACCGCGGCGACGGCCAGCCGGCCGGTCCGGCGTACGGCGAAGACGGCGACGAGGGCGGCCAGCCCCACGACGGCGAGGGCGGCGGGCACGCCGGTGACGTCGCTGCCCTTGGCGGTCAGCGGAAACGCGCCGCCGGCCACCGTCGCGGTGCCTTCCGACCACTGCTGCCGGGTGGCGAGCAGGGCCACGGCCGCGCCCAGGGCGCCGCTCAGCAGGGCCACGGCGAGGCTGGTGCGGCCGGCCCGGGCGGGGCCGGCGGGCTCGGAACGGGGGGTAGGTACAGCAGTCACGTCAACCACTATCGCCTGAACCCCGGCGGTTACGGCATCCGGGGTGGGGTGGCGGCCGTCACCCCAGCCGGTTCGCGGTGTGGACGGCGCGCAGCACCGCGGCCGCCTTGTTGCGGCACTCGGTGTCCTCGGCGACCGGGTCGGAGTCGGCCACGATCCCCGCGCCGGCCTGCACGTACGCGGTGCCGTCGCGCAGCAGGGCGGTGCGGATGGCGATCGCCGTGTCGGAGTCCCCGGCGAAGTCGAGGTAGCCGACGCAGCCGCCGTACAGGCCGCGCCGGGAGGGTTCGAGTTCGTCGATGATCTGCAGGGCGCGGGGCTTGGGCGCGCCGGAGAGGGTACCGGCCGGGAAGCAGGCGGTGAGCACGTCGAAGGCGGTGCGGTCCGGGGCGACCCGGCCGGTGACCGTGGAGACGATGTGCATCACGTGCGAGTAGCGCTCGATCGACATGAAGTCGACGACCTCGACGGAGCCGGGTTCGCAGACCCGTCCGAGGTCGTTGCGGCCGAGGTCGACGAGCATCAGGTGCTCGGCGCGCTCCTTGGGGTCGGCGAGCAGTTCGTCGGCGAGCGCCTGGTCCTCCTGGGGGGTGGCGCCGCGGTGCCGGGTGCCGGCGATGGGGTGGACCATGGCCTGCCCGTCCTCGACCTTCACCAGCGCCTCGGGGGACGAGCCGGCCACGTCGAAGCCGTCGAACCGGAACAGGTACATGTACGGCGAGGGGTTGGTGGCCCGCAGCACCCGGTAGACGTCCAGGGCGCTCGCCGTGCAGGGCGTCTCGAAGCGCTGGGAGGGCACGACCTGGAAGGCCTCGCCCGCGCGGATGCGCTCCTTGACGTCCTCGACGGCCGCCTGGAAGTCGGGGCCGCCCCACAGGGTGGTGTACTCGGGCAGCTCGGACGGGGGCAGGACGGCCGGGGGCTGCGCCACCGCGCGGGTGAGGTCGGCCTCCATGGCGTCCAGGCGGGCGACGGCGTCGGCGTAGGCCTCGTCGACGCCGGTCTCCAGGTCGTTGTGGTTGATCGCGTTGGCGATCAGCCAGACCGAGCCCTCCCAGTGGTCCATCACCGCGAGGTCGCTGGTGAGCAGCATGGTCAGCTCGGGAAGCTTCAGGTCGTCCCGCTCGCCGGGGCCGATCCTCTCCAGGCGGCGCACGATGTCGTAGCCGAGGTAGCCCACCATACCGCCGGTGAAGGGCGGCAGGCCGAGGTCCTGGGCGAGGTCGCGCGGGGTGTGCAGGGTCTGGAGGGTGGCCCTCAGCGCGGCGAGGGGGTCGCCGTCGACGGGCACGCCGACCGGCGGGTTGCCCTCCCAGTGGGCCTGCCCGTCGCGCTCGGTGAGGGTGGCGGCGGACCGGACGCCGACGAAGGAGTAGCGGGACCAGGACCTGCCTCCCCCAGTGCTGAACGCCTGGGAGGTGCCCCCGTCGGCGGACTCCAGCAGGAAGGTGCCGGGGCGCTCGGCGGCGAGCTTGCGGTAGAGCGCGACCGGGGTGTCGCCGTCGGCGAGGAGCTTGCGGGTGACCGGGATGACCCGGCGGTCGGTGGCGAGCTTGCGGAACGTCTCGAGGTCCATGGCGGCAGACCCTACTGATCCGCGGCGGGCGCGCCGGTACCGGCGTCCTTCAGCAGCACGTCGGCGTCGAAACAGGTGCGGTCGCCGGTGTGGCAGGCGGCGCCCACCTGGTCGACCTTGACCAGCACGGTGTCCGCGTCGCAGTCCAGGGCGACCGACTTCACCCACTGGAAGTGCCCGGAGGTGTCGCCCTTGACCCAGTACTCCTGGCGGCTGCGCGACCAGTAGGTGCAGCGGCCGGTGGTGAGGGTGCGGTGCAGCGCCTCGTCGTCCATCCAGCCCAGCATCAGCACCTCTCCGGTGTCGTACTGCTGGGCGATCGCGGGCAGGAGGCCGTCGGGGGTGCGCTTGAGGCGCGCGGCGATCTCCGGGTCGAGGCGGCTGGGCGGGGCGCTGTGGCGCGAAGCGCCTCCCTGGGGGGCGGTGGCCGGGCGACGGGCGGGCGTGCTGGTCATGGGAACCATTGTGCCGCGCGCCCCCGGTCCCCCCGCGCCGTCGTCCACTGTCCGGACGTGACGGGCGGCCGTAGGCTGGCTGGCATGTCGACCCATGCCAAGCGTGAACGACTTCTCCTGGCCGATCTGCTGGAGACCGCGGGCCCCGAGGCCCCCACCCTCTGCGAAGGCTGGACCACCCGCGACCTGGCCGCCCACGTGGTGGTGCGCGAGCGCCGCCCGGACGCGGCGGGCGGCCTGCTGGTGAAGCAGCTGGCGTCGCGCCTGGAGCGGGTGACGGCGGAGTTCCTGGCGAAGCCGTACGACGAGCTGATCGGGCTGATCCGCACCGGCCCGCCGCGCTTCTCGCCCTTCTCGCTCAAGCAGGTCGACGAGATGTCGAACGTGATCGAGTTCTACGTGCACGCCGAGGACGTGCGCCGGGCCCAGCCGGACTGGACCCCGCGCGAGCTGGATCCGGTGTTCCAGGACGCACTGTGGGCGCGGCTGGAGCGCTCGGCCCGGCTGATGGGCCGCGGGGTGCCGACCGGCCTGGTGCTGCGCCGCCCGGACGGCCAGACGGCGGTGGCCCGCCGCGGGACGCCGGTGGTGACGGTGACCGGACAGCCGTCCGAGCTGGTGATGTTCGCGTACGGCCGGCAGAGCGCGGCCAAGGTCGAGCTGGACGGTGACGAGAACGCGATCGCCGAGCTGCGCGCCACGAAGCAGCTCGGCATCTGATCCGCTCCGGGAAGGCACAGCTCGTGATCAAGGTCGCCATGACGAGTGTGTACGTCGAGGACGTGGCGAAGGCGCACGCCTTCTACACGCAGGTCCTCGGCTTCGAGACCCGCACCCATGTGGATCCGGGCGGGGGCTCGCCGTTCGTCACCGTGGGGGCGCGCGAGGGTGCCCAGCCCGAGCTGGAGCTGCTGCTCGAGCCGGGTGACGGGCCGATCGCGGAGCCCTACCGCCGCTCGGTGCGGGAGGCGGGGCTGCCGGCGATCGTGTTCTCGGTGGACGACCTCCGCGCGGAGTTCGAGCGGCTGCGCGGGGAGGGCGTCCACTTCGTGCGGGACCCCGAGAAGCAGGGCCCGGTGCTGACCGCGCTGCTGGACGACACGGTCGGCAACCTGATCCAGCTCACCCAGAAGCTGGGCTGAGTCTCAGCGCACCGGGTGGCCGGCGTCCTTGAGGGTCTGCTTGACCTCGCCGATGCGCAGGTCGCCGAAGTGGAACACCGAGGCGGCCAGGACCGCGTCCGCGCCGGCGGCGACGGCGGGCGGGAAGTCGCCGAGCCGGCCCGCGCCGCCGGAGGCGATGACGGGCACGGTGACGTGCTTGCGGACGGCGGCGATCATCTCCAGGTCGTAGCCGTCCTTGGTGCCGTCGGCGTCCATGGAGTTGAGCAGGATCTCCCCGGCGCCCAGCTCGGCGGCGCGGTGCGCCCACTCCACGGCGTCGATGCCGGTGCCGCGACGCCCGCCGTGCGTGGTGACCTCGAAGGTCCCGCCCTCGGTGCGCCGGGCGTCGACCGAGAGGACGAGCACCTGCCGGCCGAACCGCTCGGCGATCTCACGGATGAGGTCGGGGCGGGCGATGGCGGCCGTGTTGACGCCGACCTTGTCGGCACCGGCGCGCAGCAGCTTGTCGACGTCCTCGGCGGTGCGCACGCCGCCGCCCACGGTGAGCGGGATGAACACCTGCTCGGCGGTACGGCGGACCACGTCGTAGGTGGTCTCGCGGTTGCCCGAGGAGGCGGTGATGTCGAGGAAGGTCAGCTCGTCGGCGCCCTCGGCGTCGTACACCTTGGCCATCTCGACGGGGTCGCCCGCGTCGCGCAGGTTCTGGAAGTTGACGCCCTTGACGACCCGGCCGCCGTCCACGTCCAGGCAGGGGATGACTCGGACCGCCAGGGTCATGAATCCACGGCTCCTCTGAATGCTTCGAGTTCCACTGAGACCAGTACGCGCGAGTCGACGAAGCCCTCGACCACCAGCAGCGTGGTGACCGGGCGGACCGCGTCGAACAGCTCCTTGTGCGCGCGGCAGGCGGCGTCGACGTCCCGCGCGTGGGCGAGGTGGAGACGGGTGCGGACCACGGACCCGATGCCGAGCCCGAACTCCCCGATCGCCTCCAGCGCGCTGGTGAAGGCCACCTTGGCCTGTTCGTACGGGTCGCCCTCGCCGTACAGGACCTCGCCCCGGAACGCGGTGGTGCCCGCCACCATGACGAGGTCGCCGGCCGCCACGGCGCGCGCGGAGCCGAGGGTCTCCTCCCAGGGGTTCCCGCTCTGCACACGCCGTACGGCTTCGGATGTCATCGGGCTGTGTCCTTGTTCAAGACGTGGCCTCCAGGGCCTCTTCCAGGGTGAACGCCTTGGCGTACAGGGCCTTCCCGACGATGGAGCCCTCGACACCGAGCGGCACCAGCTCGGCGATCGCCCGCAGGTCGTCCAGCGAGGACACCCCGCCGGAGGCGACCACCGGGCGGTCGGTGGCGGCGCAGACGTTCCTCAGCAGCTCCAGGTTGGGGCCCTGCAGGGTGCCGTCCTTGGCGATGTCGGTGACGACGTAGCGGGCGCAGCCCTCCTTGTCGAGGCGCTCCAGCGTCTCGTAGAGGTCGCCGCCGTCGCGGGTCCAGCCGCGGCCGCGCAGGGTGGTGCCGCGCACGTCGAGGCCGACGGCGATCTTGTCGCCGTGCTGGGCGATGACCTTGGCGACCCACTCGGGGGTCTCCAGGGCGGCGGTGCCGAGGTTGACGCGGGTGCAGCCGGTGGCGAGGGCGGCGGCGAGGGTGTCGTCGTCGCGGATGCCGCCGGACAGCTCCACCTTGATGTCCATCGCCCCGGTCACCTCCGCGATCAGCGCGCGGTTGTCGCCGGTGCCGAACGCGGCGTCCAGGTCGACCAGGTGCAGCCACTCGGCGCCGGAGCTCTGCCAGGCGAGCGCGGCCTCCAGCGGCGAGCCGTACGAGGTCTCCGTGCCGGACTCGCCGTGCACGAGGCGCACGGCCTGGCCGTCGCGGACGTCGACGGCGGGGAGCAGTTCGAGCTTGGCCATGTCTCTACAGGGTTCCGATCCAGTTGGTGAGGAGCTGGGCACCGGCGTCGCCGGACTTCTCGGGGTGGAACTGGGTCGCCCACAGGGCGCCGTTCTCCACGGCGGCCACGAAGGGCTTGCCGTGGGTGGTCCAGGTGACGAGCGGGGCGCGCATCGCGGGGTTCTCCACCTGGAGCGTCCAGTCGTGGACGGCGTAGGAGTGCACGAAGTAGAAGCGCGCGTCCGCGTCCAGGCCGGCGAACAGCTCGGAGCCGGCCGGGGCGTCCACGGTGTTCCAGCCCATGTGGGGCACGACGTCGGCCTGGAGCGGTTCGACCGAGCCCGGCCACTCGTCGAGGCCCTCGGCCTCGACGCCGTGCTCGATGCCGCGGGCGAAGAGGATCTGCATGCCGACGCAGATGCCCATCACCGGGCGGCCGCCGGCGAGCCGGCGGTCGACGATCCAGTCGCCACGGGCCTCCTTGAGGCCCTTCATGCAGGCGGCGAAGGCGCCGACGCCGGGCACCAGCAGGCCGTCGGCGTTCATCGCCTTGTCGAAGTCGCGCGTTATCTCGACGTCGGCCCCGGTGCGCGCGAGGGCGCGCTCGGCGGAGCGGACGTTGCCGAAGCCGTAGTCGAAGACCACGACCTTCTTGGTGGTGTTCAAGGGCTCACACCTCCAGTTGCAGCAGGCCCGTGAAGAGGCACAGCGCGGCGCCCACGGACATCAGCACGATCAGGCTCGCCGGCATCTTCTGCTTGACGAAGGAGATGATCCCGCCGACGAAGAACAGGCCGACGACGATCAGGACGGTGGACAGTCCGTTCATGATTTACAGGGCGCCCTTCGTGGAGGGCAGGATGCCTGCCGCGCGCGGGTCGCGCTCGGACGCGTAGCGCAGGGCCCGGGCGAGGGCCTTGAACTGGCACTCCACGATGTGGTGGGCGTTGCGCCCGTAGGGCACGTGCACGTGCAGCGCGATCTGCGCCTGGGCGACGAAGGACTCCAGGATGTGCCGGGTCATCGTCACGTCGTACTCGCCGATCATCGGCGCCATGTTCTCGGGCTCGGTGTGCACGAGGTAGGGGCGGCCGGACAGGTCGACGGTGACCTGGGCGAGGGACTCGTCCAGCGGGACCGTGCAGTTGCCGAAGCGGTAGATGCCCACCTTGTCGCCGAGCGCCTGCTTGAAGGCGGCGCCGAGCGCGAGGGCGGTGTCCTCGATGGTGTGGTGGGAGTCGATGTGCAGGTCGCCCTCGGTCTTGACGGTCAGATCGAACAGACCGTGCCGGCCGAGCTGGTCGAGCATGTGGTCGTAGAAGCCGACCCCGGTGGAGATCTCCGTCTTTCCGGTCCCGTCGAGGTCGATCTCGACGAGGACCGACGTCTCCTTGGTCGTGCGTTCCACGCGTCCTACGCGGCTCATGTGCTCTGCTCCTTCTTGACTTCACGTACCGCGTCGAGGAACGCGTCGTTCTCCTCCGGGGTGCCGGCGGTGACCCGCAGCCATCCCGGTACGCCGTTGTCCCGGACCAGGACGCCCCGGTCGAGGATCTTCCGCCAGGTCTCGTGGGAGTCCGCGAACCGCCCGAACTGGACGAAGTTGGCGTCGGACTCGGTCACCTCGTAGCCGATGGCCCGCAGTTCGGCGACCAGGCGGTCCCGCTCGGTCTTCAGCTGCTCGACGTAGCCGAGCAGCGTGTCGGTGTGCTCCAGGGCGGCCAGCGCGGTCGCCTGGGTGATCGCCGACAGGTGGTACGGCAGCCGTACGAGCTGGACGGCGTCGACGACGGCCGGGTGCGCGGCGAGGTAGCCCAGGCGCAGGCCCGCCGCGCCGAACGCCTTCGACATGGTGCGGGAGATCACCAGGTTGGGGCGTCCGTCGAGGAGCGGGAGCAGCGAGTCGCCGTGGCTGAACTCGATGTACGCCTCGTCCACGACGACCATGGAGGGCTTGGCCGCCTGGGCGGCCTCGTACAGGGCGAGGACCGTCCCGGCCGGGACCGCGTTGCCGGTGGGGTTGTTGGGGGTGGTGACGAAGACGACGTCCGGGCGGTGCTCCGCGATCGCCTTCTCGGCGGCGGGCACGTCGATGGTGAAGTCCTCGTGGCGTGGCCCGGAGATCCAGCCGGTGCCGGTGCCGCGGGAGATGAGCCCGTGCATCGAGTACGACGGTTCGAAGCCGATCGCGGTGCGGCCCGGGCCGCCGAAGGTCTGCAGCAGCTGCTGGAGGACCTCGTTGGAGCCGTTGGCGGCCCACACGTTCTCCAGGGCGACCGGGTGGCCGGTCGTCTTGCTGAGGTACTCGGCCAGCCTGGTGCGCAGCTCGACCGCGTCCCGGTCGGGGTAGCGGTTGAGGGTGCGGGCGGCCTCGCGGACCCGCTCGGCGATCCGCTCGACCAGCGGCTCGGGCAGCGGGTACGGGTTCTCGTTGGTGTTCAGCCGTACGGGGACGTCCAGCTGGGGCGCGCCGTAGGGGGACTTGCCGCGCAGCTCGTCCCGTACGGGGAGGTCGTCGATGCTCACGTCGCTCACTTGTTCTCGGGCACCTTCCAGCCGAACCTGGCCTTGATCGCCGCGCCGTGCGCGGGCAGGTCCTCCGCCTCCGCCAGCGTGACCACGGTGTGCGCGACCTCGGCCAGCGCGACCTCGGTGTAGTCGACGATGTGGATGCCGCGCAGGAAGGACTGCACGGACAGGCCGGAGGAGTGGCAGGCGCAGCCGCCGGTGGGCAGCACGTGGTTGGAGCCGGCCGCGTAGTCGCCGAGGGAGACCGGGGACCAGGGGCCGACGAAGACCGCGCCCGCGTTGCGCACCCGGTCGGCGACCGCGGCGGCGTCGGCGGTCTGGATCTCCAGGTGCTCGGCGCCGTAGGCGTCGACCACCCGCAGGCCCTCCTCGACGCCGTCGACCAGGACGATCGCGGACTGACGGCCGGCGAGGGCGGGCGCGATCCGCTCGTCCACGTGCTTGCTGGCCTCGACCTGCGGCTTCAGCTCCTTCTCGACCGCGTCCGCGAGGTCCGGCGAGTCGGTGACCAGGACGGCGGCGGCCAGCGGGTCGTGCTCGGCCTGGCTGATCAGGTCGGAGGCGACGTGCACCGGGTCGGCCGTGGAGTCCGCGAGGATCGCGATCTCGGTCGGGCCGGCCTCGGCGTCGATGCCGATCTTCCCGGTGAAGTAGCGCTTGGCGGCGGCGACCCAGATGTTGCCGGGGCCGGTGACCATGTTGGCGGGCGGGCAGGACTCGGTGCCGTACGCGAACATCGCGACGGCGGTGGCGCCGCCGGCCGCGTACACCTCGTCGACGCCGAGCAGGGCGCAGGCGGCGAGGATGGTCGGGTGCGGCAGGCCGCCGAACTCGGCCTGGGCCGGGGAGGCGAGCGCGATCGATGGGACACCGGCCTCCTGGGCGGGTACCGCGTTCATGATCACGGAGGACGGGTAGACGGACCGGCCGCCCGGCGCGTACAGCCCGACGCGGTCGACCGGGACCCACTTCTCGGTGACCGTGCCGCCGGGCACAACCTGCGTGGTGTGGGTGGTGCGGCGCTGCGCGCGGTGGACGAGGCGGGCCCGGCGGATCGACTCCTCCAGGGCCGCGCGCACGGCCGGGTCGAGCTCCTCCAGCGCGCGCTTCAGCGCGTCGGCCGGGACCCGGACCTGCTCCAGCCGCACACCGTCGAAGCGCTCGGCGAAGTCGATCAGCGCCGCGTCGCCCCGATGATGCACGTCCTCGCAGATGGGCCGCACCTTCTCCAGGGCGGCCGCGACGTCGAAGTCGGCACGGGGCAGCAGGTCGCGCAGGGCGGGACCCTCGGGGAGGGCGTCGCCGCGCAGGTCGATTCGCGAGATCACGTGCTCAATTCTCTCAGACCCGTCGCGGAGGGCGTCCGCCTGTTCCAGTGGCTGATACGTCACCTTCCCGGTGACCGTCCGCGCTCGTTTTCGAGATCCTCTTCACTTTCCGTGTTCAACGCGTCACCGTACCGGGCATGAACGGCTGTACGAAGCGATGAACCGGTGAGTAATGAGGAGGAGGGGAGTGCCGTGGCCGAGGGGGTGGGACCGCGTGGCGGTGAGCCGCCGGAGGACCTGACCGCCGCGGAGGCCGGGATGTGGCAGGCCTTCCGCAACGGCAGCGTGTACGACCTGAGCAGCGGTGACACGGTGGTCGACGACCCGCACGGGGGACACCCCTGGGGGCCGGAGCGGACCGTGCGGGCCAGGGTCGTGTGCTGGCTGCTGCTGGACGGTCCGCCCGCGCTGGCCGGCCGGGTCTCCTCGCTGAAGCTGGTCGGGGTGCGCATCAGCGGCCCGCTGGACCTGGCGGGCGGCACCGTCGTGCCGTACGTGGAGATGCGCGGGTGCCGCTTCGAGCGGGACGTGCTGCTGCCGGAGGCCCGCTTCACCACCATGCGGATGGTGGACTGCTCCATACCCCGCCTGGAGGCCGCCCGGCTGCACACCGAGGGCGATCTGCATCTGCCGCGCTGCCGGTTCCTCGGCGGGATACGCCTGACCGACGCCCGGATCGGCACGGACCTCATGCTCAACCAGGCGGTCCTGCACCGGGACCGCAGCGGCCGTGCCCTGGCCGCGGACGGGATGAACGTCGGCCAGGACCTCCAGGCGGAGATGCTGGAGTCGCACGGCGAGCTGAGCCTGCGCGGCGCGACCATCGGCGTGTCCCTGAGCCTACGCGGCGCCCGGCTGGTCAACCCGTACACCCGGCTCGCACTGAACGCGCCGCAGCTGACCGTGGAGCGCTCGCTGTACCTGACGCCGGCCGGGGTGGGCGCGCAGGCCCGCAGCGGCATGACCCCGGCGCGGGGCACGCGCATCCAGCGGTTCGCGTGCGAGGGCGGGGTACGGCTGGACGACGGGCGGTTCGGGGACGCCGTCGACTTCGAGGGGGCCTCGTTCTCCTTCACCGACGAGCAGGAACTGTCGCTGCGCCGGGTGCAGACGCCGGAGCTGCGCTTCCTCGGGGAGCGGCCGCGGCGCGGCCGGGTGGTGCTGTCCGGCGCGAAGGTGGTCAACCTGATGGACCGGGCGGACAGCTGGCCCGGCCCGGGCCGCCTGCACATGGGCGGATTCACCTACGAGAACCTGGTGCCGCGCGGCCCGTTCCCGCTGGCGCTGCGGCTGCGCTGGGTGGACGCGGCGAGCGCCGAGTACAACCCGGAGCCGTACGAGCGGCTGGCCGCCGTGCTGCGGGAGAGCGGGGCGGACGAGGACGCCCGCGAGGTGCTGCTCGCCAAGCAGCGCCGGCGCCGGGAGAGCCTGCCGCTCGCGGCCAAGCTGTGGGGCTACGCCCAGGACTGGACGGTCGCCTACGGGTACCGGCCGGGCCGGGCGGCGGTGTGGATGGCGGTGCTGTGGGCGGCCGGCTCGCTGGCCTTCGCGCGGGCGGACCATCCGCCGCTCAAGGCCGGGGAGCACCCGGCCTGGAGCCCGGCGCTGTTCGCGCTGGACCTGCTGCTGCCGGTGATCGACCTGGGGCAGGCGGGCTTCTGGCAGCTGCGCGGCGGCTGGCAGTGGCTGTCGGCGGCGTTCATCCTGCTGGGCTGGATCCTGGCGACAACGGTTGCGGCAGGCGCCACCCGCACACTGCACCGCACGTGAGGTCTTGAAGGGCGCGGGCAACGATGCCCGAAGCAACCACCCGCGACGCAAGCCGCCTCAGGGGCGCGGGGAACTGCGCAACGACGCGCGTCCCCCGGGGCACGAATCAACCACCGGCGACGCAAGTCGGCCAAGGGGCGCGGGGAACTGCGCGACGTCCAGGTGGACCAAGGGCCGCTCACCAACCGGAGATGTGTGCGACAGGTGAGGGCCGTAAGGCCCCACACACCTGCAGAGCCGCCCGCTTTTTACCGGCCCTTGACCGACGACCGTACAACTTTAGGCAACTTCCGCGTGGGGTCTGGCGCGCCCGTGACCTGCGGTCTTTCAATGGTCAACACCATGGCTCTGCTGCACGCGTTCACCCGCACGTCCCGGGTGCGAGAAAAGCGGACGGGCGCCACGCCCCCCGTCCCCGTCGTGCTGCCCGCCGACGACGAGGTGCTCCTCGACGTACCGGACGACGCCCTGGGCCGCGCGCTGGTGGGGGCCGCGGCCGGTGACCACGCCCCCGCCGCCGACCTGCTCGCCGCCACCCGGCACCGGGCCGCCTGGGAGCACCGCGACCGCTATGTGCGCCGCCTCGCGTCCTTCGCCCGGTCGCGCCCCGAGTGGCTGGACACCTGGCGGGCCCGCGTCCCGCGCGACCCTGACGCGCTGCTGCTGGACGCGCAGCGGGCGGTGGACCGGGCCTGGGACTCGCCGGCCCGGACGGAGCTGCTGCGCGAGGTGAGCCCGCTGATCACCGCCGCCGCCCGGGCCGACCACCGCGACCCGGTGCCGTGGCGGCTGGCCCTGGACCACGCGCGCGGCGCGCGCGCCGGCCACACCTACTTCGAGGAGCTGTGGGAGGCGGCGGTGCGCCGCGCCCCGCACCACCACGGCTGCCATGTGGCGGCCCTGCGCTACCTGGCGTCCTCCTGGCACGGCTCGCACCGCGAGTGCTTCGACTTCGCGGACCTCGCCGCGCAGGACGCGCCGGAGGGCTCACTCACCCAGGCCCTGCCGCTGCGGGCGGCCTACGGCTACCTGACCGACGGCTGCGGTCCCGTCGTCGGACGGGAACGGCTGGAAGCCGCCGCCGACCGGGCCGTCGCCCTGTCCGCCCGGCTGCCGGCGGGCCGGCCCTGGCCGGCCGAGGTGCGCAATCTGCTGACCTACGTCCTGGTCCGCCTGGAGCGCTGGCAGGACGCCCTGGAACAGCTGCGGCTGACCGGCCCGTACGCCACGTCGTTCCCCTGGGACCGGGACGGGGAGGACCCGCTCGGGCGGTTCCTGGAGGTGCGTCAGGAGGTCCTCGGCGCGCTCGCGTCGGACGCCGCGACGGCCGGAACGCAGGGCCCCTCATCCGCCTCCGGGCGTCCGGGCGGCGGACGGCGCGGACGGGCCGGCCCCGGCGGCCATTAGGCTTTTGCGTCGTGACCACCGTCCGGCTTCCGCTCTTCCCCCTGAACACGGTGCTGTTCCCTGGGCTCGTGCTCCCGCTCAACATCTTCGAGGAGCGCTATCGCGCCATGATGCGTGAGCTGTTGAAGACCCCGGAGGACGAGCCGCGGCGCTTCGCCGTGGTGGCGATCCGGGACGGCCACGAGGTGGCGCCGAGCGCCCCCGGCCTGCCCGACCCCACCGCCGTGCCCGACCGGGGCCCCACGGCCGGCTTCGGCGCCGACCCGCTGCGCGCCTTCAACAAGACCGGCTGCATCGCCGACGCGGCGACCGTCCGGGAGCGCCCCGACGGCACCTTCGAGGTGCTGGCGACCGGCACGACCCGGGTGCGGCTGCTGTCGGTCGACGCCTCGGGGCCCTTCCTCACGGCGGAGCTGGAGCCGCTGGAGGAGGACCCCGGCGAGGAGGCGGGGGCGCTCGCGGAGGGGGTGCTGCGGGCGTTCCGGCAGTACCAGAAGCGGCTGGCGGGGGCGCGCGAGCGGTCGCTGGCCACGGACACGGACCTGCCCGACGAGCCCAGCGTGGTCTCGTACCTGGTCGCCGCCGCGATGATGCTCGACACGCCGACCCGGCAGCGTCTGCTGCAGGCTCCGGACACCGCGTCCCGGCTGCGTGACGAGCTGAAACTCCTTCGCACCGAGACGGCGATCATCCGTAGTCTTCCGTCGTTGCCCGCGTCGGAGCTGACGCGTGGCCCGACGAGTCTCAACTGACGCTTTCGGAGCGACGACCGGCATGGCGAAGAAGTCCAAGAAGCAGCAGCAGTCCGGCGGGACGCCCGCCACGGTGGCGCTCACCGCCGCCGGGGTGCCCTTCACGGTGCACTCCTACGACCACGACCCCTCCCACCCGAGCTACGGCGAGGAGGCGGCCGAGGCGATGGGCGTGTCACCCGACCGCGTCTTCAAGACGCTGGTGGCGGACGTGGACGGCACCCTCACGGTGGCGGTGGTGCCGGTGGCGGGCCAGCTGGACCTCAAGGCGCTGGCCTCGGCGGCCGGCGGCAAGCGGGCGGCGATGGCCGACCCGGCCCTGGCGGAGCGCACCACCGGGTACGTGCGGGGCGGGATCTCCCCGCTGGGCCAGCGCAAGAAGCTGCCGACGGTGCTGGACGCGTCGGCGGACCGTCACGAGACGATCTGCGTCTCGGCGGGCCGCCGCGGCCTGGAGGTCGAACTCGCCCCGGCCGACCTGGCCGAGCTGACCTCGGCGACCCTGGCCCCGATCGGCCGGGAGTAGTCCCCCGGCCGCCGCCCCGACACGGCCTGTTCCGGGGGTCGACGGGTCCCGGGGCGTTCGGTATGTACCGAGGTATGTCGAAACGGACACGCAAGCGCAGGTGGCGGATCAGGAAGCGCCGGGCGAACCACGGACGCCGCCCGGCCTGACGGACGTGCCGGGCGGGACACGACCGCCCGGCACCCCGGGGCCTACGCCCCGTGGGGCGCGTACGGCTGGTCGGCCTGAGGCCAGTCCTCCGGGTCGCGCGGCCCGAACAGCGCCGTCAGCCCCAGGTGCAGCACCAGCGCCGCGAAGGTCCACGCCAGCAGCGCGCCCTTCGCGTTCAGCTTCAGCGGCGCGTCGAAGGTGACGCCCTTCCCGACACTTCTCGCCTGCGCGACGACGTCCTGCGTCGGGCCGAGCCACACCCCGAGCCGCCAGGCCAGCACCGAGCCCAGCAGCCCGCCGATCGCCAGGCCCGCCACGAGCGGGACGCCGCCGCGCCGCCGCACCAGGAAGACCACCAGCGCGCTCAGCGCACCGCAGGCCAGCGCGAGCAGGGTGAACGTGCCGTCCACGCCGATGCTCTGCTCGCCCTCGGAGTCCTTGAGGTAGACCACCCACGCGTTGCCGGACGCGTCGCCCACCAGCGGCACCCGTGGCGCCAGCCACCACCACAGCACGCCGAGCAGCACCCCGCCGAGCGCCACCGCGGCGGCCACCACGGCGGCCTCCCGTATCTCCTTCGCGAGCCCGGGGCCGCCCGGTTCCTGCCACCAGCCGTGCCGGGGGGAAGCGCCGGGGCCGGGCTTCCCGTCGTACCGGTGCGCGCCGCCCGAGGGGGTGCCGGAGGGCGGCTGCCAGGGGTCGTGCGCGGACGGGTCGTGCGGCGGCGGGGGTGTCAGGGGTGCACTCACCCTGCCATCGTGCCAGGCGTGGCCGTGCCGCGCGTCACCGGACGGCGGCCCTGCGGTACGCCCAGGTCGCCACGGCCAGCGAGATCACTCCGACCACCCCGCACACGGCGAGGTCACCGAGCACGTGCGCCCAGTCGGGGTGCGGCGCGAAGGTGCGCGCGAGGGCCTCGACGCCGTACGTGGAGGGCAGCAGGTCGCGCGCCAGGCGGACCGCCTCCGGCATCCGCTCGGGCGGCAGCACGCCCAGCAGCAGCGCCGCGGACATGCCGAGCTGGCCGAGCAGGGTGGCCAGTTCGGGGCGGGGCGCGAGCAGGCCGAGGGCGGCGCCGAGCCCGGCGAGGGCCGCGCCCGCGAGGGGGATCACCGCGACCAGGATCCACAGGTGGGCGAGCGGCAGCCCGAACAGCGCGCAGCCGAAGACGGCGGTCACCACGGTGCCGGGGACGGTGAACGAGGCGTAGGCGCCCGCCGCGCCCAGCACCACGGCCGCGGGCGGCACGGGCAGGGTCGCGTAGTGGTCGAGGCCGCCGCTGGCGCGCAGCTGGCCGAAGTACTGGGCGAGCAGGTTCAGCGCGACGAAGGCGACGACCAGGACCGACGACCCGGCCACCACGGCCCGCGCCTCGCCGCCGCCGTCGACCACTCCGCGCATCAGGATCATGATCCCGACCGACTGGAAGGTCGCCACGAACAGCAGCGGGATCCGCGCCACCCGGGCCCGGGACAGCTGGGCCCGGTACACGGCCGCCAGCGACGGCCACAGCCGCGCCCGGGGGCCGAGCGCGGCCGGTGCCGGCGCGGCCTCCTGGGCGGTCAGGGCGCCGGCGGGCCGGGCATCGGCGGGTACGACACTCACGTCGTGCTGCTCCCCTTCGCTCGGGATTCCGTCCGGAGCCGCTCCGGAGGCCGCCCCGTTCGGTACGGATGTCACGGCCCGTGCGCTCACGCCTTCACCAGCCCCTGTCGCACGGCGCCGCCCAGCGCCAGGTAGACGTCCTCCAGGCTGGGCGTGGCCAGCGTGAAGTCGTCGAGGGCCGCGAAGGCGGCGCCGCCGGTCACGGTGGCGACGACCGTGCGGGCCTCCTCCGGCGCGAGCCGCAGGGTCCAGCGGCGGCCGGACTCGGCCGCCCGGTCGCGCAGGGCGGCCACCTCGGGCACGTGCAGCGGCGCGGCCTCGCGCCACACCAGCTCGACCCGGACCTCCCCGGCGACCTGTTCCTTCAGCCCGGTCGGGGTGTCGCAGGCGATGACCCGGCCCCGGTCCAGCACGGCGACCCGGTCGAGCACGGTCTCGGCCTCGATGACGTTGTGGGTGACCAGCACGACGGTGGTGCCCCGCTGGGCGCGGCGGCGGTCGACGGCGGACCAGACCGCGCGCCGGGCCACCGGGTCCATGCCGGTCGTGGGCTCGTCGAGGACCATCAGCGGGCGCTCCCCCACCAGCGCGGCGGCGAAGCAGGCGAGCCGGCGCTGGCCGCCGGAGAGCTTGCGCAGCGGGCGGGAGGCGATCGCGGTGAGCCCCAGTTCGTCGAGGACGTCGTCGCGTTCGGCGCGGGCCCGCCGTATGTCGAGCCCGCGGAGCCGGCCGGTGGTCTCGGCGGCCAGGGACACGGTCAGCTCGTCCAGGGCGCTGGACTCCTGACCGAGGTAGGCGAGGATGCGGGAGGCCCGCTCCGGGTGGCGGACGATGTCGTGGCCGAGGATCTCGACGCTGCCGCTGTCGGGCCGCATCAGTCCGGTCATCTGGCGTACCAGGGTGGACTTTCCGGCGCCGTTCGGCCCGAGCAGGCCGAAGATCTCGCCGCGCCCGATGTCGAGCGCCACGTCGTCGGTGGCCCGGACCTCGGGCGTCGCGGGCACGCCGCGCCGTCCGCGCACCGCCGGATAGGTCTTGGTCAGCCCGCGCACCGCACACACGACGTCACCACCGTGCCGATATCCCTGTGCCCCGCGCGTACTCACAAGGGACGAGCGTACGGGGTCGGCGCCCCCGTCCCGCCTTCGGGTCACCCTTGCGTGCCGCCCCGGGCGGGGGGACGCACCGGACACCCCGGGAGGGATCGCCCCCCTGCGGCCCGACGGCCACCCGAAAACACCGGTACCGAACCCGACGCCGGGGGGCGCACCCTGAACGACACCTCCGCGCGAACAGCCCACGACAGCCCCGGCTGTGAAGCCGGCGCGTCCCTCACTCCCCCGCGGAAGCCCGCTCCGTCCCGGTGCGCGTGTCCAGCTCACGCCAGAAACCCGCCCGGATGGCGTAGCGGTCCCGCTCGTCGATCTGGTCGTCCTTGTGGGCGAGCAGCCCGAAACGGGCCGCGTAGCGCAGCAGCTCACCGTCGACGCGGTGCGGAATGCGCGGGTACATCGCGGACAGCTTCTGGATGTGGCCGTGGTCGCCGAGCCGTTCCACCCAGCGCCGCGCGAAGACCTGCCCTACCTCGAACGGGTCGCCGCCGACGGTGGTGATGTCCTCCTCGCGGTCGGCCCACCGCTGCTCCGCCGTGGTCAGCTGGGCCAGCGTCGGCATGGACGCGGCCTCCGGCGGCTCGGCGGCCGGCCGGTCCACCCACCCCTTGTCGGAGGACCAGCGCAGGGTCGCGGAGGCGGGCTGCTGCGGCTGGTGCGCTCCGGGGTGGCGCAGCGCGGCCAGGTCCTTGGGGGTCGGGACGCCCTTGGCGACGGGCGTACGCTCGCCGGTGCCGTTGTGTCCGGAGGCGGCCGGGTGGCGCGGTTCCGGAGCGGTGCGCTCGGTGGCCGGGGCGAGGGCGGACTCGGGCAGCGGGGCGGAGAGGATCGCGGCGATCTCGGGCCGGGGGGCGGGCGACGGGGCGCACACGCCGCTGATCTCCCTGGCGCGTACCGCCTGGGTGATCCACGCCCGGTCGAGCACCCGGCGTTCGTCGGCCTCGGCGACGAGGTCCTCGGACTGGTTGTAGTCGCCGTCGGCGGCCTGCACGGCCCACAGGTGCACGGCCACGCCGTGTTCCTTGGCGGCCATCATGCCCGGCAGCAGGTCGCCGTCGCCGGTGACCAGGACGATGTCGGAGCAGGCGCGGTTGCGGGCGAGTTCGGTGAGTTCGGCGTGCATCGCCGCGTCCACGCCCTTCTGCGCCCAGCGTCCGTCGCTGCGGGTCAGCGCGCCGAGCCGGACGGTGACCCGGGGCATCACGCGCAGCCGGCGGTGCTCGGGCTGCGGGACGCGGTCGGGGGCGCCGTCGAACCAGTAGATGCGCAGCAGCGGCTGACGCGTGTCGTTCTCGGCTCGGTCACGCAGTCCCTGGATCAGGGCGGCGTGGTCCACGGTGATGCGGGACCGCGAGGGCTCCCCGGCGAGGAGACTGGCGGCGGCCCCCAGCAGATACCCGGCGTCCACCAGGACGATGCAGCGGTCCACGCGATCCACCCTCTTTCCGGGAGGTTTGGCTTCGGGCTTCCTTCGAGTCTGCCCGACCCCGCCGGTGTTAACGGCCCGAACTCGATCTTCGGCGTGGCGTTTCCACACAACCTCCCCCGACCGCCCCGTCACCGACGGTAATTGTCCGACATGCGTGGGTTATCGGCCTGTGTGAATCTGAATTCGGCCCTGGCCCCTAGTCCCCACAGGAGGCAACACCATGGCCAAGAACAAGAACCGTGACCGTAAGCAGCCCCAGGCCGAGCGCAGCCCGCGCGCCGCGCAGACGTCCACCCTGGAGACCCCGGACGAGCAGCGCACCACGCAGGTGGTGCCCGGCGAGGTCGGCCCCGGCAAGGGCCGGCAGAAGCGCTTCGGCCACAACTGACACCGGTGTGAAGGGCCGTTGCGGCCCGGCCGTACAGGAAGAGGGGCGCACCCGTCGCGGGTGCGCCCCTCCGGCGCGTCGGGGGCCTGTGTCTAACCGGCCAGGCAGGACGGTCCGAGCAGCACCTTCAGGTCGCCGAACAGGGCCGGATCGGGCTTGACCCGGTGCCGGTCGAGGCGCAGGACCGTCGTCTTCGTCGGGCCCTGCAGCTTGATGCGGACCTCGCTGTCGCCCCTGTGGTGGGTGAGGATCTCGCCGAGCCGGCTGACCATGGGCGGGGTGACGCGGGTGGCCGGGATGGTGAGCACCACGGGCGCGTTGGTGCCGGCGTGGGACAGGTCGGGGACCTGGAGCTCCATCGCGACCAGGCGCGGCACGTCCTCCCGCTTGTCGAGCCGGCCCTTGACGAACACCACGGCGTCCTCGACGAGTTGCGTCGAGACGAGCTGGTAGGTCGCCGGGAAGAACATGCACTCGATGGAGCCCGCGAGGTCCTCCACGGTGGCGATCGCCCAGGCGTTACCCTGCTTGGTCATCTTGCGCTGGAGGCCGGAGATGATGCCGCCGATGGTGACCACCGCGCCGTCACCGAAGTCGCCGCCGGTGAGCTGGGAGATGCCGGCGTCGGCCTTGTCGGACAGCACGTGTTCCAGACCGAACAGCGGGTGGTCGGAGACGTAGAGGCCGAGCATCTCGCGCTCCTGCGCGAGCAGGTAGGTCTTGTCCCACTCGTCGTCGGTGAACTGCACGTCGAGGCCGAAGCCGGGCTCGTCGGTCTGCTCCTCGCCCATGCCGCCGAAGAGGTCGAACTGTCCTTCGGCCTCCTTGCGCTTGACCGCCACCACGTTGTCGATCATCGGCTCGTACTGGGCGGTGAGGCCCTTACGGGTGTGCCCCATGGAGTCGAAGGCGCCGGCCTTGATCAGCGACTCGGTGGTGCGCTTGTTGCAGACGACCGCGTCGACCTTGTCGAGGTAGTCCGGGAAGGACGTGTACTTCCCCTTGGCCTTGCGGCACTTGATGATCGACTCCACGACGTTGGTGCCGACGTTGCGCACCGCGGAGAGGCCGAAGAGGATCACGTCGTCGCCCTGCGCGGCGAAGTTGGACTCGGACTCGTTGACGTTGGGCGGGAGCACCTTGATGCCCATGCGGCGGCACTCGTTCAGGTAGACCGCCGACTTGTCCTTGTCGTCCTTCACCGAGGTGAGCAGCGCCGCCATGTACTCGGCGGGGTGGTTGGCCTTGAGGTAGGCCGTCCAGTACGACACCAGGCCGTACGCGGCGGAGTGCGCCTTGTTGAAGGCGTAGCCGGCGAAGGGGACCAGCACGTCCCAGAGCGCCTGGATGGCTTCGTCGCTGTAGCCGTTCTTGCGGGCGCCGGCCTGGAAGATGGTGAAGTTCTTCGCCAGTTCCTCGGGCTTCTTCTTGCCCATCACGCGGCGGAGGATGTCGGCCTCGCCGAGCGAGTAGCCGGCGATGATCTGGGCGGCCTTCTGCACCTGCTCCTGATAGACGATCAGGCCGTGGGTGACGTCCAGGACCTCCCTGAGCGGCTCCTCCAGCTCGGGGTGGATGGGCGTGATGTCCTGCTGGCCGTTCTTGCGCAGGGCGTAGTTGGTGTGCGAGTTCATGCCCATCGGGCCCGGCCGGTACAGGGCCGACACGGCGGAGATGTCCTCGAAGTTGTCCGGCTTCATCAGCCGGAGCAGGGAGCGCATCGGTCCGCCGTCGAACTGGAACACGCCGAGGGTGTCGCCGCGCTGGAGCAGGTCGAAGGTCGTGGGGTCGTCCAGGGGCAGCGACAGCAGGTCGATGTCGATGCCCTTGTTGGCCTTCACCATCTTGACGGCGTCGTCCATGATGGTCAGGTTCCGCAGGCCCAGGAAGTCCATCTTCAGCAGGCCGAGCGACTCGCAGCTCGGGTAGTCCCACTGCGTGATGGTCACGCCGTCGGTGTGCCGGACCCAGACCGGGACGTGGTCGGTGATGGTCTCGCTGGACATGATCACGCCGGCCGCGTGCACGCCCATCTGCCGCACCAGGCCCTCGACGCCCTTGGCGGTGTCGATGACCTTCTTCACGTCCGGCTCGTTCTCGTACATCCCGCGGACCTCGCCGGCCTCGGAGTACCGGGGGTGCGAGGGGTCGGTGATGCCGGACAGCGGGATGCCCTTGCCGAGAACGTCGGCGGGCATGGCCTTGGTGATGCGGTCGCCCATCGCGTACGGGTAGCCCAGCACGCGCGCGGAGTCCTTGATGGCGTTCTTCGCCTTGATGGTGCCGTACGTGCCGATCATGGCGACCTTGTCGGCGCCGTACTTCTCCGTCACGTAGCGGATCACCTCGACGCGCCTGCGCTCGTCGAAGTCGATGTCGACGTCGGGCATGGAGATGCGCTCGGGGTTGAGGAAGCGCTCGAAGATCAGGCCGTGCGGGATCGGGTCGAGGTCGGTGATGCCGAGGGCGTAGGCGACGATCGAGCCGGCCGCGGAGCCTCGGCCGGGACCGACGGCGATGCCCTGCTTCTTCGCCCACATGATGAAGTCGGCGACGACGAGGAAGTAGCCCGGGAAGCCCATCGAGATGATGGTGTCCATCTCGTACTCGACCTGCTTCATGCGGTCGTCCGGGATGCCGCCCGGGAAGCGGCGGTTCATGCCGCGCAGCACTTCCTCGCGGAACCAGCTGACCTCGGTGTACCCCTCCGGGATGTCGAACTTCGGCATCAGGTCGCGCTTCTCGAACATGCCGGTGGTGTCGACCATCTCGGCGATCAGTCGCGTGTTGGCGCAGCCCTGCTGCCAGGCGTCCGAGGAGTCGATGGCGTACATCTCGTCCGTGGACTTCAGGTAGTAGCCGGTGCCGTCGAACTTGAAGCGGTCCGGGTCGGAGAGGTTCTTGCCGGTCTGGATGCACAGCAGCGCGTCGTGCGCCGTCGCCTCGTGCGCGTAGGTGTAGTGCGAGTCGTTGGTGACCAGCGGGGGGATGCCGAGCTTCTTGCCGATCTCCAGCAGGCCGTCGCGGACCCGGTGCTCGATGTCGATGCCGTGGTCCATCAGCTCCAGGAAGTACCGGTCCTTGCCGAAGATGTCCTGGTAGTCGGCGGCGGCCTTGAGGGCCTCGTCGAAGTGGCCGAGGCGCAGCCGGGTCTGCACCTCGCCGGAGGGGCAGCCGGTGGAGGCGACGATGCCCTCGGACCACTTGGCGATGGTCTCCTTGTCCATCCGGGGCCACTTCTGCAGCCAGCCCTCGGCGTAGGCGTCGGAGGAGAGCCGGAAGAGGTTGTGCAGGCCGGTGCTGTTCACCGCCCACATCGTCTTGTGGGTGTAGCCGCCGGAGCCGGAGACGTCGTCGCGCTTCTGGTGCGGCTGGCCCCACTGGATCTTGCGCTTGTTCCGCCGGGACTCGGGGGCGACGTACGCCTCGATCCCGATGATCGGGGTGACCCCGGCCTTCTGCGCGGTGTGGAAGAAGTCGTACGCCCCGTGCAGGTTGCCGTGGTCGGACATGGCGATGTGGCTCATGCCCATCTCGTTGCAGGCGTTGAACATGTCCTTCAGCCGCGCGGCACCGTCCAGCAGCGAGTACTGGGTGTGGACGTGCAGGTGCGTGAACGGCGGCTTCGACACGGTGCGGCCTCCAGGTGCTGCGGCGGCAGACGGACGGACGGGGACAGCGTCGAAGTCTATGCCCCGGGACCGACACCCCGAGCCGGTCCCCACGTACCTTCGGGCGGGTCGCGGGCACTCCCGCGACCCGCCGCGCGTTAGGCAGGGGACGGATTGGCCGTCCCCCCAGATTCCGCACCAGGAGGCACCCAGCGATGTCGGTCCCGCAGCTCAACGACGAGCGTCGCGGCGAGGAGATCCTCGCTGTCCTCGACACCGCCTTCGGCCGGCTCCTGGCCGCCGACCCGGCCGCGTTCCGGGTGAAGTTCCGGAAGATGGCCGCGTCGGCGTTCGCGTTCTACCGCGGGACGGCGAGCCTCTTCTACCACGACCTGTCCGCCGAGGACGCGGGGCGCGGCGGCAGCGCGTACAGCGGCCCGTACCTGGACGAGCGCACCTCGCGCGTGTGGATCCACGGCGACCTGCACGCGGAGAACTTCGGCACCTACATGGATTCCAACGGCCGCCTCGTGTTCAACGTCAACGACTTCGACGAGGCGTACGTCGGCCCCTTCCTGTGGGACCTGAAGCGCTTCGCGGCCTCGATGGCGCTGATCGGCTACGCGAAGGCGCTCAGCGACGAGCAGATCACCGATCTGGTCTCGGTGTACGCGGCCGCCTACCGGGAGCGGATCCACGCCCTGGCGACGGGCGCCAAGAGCGACGAGGTGCCGCCGTTCACCCTGGACACCGCGCAGGGCCCGCTGCTGGACGCGCTGCGTGACGCCCGTTCGCTGACGCGGTTCGGGCTGCTGGACTCGATGACCGAGATCCGCGACTTCGAGCGCCGCTTCGCCCCGGGCGGCGGCGCGATCGAGCTGGACGCGGCCACCCGCTACAAGGTGCTCGCGGCGTTCGACGGCTATCTGGAGACGCTGCCGGACTCCTCGCTGGCCCGCCCCGACTCGTACCGCGTGAAGGACGTCGTGGGCCGCCGGGGCATCGGCATCGGCTCGGCCGGGCTGCCGTCGTACAACATCCTCCTGGAGGGTCACAGCGACGCCCTGGAGAACGACGTGGTGATCTACATCAAGCAGGCGCAGACCCCCGCCGTCTCCCGGCACATCACCGACCCGGCGATCGGGGAGTACTTCCTCCACGAGGGCCACCGCACGGTGATCTCCCAGCGGGCCCTCCAGGCGCACGCCGACCCGTGGCTCGGCTGGACCGAGCTGGACGGCGCCGGCCAGCTGGTCGCGGAGGTCTCGCCGTACGCCGTGGACCTGGACTGGAGCGACCTCGACGACCCGGAGGAGATGGCGCAGGTCGTCGCCGACCTCGGCCGGGCGACGGCCGCGATGCACGCGGCGGCGGACGACACCTCCGGCGAGTCGCTGGTGCCGTTCTCCACCGAGCGGGCCATCGACGCGGCGATCGCGGCCGACGAGGACGGGCTGGTCCCGCTCCTGGTCGACTTCGCCCACGACTACGGGGCCCGCGCCCGCGGCGACCACCAGATCTTCCTCGACCTGTTCCGCAACGGCCGGATCCCGGGGCTGTAACCTTCCGCACATTCACAGGCCCCCTTTAGGGACCCCTTACCGGAGCACGTGCCACACTCGTACCGCCATGGACATATCCGGACCCCAGCTCAGAGCCGTTCGCGCGGCACTGTTCACGGCTGTCGTCGTGACGCTCAGCACCGCGTCGCACGTACTGCTGTCCGGGGCTCCGCTGCCGCTGAACACGGTGGCCGCGATCGCCGCCGCCGTGTTCCTCCTGGCGTACGGGCTGGCGGGGCGGGAGCGTTCCTTCGGGCGGATCGCCGCCCTGCTGATCCCGCTGGAGCTGGCCGCCGACACGGTCTTCACCACCGGCCAGCACGTCTGCTACGGCCGCATGGGCGGCCCGGTCGCCGGTCCGCTGCGCTCCGTCGGGTTCGACGTGCTGTGCGGCGACGGCACCGGCGTGGGCGCGCCGCTGGCCCGGGTCACCGGCTCCGCCGCCGCGGGCGGCGACCAGGTGGCCGCGCTGCTCGCCGAGGCCGGCCCGGCGACCGCCTGGCTGCTGCTCGGCGCGCACGTCGGGGTGGGCCTGTTCGCCGCCGCGTGGCTGCGCCGCGGGGAGCGGGCGCTGGCGCAGCTGCTGAGCGCGGTCGCCGCGACCACCTTCCGGCCGCTGCTGGTGGCCGTGGCGGCGGTGACCGTGCGCCGAGCCCCCCGGGTGCGCCGTCCGGGCCGCACGCCGCACCGTGCCGTCGCCGTCCGCACGCTGCTCCTCGCGCACTCCCTGGGACGGCGCGGGCCGCCGTGCTCCGCCCTCGCCTGAGGCGGGCCCCGCCCCGGGCGCGCGCTGCGAAGCACCGGCAGTCCCCCGTACCCATTCCCGCACACCCGTGTGTGCGTCCCCCGTGGAGTCATCAGCATGAGCAAGCGGAACAGCCAGTCGGCCAAGATGGCGGCGCGTGAGCGTCTGCGCGAGGAGCGCGAGCGCCAGGCGAAGAAGGCGAAGATCAGGCGGCAGCTCGTCGTGGCCGCGTCGGTGGTCGGTGTGCTGGCCGCGGCAGGCGGCATCGGCTACGCGGTGGTCCAGGCGAACAAGCCGGACCACTGGGAGGCCGCGAAGGACGCCGAGCTCGTCAAGCCGGCCAACACCAGCGGCAAGGACGGCACCACCGTCGTCATCGGCAAGGCCGACGCGAAGAAGACCCTGGAGCTGTACGAGGACCCGCGCTGCCCGATCTGCGCCTCCTTCGAGCAGTCGGTCGGCAAGACCATCGACAAGGACGTCGAGGACGGCAAGTACAAGGTGCAGTTCATAGGCGCCTCGTTCCTGGACCGCAACCTCACGGGCGAGGGCTCCAAGAACGCGCTGAGCGCCCTGGGCGCCGCGCTGGACGTCAGCCCCGAGGCGTTCCTGGCCTACAAGTCGGCGCTCTACTCGACGGAGTTCCACCCCGAGGAGACGGACGACAAGTTCAAGGACGACGCGTACCTGATCAAGGTCGCCGACTCGGTGGACGCCCTGAAGAACAACAAGGAGTTCCAGGCGGCCGTGAAGGACGGCACCTACGACCGGTGGGCCCTTGAGATGTCCGACAAGTTCGACGGCAGTGACGTCCAGGGCACCCCGACGGTGAAGATGGACGGCAAGAAGCTCACCGGCTCCGACGGGGAGAACGCGCCCATGACGGTGGACGAGTTCACCGCCGCGGTCGACAAGGCGCTGAAGGGCTGACGCGGCCGGCCGACCGTCGGCCGACAGCATGCCGAAGAGCGGGCGAACTTTTCCCGGGTTCGCCCGCTCTAGCGTGTACACGTCACTAACCTGTTCGGCTGTGACCAGTCGACAGGGAACAACCGGGGCCGCCGTCTCCGCCACCGCGGACACCGCCGCCCTCGCCCCGCGCCGCCGTACGGTGGTCAAGGCCGCCGCCGCCACCGCGGCGCTGGCCGGACCGCTCGCCGCCGCGCTGCCCGCCCGCGCCGCCCAGCGGGCCCCCGCCTTCCTGCACGGTGTCGCCTCCGGCGACCCGCTGCCGGACGGCGTGCTGCTGTGGACCCGGGTGACGCCCACCCCGGAGGCGACACCGGGCTCCGGCGCCGGCCCCGACACCGAGGTGCGCTGGACCGTCGCCCGGGACAGCGGGTTCACCGACGTCGTCGCCCAGGGCTCGACCCTCGCCACCGCCGCCTCCGACCACACCGTGAAGGCGGACATCCGGGGGCTGCGGCCCGCCACCGACTACTGGTTCCGCTTCTCCGCCGGCGGCACCGACTCCCCCGCGGCCCGCACTCGCACGGCGCCCGCCGCCGACACCGCCGTGGGCGGCCTGCGCCTCGGGGTGGTCTCCTGCGCCAACTGGGAGGCCGGCCACTTCGCGGCGTACCGCCACCTCGCGGCGCGCGGCGACCTCGACGCCTGGCTGCATCTCGGCGACTACATCTACGAGTACGGCACCGGCGAGTACGGCGCCCGCGGCGAGGTCGTCCGCCCGCACTCCCCCGCCCACGAGATCGTCACCCTCGCCGACTACCGGACGCGGCACGCCCGCTACAAGACCGACCCGGATCTCCAGGCGCTGCACGCCACGGCACCGGTCGTCGCCATCTGGGACGACCACGAGTTCGCCAACGACACCTGGTCCGGCGGCGCCGGCAACCACACCGAGGGCGCGGAGGGCAGCTGGGCCGCCCGCCAGGCCGCCGCCAAGCGGGCCTACTTCGAGTGGATGCCGGTGCGTCCCGCGGTGGAGGGCACCACCTACCGGCGGCTGCGCTTCGGCAAGCTGGCCGACCTCTCGCTCCTCGACCTGCGCTCCTTCCGGTCCCAGCAGGTGTCCCTGGGCGACGGCGACGTCGACGACCCCGACCGCACCCTCACCGGCCGCGCCCAGCTGGACTGGCTCAAGGCGGGGCTGTCGGCGTCCGACACCACCTGGCGGCTGGTCGGCACCTCGGTGATGATCTCGCCGTTCTCGGTGGGCTCCCTGCCCGCGAGCCTGCTCAAGCCGCTGGCGAAGCTGCTCGGCCTGCCGCAGGAGGGACTCGCCCTCAACACCGACCAGTGGGACGGCTACACCGACGACCGGCGCGAACTCCTCGCCCACCTGCGTGCCCACGCCATCCGCAACACGGTCTTCCTCACCGGCGACATCCACATGGCGTGGGCGAACGACGTGCCGGTGAACGCGGGCACCTATCCGCTGTCGGCCTCCGCCGCCACGGAGTTCGTGGTCACCTCGGTCACCTCCGACAACCTCGACGACATCGTGAACGTCCCCGAGGGCACGGTCTCGGCGGTCGCCGCCCCGCTGATCCGGGCCGCCAACCGGCACGTCCACTGGGTCGACACCGACCGTCACGGCTACGGGGTGCTGGACCTCACCGCCGAGCGGGCGCAGATGGACTACTACGTGCTGTCCGACCGCACCGAGGCGGACTCCGGCGCGAGGTGGGTCCGCTCCTACCGCACCCGCAGCGGCACCCAGAAGGTGGAGCGGGCCGACGCCCCCGTCTGACGGCCGGCGGACCGCCCGCAGGGGTCAGTCCGCGTCCTGAGCCAGCGAGCCGAGGAAGCCGAGGGCCACCCGCCAGGTGGCCTCGGCCGCCTCCTCGTCGTGGTCGGGCAGGTCGGGGTCGGTGTAGAGGTGGCCGGCGCCCGCGTACCGGTACACCTCCACGTCGGCCCCCGTCCGGCCCATCCGCAGGTACCAGGCGGTGAGCCAGTCGTCCGTCTCGAACGGGTCGGGCTCGGCGACGTGCAGCTGCACCGGCAGCCCGTCGGCCGTGGCGTTCTCGGCGATGTCGGAGGTGCCGTGCAGCAGCAGCAGACCGCGCGCCTTGTCGTCGCCCAGGGCCAGCGTCTGCGCCACCGAGGCGCCGAAGGAGAACCCGGCGTACACCAGGCCCCGCTCCGAGTAGGGGGCGGCCGCCAGGACGGCCCGTTTCAGCAGCTCGTCCTTCCCGGTCTCCTCCTGGTACGCCGTGCCCTCCTCGACCGTGTCGAAGGTGCGTCCCTCGAAGAGATCGGGCGTCCACACCTCGTGTCCGGCCGCGCGCAGCCGGTCCGCGGCCCGGCGCACCGCCGGACGCAGCCCGTAGGTCGAGTGAAAGAGCATGATGTTCATGCGGTCCATGGTGCCAGCAGGGTGTGACGGAGCCCTCGGGCGGCACTACCCGGGAACGGACGGAAGTCACATGTTCATGCCCGTCCCGGCCGGTTAGGTTCGGTGGCATGGATGACGTGCTGCGCCCGCTGATCGTGGTGGGCGGCTCGGTGGTGCTGACGCTGCTGCTCGGCTGGGCCACCGACCTGCTGCTGCGCAAGGCCGACGAACGCCACCACGAGACACCGCTGTGGGGCCTGCTGCGCCGGGGCCGGATCCCCTACCAGCTGCTGCTCTGCGCCGCCCTGCTCAGAGGCTCCTACGACGAGACACGGCTGCTGACCTCCCACCAGGTCGGGGTGGGCCGGGCCCTGACCCTGGTGCTGATCGGGTCGGCGGCCTGGCTGACGATCCGGGTCGCCGTCGCGGTCGTGGAGACCTCGTACACCCGGTACGCCAGCAACCACCGGGAGCGCGACCCGGCCCGGGTGCGCCGGGTGCGTACCCAGGTGACGCTGATCCGCCGGGTGGTGTCGGCGGTGGTGGGCGTGGTCGCGGTGGCCTCGATGCTGCTGACGTTCCCCGCGATGCGGGCGGCCGGGGCCTCGCTGCTGGCCTCGGCCGGCATCCTCGGCATCGTCGCCGGTGTGGCCGCCCAGTCGACGCTGGGCAACATGTTCGCCGGGCTGCAGATCGCCTTCGGTGACATGGTGCGCATCGGCGACACGGTCGTGGTGGACGGCGAGTGGGGCACGGTGGAGGAGATCACGCTGACCTTCCTGACCGTACGCACCTGGGACGAGCGCCGGATCACCATGCCGGTGTCGTACTTCACCTCCAAGCCGTTCGAGAACTGGTCGCGCGGGACGCCGCAGATGACCGGCACCGTGTTCTGGCACGTCGACCACAGCGCCCCGCTGGACGCCATGCGCGAGAGGCTGCGCGACATCCTGCGGGAGTGCCCGGCCTGGGACGGCCGCGCCTACAACCTGACCGTCACGGACAGCACCCCCAGCACCCTGGAGGTGCGGGCGCTGGTGACGGCCAAGGACGCGGACGACATCTGGACGGTCCGGGTCACGGTCCGCGAGCAGATGATGCGCTTCCTGGCCGACGAGCACCCCTACGCGCTGCCCCGGGTGAACACCGCCGACGCGGTGCTGCCTCCCGGTTCGGGCGGCCGCTCGCCCGAGGACCACGTGCCCGGCGACCGTGTGTCCGACGACCACGTGCCCGGCGACCGCGTGTCCGGCGGCATACCGGCGGCGCGCCGGGTCCACTCCCACCCCCGGCAGCGCTGAGCGGCGCTCAGAGGCCGCGCTCGGCGCCGCCGTTCACCTGGACCACCTGCGAGGTGATGTGTCCGGCGCCGGGCGAGGCGAGCCAGTGCAGGGTCGCCGCGACGTCACCGGGCCGCCCCACGCGGCGGTTCGACGTCTCGGCGACCAGCGCCGCCCGCCGCTCCTCGTCCAGGCCGTCGCCGCCGAAGAACGCCGTGTCCTCGATGTAGCCGGGCGCGACCACGTTCACCGTGATGCCGTGCGGCCCCAGCTCCCGGGCCAGGGCGTGCGCGTACGGGTGCAGCCCGGCCTTGGCCGCCGCGTACGACACCCGCCCGGAGCCGCGCCGGGCGGCGATGGAGCTGAGGAAGAGCACCCGCCCGCCGGGCACGGCGAGCCGGGTGCGCAGCGCCTCGGTGAGCAGCACGGCGGTCAGCACGTTGAGCCGGAAGTTGACCGTCCAGTCGCGGGCGACGGCGTCGAGCGGGTCGTCGGCGCCCACCGGCGGTTCGAGCAGTCCGTTGCCTCCGGCGGAGTGGATCAGGACGTCCACGGCTCCGAACTCGCGGCCCACGAAGCCGGACACGCCCCGTACGGCCTCGGGGTCGGCCAGGTCGGCGGCGTAGGTCAGGGCGCCGGGCACCTCGGCCCGCTCCAGGACGTCACCGCGCCGCCCGAGCAGCAGGACCCGGTCGCCGTCGGCGGCGAACACCTGCGCGGTGGCGAGCCCGATCCCGGTGCCGCCGCCGCTGATCACAACATTGCGCGTCATACCCCGACCCTACGAAGCGAAGGGCCGGGACGGCCGCAACCCGGCGGCGCTCAGCGCAGACTGCGCACGTCCAGATGGCGCAGCACCCGGTCCACCACCTCGGGATCGGCACCCGGCTCGCTGCGCGCGCTCAGCACCTCGTGCCGGGCGGCGCTCAGCATCTCGTGCTCGATGCGCCGGACCTTCTTCAGCCGCTTGGCCCGTTGCCGGGTCGCCTCGCGCCGTTCGTCGTCCGCCATGTCCGGGCTGATCCGCACCCCCAGGTCGAACGCCCGGCGCAGCAGTTGCTCGGACAGCTCCTCCGGCAGGTCCTCGGCGGCCTCGATCTCCCGCAGCCTGCGCTTGGCGGCCTTCGCCACCCGGACGGCGAGCTCACGCTCCAGCTCCATCTCGTGGCCGGTGTCCCCGCGCACCCCGAGCTTGCCCACCAGCCACGGCAGGGTGAGCCCTTGCACCAGCAAGGTCCCCAGCACCACGCCGAACGCGATGAAGATGATCTCCGCACGGGCGGGGAAGTCGGCGCCGGAGTCCGTCTCCAGCGGGATGGCGAGGGCGAGGGCGACGGACGCCACCCCGCGCATCCCGGACCACCACATCACCACGCTCTCGCGCCAGCTCAGCGGGATGTCCTCGCCGACGTCCCGTTCGGTGTGCATCCGCTTGGTCAGCCAGGTCGCCGGCAGCAGCCAGGCCAGCCGGACCAGGACGACGACCCCGACGACCGCCCCCGCCCAGCCGAGCAGCTCGGCCCAGTGGCCGGACGCGGTCTGCACCGCGTTGTGCAGTTCCAGGCCGACCAGACCGAACGCCACCCCGGTGACGAGGGTGTCCACGATGTCCCAGAAGGTGTGTCCGGCGAGCCGGGCCATGACGTCGTCGGCGTCGGTGGCGTACTCCACGAGGAACAGGGCGGTGACGAGCACCCCGAGGACGCCCGAGCCGTGCAGCTCCTCGGCGAGGACGTACGCGGCGAACGGCACCAGCAGGGTCAGGGCGACCTGCAGGGTCGGGTCGCCGAGCAGGTCCATCGCCTTGTTGGTGGCCCAGCCGAGCACCAGCCCGACGGCGACCGCCACCACCGCCGACAGCACCAGGTCGAGCCCGGCCGACCAGGGCGAGAAGGTGCCGCTCACGGCCGCGGCCACGGCCACGTGGTAGAGCACGATGGCCGTGACGTCGTTGAACAGCCCTTCGCCCTCCAGGATCGACACCAGGCGGCGCGGCAGCCCCAGCTTGCCCGCGACGGCGGTCGCCGCGACCGGGTCGGGCGGGGCGACGAGCGCGCCGAGGGCGACGGCGGCGGCCAGCGGCAGCCCGGGCACGATCGCGTGGGCGACGACGGCGACGCAGAAGGTGGTGACGAAGACCAGCGCCACGGCCAGCAGCAGGATCGGCCGGACGTTCGCCGCGAACTGCCGCCAGGAGGTACGGCGCACGGCGGCGTAGAGCAGGGGCGGCAGCAGCAGCGGCAGGATCAGTTCGGGCGGGACGTCGACGTTCGGGACGAAGTTCAGCAGCGCCAGCACGATCCCGAACACCGTCATCAGCACCGGCGCCGGCAGTTTCAGCCGCTCTCCCACGGGGACGCTCACCACCGCCCCGAGCAACAGGGCGAACAGCAGAGCCAGCTGATCCACGGTCACCGCTCCCGGGAGGTCGACGGTCGGTCGGGTGATCTCCAGCCTGCCATGCCCGGCACCACCGGCGCGGTCACCGGCGAGCGGCTACAGCGCGCGCCGCATGGCCCGGTGCGGCATGCCGGCGTCCGGGAACTCGGGCCCGTAGGCCTCGTAGCCGAGACGCTCGTAGAAGCCGAGGGCGTGGGTCTGGGCGTGCAGGTCGACGGCGGTGAGCCCGCGGTCCCGGGCCGCCTGCTCGACGGCCCGCACGAGTGCCGCGCCGACCCCGAGCCCGCGCGCCCTCCGCAGGACCGCGAGCCGGCCGAGGGAGCCGACCGACGGGTCGCCGCCCGTCTTCGCCGCGGCGGCGGCGCCGTGCAGCAGGCGTCCGGTGCCGAGCGGGGTGCCGTCGTCCGCGACCGCGAGCACGTGCACGGCGTCCGCGTCGTGGGCGTCGTACTCGATGTCCTCGGGCACGCCCTGTTCGGCGACGAAGACCTCCTTGCGGACCGCGAAGCAGGCCTCGCGGTCGGCCGGTTCCTCCGCCACCCGGACCGTGACGGCGGAGCTCATGCGTAGGTCTCCTCGCGGACCTGGTCGAGCGCCTGCCGCAGGTCCTCGGGGTAGTCGCAGGAGAACTCGGCCCACTGGCCGTCGCCGGGGTGCTCGAAACCGAGGCGCACGGCGTGCAGCCACTGGCGGGTGAGGTGGAGCCGCTTGGCGAGCGTGGGGTCGGCGCCGTAGGTCAGGTCGCCGACGCAGGGGTGCCGGTGGGCGGCCATGTGCACGCGGATCTGGTGGGTGCGGCCGGTCTCCAGCTTGACGTCGAGCAGGGACGCGGCGCGGAAGGCCTCGATCAGGTCGTAGTGCGTGACCGACGGCTTACCCTCGGCGGTGACCGCCCACTTGTAGTCGTGCTGCGGGTGGCGGCCGATCGGCGCGTCGATGGTGCCGCTGGTCGGGTCGGGGTGGCCCTGGACCAGGGTGTGGTAGCGCTTGTCGACCGTGCGCTCCTTGAACTGGCGCTTCAGGGACGTGTACGCGTACTCGGACTTGGCGACCACCATCAGGCCCGAGGTGCCGACGTCCAGGCGGTGCACGATGCCCTGGCGCTCGGCGGCGCCGGAGGTCGAGATGCGGTACCCGGCGGCGGCCAGCCCGCCGATCACGGTCGGGCCGGTCCAGCCCGGGGAGGGGTGGGCGGCGACACCGACGGGCTTGACGATCACGACCACGTCGTCGTCGTCGTGGACGATCTCCATGCCCTCGACCGGCTCGGCGACGACCTGCACGGGGGCGGGCGCCTGCGGCATCTCCACCTCGAGCCAGGCACCGCCGCTGACCCGCTCGGACTTGCCGACCACCGACCCGTCGACCATGACCTTCCCCGCGGCGGCGAGCTCGGCGGCCTTGGTGCGGGAGAAGCCGAACATGCGGGAGATGGCGGCGTCTACGCGCTCGCCCTCCAGGCCGTCGGGCACGGGCAGGGTGCGGATCTCGGGAATCGTGCTCACCCGTCGAGTATGCCGGACGGCTCCGGTACTCCCGAACGGCAGGGAGTACCGGGGCCTGGTACCGACGCCTGGTGACCGGGGCCTCAGTCCTTGTGGACGGTGCCGTCCGGGTCGAGGCCCCGGAAGGACAGCAGCACGATGAGGATGCCGCCGCACACGATCGCCGAGTCGGCCAGGTTGAACACCGCGAAGTGCTTGGGCGCGATGAAGTCGACGACCGCGCCCTTGAAGACGCCCGGCGAGCGGAAGATCCGGTCGGTGAGGTTGCCGAGGGCGCCGCCCAGCAGCAGCCCGAGCGCGATCGCCCAGGGCAGGCTGTAGAGCTTGCGGGCGAGGCGGATGATCACCACGATCACGGCGGCGGCGATCACCGTGAAGATCACGGTGAAGGCCTCGCCGAAGCCGAAGGCCGCGCCCGCGTTGCGGATCGCCTCGAAGCGCAGCCAGTCACCGATGATCTCGACCGGCTCGTGGTGCTCCAGTTCGGCCACCACGATCATCTTGCTGGCCAGGTCGAGGAGGTAGGCGACGACGGCGACGGCGAACAGCACGGCGATCCGCCGCTTGCCGCGAGGCCGCCCGGTCTCCGCCGCCGTCCCGTCGGTACCGGCCGGCTCCTGCCCGCCGCGGTCCGGACGGACCCGGTCCTGCTCGTCCCGGTCCAGCCCGTCCCGGTCCGCGTCCGGGGTGTCCGGCGTACCGATGATGCGCTCCGCCTCTGCCACGTGAGTCCCTCAGCCTAGGTCCTTGACTGAGGACGAGGGTACGGCACGACCTGCGCGGCCGCCCTTCAGTACCGGCGCTCCTGCTTCTGCTTGCACTCGACGCACAGGGTGGCCCTCGGGAAGGCCTGCGTCCGGGCCTTGCCGATGGGTTTGCCGCAGTTCTCGCACAGGCCGTAGGTGCCCGCGTCGAGGCGCTGGAGCGCCCGCTCGAACTGGCTGAGCATCTCGCGCGCGTTCGCGGCGAGGGCGAGTTCGTGCTCGCGCGTGATGTTCTTGGTGCCGGTGTCGGCGTCGTCGTCGCCCGCGCCGTCGCCGGAGTCCCGCATCAGACCGGCCAGTGACCGCTCGGAGGAGCTGATCTCCTCGCGCAGCCGCAGCACCTCCGACATCAGCTCGGCCCGCGCCTCCTCGACCTCCGCCTCCGTCCACGGGTCCTCACCGGGGCGGACCGCGAGCTCGCCCGGCTCCACCACCCCGTGCCGGGCCTTGGGCACGGCGGTCGCCGCCGCCGCTGTGGCCGCCGGGCCAGGAGTCTTCTTCGCACCCACCGTCGTCACTCCCGTCTGCGCCGCGGCCTCGGCCGCGTCCGCGTCATCGGCCGTGCTGTGCCCGGCCACATCCTGGGTGGACCCACTGGTCCCGGCAGCGCCGTCCCCCTCGCGGTCGCCCCCTCGGGCGTCCGCGTCGGCGGTCCCCGCGACCGCCTCCTCGTGCTCCGGGCCCTTGCCGGCGGCCTTCTTCGCCGTGGCCCTTGCCGTCTTCCCGGCAGCCGTCGTGCTCGTCCCCGCCGTTCCCGCCTTCTTCGACGCCGCCGCCTTCGTCCCCGCGCCCTTCCCGGCGGCGGCCTTCGCCCCGGCGGCGCCGGCGTCCGTCGCCTTCGCCGTGGCCTTTCTCGTCCCCGCACCGCTCGCGGCCGCCGCCCCGCCGCCCCCGGCCGCGTCGGACACCGCACTCCTCCGGCCCCCGGCGTGCGTCTCGGCACCCGTCGCCTTCTTAGCCATCATGGCCGCGGCCCCTTCACATATTGTGATCTTGCGCGCAAATCGTGCTGGGACGATAAATCGACTCGGGGCCCACGGCAACGGGGCGCACCGCCCGATCACCACACCCCGCGGACGCCGCGCGGCGACCTGCATGCGTTGTGCCCAGCTACCCGCCGGGTATGCCGCCCGCACGGACGTCCCGGTATCCGAACAGACGTATCGCACCATTCGGAGCATGTCCGCCCGTACCGTCCCGGGACATGCGGTCGGCCGCTCCGCGCGCCGCGCCGTACACTGGGCGGAGCGAAAAGCGTGGATGGGGACGAGTAGCGGCGTACGCAGCCCAGAGCGACCCGGGGACGGTGTGAGCCCGGGGGCGAGCGCGACGTGAAGATCACCCCGGAGCCGCCGGAGGAAAGCCGCGGTCGCGGCGAGTAGAACCGGCATCGCGACCCCAATGAGGGGGCTCACCGGAGCGTTCGGCCGGGGGCCAAGGAGGGTGGTACCGCGGGAGCGCGCCGACGGCGGCGTGGAGACACAGCTCTCGTCCCTCCGGACGGAAGGCAGCAAGTCCGCCGGAGGAAGCCCGCTGATGACAACGCCGACGTATGGCCAGGTACCCGCCCAGGTCGACCTGCCCGCCCTCGAGCACACGGTGCTCACGTTCTGGGACGAGCAGAAGATCTTCGCCAAGAGCCTGGAGCAGTCCGAGGGACGCCCCGAGTGGGTGTTCTACGAGGGCCCGCCCACCGCCAACGGCATGCCCGGCGCCCACCACATCGAGGCGCGCGTCTTCAAGGACGTCTTCCCCCGCTTCCGGACCATGCGCGGCTACCACGTGGCCCGCAAGGCCGGCTGGGACTGCCACGGCCTCCCGGTGGAGCTCGCCGTCGAGAAGGAGCTCGGCTTCTCCGGCAAGCAGGACATCGAGGCGTACGGCATCGCCGAGTTCAACGCCAGGTGCCGCGAGTCGGTGACCCGGCACACCGACGCCTTCTCCGAGCTGACGACCCGCATGGGGTACTGGGTCGACCTCGACGAGGCCTACCGCACCATGGACCCGGAGTACGTCGAGTCCGTCTGGTGGTCGCTGAAGGAGATCTTCAACAAGGGCCTGCTGGTCCAGGACCACCGCGTCGCCCCCTGGTGCCCCCGCTGCGGCACCGGCCTGTCCGACCACGAACTGGCCCAGGGCTACGAGACGGTCGTCGACCCCTCGGTCTACGTCCGCTTCCCGCTGACCTCCGGCCCGCTGGCCGGCGAGGCGGCCCTGCTGGTGTGGACGACGACCCCGTGGACCCTGGTGTCCAACACCGCGGTCGCCGCGCACCCCGACGTCACCTACGTCGTCGCGACCGACGGCGAGGAGAAACTGGTCGTCGCCGAGCCGCTGGTCGGTAAGGCGCTCGGCGAGGGCTGGGAGACCACCGGCGAGACGTTCACCGGCGCCGAGATGGAGCGCTGGACGTACCGGCGCCCCTTCGAGCTGGTCGAGTTCCCCGAGCCCGCCCACTACGTGGTGAACGCCGAGTACGTCACCACCGAGGACGGCACGGGTCTGGTCCACCAGTCCCCCGCCTTCGGTGAGGACGACCTCAAGGTCTGCCGCTCCTACGGTCTGCCGGTGGTCAACCCGGTACGCCCCGACGGCACCTTCGAGGAGGACCTGCCGCTGGTCGGCGGGGTGTTCTTCAAGAAGGCCGACGAGCAGCTCACCGAGGACCTCCAGCAGCGCGGCCTGCTGTTCCGGCACGTCCCGTACGAGCACAGCTACCCGCACTGCTGGCGCTGCCACACCGCGCTGCTCTACTACGCGCAGCCGTCGTGGTACGTCCGCACCACGGCCATCAAGGACCGCCTGCTCCAGGAGAACGAGAACACCAACTGGTTCCCGGACACGGTCAAGCACGGCCGCTACGGCGACTGGCTGAACAACAACATCGACTGGGCGCTGTCCCGCAACCGCTACTGGGGCACCCCGCTGCCCATCTGGCGCTGTGAGAACGACCACCTCACCTGCGTCGGCTCGCTGACCGAGCTGAGCGAGCTGACCGGCACCGACCAGTCGGGGCTCGACCCGCACCGCCCGTTCATCGACGAGGTCACCTTCGCCTGCCCGCAGGACGGCTGCGGCGCCACGGCCATCCGCGTGCCCGAGGTCATCGACGCCTGGTACGACTCGGGCTCCATGCCGTTCGCGCAGTGGGGCTACCCGTACAAGAACAAGGAACTCTTCGAGTCCCGGTACCCCGCGCAGTTCATCTCCGAGGCCATCGACCAGACCCGCGGCTGGTTCTACACGCTGATGGCGATCGGCACGCTGGTCTTCGACAAGTCCTCCTACGAGAACGTCGTCTGCCTCGGCCACATCCTCGCCGAGGACGGCCGCAAGATGTCCAAGCACCTGGGCAACATCCTGCAGCCGATCCCGCTGATGGACCAGCACGGCGCCGACGCGGTGCGCTGGTTCATGGCGGCCGGCGGCTCCCCGTGGGCGGCCCGCCGCGTGGGCCACGGCACCATCCAGGAGGTCGTCCGCAAGACCCTCCTGACGTACTGGAACACGGTCGCCTTCCAGGCCCTGTACGCCCGTACGTCGAACTGGGCGCCGAGTGAGGCCGACCCGGCGCCCGCCGAGCGTCCGGTGCTGGACCGCTGGCTGCTGTCCGAACTGCACGCCCTCACCGACCAGGTGACCCAGGCGCTGGAGAACTACGACACCCAGCGGGCCGGCAAGCTGCTGTCGGCGTTCGTCGACGACCTGTCCAACTGGTACGTCCGCCGCTCCCGCCGCCGCTTCTGGCAGGGCGACAAGGCCGCGCTGCGCACCCTGCACGAGGTCGTGGAGACGGTGACCAAGCTCATGGCCCCGCTCACGCCGTTCATCACCGAGCGGGTCTGGCAGGACCTGGTCGTCCCGGTCACCCCCGGCGCCCCCGAGTCGGTGCACCTGTCCTCCTGGCCTCAGGCGGACCTGTCCGCCGTCGACCCGGAGCTGTCCCGGCAGATGGCGCTGGTGCGCCGCCTGGTGGAGCTGGGCCGGGCGACCCGCGCCGAGTCGGGCGTCAAGACCCGTCAGCCGCTGCGCCGCGCGCTGATCGCCGCGGCCGGCTTCGACTCCCTCGACCCGGCGCTGCACACGCAGATCACCGAGGAGCTGAACGTCGAGTCCCTGGCGCTGCTGTCCGAGGTGGGCGGCTCGCTGGTGGACACCACGGCCAAGGCCAACTTCCGCGCGCTCGGCAAGCGGTTCGGCAAGCGGGTCCAGGACGTGGCCAAGGCCGTCGCGAACGCGGACGCCGCCGCCCTGTCCGCGGCCCTGCGCGACGGCACGGCGTCGGTGGAGGTCGACGGTGAGACGATCACCCTCTCCCCCGACGAGGTGATCATCACTGAAACCCCTCGCGAGGGCTGGTCGGTGGCGTCCGACTCCGGTGCCACGGTCGCCCTGGACCTGGAGATCACCGAGGAGCTGCGCCGCGCGGGCCTGGCCCGTGACGCGATCCGGCTGATCCAGGAGGCGCGCAAGAACAGCGGCCTGGACGTGGCCGACCGGATCGCCCTGCGCTGGACGTCACAGGAACCCGCGACGGTCGCCGCGCTGACCGGTCACGCGGACCTCATCGCCGACGAGGTGCTCGCCACGGACTTCGCCCAGGGTGAGACGGACGACACCTACGGCGCCCCGTTCACCGACGAGGGCCTGGCGCTGACCTTCCGTCTGCGCAAGGCGTAGGACCCGGCGAACCGAAGGCCCGGCCCCCCGGAAGAATCTCCGGGGCCGGGCCTTCGGCGTTGCGTACGTCGGACAAGCCGGTCGCGGCCGAACAAACGACGCAAACACCGTGAACGCGCGTAGCACAAGGGCGGGGCCCCGGGTTGGTGAACCCGGGGCCCCGCCCTGAACGCTGCCGACTGCTACGCCGTACCTATGGCCACGGGGGCCGTCAGTTGTCGTCCTCGTCGATCAGGAAGCCACGCATCGGCGAGGGAGCCTGACCCATCGGCGACGGCCCCTGCGGACGGACCGGCGCCATGGGCTGGGTCATCGCCGGCTGCATCTGCTGCTGGCCGCCGTACGACGGGCCCGACGGTCCGCCGGGACCGCCACCCATGCCCTGGTTGCCGCCGTAGGACGGGGCACCGGCACCGGCCGGAGCCATCGAGGGCGCCGGGGACGGCGGGAGGGACGGAGCGGCGCTCGCGGGCTGACGCGGCGGGGCGAGCGAGTCGTCCGCCTGCGTCTCCAGCTGGCGCAGCTGGGACTCCAGGTAGGACTTCAGCCGCGTGCGGTACTCGCGCTCGAAGCCGCGCAGGTCCTCGACCTTGCGCTCCAGCGTGGCGCGGGCGGACTCCAGGGAGCCCATCGCGACGCGGTGCTTCTCCTGTGCGTCCCGCTCCAGGGCGTCGGCCTTGGCACGGGCGTCACGCTCGAGGCCCTCGGCACGCGAACGCGCCTCGCCCACGATCTTGTTGGCCTCGGAACGGGCCTCCGCGATCGCCTGGTCGGCGGTCTGCTGGGCCAGCGACAGGACGCGCGCGGCGCTGTCGCCACCGGGGCCGCCCTGACCGGGAAGACCCGGGCCGCCCATGTGACCGCCCATCGGGCCGCCAGGGCCCATCTGCCCCTGCATCGGGCCGCCCTGGCCCATCGGCCCGGGACCCTGACCCATGGGACCGGGACCCTGCGGGCCGCCCTGTCCGCCGGGGCCGGCGGGCAGCTGGGGAGCACCGCTCGGCAGCTGGGGCGGGCCACCCATGGGGCCACCCATCTGCTGCTGCGGCGGGCCCGATATGCCGGCGGGCACGGGACCGCCGGGACCTCGCATGCCCTGCTGGGGCATGCCCGGAGGCGGACCCTGCTGCTGTTGCTGCTGGTCCTGCGGCTCCGGGGGCTTGCGCATGTTCTGCTGGTTCTGGGCAGCGGCGCGCGTGGCCGCGGCCAGTTTGGCGCGCAGGTCCTCGTTCTCGCGGAGCAGGCGCGTCAGTTCGGCTTCGACCTCGTCGAGGAAGGCATCGACCTCGTCCTCGTCATAGCCTTCTCGGAGGCGGACGGTCGTGAACTGCTTGTTCCGCACGTCCTCGGGGGTCAACGGCATCTCTTCACCTCAACGTAGTCATCGGCAGTCGGCAAGACCGTATCGTCCACAGTCACCTCGCGAGATTGCCCACGATCGAGATCAGGATGTAGACGATGATCATCAGTACGAAGAAGGACAGGTCGAGCGCCACGCCCCCGAGACGCAGCGGCGGGATGAACCGCCGCAGAAGCTTCAGCGGTGGATCGGTGACAGTGTAGGTGGCCTCCAGGACGACCACCATCGCCTTGCCGGGTTGCCACGAGCGGGCGAACTGGAACACGTAATCCATGACCAGACGGAAGATCAGCACGATGAGGAACACCATCAGCGCGATGTAGATCACCTGCGCGAACACGCTCATGGCCTGCTTTTCCCTCTCCCCTGTACCGCTCTTGTCCGGTCCTGCGTCTCAGCTCTGGTTGAAGAACCCGCCCTCTGCGATGCGGGCCTTGTCCTCCGCCGTGACATCGACGTTAGCAGGCGACAACAGGAACACCTTCTGCGTCACCCGCTCGATACTGCCGTGAAGACCAAACACCAAACCTGCCGCAAAGTCGACAAGTCGCTTCGCGTCTGTGTCATCCATCTCAGTCAGATTCATGATCACCGGGGTGCCCTCACGGAAGTGTTCCCCGATGGTACGGGCCTCGTTGTAGGTCCGGGGGTGAAGTGTGGTGATCCGGTAAGGCTCTCGTTCCGACACGACCTTGGGCATGATCACCGGTGCGTTCTTCTCCAGGCTGGCGCGTTCTTGTGTGATGGATGCCACGGGCGCGATCCGCGCCGGACGTGGCGATTCCGCGGGCAGCGAAGCGGAACGGGACACCGGTTCGCGTGGCGCGGGAGGGTGGACGACTCGTACCTCTTCGTCCCTTTGGGGCTGATGTGCGCCGTGGGGCTGGTGGGACGGCTCGTGCCGCCGGTGGTCCCGCTCCGGCTCCGGGTCGAGTTCCGGTTCGAAATCGTCGTCTGGGTCGAATCCGCGGCCGTCGTACCCATCGTCCTCCACGAGGCCGAGGTAGACCGCCATCTTGCGCATCGCGCCGGCCATGCTCCGAGTCCTCCGCTCTGTGGTGGATCCGCTGACGACCGCCAAGTGCCCGCGATCCACTGGGTCCTTGTTCCGCCGTTGGGCGGAAATGACCATATTTTCTGCTGTGGTCCGACTTCTTGGCGACGTTACCCGAGCCTGGGGCGGACTCCGAGTACCGCACTGCCGACGCGCACATGTGTCGCTCCGGCGGCCACGGCCTGTTCGAGGTCCGCACTCATCCCTGCCGAGACCATGTTCGCAGTCGGATGGGTCCGGCGCAGGTCGGTCGACAAATCCATCAACCGCTCGAACGCCGCCTGTTGGCGTCCGGCGTACTCCCCGGTGAGCGGCGCGACGGTCATCAGTCCGCCGAGCCGAAGCCCCTCGGCGCCGGCCACCAGGTCGGCCAACTCCGCGACGCCGCCCGGCGCCACGCCTCCGCGTTCGCCCCGGCCGCCGACACCGGCGTCGAAGGCCACCTGGATCAGGCAGCCGACCTCGCGCCCGGCCCGGACGGCCTCCTTGGAGAGGGCCGACACCAGCTTGGCACGGTCGACAGACTGCACCACATCGGCATAACCGACCACCGAACGCACCTTGTTGGTCTGAAGTTGACCGACAAAATGCCAGGAAAGGGGCAGATCCTCGCAAGCCGCCGCCTTCGGGGCGGCGTCCTGGTCGCGGTTCTCGGCGACGTGCCGGACACCGAGTCCGGAGAGGATCCGTACGTCGCTCGCGGGCCAGGTCTTGGTGACCACGATCAGGGTCACCTCGTCGCGTCCGCGACCGGCGGCCTCGCACGCGGCGGTGATCCGCTCCTCCACTTTCGCCAGGTTCGCGGCGAGTTCGTCCCTACGGTCCGTCATGCCCCATCAGTCCAGCCACACATAGCCCGCGAGCCGCCCCGTGGTGCGGTCGCGGCGGTACGAGAAGTGATCGTCCGACTCCCGGGTGCACACGGACGACCGCTTCCGGTCCGGCACGCCCAGCCGGTCGAGTTGCGCGTGCACACCTGCGACGACGTCGACCGCCGGGGTGCCCCAGCCGGTCTCGGCGTACGCCGCCGGCTCGACGGCGGCCACGTCGGCGCGCATGTCCTCCGGCACTTCGTAGCACCGGCCGCACACGGCGGGCCCGGTGCGGGCGACGATCCGGGCCGGGTCGGCACCCAGTTCCGTCATGGCCCGTACGGCGGCCGGGACCACCCCGGCGACCAGTCCGGGCCGGCCCGCGTGGGCCGCGGCCACGACACCCGCGACGGGGTCGGCGAGCAGCACCGGCACGCAGTCGGCCGTGAGCACCGCCAGGGCGAGTCCGCGCCGGGCGGTGACGATCGCGTCCACCTCGGGCACCGGACGGTCGCCCCACGGCTCGTCGACGACGACCGCGTCGGCCCCGTGCACCTGGTTCATCCAGACCACGCGGGCCGGGTCGACGCCGAGCTCCTTGGCGGCCAGTTCCCGGTTGGCGCGTACGGCTCCGGGGTCGTCCCCCACCGCGCCGCCGAGGTTGAGCTCCTCGTACGGAGCGGCGCTCACCCCGCCCCACCGGTCGGTGAAGCCGAAGTGCGCGCCGCTCACGTGTTCGCGCTGTCCTATCACTTCAGGAAATCCGGGACGTCCAGTTCCTCGGCCGCGCTGTCGTAGCTCCGGGACGGCGGGACCGGCGGCTGGACGGCCGGGATGTCGGCCACCGGCTCCGGCGACGGCACCGGCTCCGGGTCCTCCTTCGGCGTGACGCTGCCGAGGGAGCCGAAGGAGGGCCGGCTCTCCTGCCGGCCCACCGGGGCGGGCTCCTCGCGCTTGACCGAGGAGGAGCCGAGGACGTTGTCCCGCTTGGCGGGCGGCTGGCCGCCGTCGAAGCCGGCGGCGATGACGGTGACCCGCACCTCGTCGCCGAGGGCGTCGTCGATCACCGCGCCGAAGATGATGTTGGCCTCGGGGTGGGCGGCCTCGCTGACGAGCTGGGCGGCCTCGTTGATCTCGAACAGGCCGAGGTCGGAGCCGCCGGAGATGGAGAGCAGCACACCGCGGGCGCCGTCGATGGACGCCTCGAGCAGCGGGGAGGAGATGGCCATCTCGGCGGCGGCCACCGCGCGGTCGTCGCCGCGGGCCGAGCCGATGCCCATGAGGGCCGAACCGGCCTCCGACATGACCGACTTGACGTCGGCGAAGTCGAGGTTGATGAGACCGGGGGTGGTGATGAGGTCGGTGATGCCCTGGACACCGGAGAGCAGGACCTGGTCCGCCGACTTGAAGGCGTCGAGGACCGACACCTGGCGGTCCGAGATGGACAGCAGCCGGTCGTTGGGGATCACGATGAGGGTGTCGACCTCTTCGCGGAGCTCCGCGATGCCGTCCTCGGCCTGGTTCGCGCGGCGCCGTCCCTCGAAGGTGAACGGGCGCGTGACCACGCCGATGGTGAGGGCACCGAGCGAGCGGGCGATGTTGGCCACGACGGGCGCGCCGCCGGTGCCGGTGCCGCCGCCTTCACCGGCCGTCACGAAGACCATGTCGGCCCCCTTGAGGACCTCCTCGATCTCCTCGCGGTGGTCCTCGGCGGCCTTGCGGCCGACGGCCGGGTTCGCTCCGGCGCCGAGTCCGCGGGTGAGTTCACGGCCGACGTCGAGCTTGACGTCGGCGTCGCTCATCAACAGCGCCTGCGCGTCCGTGTTGATGGCGATGAACTCGACGCCCTTGAGACCGACCTCGATCATCCGGTTGATGGCATTGACACCACCGCCGCCGACACCGATGACTTTGATGACTGCGAGGTAGTTCTGCGGTGCTGCCACGTCGAAGGCCTCTCGCCTCGAGTTACGTGTCGCCGAAGCGCCGGAGCACTTGCTGCCCCGCGTTCCGACGACTGATGCCGAATGGGACGGTCCGTATCGCCGACCCGAACCCTAACGTTGAAGTTTAGGGTTACCAGTGTGTCTGTTCCCTGGAGTCTTCTGAACAGGACACTAAGTCGACACGTGGCGCACGTTCAACGAACACGCCGAACCTCCCGTTTTTCTTTTCACCCTATGTGATCAGCCGTGTCGCTGCCCAACCAGGGTGCTGGCCTGCGCTGATGTGCGTCAACTCCCTGATGACGCGGGAGCGCTGGGAACGCTGACGTCGAAGTGCCGCGCACCGGGCTCCGCTTTCATCAGCGCGGTGAGTGCGCGGCCCTTACGCTTACCCTTCTCGCCGCTTCCCCAGTCGACCGTACGGCCGTCGGTCAGTTCCAGCGAGATGGCGTCGTAGGAACGGACCTTGACACTCCGGGTGGCGGGGATCAGGGACTCGGGGACGGCGCCGGCCACGCGTACCGCCTCGCGCACCAGCCGGTCCTCGCCGAAGCGCCGGTGGCTGGCGGCCGCAGAACCGGTACGGGCGATGTCCAGTTCCAGGGCGGGCACCCCTTTGGGTGCCTTGTCGACCGTGGCGAACCGCACGCCGTCGTCGTCCACTTCGACGAACTTCCCGCCCTGGTGGACGAGGAGGACGGGGGTGCGCTCCGTGACGTTCAGCTTGATCTCGTCCGGCCAGGAAAGGATCACGTCGATGGTGTCGATCCGGGGCAGTTTCTCCGCGGCCCGCCTCTCGATCGCCCCGGTGTCCACCGAGACGAGCTGTTCTCCGAGGGGAACGTCGGCCGCCTCACGCACCTGAGCGGGCGTCAGGACGTCGGTCCCCGACACCGAGACGCGTTCCACGCGGACCAGATCCGATCCGTAGAGCAGCCAGAAGGTGCCGCTGCCGAGGAACACGAGCACGACCGCCGATGCGATGATCAGACGAAGACGCCGTCGGCGTACGGCCCGTAGGGGCGGCGGGCCGGACGACTCCCGCTTGCGTTCACCGCGCTCGGCGGTCGTCGATCCGGCCACGCTCCCTGCCTTCCGTCACATGCCTCTAGCTGTGGGCACGGGCGGCGATCGCCTCGTACACCATGCCGACGAGCAGGTCGTCGGCGTCCCGGCGGCCGAACTCGGCGGCGGACCGGGACATCTCGTACAGCCGGTGCGGGTCGGCCAGCACGGGCAGCACGTTCTGCTGGATCCACTCCGGCGTCAGCTCCGCGTCGTCGACCAGCAGTCCGCCGCCGGCCTTGACCACCGGCTGGGCGTTGAGCCGCTGTTCGCCGTTGCCGATGGGCAGCGGGACGTAGGCGGCGGGCAGTCCGACGGCGGAGAGCTCGGCGACGGTCATCGCACCCGCGCGGCAGAGCATCATGTCCGCCGCCGCGTACGCGAGGTCCATCCGGTCCAGGTAACTTACCGGGATGTAGGGGGGCATGCCCGGCATCTGCTGCACCTGCGGCAGTTCGTTCTTCGGGCCGACCGCGTGCAGGATCTGGATGCCGGCCTGCTGCAGCCACGGAGCGACCTGCTGCACCACCTCGTTGAGCCGGCGGGCGCCCTGCGAACCGCCCGAGACCAGCAGGGTCGGCAGGTTGGGGTCGAGACCGAACGCGGCGCGCGCCTCGGGGCGCACGGCGGCACGGTCCAGGGTGGCGACGGAGCGGCGCAGCGGGATGCCGATGTAGCGGGAGTTGCGGAGCTTGCTGTCCGGGGTGGAGACGGCGACCTGGGCCGCGTACCGGGAGCCGATCTTGTTGGCCAGGCCGGGGCGGGCGTTGGCCTCGTGCACCACGATCGGCACGCCGAGGCGCTTGGCCGCGAGGTAGCCGGGCAGGGCGACGTAGCCGCCGAAGCCGACCACGGCGTCGGCCCGGGTGCGCTCCAGGATCTGCTCGGTCGCCTTGATGGTGCCGCGCAGCCGGCCCGGGACGGTGATCAGCTCGGGGGTGGGCTTGCGTGGCAGCGGTACGGCGGGGATCAGCGCCAGTTCGTACCCGCGCTCGGGTACGAGACGGGTCTCCAGGCCGCGCTCCGTGCCCAGGGCCGTGATGCCCACGGTCGGATCCTGCCTGCGCAGCGCGTCCGCGAGGGCGAGCGCGGGCTCGATGTGGCCCGCGGTTCCTCCGCCGGCGAGTACGACATGCACCGAAATTCACCGCTCTCCGGACGTACGCGCCCCCGGGGCACGCCGTCGCATCGTGTTCCATCTCCGGGGCCCCCGAGGACCCCCGATCCGCTTTTTACCAAAGCGGGGTTGCCGCATCGCAAGCGCCATCCGCGCAGCGGGGTCCTCACGCGCGAAGGCGATCAGCAACCCGATGGCGAACATGGTCGGCAGCAGGGCGGACCCGCCGTAGGAGAACAGCGGGAGGGGGACACCGGCGATCGGCAGCAGACCGAGCACCGCACCGATGTTGATCACGGCCTGCGCCGTGATCCAGGTGGTCACGCCTCCCGCGGCATACCTGACGAAGGGGTCCTCCGTGCGTCCGGCCACGCGGATACCCGCATAGCCTAGAGCCGCGAACAGGGCGAGCACCGACAGCGTCCCCGTCAGGCCCAGTTCCTCACCGGTGACGGCGAAGATGAAGTCCGTGTGCGCTTCGGGTAGTTCGCCCCATTTCTCCAGGCTCGCTCCGAGCCCGGAGCCGAAGATCCCGCCGGAGGCGAGGGCGTAGATGCCGTGCACGGCCTGCCAGCAGTCGACCGGTCCCGTCTGGGGTTCGGTGGCGCCCAGACAGGCGAGCCGGGCCATGCGGTTGGGGCTGGTGCGGATCAGGATCGCGCCGAGCAGCGCGGCGATCGACAGCACCCCGACGAACAGCCGGGTGGGCGCTCCGGCCAGCCACAGCAGGCCGAAGAGGATCGCGGTGAGAATGATCGCGGTGCCCATGTCGCCGCCGAGCATGATGAGCCCCAGCAGCATGAAGGCGGCCGGCACCAGCGGCACCAGCATGTGCTTCCACTGGGTCAGCAGCCGCTTGTCCTGTTTGCGGGCGAGCAGGTCGGCGCCCCACAGCACCAGCGCCAGCTTGCCGAACTCGCTGGGCTGGAGCTGGAAGCTTCCGCCGAGGGAGAGCCAGTTCTGGTTGCCGTTGACCGCGACTCCTATCCCCGGCACCTGCACCAGGGCCATCAGGAAGACGGCCCCCGCGAGGATGGGGTAGGCGAGCGCCCGGTGCAGCTTCACCGGCATCCGTGAGGCCACCAGCAGCAGCACGCCGCCGATGACGGCGGCCAGCAGCTGCTTGCGGAAGAAGTACGAGCCGGGCAGCGACATCTGCAGCGCCGTGATCTGGGAGGCCGAGTAGACCATCACCAGACCCAGCACGGTGATCAGCAGGCTGCCGCCGAGGATCACGTAGTAGGCGGTCAGCGGCCGGTCCCAGGCTCTGCGCGCCCGGGTGACCGTGGTGCGCAGCGGGTTCTCGCGCGGCGGGCGGGGCGCGGCGGGGCGCCGGGCGGCCCGCTGGACGGGCGGCCGGCCGGTACGACTACTGGACATCACGACCTCCGCGGTACGCCGGCCAACAGGTCCTGGACGGTCCCACGCGTCCCTCCCAAGGTCGCCCGGCGCCGGGGCGGCCGGGGTCAGGCGCCGAGCTCGCGCACCGCCTGGGCGAACGCGTCACCGCGCTTGTTGTAGTTGGCGAACATGTCCATCGAGGCGCAGGCCGGGGCCAGCAGCACCGTGTCACCGGGGCGTGCGAGCCGCCGCGCCTCCTGGACCGCCTCGAGCATCGCCCCAGTGTCGGTCCGCCCGAGGTCGACGACGGGTACCTCGGGGGCGTGTCGCGCCAGGGCTTCGCGGATCAGCTCGCGGTCCCGGCCGATCAGCACGGCGCCGCGCAGCCGCTTCGCCGCGTCCGCGACGAGTTCGTCGAAGGTGGCGCCCTTGGCGAGTCCGCCCGCGATCCACACCACGGAGTCGTAGGCAGCCAACGAGGCCTGCGCGGCATGGGTGTTGGTGGCCTTGGAGTCGTCCACGTAGGCCACGCCGTCCAGGTCGGCGACGTGCGCGATGCGGTGGGCGTCGGGGGTGAAGGCCCGCAGTCCGTCCCGTACGGCGATCGCGGGCACCCCGTAGGCCCGCGCGAGCGCCGCCGCGGCGAGGGCGTTGGCGATGTTGTGCGGGGCGGCCGGCTTCACGTCGGCGACCTCGGCGAGCTCCTGGGCGTTCTTGTGCCGGTTCTCCACGAACGCGCGGTCGACCAGGATGCCCTCGACGACGCCGAGTTGGGAGGGGCCGGGGGTGCCGAGGGTGAAGCCGACCGCCCGGCAGCCCTCCTCGACGTCGGCCTCGCGGACCAGGTCCTCGGTAGCCTTGTCGGCCGTGTTGTAGACGCAGGCGATCCGGTTGCCCTCGTAGATGCGGCCCTTGTCCTTGGCGTACGCCTCCATGGAGCCGTGCCAGTCGAGGTGGTCGGGCGCCAGGTTGAGGACGGCGGCGGAGTGGGCACGCAGGGAGGGCGCCCAGTGGAGCTGGTAGCTGGACAGCTCCACGGCGAGCACGTCGTACTCCTCGTCGCCGAGCACCGCGTCGAGGAGGGAGACGCCGATGTTGCCCACCGCGGCGGTGCGCAGGCCCGCCGCCTCCAGGATGGAGGCGAGCATCTGCACCGTGGTGGTCTTGCCGTTGGTGCCGGTGACCGCGAGCCAGTCGGCCGCGCCGGGCTTCCTGAGCCGCCAGGCGAGTTCGACGTCGCCCCACACCGGCACGCCGGCCGCGTCCGCCGCCGCGAACAGCGGCTTGTCCGGCTTCCAGCCGGGGGCGGTGACGATCAGCTCGGTGCCGTCGGGCAGGGTGTCGCCGTCGCCGAGGCGGACGGTGACACCGAGCGCCTCCAGTTCCGCCGCCTGCTCGCGTGCGCGGGCGTCGTCGCCGTCGTTGACGACGGTGACCTTCGCGCCGAGTCCGTGCAGCGCCCTGGCCGCCGGGACACCCGAGACGCCGAGTCCGGCGACGGTGACGTGCTTGCCCTGCCAGTCGGTCACTTGTCCGCTGCCCATCCCGCGTAGAAGAGGCCCAGTCCGACGATCACGCAGATGCCCTGGATGATCCAGAAGCGGACCACCACAAGGACTTCGGACCAGCCTTTGAGTTCGAAGTGGTGCTGGAGTGGCGCCATCCGGAAGACACGTTTCCCGGTGAGCCGGAACGAGCCGACCTGGATGACCACCGACATCGTGATGAGGACGAACAGGCCGCCGAGGATGGCGAGCAGCAGCTCGGTGCGGGAGCAGATCGCCAGACCCGCGAGCACACCGCCGAGCGCCAGCGAACCGGTGTCACCCATGAAGATCTTGGCCGGCGAGGTGTTCCACCACAGGAAGCCCAGGCAGGCGCCCATCAGCGCGGAGGAGACCACCGCGAGGTCCAGCGGGTCGCGCACCTCGTAGCAGGCGCCCGGGTTGGTCAGGGTGTCGCCGTTGGCGCAGGACTCCTGGAACTGCCAGACGCCGATGAAGGTGTAGGCGCCGAAGACCAGGACGGAGGCGCCGGTGGCGAGGCCGTCCAGACCGTCGGTGAGGTTCACGCCGTTGGACATGGCGAGGATCATGAACAGCGCCCAGACCACGAACAGCACCGGGCCGATGGTCCAGCCGAAGTCGGTGATGAACGACAGCTTGGTGGAGGCCGGGGTCTGCCCGCGGGAGTCCGCGAACTGCAGCGAGAGCACCGCGAAGGCGATGCCGACGATCAGCTGGCCGGCCATCTTCGCCTTGGCCCGCAGACCCAGCGAACGCCGCTTGACGATCTTGATGTAGTCGTCGAGGAAGCCGACCATGCCCATGCCCACCATGAGGCCGAGCACCAGCAGCCCGGAGAACGTGGGGGGTTTGCCGGTGATCACCTTGGACAGGAAGTACGCGGCGACCGTCGCCAGGATGAAGGCGATACCGCCCATCGTCGGCGTACCGCGCTTGCTGGCGTGCTCGCGCGGGCCGTCGTCACGGATGTACTGCCCGTATCCCTTGCGGGCGAGCAGCTTGATCAGCAGCGGGGTGCCGACCAGGGTCAGGAAGAGGCCAATGACTCCTGCGAACAGGATCTGATTCATCATCGGGCGGAGACCTCACCCTCGGCACCGGTCTCGAGCAGCGCCTGCGCCACGCTCTCGAGCCCGACCGAACGGGATGCCTTCACGAGTACGACATCCCCCGGGCGCAATTCGCTGCGCAACAGGTCGACCGCCGCCTGTGCGTCGGACACGTGCACCGACTCCTCACCCCACGAACCCTCGTTATATGCGCCCAGTTGCAGCCAGGCGGCTTCCCTGCCCCCGACCGCGACGAGCTTGCTGACGTTGAGCCGGACGGCGAGCCGTCCGACCGCGTCGTGCTCGGCGAGCGCCTCGTCCCCGAGCTCGGCCATCTTGCCGAGCACCGCCCACGTACGACGCCCGTTGCCCATCGCCGCCAGCGCGCGCAGCGCGGCCTTCATGGACTCGGGGTTCGCGTTGTAGGCGTCGTTGACGACCGTCACGCCGTCCGGTCGCTCGGTGACCTCCATGCGCCAGCGGGAGAGGGAGCCCGCCTCGGAGAGCGCACGGGCGATCTCGTCTGCGGACATGCCCAACTCGTGGGCGACGGCGGCCGCGGCGAGCGCGTTCGACACGTGATGCTCACCGTACAGGCGCATGGTCACATCGCATGCACCGGAGGGTGTGTGAAGCCTGAAGGAGGGCTGTCCGCTGTCCGTGAGTCGCACGTTCTCGGCGGAGACGTCCGCTTCGCCGGACTCTCCGAATAGGATCACCTTCGCCTTCGTACGGGAGGCCATCGCCCGGACGTAGGGGTCGTCCGCGTTGAGGACCGCGACGCCGCCCTCCTCGGCCGGGGGCAGGGCCTCCACGAGTTCGCCCTTGGCCTGGGCGATCTGCTCGCGCCCGCCGAACTCGCCGATGTGGGCGGAGCCGACGTTCAGCACGAGACCGATCCTCGGCGGCGTCAGACCGGTGAGGTAGCGGATGTGGCCGATGCCGCGCGCCCCCATCTCCAGCACGAGGAACTTCGTCTCCTCGGTGGCGGTGAGCGCGGTCAGCGGCAGCCCGATCTCGTTGTTGAGGGAGCCGGGGGTGAAGACGGTCGGCGCCTTGCTCCGCAGCACCTGGGCGATGAGGTCCTTGGTGCTGGTCTTGCCGGCCGAGCCGGTGAGGGCGACGAGGGTGGCGCCGAGCCGGCGGACGACGTGCCGGGCGAGAGCGCCCAGGGCGGCCTGGACGTCCTCCACGACGATCGCGGGGACCCCGACGGGCCGGGAGGCGAGCACGGCGACCGCACCCGCCTCGACGACCTGGGCCGCGTAGTCGTGCCCGTCCACGCGCTCGCCGACGAAGGCGACGAAGAGGCTGCCCGGGCCCGCTTCCCGCGAGTCCCGGACCACCTCACCGGTGACCCGGACGGAAGGGTCCGGTATGTCGTGCGTCTGCCCGCCGACGACTTCTGCGATCTCGGCGAGGGAGAGGGCGATCACAAGTTCATCCCTGGGTCTTCTTGATGGCTTCGCGAAGCACCTGGCGGTCGTCGAAGGGACGCACCACCCCGGCGATGTCCTGTCCCAGCTCGTGGCCCTTGCCGGCGACCAGCACGGTGTCGCCGGGCTCGGCCCGGGCGACGGCGGCGGCGATCGCGGCGGCGCGGTCCTCGAAGACCTGGACCTCGCCGCGCTGATGGGCGGGCACCGCGGCCGCGCCCAGCAGCATGGCGGCGAGAATCGCCAGCGGGTCCTCGGAGCGGGGGTTGTCGGAGGTCAGTACGGCGGTGTCGGCGAGCCGCGCGGCGGCGGCGCCCATCGGCTCCCGCTTGGTGACGTCACGGTCGCCGCCGCAGCCGAGCACGATGTGCACCCGCCCCTCGGTCACCTTGCGCAGGGCGCGCAGCACCGACTCCACGGCGTCCGTCTTGTGGGCGTAGTCCACGACCGCGAGGTAGGGCTGGCCCTCGTCGACGCGCTCCAGGCGGCCGGGCACGCCCGGCACGGCGGCCACGCCGTCGGCGGCGGACTGCGGGTCGAGTCCGGCGGCGGCCAGCGCGACGATCGCGGCCAGGGAGTTGGCCACGTTGAAGGGGCCCGGCAGCGGCGAACGGGCGGTGACGCGCTCGCCCTTGGGACCGACCACGGTGAACGTGGAGTCCAGCGGGCCGACCTCGACGTCCTCGGCGCGCCAGTCGGCGTCCGGGTGCCCCTCGGCGGAGTAGGTGACGACCGGGACGCCGGCCTCCTTGACCAGGCGGCGGCCGTACTCGTCGTCGACGTTGACCACGCCGAGCCGGCTGCGGGCCGGGGTGAACAGCTGCGCCTTGGCCTGGAAGTAGTCCTCCATCCCGGAGTGGAACTCCATGTGCTCCGGGCTGAGGTTGGTGAAGACGGCGATGTCGAAGACACAGCCGTCGACCCGGCCGAGGACCAGGGCGTGGCTGGAGACCTCCATGGCGACCGCGTCGGTGCCGCGCTCGCGCATCACCGCGAACAGCGCCTGCAGGTCGGTGGCCTCGGGCGTGGTGCGCTCCGACTTGATGCGCTCGTCGCCGATGCGCATCTCGACGGTGCCGATCAGCCCCGTGCTGCGGACGGTCCGCAGACCGCCCTCGACGAGGTAGGCGGTGGTGGTCTTGCCGGAGGTGCCGGTGATGCCGATCTGGAGCAGATCGCGGCCGGGGTGACCGTAGATGGTGGCGGCCAGTTCGCCCATCCGGGCCCGCGGGTCGTCCACGACCAGCGCGGGCAGCCCGGTCGCGGCGACGCGTTCGGCGCCGGCCGGGTCGGTCAGCACGGCGGCGGCGCCGAGGCCCGCGGCCTGGGTGACGAAGTCGGCGCCGTGGGCGCGGGCGCCCGGCAGCGCGGCGTACAGGTCGCCGGGGCGGACGGCGCGCGAGTCGTGGGTGATGCCCGTGACCTCGGCGGCCTGCTCCGGGGCGGGGACACCCAGCTGACCGGCGAGTTCCGCGAGGGTCGTGGCGGAGACCCGGTCCGGACGGGGCGGTCCCGGATATGTCACGGGGTGGCCCTTCTGGGTGGTTTGGGACTGATCAGCGTGTGGCACGGCGGTGAGCGTACCGGGCGTACCGGCCGGTGGGCCAAGTGAGGGGCGGGGGGTGCGCTGGTTCCCGGGGTCGGGGGTGATCGTTGTCACGAGGTGGTTCCTGGTGGCTCGGTGCTCGGTACGGGGGTCAGGGCTGGTAGGTGACCGGCAGGGCGGCGGGGGCGGCGCCGGTGGGGGGCACCTGGAGGGTCTTCAGGGAGAACTCCATGACCTGCTTGAAGACGGGGCCGCAGATCTGGCCGCCGAAGTAGCTGCCCTGGGTGGCGTTCTGGATGACGCAGTAGACGGTGACCCGGGGCTTGTCGGCGGGCGCGAACCCGGCGAAGGACGAGGTGTAGCCGTGGTACTTGCCGGTGGCCGGATCCACCCGGTTCGCCGTACCCGTCTTGCCCGCGACCCGGTAGCCCGGGATGCGCGCCTTGGTTCCGGTTCCCTCCTCGTCGTCGACGACCGACTCCAGCATCCGCGCGAGGGTCTTCGCCGTCTTCTCGCTGACGACGCGGGTCTCCTTGGGCTTCGGGGCGGGGGTGAAGCGTCCGTCGGCTCCCTTCGAGCCGCGTACGAGGGTGGGTTCGACGCGGACGCCGCCGTTGGCGATGGTCGAGTAGACGGACGCGGCCTGCATCGCGTTGATGGAGACGCCCTGGCCGAAAGGGATCGTGTACTGCTGCGAGGTGGACCAGTCGTCCGGCGGGGCCAGGATGCCCTTGGTCTCGCCGGGGAAGCCCAGCCCGGTGTGGCTGCCCAGGCCGAACCTGCGCAGGTAGTCGTACAGCACCTTGTTGGCCTGGCCCTGGGTTTTGCCGAGCTGCCCGGTGGCGAGGATGGTGCCGATGTTGCTGGACTTGGCGAGGACGCCGTTGAGCGTCAGGTACCAGGTCGGGTGGTCGATGTCGTCCTTGAACAGCCGGTCGCCGCGGTGCAGCCGGTTGGGCACCACGACGTGGGTCCCGGGGGTGGCGGCGTCCTCCTCGAGGACGGCCGCCATGGACAGCACCTTGGCCGTGGAGCCCGGTTCGAAGGCGTCCTGGAGGGCCGCGTTGCCGAGCGTCTTCGGGTCGGCCTCGGACAGGTCGTTGGGGTCGAAGCCGGGGGCGTTGGCCATCGCGAGGACCTCACCGGTGCGGGTGTCCTGCACGATGACGTAGCCGCGGTCGGCCGCCGACTCCTCCACCTGCTTGCTGATGGCGTTCTGCGCGGCCCACTGGATGTCGCGGTCGATGGTGAGCTCGATGTCGCTGCCGGGCACCGCCGGGGTCTCCGTGGAGCCCGCGGTGGGGACCAGACGGCCGCCGGACTGGGCGTAGCGGATCTTGCCGTCCTCGCCGGCCAGCCGCTTCTCCAGCTGCAGCTCCACGCCGCCGCTGCCCTTGCCCTCGGCGTTGACCCAGCCCAGTATCCCGGCGGCGAGCTCGTTGTTCGGGTACACCCGCTTGCTGGTCGGCACGGAGAAGACGCCGGCCAGCGCGTTGACGGTGGACGGGTCGGTCTCGGCCTTCTTCGCCAGGGCGGCCCTGAGGTCCTTGATCTGCTTCCAGACCTGCGGGGTCTGCCGGCCAGCCAGTTTCACGTAGCGCAGGGACGGGTTGTCCGGGCGCAGCTTGCGGACCAGTTCCTCCTGGTCGGCGCCGAGGATCGGGGCGAGCAGGGCGGCGGCCTGTTCGGGGCCGTCGGTGACCTTCAGCTCGTCCGGCGCGAACATCGTGGGGTCGGCGGTGATGTCGTAGGCGTCCTCGCTGGTGGCGAGGGCCACGCCGTTGCGGTCGGTGATCTCGCCGCGTTCGGCGGCCAGCACCTGGCCCACGTAGCGGTTGCGCTCGGCCTTGCCGGCGTAGGTGCTCGCGTCGACGGCCTGGACCTGGAACAGGCGGACGACGAAGGCGAGCATGACGAGGGTGAGGCCCACGCCTACCAGGCGCAGCCGGGGGCGCGGGCTGCCCAGCCGGATGATCTTCGGGGCGCCGGGGCGCGGTCCGCCCGCCCGGCGGGCCGGGCGGCCGCCGGGGCCGGTGCGGCCCCGGGCGGCCGGACGGACGGGCCGGGCGGGTCCGGGCACCCGGCGGCGGGGCGGTTCCCTGTCGGACACTTCCGTCACCTGCCGGGGGTCGTTGCGTGCGGGGAACGGGGGGCGGACGCCGAGGCGGGGGGCGGGGCCGTCGCCGTGGCCAGCGCCTCGGGGGCGAGGACCAGGGGGGCGCGGGCGCCGGAGACCTCGCTGGGCACGCCCTTGACCTTGCCGTCGGGGCCGAGGAAGGCGGGGTCGCCGCCGGGCACCATGCCCAGCTCGCGGGCGCGGCGCTGGAGGGCGTCGGGGGCGGAGTAGGCGTCGATGTCTCGCTGCAGGGCCTGCTCCTCGTCCGTGAGTTCCTTGGTCTCCTGCTGGAGGTCGTCGAGCCGGAACGCGCCCTCGCTGAGCGCGGAGTTCAGCACCAGCAGGCCGATCAGGCCGCCACCGAGGAGCAGGACCACGAGCAGGACGAAGGGGGTGCGGGCCGCCTGGGCACGGCCGGTGGGCAGCAGGTGCGCGAGCCGGGCCGCTCTCCCCCGCAGCTCGGGCCGCCCCTTCAGTTCGGGTTTCCTACTCACTCACGCTCCCCTGAGTTCGCTCGTCCCGCCCGTCCGCCCGGCCGTCACCCGCCCTCGGGTCCGGCCGGTGCCTCACCGCGGCCGCCTCACTCCACGTCCTCCCGGATCCGCTGCGCGCCGCGCAGCCGCGCGGGGGCCGCGCGGCGGTTCTCGGCGATCTCCTCCTCGGTGGGAAGTTCGGCACCACGCGTGAGCAGCTTGAGCCGCGGCTGGTACTGCTCGGGGACGACCGGCAGCCCGGGCGGGGCGGTGGTGGCGGCGCCCGCCGCGAACACCTGCTTGACCAGCCGGTCCTCCAGGGAGTGGTACGACAGCACGGCGATGCGTCCGCCGACGTCGAGGGTCTTCACGGCCGCCGGGACGGCCCGCTCCAGCACCGACAGCTCGCCGTTGACCTCGATGCGCAGTGCCTGGAAGGTGCGCTTGGCCGGGTTGCCGCCGGTGCGCTTGGCCGCCTGGGGCAGCGCGTCACGGATCAGTTCGACCAGACGGGCGCTGTTGTCGAACGGCTCCTTCTCGCGCTCCCGCACGACCGCGGCGACGATCCGCTTGGCCTGCTTCTCCTCGCCGTAGGCGCGCAGGATGCGGACGAGTTCGCCGGGCGGGTAGGTGTTGAGGACCTCGGCGGCGCTGACGCCGGTCGTCTGGTCCATGCGCATGTCGAGGGGGGCGTCCTGGGCGTAGGCGAAGCCGCGGTCGGCCTCGTCGAGCTGCATGGAGGACACCCCGAGGTCGAACAGGACGCCCTGGACGCGCGCGATGCCGAGGCGGTCGAGGACGTCGGGGAGTTCGTCGTAGACGGCGTGCACCAGGGTGGCCCGCTCGCCGAAGGGGGCGAGCCGCTCGCCGGACAGGCGCAGCGCCTCCTTGTCGCGGTCCAGGGCGACGAGCCGCGCCTCGGGGAAGCGGGTGAGCAGCGCCTCGCTGTGGCCGCCGAGGCCCAGCGTGCAGTCGACCACCACCGCTCCCGGCCGCTCCAGGGCGGGTGCCAACAGGTCCAGGCACCGCTGGAGCATCACCGGGACGTGTCGCTGGCTCAAGAGGCCCTCTCAATTCCGGCACGGCGCTCACGCACTGCCGGGTTCCCGCCCTCCCCGGGTGAGGGGGCGGCCGGCGCCGGAGGCGTCGGCCGGGCGGCGGCGGGAGGAGGCCGAGCCGTACGTACGCGCCGCGCACGCGGGAGATCCCCTGGTCGTGGCCGGGGGATCGGGGAAGTCACAGCGGCGGGCAGTCTCGCCTCCCGCTTCGCGTCACTTTAGTCCACGGTCCGGCCCGGTCAATCAACCGGACTGCGCGTCGCGGCCCGCGCGGGTCAAGGGGTGGATCGGACACATCACCCGGAGGAAGGGGGTCACACCACTCCTGTGGGTTACCTCACACCAAGGTGCGCTGACGTTCTTTGTCGCCTGTCACAGCGGGCCTCACGCCCCTGTGACCATTACCGTCATAGGTATGACGACTTCTGCATCCGTACCCGCCGGTTCCGGAAACGCCGGGGCCGACGCCGGCACCGTGACCGACCGTCTGGTCGAAGCCAACGAGCGTTACGCCCACGCGTTCACCGATCCCGGGATGGACGCCCGTCCCGTCCTCCACGTCGCGGTCGTCGCCTGCATGGACGCCCGCCTCGACCTGCACGACGCGCTGGGCCTCTCCCTGGGTGACTGCCACACCATCCGCAACGCGGGCGGCGTCGTCACCGACGACGTGATCCGCTCGCTGACCATCAGCCAGCGGGCGCTGGGCACGCGCAGCGTGGTCCTCATCCACCACACCAACTGCGGCCTGGAGTCCCTCACCGAGGAGTTCCGGCACGACCTCGAGATGGAGGTGGGACAGCGTCCGGCGTGGGCCGTGGAGGCCTTCCGGGACGTGGACCAGGACGTCCGCCAGTCGATGCAGCGCGTGCGGACCTCGCCGTTCCTGCCGCACACCGACGACGTGCGCGGGTTCGTCTTCGACGTGAAGACGGGTCTGCTGCGCGAGGTCGACCCCACCTGATCCGGCCGTCCGACCCGGGACCGGCCGCACCCGGGGAGCCGTCGAACGTCGTAAGAGCTGACATATCGCTGTCAGTTGTCCACAGGCGAGTGACACGAAACGGTAACGGCGGCAAGAATGCGGAAGTGGTGTCACGCGGAACTTTTCCAGCGTGACACCCGTGATTCGGGGTGGGCCGGTCCGCCGGGCGTGGGATCGGCCGGAACATTTGGGGAACCCCCCGCTTCATTGCGGAGCGCGGGAAAGGCCGAGGAGGGCCGGGTGACGACCTATGACGATCGTGCGAGCCATGGGGGCGCCCCCGACCGGGCATACGGGGCGGTCGGGGAGGACCTGACCGCCGTCGTGGAGCGCGTGCGCGGTTCGGTGGAAGGCGTGATCGAGGGAAAGCCCGAGGTCGTACGGCTCTCGCTGACCGTGCTGCTCGCCGAGGGACATCTGCTCATCGAGGACGTCCCGGGAGTCGGCAAGACGATGCTGGCGAAGGCACTGGCGCGGTCGATCGACTGCTCCGTGCGGCGCATCCAGTTCACACCGGACCTGCTGCCCTCGGACATCACCGGTGTGTCCATCTGGGACCAGCAGCGCCGTGACTTCGAGTTCAAGCCGGGCGCCATCTTCGCCCAGATCGTGATCGGGGACGAGATCAACCGCGCGTCGCCGAAGACGCAGTCGGCGCTGCTGGAGTCGATGGAGGAGCGCCAGGTCACCATCGACGGCAACACTTACGAACTGCCCAGCCCCTTCATGGTGGTGGCGACGCAGAACCCGGTCGAGATGGAGGGCACCTACCCGCTGCCGGAGGCCCAGCGCGACCGTTTCATGGCCCGCGTCTCGGTCGGCTACCCGAGCGCGGAGGCCGAGCTCCAGATGCTCGACGTGCACGGCGGCGTCTCCCCGCTGGAGGACCTCCAGCCGGTGGCGCACGCGCACGACGTCGTGAAGCTGATCGAGGCGGTGCGCGGCGTGTACGTCGCCGAGCCGATCCGCCGGTACGCGGTCGACCTGGTGTCCGCCACGCGCACGCACCCCGATCTCAGACTCGGGGCCTCCCCGCGCGCCACGCTGCATCTGCTGCGCGCGGCGAAGGCGGCGGCGGCCCTCGCGGGCCGTGACTACGCGCTGCCGGACGACGTGCAGGCGCTCGCCGTCGCCGTGCTCGCGCACCGCCTGCTGCCCACCGCCCAGGCCCAGCTCAACCGCCGGACCGCCGAGCAGGTGGTGCAGGAGATCCTGCAGCGCACCACGGTACCCGCGGCCGCCGGCCGGCCCGTCGGGTTCGGCGGCCTGGGCCGCCCGGACTACGGCCAGCAGCCGCCGCGGAGGCTGTGATGACAGCCGTCGGCGCGGTCCACGCCGAGGGCGACCGCGGCGACCGGAGCGGGGTGAGGACCGCCCTGGCGGGGCTCACCACCCGCGGGCGCTCCTTCCTGGCGGCCGGGGTGGCCGCCGCGATCTGCGCGTACGTGCTGGGGCAGAGCGACCTGCTGCGGGTCGGGCTGCTGCTGGCGGGGCTGCCGCTGGTGTGCGCGGCCGTGCTGTACCGCACCCGCTACCGGGTCGCCGGCAGCCGCCGGCTCTCCCCCGGCCGGGTGCCGGCCGGCTCCGAGGCGCGCGTACACCTGCGGATGGACAACGTCTCCCGGATGCCCACCGGGCTGCTGATGCTGCAGGACCGGGTGCCGTACGTCCTCGGCCCGCGACCGCGGTTCGTACTGGACCGGGTGGAGGCGGGCGGACGCCGCGAGGTGTCCTACCGGGTCCGCTCCGACCTGCGCGGCCGCTATCCGCTGGGCCCGCTCCAGCTGAGGCTGTCCGACCCGTTCGGGATGTGCGAGCTGAACCGCTCGTTCTCCACTTTCGACACGCTGACCGTGATCCCCCGCGTGGAGCCGCTGCCGCCGGTGCGGCTGAGCGGCGAGGCCAAGGGGTACGGCGACGGCCGGCAGCGTTCGCTGGCCCTGGCCGGCGAGGACGACGTGATCCCGCGCGGCTACCGCTACGGCGACGACCTGCGCCGGGTCCACTGGCGCTCCACCGCCCGCTACGGCGAGCTGATGGTGCGCCGCGAGGAGCAGCCGCAGCGCGCCCGCTGCACGGTGCTGCTGGACACCCGGGGCATCGCCTACGAGGGCGCGGGACCGGACTCGGCGTTCGAGTGGGCGGTGTCGGGCGCGGCCTCGGTGCTGGTGCACATGCTGGAGCGGGGCTTCTCGGTGCGGCTGTTGACCGACACCGGCAGCGTGGTGCCCGGCGAGGGGTCCGACGGCTTCTCGGGGATCCATCAGGAGTCGGCGGACGCCGCCGGGCTGATGATGGACACGCTGGCCGTGGTGGACCACTCCGACGAGGAGGGCCTGTCCCGCGCCTACGACGTGCTCCGTTCGGGGGGCGAGGGGCTGCTCGTGGCCTTCCTCGGCGACCTGGACGAGGAGCAGGCCGCGGTACTGGCCCGGATGCGGCAGCGCAGCGGGGGCGCCGTCGCGTTCCTGCTGAACAGCGAGGACTGGCTGCGGGAACCGTCGGACGTGCCCGGCGCGTCGGACCCGGGCGAGGAGCGGCTGCGGATGCTGCGCGAGTCGGGGTGGACGGCCGTGGCGGTGCCGCGGGGCGTCCCGGTGGAGCACGTCTGGCGGCAGGCGGACCGTGAGCGCTCGGGCCTGACGGTGGCGAGCGGTGGGGAGGGACCGTGATCAGCGGGCGGGCCAGACTGACGGTGCGCGCGTGGGCGGCCACCCTGCTGGCGGCGTGCGCGCTGCTGCCGCTGGTGGAACCGGCGACCTGGATCCTCCAGGCGGCGCTGCTCCTCGCGGTGCAGGCGGGGGTGGGCGCCGGGGCCCGACGGGTGCCGCTCGGGCGGCCGCTGACGATCCTTGCGCAGGTGGTCGTCACCCTGCTGCTGCTCACCCTGCTGTTCGCGCGGGAGCACGCCGTGGCGGGGCTGATACCCGGCCCGGACGCCCTGCGCTTCTTCGGCGAGTTGCTGGAGCAGGGCGGCAACGACGTCAACCGGTACGCGATACCGGCGCCGCTGACCGACGGCATCCGCCTGATGCTGATCGGCGGTGTCCTCGTCATCGGCCTGCTGGTGGACGCCCTCGCGGTGACCTTCCGCAGCGCCGCACCGGCCGGGCTGCCGCTGCTGGCGCTGTACTCGGTGGCCGCGGGCCTGGCGGACAACGGCATCGACTGGCTGTGGTTCCTGCTGGCGGCGGCCGGTTATCTGATGCTGCTGCTGGCCGAGGGGCGGGACCGGCTCTCCCAGTGGGGCCGGGTGTTCGGCGGAGCGGCCCGGACCCGGGGCGCGGAGACGCCCGGGACGCTGGCACCGGTGCGTTCGGGGCGCAGGATCGGGGTGCTGGCGCTGGGCATCGCCCTGGTGGTGCCGCTGGCCCTGCCCGCGATGGACGGCGGCCTGCTGGACCCCGCCGGCCGGGGGGTCGGCGCGGGCAGCGGCGGGGGCGGCACCATCTCCGCGGTGAACCCGCTGGTGTCGCTGCGCGACTCGCTGAACGTGAACGAGGACCGCCAGGTGCTCTCGGTGCGCACCGAGCTGGCGAACACCTCGGACCTGTACTTGCGCATCGTGTCCCTGGACGACTTCGACGGCACCACGTGGAAGCCGTCGAAGCGGGCCATCACACAGGTGCCGGACGGCTTCCCGATCCCGCCCGGTCTCGGTCCCGACGTCGCGCGCGCGGAGGTCGGCACGATGATCTCCACCGCGGACTGGTACGGCCAGGACTGGCTGCCGATGCCGTACCCGCCGAGCAGCGTGAGCGTGCGGGGCGACTGGCGCTACGAGCCCGTCGGGATGACGCTGGTCGGCGACCACGGACAGAACACCCGGGGGCTGACGTACGAGGTGCGCAGCCTGGACGTGCAGCCCACGGCGGAGCAGCTGGCCGACGCGCCGGAGCCGTCGTCCGCGCTGCTGCGCGAGTACACGGAGCTGCCCGACTCGCTGCCCTCGGTGGTGTTCAGCACCGCGCGTGAGGTGACCGAGGGCGCTCGGACCGCCTACGAGCAGGCGGTCGCCCTCCAGGAGTACTTCACGCTGAACGGCGGCTTCGAGTACGACACCCAGGTGGACGTCGGCAGCGGCTCGGGGGCGATCGCCCGCTTCCTGCGGGACAAGGAGGGCTTCTGCGTCCACTTCTCCTTCGCCATGGCGTCCATGGCGCGTTCGCTGGGCATCCCGGCCCGCGTCGCGGTGGGCTTCGCGCCCGGCACCCCGCAGGCGGACGGCTCGATCTCGGTCGGGCTGCGGGACGCGCACGCCTGGCCCGAGCTGTACTTCGAGGGGGTGGGCTGGACCCGCTTCGAGCCGACCCCGACCCGGGGTTCGACGCCCCCGTACACCGTGCCGGACACGGGGAACGAGGCGGTGCCGGACCCGGCCCGTCCGTCCCAGGCCGCGCCGACCGAGTCGTCGGCGGCGCCGTCGCAGAGCTCGGAGTGCTCGGCGCAGGACAAGAAGCTGGAGGCCTGCGACAGCGAGTCGCCGCAGGCGGCCCTGCCCGCGGGCGGCGACGGCCCGAAGTGGCACGTGGTGCTGCTGTGGGCGCTGGCCGGGCTGCTGGTGCTGGTGCTGCCGCTGGCCCCGATGCTCTGGCGGACCAGGACACGGGCGGTACGGCTCGGCGGTCACGGCCGCTCCGAGGCGGACGCCGTCCCGCATGTGCTGGCCGTCTGGGAGGAGCTGACGGACACGGCGTGGGACCACGGCATCCCGCCGGACGAGTCGCTGACCCCGCGCGGTGCGGCCGACCGGATCGTCCGGTCCGGCCGGCTGGAGGGGGACACGGCGGCGGCGGTGCACCGGGTGGCCGGGGCGGTGGAGCAGGTGCTGTACGCGCCGCGGCCACGGCCGGTCATGGGCCTGGGGGACGACGTGCGCCGTGCGTCGGCCGCGTTGCGGGCGTCGGTGAGCCGCAGGACGCGGCTGCGGGCGGTGCTGGCGCCGCGGTCGGCCGTGCGGGTGGTGTGGGCGGTGTCCGACCGCTGGGTGGTCCTGCGGGACCGTCTCACGGCCCTCCGCCCCGACTGGCACCTCCCCACCCGCCAACGCGGCTGAGGTTCGTTGCAGCCGAGGGCTGCCCCGCTCGTCCGGGTGGGGCAGCCGCGGGCCGTCTTGAGCCGTTCGCGCAGTTCCCCGCGCCCCTGAGGATGCCGCGGTGACCTGCGCCCCTCAGGGGCGCGGGGAACTGCGCGAGCAACCACGACGAGCCGCGGGCAGGATCACGAGCCAGCGCCTGAGGGGCGCGGGGAACTGCGCGAACGGCCACGACGCACCCGCAGGTGGCGCCGAGCGCTGGTGGGGTCGGGGCCCGTTGCGGGGGGACGTACGCCTCAGGGGGTGCCCACAAACGTGGGCACCCCCTGAGACAAAGCTTGCGAGGGTCTCAGCGACCGCCGTCCCCCTGCTCGTCACGCCGCCGCTGCCACCGCTCCTCGATGCGGTTCATCATCGAACGACGCTGTCTGCCCTGCCGGCCCGCCCGCGGAGCGGCAGTCGCACCGGCGGCCTGCTCACCCGGCTTGGGTGCCTTGCGCCAGCCGGTCACCGCGAGGACGGCGCACCCCAGCATCACGAGGAAGCCCACGACGCTGAGCCACACCTGCTGGGCGACCATACCGGCCATGAGGAGCGCAATACCTACGAGGAAGCCCGCGACCGCCTGGTAGACCCGTCGCCGGGTGTACGTACGCAGCCCGCTTCCCTCGAGCGCCGTCGCGAACTTGGGATCTTCGGCGTACAGCGCTCGCTCCATTTGCTCGAGCATGCGCTGCTCGTGCTCCGAGAGCGGCACGGAGTCCTCCTCATCGTGCAGTCGCCGGGGCGACCCGGGGGGTCCCTTCAGGATAGGCAGGGAATCGCCCCCGTGAAACCCGCCCCTCTGCGCCAATTGCCGACCGGTGTCCGCCATCACGTCCCGGTCCGCTGAGGCTGTCATTCCCCGGCGGCCGACCCGTCATGCCGGGCGGTCTCCTTCGATCATACGGCGCCAAGCCGCCATTCGGGGGGCCTGTGGCACAGTCCATGCGGCCCGGGGCCGCCGGACGCGTCGCTGATCAGCGCCGTGCCACGGACGACGTCTCACGCCTCGGCGGCCTCACGGGCCTCACCGAGCACATGAAGCTGCGTGGCCACGGAGTGGAACGCGTCGAGTTCGGCCGCGGCGGCCTCCAGCTTCAGCAGCGCCTCCAGGGCGCCGGGCTCGGTGTCGACGAGCACGCCGGGGACGAGGTCGGCGAAGACCCGCACGCCGTGCACGGCGCCGACCTCCACGCCCGCGCCGCGCACGAGCCCGGTGAGCTGGTCGGCGGTGAAGCGGCGCGGCACGGGGTCGCCGGTGCCCCATCGGCCGTTCGGGTCGTCGAGCGCCTGCCGGGCCTCCGTGAAGTGCCCGGCGAGGGCGCGGGCGAGCACCGCGCCGCCCAGGCCGGCGGCGAGCAGACTGAGGACGCCTCCGGGGCGCAGGGCGGCCACCGTGTTGCGCACACCCTCCGCCGGGTCGTCGACGTACTCCAGGACGCCGTGGCACAGCACGACGTCGTAGCCGCCGCGCTCCGCGACGTCGAAGAGACCGCGGGCGTCGCCCTGGACGCCGTGGACCCGGTCCGCGACGCCCTCCTCGGCGGCCCGGCGTTCGAGGGCGAACAGGGCGTTGGGGCTGGGGTCGACGACGGTGACCCGGTGGCCGAGCCGGGCGAGGGGCACGGCGAAGTTGCCGCTGCCGCCGCCGGTGTCGAGGACGTCCAGTGCCTGTCGTCCGGTGGCCTTGACCCGGCGTTCCAGGGCGTCCTGGAGGACGTCCCAGACAACGGCGGTACGGAGAGCGGCGCGGGGGCGCATCGGGTCCGACACGGTGGTGACTCCTCGGCGGGGCACCGCCTGGGGTGGGGCGGGGCGAGCGGATTTCAGGCGCTCTCCACCCTATGGCCTGGGGAGCGGCCGCCGGTCACCCGGTGGCCGCCTGCCCGGGGCGCCCCTCAGCCCGGTCAGCCCGCGTCGGGCAGGTCCCCGCGTGGGCCGGTGTCCGGGCCGTCCTGGTCGGGGCGGGGCTGGGGCAGCACCGGCTGGGGCACCAGCATCCGCTCCACCAGGCGGAGGAACATCGCCACGTCCCGGGTCAGGTCGTCGGCGTCCCGGACGGTGGCCGCGCCCTGGATGCCCGCCTCGGCCCGGGCCCGGCGCCGCGCCCCGGAGGCGAAGAGGGCGCTCCACTCGGTGAGTTCGGGCGCGATCTCGGGAAGCACCTCCCACGCACTTCGTATCTTGGCCCGCGCCCGGGGCGAGGTCTCGGGCCTGCCGCGGGCGGCGAGGACGGCGGCGGCCGTGCGCAGGGCGGCGAGGTGGGCCGTCGCGTAGCGCTCGTTGGGGGTGTCGAGGACGGCGGCCTCGTCGAGTCCGGCACGGGCCTGGGCGAGCAGGTCGAGAGCGGCGGGCGGGGCCGTGGCACGGCGCAGCACGGGGTGGATGTCGCTCGCCGGGCCGTTGTTCAGTGAGGGGGCAGGGCCGGCTGCGCGGCGCCGACGGGCGGCGGCTGCGGACGAGTGGGCCATGACGAACCTCCTGTCGTCTTCGTGACGGCACGCCATGAGGCGAGTGCCGTATGTGCACATCGTGCGGTATGGCACTGACAATCCGTTCTGACCTGCGACGTTGCCTCGTTCGCCCGTTCGAGCTAGCTTTTGCACTGACCAGTCAGTTCAAAAATCGTCCCAGGGGGAAGACGTGGACGATCCGAGCGGACTCGCCGTCACGGCCGACGGCCTCGGCCTGAGAGGACCAAGGGGCTGGGCGTTCCGCGACGTCTCGGTCGACGCGGAGCCCGGCGCGCTGATCGCGGTGGTGGGGCCGTCCGGCACCGGACGCACCTGCCTGCTGCTCGCGCTCACCGGGCGGATGCGGCCGACGGAGGGGCGGGCCGCCGTCGGCGGGCTGGAGCTGCCCCGGCGCATGGCCGCCGTACGGCGCCGCAGCGCCCTGGCGCACGTCGCCGGTGTGACCGACCTCGACCCGGCCCTCACCGTGGCCGAGCACCTGCGCGAACAGGAGCTGCTGCGCCGCCGCTTCGACGGCGCCCTCCCCCGGCCCCGGCAGCTGCTGCGCCCGCGCGGTGAGCGCCGGCGGGAGCGGCGCCGGCACATCGACGAGGCGCTGGCTGCCGCCGGGCTCGACCTCGCCGCCCTGCCCAAGGGCGGGCGGACCGCCGTACGGGATCTGGAGCGGGTGGAGGCGCTGCGGCTGTCGCTTGCGCTGGCGTCGCTGGGGCGGCCCCGGCTGCTCGGGGTGGACGACACCGATCTGAAGCTGTCGTCCGCCGAGCGGGAGGAGGTCTGGGCCCTGCTGCGGTCCGTCGCGGCCACCGGCGTCACCGTGCTGGCCGTGTGCAGCGAGCCTCCGGCCGACGCGGTGGTGGTCCGTACGGCCACCGCCCGTCCGGCTCCGGCCGGCCAGGCGGCCGAACCGGCTGAACCGGCCGCAACGGCAGATGACGGCGACGCGGAGGCCGAGGAGCCCGCCGCACCCGCGGAGCCCGCCGAACTCACCAGAACCGCCGAGTCCGCCGGCACCGGCCACCCCCACCAGGACCACGACCACCACGACCACGACGCGAAGGAGGCGGCGGCCGATGCGCTCGCCGAAACTGGCCGCTCTTGAGCTCCGGCGCTTCGGCCGGGGCACCCTGCCGCGCGCGGCCCTCGTCGCCCTGCTGGTGCTGCCGCTGCTCTACGGCGCCCTGTACCTGTGGTCGTTCTGGGACCCGTACAGCAGGCTGGACCGGATCCCGGTGGCCCTGGTCAACGAGGACGAGGGGGCGAGCGCGAACGGCAGGAGGATCGCCGCGGGTGACGACATCACCGAGGGCCTGCGCGACAGTTCCACCTTCGACTGGCGCGAGGTGAGCGAGGAGGAGGCACGGCGCGGCGTCGAGGACGGCACGTACTACCTGTCGCTGACCGTGCCCGCCGACTTCAGCCGCCGTATCGCCTCCAGCTCGGGCGACACCCCCGAGTCCGGCGCCCTGCGGGTGCACACCAACGACGCGAACAACTACATCGTCGGGCAGATCTCCCGGACGGTCTTCGGCGAGGTGCGCCGGGCGGCGTCCACGAAGACCTCGCGGTCCTTCCTGGACCAGATCTTCGTGTCGTTCTCCGACATCCACGGCGAGACGGTGAAGGCGGCGCAGGGCGCCGACAAGCTGAACGGGGGCATCGGGAAGGCCGAGAAGGGCTCGAAGGACCTCGTCGACGGCCTGAAGGACGCCCGCTCGGGCAGCGGCAAGCTGTCCCAGGGCCTGGAAGACCTGCACAAGGGCGCCGGCTCCCTGGAGGACGGCTCCGGGAAGGTCGCGGACGGCACGCGCCGGCTCGCCGAGAAGGTGGACGCGCTGAACGCCGAGGCGGGCCCGTTCCTGAAGGACAACGAGAAGGCCATCGGCGCGACGGCCCGCTTCGTCGCCGACTCGGCGGGACGGCTCCGCGACGACCTGGACGCGCTGGTGGAGCAGGCGCCGGCCGCCGCGAAGGACGCCCGCGAGGCGTCCGCGACCATGGACGCGCTGTACCGCGAGCGCTGCGAGGACGCCGACGAACCCGACCCCGCCTGCGCGGACCTGAAGAAGGCCCAGGAGGCGGTGGCCACCGCCTCGGACGTCGCAGCCGACGTCGGCGCGCTGGTCACCGGCCACCGGGCCGACCTGAAGAAGCTCGACGGGCAGCTCGCCACCCTGGAGAAGCAGGCGCGGGCGCTCGCGAGGCGCGCGCCGCACCTCTCCGAGGACCTGGAGGACGCCGTCGGCAAGATCAACACGTTGAACACCGGCGCCGGCAAGGTCGCCGCCGGGGCGAAGAAGCTGAACAAGGGGCTCGCCACCGCCGAGACCGGCGCCCGCAAGCTGGACAAGGGCGTCGGCGAGCTGAAGACGGGCGCGGACGACCTCAGCGGCGGACTCTTCAAGCTCGTCGACGGGTCCGAGGAGCTCGCCGGCGGCCTGCACGAGGGCGCCGACAGGATCCCCGACTACGACGAGCGGGACCGCGACGTACGCACCGGCGTGATGTCCGACCCGGTGCGGCTGGTCTCCAGCGACCTGCACAAGGCGCCCAACTACGGCACCGGTTTCGCCCCGTACTTCATCCCGCTGTCGCTGTGGGTGGGCGCGATGGTGGCATACATGCTGATCGCGCCGATGAACCGGCGGGCGCTCGCGGCGGGCGCCTCCGCCTGGCGGATCGCGCTGGCGGGCTGGCTGCCGGTGGTGGCGATCGGGGTGCTGCAGACGGTGGCGCTGATGTCGGTGCTGCACTGGGCGCTCGGGCTGCAGATGGCGCGGGCGGCCGGCACGGTGGGCTTCCTGTTCCTGGTGACGGCGTGCTTCGCGGCGATCGTGCAGTGGCTGAACGCGCGCTTCGGCGCGGCCGGCCGGATCCTGGTGCTCGCGCTGCTGATGCTCCAGCTGACCTCGGCGGGCGGCACGTACCCCGTGCAGACCAGTCCGGCGTTCTTCAACGCGCTGCACCCGTTCCTGCCGATGACGCATGTCGTGGAGGCGCTGCGGCGGCTCGTCACGGGCGGCGGCCTGGAACCGGTGTGGCTGGCCTGCGCCGTGCTGGCGGCCTTCACGGCCGGCGCGCTCGCGCTGACCGCGCTGTCGGCCCGCCGCAGGCAGGTGTGGACGCTCGACCGGCTGCACCCGGAGCTGAGCCTGTGAACCGGCCGGCCGGAGCTCCTGTGAGAATCAGGGCCATGGAACGCAGCAGCACCACGCCGGGCGGCAGCGCCCGCCGCGAGGCCACCCGGCAGAAGCTCTACGAGGCGGCCGTCACCCTCATCGCCGAGCAGGGGTTCTCCGCCACCACCGTGGACGAGATCGCCGAGCGGGCGGGCGTCGCGAAGGGCACCGTCTACTACAACTTCGCGAGCAAGTCCGTCCTCTTCGAGGAGCTGCTGCGGCACGGGGTCGGTCTGCTGACCGCCTCGCTGCGGGAGGCGGCCGAGCGCACGGCCCGGGAGGGGCGCGGGAAGGTCGACGCCCTGGACGCCATGATCCACGCGGGACTGGTGTTCATCGACCGGTACCCGGCGTTCACCCAGCTGTACGTGGCCGAGCTGTGGCGCACCAACCGGGCCTGGCAGTCCACGCTGATGGTGGTGCGGCAGCAGGCTGTCGCGGTGGTCGAGGGCGTGCTGCGCGAGGGGGTGGCGGCCGGTGAGTTCAGCGAGGAGATCGACGTCCCGCTGACGGCCGCTGCGCTGGTGGGCATGGTGCTGGTGGCGGCGCTGGACTGGAAGTCGTTCCAGCCGGAGCGCTCGCTGGACGACGTGCACGCGGCCCTGTCCCGGCTGCTGCAGGGGCGGGTCAGCGGCCGCGGCTGACGTCCGCCGCCAGATGTGAAGGCGCCGGTCCGGCGGTGGCCGCGTCCCCCGCGGGCCACCGGTCGGACCGGCGCCTCCTGCTTCCCCCCGTACGTCCCCCCGTGGAACCCCCGTTCACGGTCGTTCCCCCGGGTCCCCCCGTGCCTCGCTCCCGCCGGTGGTGCCGGCGGAAGGAGCGGATCGCGGGCCCGGCCCCCGTTCCGGCGCCCCGTGCCGCCGGTGCCGGGAGGCCGTGCCCCTCTCCGTGGTCCCCACTCTCCCGTTCCCGCAGATCCGGACCCATCCGCCGGCGTACTCATCTCGCCGGCTAGGTACGGGTACTCACCCCTGCGCACCCGGGCCCATCACGGCGTGCGTCCGGACGGTCACCCGACGGGGGTGCGGGTACTCGGGGACCGCCCCTGAGCAGGGGCGGATAAAGTCCCTGACATGGCACGGATTGCGGTGATCGGCGCCGGGATGGGCGCGCTGGCGGCCGCCGCCCGGCTGGCCGTCGCGGGCCACCGGGTGGCGGTGTACGAGCGGACGGAGACGTACGGCGGTGCGCTGCGCCGCCGGGAGCGGGACGGGTTCGCCTTCGACACCGGGCCGGGACTGCTGCCGCTGCCCGCCGTCTACCGGGACCTGTTCGTGAAGACCGGCCGGGAGCCGCTGGAGGAGTGCGTCGAGCTGGTGCAGGCCGACCCGTCGTCGCACCACGTCTTCGCGGACGGCACCCGGCTGTCCTTGCCGAACGCCTCCCGCGCGGGGGTGGTCTCCGCGATGGAGGAGGCGCTGGGCGCGGACGCGGCACGGCGCTGGGGCGACTTCCTGGTGCGGGCCCGCGAGGCCTGGGACCGGGCGCGCCGCCCGCTGCTGGAGGAGCCCCTGTGGCCCAACTGGGAGGTGCTGGCCGGGCGTGAGCCCTACCCGGCGGTCCCGCACCGCCGGCTGCTGCGCGCGCGCCGGGCGGCCACGCTGGCCGAGGTGGGCGACTGGGAGCTGCGCGACCCCCGGCTGCGAGCCCTGCTGGAGAGCCACGCCCTGGCGTTCGGCCTGGACCCCCGGCACACCCCGGCGAGCGCGGCGGTGCTGCCGTACATGGAGCACGCCTTCGGCACCTGGTACGTGCGCGGCGGCCTGCGGGAGCTGGCGCGGGCGGTGTACGAGCGGTGCGTGGCCCGCCGGGTGGAGTTCCACTTCGGCGCGGAGGTGACCGGGGTGCGGGAGAGGGACGGCCGGGCCGCGGGCGTGGAACTCGCCGACGGCACGGTGGCGGAGGCGGACCTGGTGGTGGCGGGCGTCGACGCGGGGGTGCTGGACCGGCTGTGCGGCACCCGGCTGCGCGGGGAGGGCGACGTGCCCGCCCGGCGGGGCGGGGCGAGCCGGGTGACGGTGCTGATGGCGCTGCGCGGCGGGCGTCCGTCGGGGACCCCGCACCGGACGGTCGTGCACACCCGGGACCGCGCGGCGGAGCTGGAGGCGCTGTCCGGCGCGGTCGGCCTGCCCGCGGAGCCCACGGTGGCGGTGCTGCGGCCGGACGACCCGGCCCTGGTCCCGGACAGCGGCCACGAGGCGGTGACGGTGACGGCGGTGGTGCCCGCCGGGGCGGCCGGTACCGAGGAGTACGCGGAGCGGATGGTCGCGGCGGCCGGGCGCGCGGTGCGGGACCTGCGGGACCGGCTGCTGTGGCACGAGGTGCGCACGCCCGCCGACGTCGCGCGGGAGACGGGCGCGGAGGGCGGAGCGGTGCCGGTGCCGGCGCTCGCCGCGGCGGACGGCCGCTTCCTGCACGCCGCCAACAGCACACGCCTGCCGGGGCTGTTCACGGTCGGCGGCTGGTCGCACCCCGGCGGCGGTCTGCCGCACGCCGGGATGTCGGGGGCCCTGGTGGCCGGACTCGTCGTCGAGGGGCCGGAGTTCCGCGGTTCGCAGTGAACCGGGGCCCGCGCGCACGCCGTTCGGGGTGACCGGGGGTCACCCCGAACGGGGTCGGCGGTCAGGTCGGCCGCCGGCCGCTCAGTAGCGGTACTGCTCGTCGTACCCGTTGCCGTGGGTGCCCTGCGCCTGTCCGTCGCCCTGGTACGGATACTGCTGCTGCTCCGGCGGGAGCTCCCCGCCGTAGGGGTCGTCGGTGCTGCGCTGCTGCGGCACCCACAGGCCGCCGGCCGGGGTCTCGCCGCCGTAGCCCGCCGCCGCGTACGGGTCCTGGGCCGCGTAGCCCTGCTGGGCGTACTGCTGCGGGTCCGTGTAGCCGGTGTCGTAGGTGCCTCCGCCGTACGTGGTGTTGCCGATGTACGGATCGGAGTAGGCGGCGTACTGCTGGCCCGTGGTGTCGTAGCCCTGCTGCTGGCCGTAACCGGAGTAGTCGTAGGCGTAGTTCTGGTCGGTGCCCTGGGCGGTCGCCGCGTACTGGTCCTGCGTCGCGTAGCCCTGGTCGCCGTAGACGCCGTAGGAACCGGTGTCGTCGGGCATCGGCTGCGGCTCGTAGACGGAGGTGGTCTCGGCGGCCTGCGGGCGGTCCGCCGCCGGCGTGAAGACGTCGTCGCGCTCGTAGTCGTCGTCGGCGCCGTAACCGGCGGGCTGCGGGCGGGAGTCGAACGCGTCGGCGTGGCCGGCGGACGTCTCCGGATCGCCGGCCTCCGGGCCCGGTTCGTCGTCACCGCCACGGCCGCGTCCGCCCTTGACGGCGGACAGCATCGGCGCGTTGACCGCCCAGCCGGACTGGAAGCCGCGGCGGAACGACAGCGTGACGTAGGTCTGTCCGACGGCGAAGGCCGCGGCGCCCAGCCCGATGACGACGACCGACGGGATCAGCACGCCGAACACGACGCCGAGGAACCCGGCGAAGGCGAGCAGCCTCCAGCGCAGGCGCGCCTTGTACTGCAGCAGCACCTCACCCAACAACCACAGCGCGACGATGCCGAACGCGATGTAGAGGACCGTCCAGCCCATGTACGCCCCTCTCCCAATGGTCGTTACGCAGTGTGTCGTATGTGCGTGCGACCGGTCTAGGCCTGCGGGGGGTGGTGCAGGCCCAGGTTCTCGTAGATTTCCAGCGTCGCCGTGGAGTTGTTGAGCGTGATGAAGTGCAGACCGGGCACTCCCTCGGCCAGCAGCCGCGCGCAGAACTCCGTGGCGAAGTCGATACCGATGGAGCGTACCGCCGCCGGATCGTCCTTCGCTGCGAGGATCCGCTCTTTGAGGGCGTCGGGGAACGCCGCATTACTGAGCTTTGGCAACCGTTCCAACATCTTCACGCTGGTCACGGGCATGACCTCGGGGATCACGGGGGTCTCGCAGCCCGCCGCGTCGACTCGGTCACGCAGCCGCAGGTACGACTCGGGCTGGAAGAACATCTGGGTGATCGCGTAGTCGGCGCCGGCCCGGCACTTGTCGACGAAGTGGGCGACGTCGGTGTCCCAGTCGGCCGACCGCGGGTGCATCTCGGGGAAGGCGGCGACGCCCACGCAGAAGTCGCCCGACTCCTTGATGAGTCGGACCAGTTCGGCCGCGTAGGTGAGACCCTCGGGGTGCGGCACCCAGTCGGCCATGGGGTCGCCGGGCGGGTCGCCGCGCACGGCGAGCATGTTGCGGATCCCGGCGTCGGCGTACTGGCCGATGATGTTGCGCAGCTGGGCGACGGAGTGGTCCACCGCGGTGAGGTGCGCGACCGGGGTGAGGGTGGTGTCGGCGGCGATCTGCTCGGTCGCCTTCACCGTGCCGGCGCGGGTGGAGCCGCCGGCACCGTAGGTGACGGAGACGAAGCTGGGCGCGACGGCCTCGACCCTGCGGAGCGCGTTCCACAGGTTGCGCTCGCCCTTCTCGGTCTTGGGGGCCCAGAACTCGAACGAGTACGTCGTCTTCCCGGCGGCGAGCATGTCGCGCACGGTGCGTGCGCGGTCCGTCCTGGTGGATGCGGTTCCGAGGGCCATACGGGCAGGTTAGCCACGGGGCGGCGGTCCCCCAACCAGAAGCGGGATATTTGTCTGATTTGCCGACTTGCTGTCCACAGTGTGGACAAACTTGAGACGCCATGGGCTCCCGCGCCGGCCGCGGGGGTCAGCCCGCGTCCGCGGCCTCCCGCACCCGGCGGGCCAGGGCGGAGGCCGCCGCTCCCGGGTCGTCGGCCTCGGTGAGGGCGCGGACCACGACCACCCTGCGGGCACCGGCGTCCAGCACCTGGTCGAGGTTGGCCAGATCGATCCCGCCGATGGCGAACCAGGGGCGGCCGGTGCCGAGCCCGGCGGCGTAGCGGACCAGGTCCAGGCCGGGGGCGTGGCGGCCGGGCTTGGTGGGGGTGGGCCAGCAGGGACCGGTGCAGAAGTAGTCAACGCCGGGCTGGACGGCGGCCGCGGCGGCCTCGGACTCCGCGTGGGTGGAGCGGCCGATCAGGACGTCGTCGCCGAGGAGCGCGCGGGCGGCGGGGACGGGCAGGTCGCCCTGGCCGAGGTGGAGCACGTCGGCGCGGGCGGCGTGGGCCACGTCGGCGCGGTCGTTGACCGCGAGCAGCGTGCCGTGCCGGGCGCAGGCGTCGGCGACGACCGCCAGGTGCTCCAGCTCCTCGGCGGCCTCCATGCCCTTGTCCCGCAGCTGCACGATGTCGACGCCGCCGGCGAGCACGGCGTCCAGGAACTCCGGGAGGTCCCCCTGCCGCTTGCGGGCGTCGGTGCACAGGTAGACACGGGCGTCGGCCAGCCGGGCGCGCACGGTGTCGGTCATGGGGTCCCCCCGAAACGGTCTCGACGGCACGGGTCGGCCCCGCGCATACCGGCAGCCCGGCCCACCACGACCCGACCCGCCGCCGGAACCCTATGCCGTCCCCTCGGCCACCAGCCCCCTCAGGGGGCGCGAGGAACTACGCGACCAGCCCCGAGGAACGCCTCACCCACAACCCCGCAGGAACAGCCCCCTCCAGGGGCGCGGGGAACTGCGCACCCAGCCACAGCGGACCCGCACGGCCCCGCGCCCACGGCGACCCGCCGACCAGGGCACCGGGCCCCGGCCGGCGGGAACGCCGACAGGCGGTGGGCAGGGGTTCAGACCGCGAGAGCCTGCGCCCGACGCTTCACCTCCGTGCCACGGTTCTCGCTCAGCGCCTGCGCGGGCGTGCCCGGCAGGCTGGGGTCGGGAGTGAACAGCCACTCCAGCATCTCTTCGACCGTGAAGCCGTCGTCCCGCAGGAGCGTCACGGTCCCGGTCAGGCCCTTGACGATCTTGTCCCCGTCGATGAAGGCGGCGGGGACGTGCAGTGCGCGGTTCTCACCCCGGCGTACGGCGATGAGCTGGCCGTCCTTCACCATCTGCCGGACACGCGTCACCTCGACGCCGAACTGTTCGGCGATGTCGGGAAGGGTGAGCCAGGCGGGGACGAGAGCATCGATCTTTGCGTCAATCTCGGTCACGGGACAAGCCTGCCACCTGCCACCGACAGTCGGAAGCCGACCCCGTCCGGCCGGGCGGGCGCGTCGTGCGAGGAGGCGCGCCCGGGGTCACGCCGTCGCCGACTTGAGCGGCCGCGACGGGTCCGCCACCCGCTCCGGGTCCATCGCGGCGCCCGCCTCGATCAGCCGGCGTCCCTGCGCCAGGTCCCGGGGCCGTCCCACCGCGAGCAGCGCGACCAGGCGGTCCCCGCGCAGCCAGCACACGCTCCACGCCGGGCCGGCCGGGTCCCCGCGCCACACCGTGCGGTCGGCGTCCGCGTGGTGGCCCGCGTACTGCACGAACCGGCCGAACTGCTCGGACCAGAAGTACGGCACCGGGTCGTACACCTCGCCGCCCCCGCCGACGATGTTCGCGGCGACCGTGCGGGGGCCCTGGAGGGCGTTGTCCCAGTGGTGGACCAGCAGGCGCTCGCCGTAGCGGCCGGACGGGAAGGACGCGCAGTCGCCGACGGCGTACACGTCGGGCAGGGAGGTCGCCAGGTGCTCGTCCGCGACGACCTCGCCGTGCGCGCCGAGGGCGATCCCGGAGCCGGTCAGCCAGGCCGTGGCGGGGCGGGCCCCCATGCCCACGACCACCGCGCCGGCGGGCAGCCGCGTGCCGTCGTCGAGGACCACGGCACCGGACTCGACGGCCCGTACGCGCGCGTGGGTGCGCAGCGTGACCCCGGCCTCGGCGTACCAGGCGGCCATCGGCGCGGCGACCTCGGCGGGCAGTGCCCCCACCAGCGGCCGCTCCTCGGCCTCCACGACGGTGACCGCGCAGTCGGCCTCGCGGGCCGCCGTGGCGAACTCCGCGCCGATCCAGCCGGCGCCGACCACCACGACGTCGTGCTGCGCGGCGAGCACCGGCCGCAGCCGTGCCGCGTCGTCCAGGGTGCGCAGCAGATGCACCCCGGGGACGCCCTCGGTGCCGGGCAGCCGGAGCGGTTCCGCGCCGGTGGCGAGCACCAGCACGTCGTACGGGACGGGCCCGGCCTCGGTGTCCAGTTCGTGGTCGCCGGGGCGCAGGCCCAGCACCTCGCAGCCCAGCCGCAGCGCGATGCCGAGGTCCTCGAAGTCGACGTCGAACGCGGAACTCTCGGCCGTGCCCAGCAGCACCGCCTTCGACAACGGCGGCCGGTCGTACGGCTGGTGGGGCTCGGCCCCGATCAGCGTCACCTCGCCGTCGAAGCCCTGCTCCCGCAGCGCGGCCGCGGTCCGCACGCCCGCCATGCCCGCGCCCGCCACCACGACCCGCCGCGGCGCGGCCCCTCCCGGTTCCTGCGTTTGCTCGCTCACCCGCTCACCATAGACACCCGCGCCCGCCGCACCGGACCCTCACCGCTCCCCTGCCGCACCGCCGCCGCCCCTCCCCCGCGGGGACCCCCGCCGCCCCTCCCGCGCGGGGTCTCTTACGGGCGCCGCGTGGTGCGGGCTAGGGTGGCCCGCGTACACGCACTCGCGGGAGCCCGGACGCACCGGGCTGAGAGGGAGGCTGGCGGCCTCCGACCGTACGAACCTGATCCGGGTCATGCCGGCGAAGGGAGGGGCTGGACGCCCATGTCGCCCACGCGTAGCGCAGACGTCCTCGTCGTCGGGGGCGGGATCATCGGTCTGGTCACGGCCTGGCGGGCCGCGCAGGCCGGACTCGCCACGGCCGTCGTGGACCCCGAGCCGGGCGGCGGCGCCGCCCGGGTGGCCGCCGGGATGCTGGCCGCCGTCACCGAGCTGCACCACGGCGAACAGACGCTGCTGGGCCTCAGCCTGGCCTCGGCGCGCCGCTACCCGGCCTTCGCCGCCGAGCTGACCGAGTACACCGGCCAGGACCTCGGCTACCGCCGCAGCGGCACCCTCGCCGTGGCGCTGGACGCCGACGACCGCGCGCATCTGCGCGAGCTGCACGCCCTGCACCAGCGCTCCGGCCTGGACTCGCAGTGGCTGTCCGGACGGGAGTGCCGCCGCCTGGAACCGATGCTCGCGCCGGGCGTGCGCGGCGGACTGCGGGTGGACGGCGACCACCAGATCGACCCCAGACGGCTGGCGTCCGCCCTCGTGGCCGCCTGCGAGCGGGCCGGTGTCACCCTCCACCACACGTGGGCCGAGCGGCTGGTCGTCGCCGGCGACCGGGCGCGCGGTGTCGTCACCGCGGCCGGTGACGAGCTGGGCGCGGGTCAGGTGGTGCTCGCCGCGGGCAGCTGGAGCGGCAGGCTGGCGGGCGTCCCGCAGGACGTGCTGCCCCCGGTGCGGCCGGTCAAGGGGCAGGTGCTGCGGCTGGCGATGCCCGACCGGCCCGAGCCCTTCCTGAGCCGCACCGTGCGGGCCGTGGTGCGCGGCAGCCACGTCTACCTGGTGCCACGTGAGAACGGCGAGCTGGTGATCGGCGCGACCAGCGAGGAGATGGGCTGGGACACCACCGTCACGGCGGGCGGCGTCTACGAGCTGCTGCGCGACGCCCATGAGCTGGTCCCCGGCATCACCGAGCTGCCGCTGACCGAGACGATCGCCGCTCTGCGCCCCGGCTCCCCCGACAACGCGCCGCTGCTCGGCCCGACGCGGCTCGCGGGGCTGCTGCTGGCCACCGGCCACCACCGCAACGGCGTCCTGCTGACGCCCGTCACCGGCGACGCCATGGCACGGGCGCTGACCACCGGCGACCTGCCTCAGGAGGCCCTTCCCTTCACGCCCCGGCGCTTCGGCGCCCCCGTCCTCGCGGAGCAGCCCGTATGACCACCCGGGTCACCACCGTCACCGTCACCGTCAACGGCGAGCCCCGCCGGTTCCCGCCCGGCACGGCCCTGGACCTCGTCGTCAGGTCGCTCACCGCCGCCCCCTCCGGGGTGGCCGCCGCCCTCAACGAAACCGTCGTCCCGCGCGCCCAGTGGCCCGCCACCCCCCTGACCGAAGGGGACCGGGTGGAGGTCCTCACCGCGGTCCAAGGAGGCTGACCATGGCCGACGATCCCTTCGTCCTCGGCGGCCGGACGTTGACGTCCCGCCTGATCATGGGGACCGGCGGGGCGCCGAGCCTCGACGTGCTGGAGCGGGCGCTGGTGGCGTCCGGGACGGAGCTGACGACCGTCGCCATGCGGCGGGTGGACCCCTCGGTGCACGGGTCCGTGCTGTCGGTGCTGCGGAAGCTGGGCATCGGGGTGCTGCCGAACACCGCCGGGTGCTTCACCGCCGGGGAGGCCGTGCTCACCGCGCGGCTGGCCCGGGAGGCGCTCGGCACGGACCTGGTGAAGCTGGAGGTCATCGCCGACGAGCGCACCCTGCTGCCGGACCCGGTCGAGACGCTGGACGCGGCGGAGACGCTGGTCGACGACGGCTTCACGGTCCTGCCGTACACCAACGACGACCCGGTGCTGGCACGGAAGCTGGAGGACGTGGGCTGTGCGGCGGTCATGCCGCTCGGCTCGCCGATCGGGTCGGGTCTGGGCATCCGCAACCCGCACAACTTCGAGCTGATCGTGGAGCGGGCCGGGGTGCCGGTGATCCTGGACGCCGGGGCGGGCACCGCCTCCGACGTGGCGCTGGCGATGGAGCTGGGCTGCGCGGGCGTGATGCTGGCGTCCGCCGTCACCCGCGCCCAGGAACCGGTGCTGATGGCGTCCGCGATGCGGGGCGCGGTGGAGGCGGGACGGCTCGCGCGGCGGGCGGGACGCATCCCCCGGCGGCACTTCGCGCGGGCCTCCTCCCCCGTCGGGGGCCGGGCCGCGCTGGACCCGGAGCGGCCCGCCTTCTGACCCCGCGTCCCGGCCCGCGTTCGGACGCGGTCGGGTAACACAGGTCACAGGTCCGCTCCAACGGCGGTTGATCGGGCCGGAGCTGTCCTCGCGGACTCGTAGACTCGCTGCGTGGACACGACCCTTCAGGACCCGCTGGTCGGGCAGGTGCTCGACGGCCGCTACCGCGTCGACGCGCGGATCGCCGTCGGCGGGATGGCCACGGTCTACCGGGCCCTGGACACCCGTCTCGACCGCATCCTCGCGCTCAAGGTGATGCATCCCTCGCTCGCCTCCGACGCCTCCTTCGTGGAGCGCTTCATCCGCGAGGCCAAGTCCGTCGCCCGGCTGGCCCACCCCAACGTCGTCCAGGTCTTCGACCAGGGCGCCGACGGGGCGTACGTCTACCTGGCGATGGAGTACATCGCGGGCTGCACCCTGCGCGACGTGCTGCGGGAGCGCGGGGCGCTCCAGGCGCGGGCGGCGCTGGACATCCTGGAGCCGGTGCTGGCCGCGCTGGGCGCCGCCCACCGGGCCGGGTTCGTGCACCGCGACATGAAGCCCGAGAACGTGCTGATCGGGGACGACGGCCGGGTCAAGGTCGCCGACTTCGGTCTGGTCCGCTCGGTGGACACGGTGACCAACAGCACGGGCACCGTGCTGGGCACGGTGTCGTACCTCGCCCCTGAGCAGATAGAGCACGGCACCGCGGACCCCCGCGTCGACGTGTACGCCTGCGGCATCCTGCTGTACGAGATGCTGACCGGTGAGAAGCCGCACGACGGCGACTCCCCCGCGATCGTCCTCTACAAGCACCTGCACGACGACGTGCCGCCGCCCTCGGCGGCCGTGCCCGGTCTGGCCCCCGCGCTGGACCAGCTGGTCGCGGCGGCGACCGCGCGTGAGCCCGGGGCCCGCCCGGCCGACGCGGTGGCGCTGTTCGCCCGGACCCGTGAGACGCGGGGCCGGCTCAGCGACGAGCAGCTCGACGCGATGCCCCCGCAGGCGCTCACCTCCGAGCACGACAACGCCGACGACCGCACCAGCGTCATCCCCCGCGCGCTCACCGTGCCGCGCCCCCTCCCGGTGAACGAGGACGACGGCACGGATCCGGTGAACCGGACCAGCCGTTTCCGCTCCCCGCCGCCGCTGCCGCCCCGCCGCCGCACGGCGCTGCGGCGCGGACCCGCGGCGATCGTCGTGGCCGTGCTGCTGGTGCTGGGCCTCGGCGCGGGCGTCTGGTACATCAACTCCGGGCAGTTCACCAAGGTCCCGCCGCTGCTGTCGAAGACCGAGCAGGAGGCCCGGGACCGGCTCGCCGAAGCCGGCCTCGACGTCGGTGAGGTCAAGGAGCGGTACAGCGACTCCGTCGAGCGGGGCAAGGTGATCAGCACCGACCCGGCGGCGGGCGCCCGTGTGCGCGGCAGCGCCTCGGTGTCGCTGACCCTGTCCAAGGGGCCGCAGACCGTGCGGGTGCCCGACCTGGACGGCTATCCGCTGGACAAGGCGCGCTCGCTGCTGGACGACGAGGGCCTGGAGCCGGGCATGGTCACCCGCGAGTTCAGCGACTCCGTGCCCAAGGACGCGGTGGTCTCCACCGAGCCGGGCAAGGGCACCAAGGTCCGCGCGGGCTCGGCGGTGAAGCTGACCGTGAGCAAGGGCAGCCCCGTGGACCTGCCCGACGTGACCGGTGACGACCCCGAGGACGCGCGCGCCGAGCTGGAGGAGGCCGGGCTGAAGGTGGAGATCGCCACCGAGCGGGTCAACTCCGAGCACGACGCGGGCAAGGTGGCCCGGCAGACCCCGGGTGCCGGCGGGCAGGCCGCGGAGGGCGACACCGTCACCCTCACACTGTCCAAGGGCCCGGAGATGGTCGAGGTGCCGGACGTCGTCGGTGACAGCGTGGACGAGGCCCGGGAGAAGCTGGAGGGCGCCGGGTTCGGGGTGAAGGAGGACCGCGGTCTGCTGGGCCTGTTCGGCGACACCGTCAAGGACCAGTCGGTGGACGGCGGCGAGACCGCGCCCAAGGGCTCGACGATCACCCTCAGGATCAGGTGACGGAGGGGGCCGTCCGGGTGACGCGCGCGTCCGTGCCACCCTTGACGGGTGAAGAGTCACCCGTCCGGCCCCGCCCGTAACCCGATCGGCAGTCACGTCCCCGTGGCCGGCGGTCTGCATTCCGTCGGCCTGTCCTACGCCCGTGACCTGGGGGCGGAGACCGTGCAGGTCTTCGTCGCCAACCCGCGCGGCTGGGCCACCCCGGCCGGCAACCCCGTGCAGGACGAGGCGTTCCGCGCGGCCTGCGCCGAGGCGTCCATGCCCGCGTACGTGCACGCCCCGTACCTGATCAACTTCGGGTCCCACACCCCGGCGACCGTCGAGCGGTCGGTGGAGTCGCTGCGGCACTCGCTGCGGCGCGGCCGGGCGATCGGCGCGCTCGGCGTGGTGGTGCACACCGGCAGCGCGACCGGCGGACGGGAACGGGCGGTGGCGCTGGAGCAGGTGCGGGAGCACATGCTGCCGCTGCTGGACGAGCTGACGCGCGACGACGACCCGTTCCTGCTGCTGGAGCCGACCGCGGGCCAGGGCGCCTCGCTGTGTTCCCTGGTGGAGGACCTGGGCCCGTACTTCGCGGCGCTGGACGCCCACCCGAGGCTCGGGGTGTGCCTGGACACCTGCCACGTCTTCGCGGCCGGGCACGACCTGGCCGGGCCGGGCGGCGCGCACCGGACGCTGGACGAGCTGGTGGCGACGGTCGGCGAGGGGCGGCTGAGGCTGATCCACGCCAACGACTCGATGGACGTGGCCGGCGCGCACAAGGACCGGCACGCCGGCATCGGCGCCGGGCACATCGGCGAGGACCCGTTCCGGGAGCTGATGACGCACCCGGCGACGGCGGGCGTGCCGCTGGTCATCGAGACACCGGGCGGCAAGGAGGGGCACGCGGCGGACGTGGAGCGGCTGAAGAAGCTCCGCGACGGCTGAGCCGTACGCGCGGCCGTCGCACGCGCGGCCGTCGTACGAGGTCAGAGCTCGGGGCCGTCCCCGGGCTCCTCCTGGTAGGAGTAGCGCTGTTCCTTCCAGGGGTCGCCGAGGTTGTGGTAGCCGCGCTCCTCCCAGAAGCCGCGGCGGTCGGTGGTCATGTACTCCACGCCGCGGACCCACTTGGGGCCCTTCCAGGCGTACAGGTGCGGCACGATCAGGCGCAGCGGGAAGCCGTGCTCGGCGGTGAGCAGTTCGCCGTCCTTGTGGGTGGCGAACAGGGAGCGGTCGGACGTGAAGTCGTCGAGCCGCAGGTTGGAGCTGAATCCGTACTCCGCCCACACCATCACATGGGTGACGTCGGGCGCGGGCGGGGCGATCTCCACGACGGTGCGGGCGGGGATCCCGCCCCACTCCGCGCCGATCATGCTGAACTTGGTGACGCAGTGCAGGTCGGCCTCGACGGTGGTGTACGGCAGCGCCGTGAACTCCTCGTGGGTCCAGCAGTGCTTCTCGCCGTCGGCGGTGGCGCCGAAGATCCGGAACTCCCAGCGCTCCGGGCGGAACTTGGGGACCGGCCCGTAGTGGGTGACCGGCCAGCCCTTCTGGAGCCGCTGCCCCGGCGGGAGCTGGAGATCCACCGCTCCTCGTGTCGCGCGCTCCCCCGATTCGCGTTCCGCCGGCTGACCCATGTCTCCATCCTGACAGACCGGTGGCCATGCTCCTGAACCGGGCCCCGCAGATTCGGTCAATCATCCTCAAAAAAGACCAAGTATGGGTTTACTTACTAAGCAGGTACTTACTGGACGATCTTCCGCGCCGGTGCAATCATGCGCGCGACCCGCTCATTTCCCCCCACGCGGAAGGAGCCCGTGCCATGCAGGGCGATCCCGAGGTCATCGAGTTCCTCAACGAGCAGCTGACCGCCGAGCTGACGGCGATCAACCAGTACTTCCTGCACTCCAAGCTCCAGGACCACAAGGGCTGGTACAAGCTCGCCGAGTACACCCGCGCCGAGTCCTTCGACGAGATGCGCCACGCCGAGCTGCTCACGGACCGCATCCTGCTGCTCGACGGCCTGCCGAACTACCAGCGACTGTTCCACGTCCGCGTCGGGCAGACCGTCACCGAGATGTTCCAGGCCGACCGGGAGGTCGAGCTGGAGGCGATCGACCGGCTCCGCCGAGGGGTGGAGGTCATGCGCAACAAGAACGACATCACCTCCGCCAACATCTTCGAGGCGATCCTGGCCGACGAGGAGCACCACGTCGACTACCTGGACACCCAGCTGGAGCTGATCGACAAGCTGGGTGAGGCGCTGTACCTGTCGACGGTCATCGAGCAGTCCCAGCCGGACCCCTCGGGCCCCGGGACACACGGCTTCAAGACGCCCTGAACGACAGCGGGAGACCGCCTACGCGGCTTCCTTGGCCTCCGCCACGAGCGGCTGCTCGCCCTGGTCGACGAGCTGCCGCCGAGGGCAGGCACCGCGGCCGAGCAGCGCCTGGATGCGCCGGACGCAGCCGCCGCAGTCGGTGCCGGCCTTGCAGGCGGAGGCGATCTGCCGGGGCGTGCAGGCGCCGGCGTCCGCGTGGCTCTTCACCTGTTCCTCGGTCACGCCGAAGCAGCTGCAGACGAACACGCGGGTCACCTCCCGACGGAGTACAGGGTCGTGCCGTACCGACCCTCCGTCGGTGAGGCAAACCTAACCTTACCTGCGCCCTCGAAGGGCACGAAAGAGGGGTGGGGCGTGATCCGGTGTGAAACACGCCCCACCCCTGACGGCCGGCGACCGGCCGTGCCGGTCACTGGTCCCGGTACATCTCCGCGACCAGGAAGGCCAGGTCGAGCGACTGGCTGCGGTTCAGCCGCGGGTCGCACGCCGTCTCGTAGCGCTGGTGCAGGTCGTCGACGAAGATCTCGTCGCCGCCGCCCACGCACTCGGTGACGTCGTCACCCGTGAGCTCCACGTGGATGCCGCCCGGATGGGTGCCGAGCTCCTTGTGGACCTCGAAGAAGCCCTTCACCTCGTCCAGCACGTCGTCGAAGCGGCGGGTCTTGTGCCCGGAGGCCGCCTCGAAGGTGTTGCCGTGCATCGGGTCGGTCACCCACGCCACGGTCGCGCCGGACGCGGTCACCTTCTCGACCAGCTCGGGGAGCTTGTCGCGGATCTTGTCCGCGCCCATCCGGACGATGAACGTGAGCCGTCCGGGCTCCCGCTCCGGGTCGAGGCGGTCGATGTACCGCAGCGCCTCCTCGGCCGTCGTGCTCGGGCCGAGCTTGATGCCGATGGGGTTGCGGATCCGCGAGGCGAACTCGATGTGCGCGTGGTCCAGCTGCCGGGTGCGCTCACCGATCCACACCATGTGCGCGGACACGTCGTACAGCTGTCCCGTGCGGGAGTCGACCCGGGTGAGGGCCGACTCGTAGTCGAGCAGCAGCGCCTCGTGCGAGGAGAAGAACTCGACGGTCTTGAACTCCTCCGGCTCCGCGCCGCACGCCTGCATGAAGTTCAGCGCCTGGTCGATCTCGCGGGCCAGCTGCTCGTAGCGCTGGCCGGACGGGGACGACTTGACGAAGTCCTGGTTCCAGGCGTGCACCTGGCGCAGGTCGGCGTAACCGCCGGTGGTGAAGGCGCGCACCAGGTTCAGCGTGGAGGCCGACGCGTTGTACATCCGCTTCAGCCGCTCGGGGTCCGGGACCCGGGCCTCCTCGGTGAAGCCGAAGCCGTTCACCGAGTCGCCGCGGTACGTCGGCAGCGTCACGCCGTCACGGGTCTCGGTCGGCTTGGAGCGCGGCTTGGAGTACTGGCCGGCGATCCGTCCGACCTTCACCACGGGCACCGAGGCCGCGTAGGTGAGGACGGCGCCCATCTGGAGGAGCGTCTTGAGCTTGTTGCGGATGTGGTCCGCGGACACGGCGTCGAAGGCCTCGGCGCAGTCGCCGCCCTGGAGGAGGAACGCCTCTCCCTTGGCGACGGAGGCCATCCGGGCGCGCAGCTGGTCGCACTCGCCCGCGAAGACGAGCGGCGGATACGACTCGAGGTCCGCGATGACTGCGCGCAGAGCCTCGGGGTCGGGGTACTCGGGCTGCTGCGCCGCGGGCAGATCTCGCCAGGTGTTGCCAGCGCTCGCGCTGGTCTTAGCGTTCACGGTCACGGAACCCACATTACGGGGTCGGAACGGTCGTCCATCCCGACGCCCAACAAATGAGACAGGGCCCGCACCGACGCGCGATGCGCTAGGGTCGGGGCCATGTTCGCGCACTCGACCCGCACCTGGTGGTGGACCGCTCATCCGGCGGCCCACTGACTGCGCGTACGCACCGACTTCGCGAAGGCCGCCCGAGGGGCGGCCTTCGGTGGTTTCCGGGGCCGTTCCTCACCGCTCATGACAGCGACGAAAACGAGGAACGCCCCATGGACCTGCTGGCCCGGCTCCCGCACGACGACCGCCCCTTCGCCCTGCTGCGCCGCCGCACCCCCGGCCACGACCACGACGTGGTGGAACTGCTCACCGGCCCCGTCGCCGCCCACGACCGCCTGGCCGACCTGCCCGACGAGGGACTGGCGCTGGTCCCCTTCCGGCAGATCCGCGAGCGCGGCTTCGACGTCCGCGACGACGGCACCCCGCTGCTGGTGCTGACCCCCGAGGAGCGCCACGAGATCCCGCTCACCGAGGCGCTCCGGGCGCTCCCCGCGCACGACGTGCGCGTCGAGGGCGGCGGCTTCGACGTCGGTGACGAGGAGTACGCGCGGATCGTCGGACGGGTCCTCGACGAGGAGATCGGGCGGGGCGAGGGCGCCAACTTCGTCATCCGCAGAACGTACGAGGGCGGGATCCCCGGGTTCGGGCGGGCCGACGCCCTCGCGCTGTTCCGGCGGCTGCTGGAGGGCGAGCGGGGCGCGTACTGGACGTTCGTCGTGCACACCGGCGACCGCACCCTGGTCGGGGCCAGCCCCGAGGTGCACGTACGGGCGTCGGGCGGGACGGTCGTGATGAACCCCATCAGCGGCACCTACCGCTACCCCGCCGAGGGCCCCACCCCCGAGCACCTGCTCCGCTTCCTCGCCGACGGCAAGGAGATCGAGGAGCTGTCGATGGTCGTCGACGAGGAGCTCAAGATGATGTGCACCGTCGGCGACATGGGCGGCGTGGTCGTCGGACCCCGGCTGAAGGAGATGGCGCACCTCGCGCACACCGAGTACGAGCTGCGCGGCCGGTCCTCCATGGACGTGCGCGACGTGCTGCGGGAGACCATGTTCGCGGCGACCGTCACCGGCTCGCCGGTGCAGAACGCCTGCCGGGTGATCGAACGCCACGAGGCCGGCGGACGCGGCTACTACGCGGGGGCGCTGGCCCTGATCGGCCGGGACGAGGGCGGGGCCCAGACGCTGGACTCCCCCATCCTGATCCGCACCGCCGACATCGACGCCACCGGGCGGCTGCGGGTGCCGGTCGGGGCGACCCTGGTACGCGGCTCGGACCCGGCGGGCGAGGTGGCGGAGACCCACGCCAAGGCCGCGGGGGTGCTGGCCGCGCTGGGGGTGCGTCCCGGGCGTCCGCGCACGGAGTCCGTACGTCCGAAGCTCGCGGACGACCCGCGGGTGCGGGCGGCGCTGGACGGGCGCCGGGCCGCGCTGGCGCCGTTCTGGCTGCGGATGCAGGAGCGATCCGACGCGCTGACCGGGCACGCGCTGGTCGTCGACGCGGAGGACACCTTCACCGCGATGCTCGCCCATGTGCTGGGGGCGGCCGGTTTCGAGGTGACCGTACGCCGCTACGACGAGCCCGGACTGCGGGACGCGGTGCTCGCGCACGAGGGCCCGCTGGTGCTGGGGCCCGGTCCGGGCGACCCCTCCGACACGGCCGACCCGAAGATGCGCTTCCTGCGCGCGCTGACCGCCGAGGTCGTCGCGGGCCACCGGCACCGCGTCCTCGGCGTCTGCCTCGGCCACGAGCTGCTGGCGGCCGAGCTGGGCCTGGACATCGTCCGCAAGGAGGTGCCCTACCAGGGCGCGCAGACGGAGATCGACCTGTTCGGGCGGCCGGAGACGGTCGGCTTCTACAACAGCTTCGTGGCGCACTGCGACGAGGACGCCGCACGGGAGCTGGCCGCGCACGGCGTCGAGGTGAGCCGCGCGGCGAACGGCGAGGTGCACGCGCTGCGGGGGCCCGGTTTCGCTGGCGTGCAGTTCCACCCCGAGTCGGTGCTCAGCCTGAACGGCGCGGCCGTGGTGCGGGAGCTGATGGGTCAGCTGCGCGGCACCAGCACGTTGCCGGAGCGGCGGCCGGCGGTGTAGTCGAGGACGTTGTCCACCGTCGTGGCGACGATCTGCGCGACGGCGTCCCGCGTGTAGTACGCCTGGTGGGAGGTGACCAGGACGTTCGGGAAGGTGACGAGGCGGGCCAGGGTGTCGTCGTCGACGGCCTCCAGGGACTTGTCGAGGAAGAACAGGCCCGCCTCCGCCTCGTACACGTCCAGGCCCACGCCGGCGAAGCGGCCGGCGCGCAGTTCGTCGACGAGGGCGGCGGTGTCGACGAGGCCGCCACGGCTGGAGTTCACCAGGATCGCGTCGTCCCGCATGGTCCTCAGGGCGGTCGCGTCGACGAGGTGCCGGGTGCCGGCCAGCAACGGGACGTGCAGGCTGACCAGGTCGGACTCGGCGAGCAGTTGCTCCTTGGGGACGTACGTCATGCCGAGCTCCCGGCAGGCGGGGTTCTCCGTGACGTCCCAGCCGAGCAGCCGCATGCCGAAGCCGTGGGCGATCCGGGCGAAGGCCTCGCCGATCTTCCCGGTGCCGAGCACGCCGGCGGTGCGGCCGTGCAGGTCGCGGCCCATCAGCCCGTCGAGCCGGAAGTCGAAGTCACGGGTGCGGGTGGAGGCGCGGACGATGCGGCGGTTCACCGCCATGGCGAGGGTCCAGGCGAACTCGGCGACGGAGTACGGGGAGTAGGAGGAGACGCGGGCGACGGTCAGGCCGAGGCGTTCCGCGACGTCGAGGTCGACGTTGTTGAAGCCGGTGGAGCGCTGGGCGACCATCCGGGTGCCGCCGGCGGCGAGGTTCGACAGGACGTCGGCGCCGAGGTCGCAGTTGACGCTGGTGGAGATGATCTCGTGGCCGGCGGCGATGGGGGCGGTGTCCGTGTTGAGGAAGACGTCGAGGGTGCGGGTGGGGTGATGGTCCGCGAAGGCTTGCTCGATGAGGGGCTTTTCGTCTGCCTGTACGCCGAAGGCGAGGATCTCCACGGGGCCCTCCGGGGGGTGTGCCGGTTTGCTTCCCTGGGGGAGCATACGGGGCCGTCGGTGAGCTTGACGTGGGCCGAAGGGCCCTCGGTGTCGGTGCGGGGCGGGGGGTGTGCGCAGCCCGGCGTTTCGCGGGGTGCCGCCGCGCCCACCCGTGCCGCCCTGCGGCACGACTGCCCGCGGCTGGGGCGGCGGCGGGTTGCTGTCAGCGGGCCGCGGCGGAAGCGCCCCTCAGGGACGCGGGGAACTGCGCGACCAGCCACGGACTGCCCGCGGCCAGGCGCTACCCGAAGAAGACCCCCACCTCCTCGTAGAGAGACGGCGGAACCGTCTTCAACTGGGCCGTCGCGTCCGCTATCGGGACGCGGACTATGTTCGTGCCGTCGAGGGCGACCATCTTCCCGAAGTCGCCGTCGCGGACGCAGTCGATGGCGTGCAGGCCGAAGCGGGTGGCGAGCCACCGGTCGAACGCGCTGGGCGTGCCACCCCGCTGCACGTGTCCCAGGACGGTGGTCCGCGCCTCCTTCCCCGTGCGTTTCTCGATCTGCTTGGCCAGCCATTCGCCGACCCCGGAGAGCCGGACGTGTCCGAAGGCGTCCAGGGACCGGTCCTTGAGGACCATGTCGCCGTCGCGCGGCACCGCGCCCTCGGCGACGACCACGATCGGGGCGTAGGAGGCGCGGAACCGTGAGGTGACCCAGGCGCAGACCTGGTCGACGTCGAAGGGGTGCTCCGGGAGGAGGATGACGTTGGCGCCGCCGGCCAGACCCGAGTGCAGGGCGATCCAGCCGGAGTGGCGTCCCATCACTTCGACGACCAGGACCCGCATGTGGGACTCGGCGGTGGTGTGCAGCCGGTCGATGGCCTCGGTGGCGATGCCGACGGCGGTGTCGAAGCCGAAGGTGTAGTCGGTGGCGGACAGGTCGTTGTCGATGGTCTTGGGCACGCCCACGCAGGGCATGCCGTACTCGTCGGCCAGGCGGGTGGCGACGCCGAGGGTGTCCTCGCCGCCGATGGTGATGAGCGCGTCCACGCCCAGCGCGGCGAGGTTGTCCTTGATCTTGCGGATGCCGTCGTCCTCGTTGAGCGGGTTGGTGCGCGAGGAGCCGAGGACGGTGCCGCCGCGCGGCAGGATGCCGCGGACCGCGGGGATGTCGAGGGGGACCGTGCGTCCTTCGAGGGGACCGCGCCAGCCGTCCCGGAATCCGGTGAACTCGTAGCCGTACTCCTGTACGCCCTTGCGGACGACGGCCCGGATGACGGCGTTGAGCCCGGGGCAGTCGCCGCCGCCGGTCAGTACTCCGACCCGCATGGAAGTGTCCCTTCGCCATGGTTGACGGAATGCCGTTCGTTCCCACCTGGCACGGTAAGGGTGATCGGGGTCACATCGACATGGCCGGGACGGTAAATCCCGGGACAGGACGGGGCGTTGGGGCGGCTACGCGTCGTCGAGGCCGCGCTCGATGGCGTACCGGACGAGCTCCACACGGTTGTGCAGCTGGAGTTTGCCGAGGGTGTTCTGGACGTGGTTCTGCACGGTGCGGTGGGAGATGACCAGCCGTTCGGCGATCTGCTTGTAGCTCAGTCCCTTGGCGACCAGGCGCAGCACCTCGGTCTCGCGCTCGGTCAGCCGGGGCGCCCTGGACTGCTCCGCGCCGCCGGCCGGGCCGGCCGGTTCGGAGGCGAGGCGGCGGTACTCGCCGAGGACCAGTCCGGCCAGGCCCGGGGTGAACACCGGGTCGCCGGTGGCCGTGCGGCGCACCGCGTCCCGCAGTTCCTCGGTGGAGGCGGACTTCAGCAGGTAGCCGGTGGCGCCGGACTTCACGGCCTCCAGGACGTCGGCGTGCTCGCCGCTGGCGGAGAGCACCAGGACGCGGACTGCGGGGTCGGCGGCGACGACCTCCTTGCACACCTGGACGCCGGGCTTGCCGGGCAGGTTCAGGTCGAGGACGAGGACGTCGGGGGCGGCGGCCTTGGCGCGGCGCACCGCCTGGTCGCCGTCGCCCGCGGTGGCGACGACCTCGAAGCCGGACTCGGACAGGTCGCGGGCGACGGCGTCCCGCCACATGGGGTGGTCGTCGACCACCATCACCCTGATCGGCGTCCCGGTGCCGACGGTCGTCCCGCTCATCGCTGTTCCGCCTTCCCCCGTGGGTCGTTCGTGTCCTGCCGGTGCCTGGGCACCCTGAGTTCGACCTCCGTGCCCTGGCCGGGCACCGAGATCACGTCGGCGCTGCCGCCGAGGTCGCCCAGCCGGCCACGGATGGACAGGGCGACCCCGAGCCGCCCCTCCCCCTCGGCCTGGGCGAGCCGTCCCTCGGGGATGCCGGGGCCGTCGTCGCGGACGGTGACGATCACCTCGTCCGGTTCGTCCTCGACCAGGATCCAGGCGCGGGCCTGCTCCCCCGCGTGCCGGCGGACGTTGTCCAGGGCGGCACCGACGGCGGCGGCCACCTCCCGCGCGGCGGCCGGGGGCAGCGTCACGGGCGCGCCGGGTTCGGCGAGACCGACCCGGGATCCGGCGTGCGGGGCGAGCAGGGACCGCAGGTCCACCGGCCCGTCGTCCGCCGGCTCGTCCTCCTCGACGGTCCGTACGACCGCTCCCAGGGCCGCGTCCTCGGAGGCCCGGGAGACGGGCACCAGGCCGCCGGAGACGAGGGTGCGCAGCGCGACCTCCTGCTCGCCGGCCATCCGGCCCAGTTCGGCGGCCTCGCCGCCGATCACCGCGCCGCGCCGCTGCACCATCGCCAGCACCTGGAGCACGCTGTCGTGGATGTCCCGGGCCAGGCGCTCCCGCTCGCGGGTGGCGGCCTCGATCTCCAGGGCGCGGGCGAGGGTGCGTTCGGAGGCACGGGCGACCTCGACGACGTAGCCGATGGCGATGGAGGCGACCCAGACGAGGACGACGTTGTGCACGGTGTCGCGGGCCGGGTTGCCGCGTTCGACCAGGTTGGCGACGGCGACGAGGGTGGAGGCGAGGGCCGCCCAGCGCCAGCCGCCCTTGACGGCGAAGGCGAGCACCGACCCGGCGGTCCAGATGGACGGCAGGGTGGGACCGCCCTCGTGGACCCGTTCGGCGGCGTCGGCGATCGGGGTGATCAGGATGCCGGTGACGGCGATGGTGAGGTCGACGGCGAGGAACGGCTTGGTGCAGGCGGCGGCGCTCGCGACCCTGGGCAGGGTGGCGAGGGTCCACACGCCGAGGACGGCGAAGTAGGCGACGGCGAGCCAGGGACGGGTGAACCCGTCGTGGGCGGCCGCGAACAGGCCGATCGCGTACACCATGGCGAGCAGCCGGTATCCGGCGAGGGCACGCCACAGCGGCTGCTCCACCGACATACGCATGACTCTGTCGCGCTGGGCCATGATCCCCCCACTCCCCCGGTGCGACCCGGTCGCGGCTACCGCTCGGAACGTCCCCCGGTCCGTCCCCGGTCCGCCTCTTCCATGGCCGCCTTCAGCTTCTCCGCCTGTTCCCTGTCCGCCCGGACGAGGGCGGCCTTCGCCGCCTTCTCCGCTTCCTTCTCCGCCTTGGCCGCCTCCGCGAGCTGCCGCTTCATGGCGGTGGCGTACATGTCGACGTACTCCTGGCCGGACAGCTTCATGATTTCGTACATGACCTCGTCCGTCACGGCGCGGAGCACGAAACGGTCGTGCTCCATGCCCTGGTAGCGGCTGAAGTCGAGGGGCTTGCCGATCCGGATACCGGGGCGCATCAGCTTGGGCATCACCTGCCCCGGGGGCTGGATCTTCTCCGTGTCGATCATGGCGACGGGGACGACCGGCGCCCCGGTGGCCAGCGCCACGCGGGCCAGACCGCCGGGCTTGCCGCGGTAGAGGCGGCCGTCGGGCGAGCGGGTGCCCTCGGGGTAGATCCCGAACAGCTCACCGCGCTCCAGCACCTCTATGCCGCTCTTGATCGCCGCCTCGCCCGCGCCGCGCGCCCCGGAGCGGTCCACGGGAAGCTGGCCCACGCCTTTGAAGAAGGCGGCCGTCAGCTTCCCCTTCACTCCGGGCGTGGTGAAGTACTCGGCCTTGGCGATGAAGGTGACCTTGCGGTCGAGCATCACCGGGAGGAAGAAGGAGTCGGAGAACGACAGGTGGTTGCTGGCCAGGATCGCGGGGCCCTCGGCGGGGACGTTCTCCAGGCCCTCCACCCAGGGCCTGAAGGCAAGCTTCAGCGGCGCTCCGATGGCGACCTTCATCGTGCCGTACAACAACCGAGTGCCTCCTGTGCGTGTTGGTCAGACCATATCCCGGAGCGCGCCCGAAGGCCCCGACGGCCCTGGTCGGTGTCAGTGCGGTCGCGTACGGTGAAGGTCCTGCAAACCGTGGCCGGCCCCGTGCCGGCCGTCATGACGTGCCGGACCTTCCCCGAGTCCCACGAACAGGAGGCCGAAGGTGCCGCTCCTGACCGGAGCCGAGCCGTTCCGTCACGAGGGCGGGGAGACCGCCGTCCTCCTCTGCCACGGCTTCACCGGCTCCCCCCAGTCGCTGCGCCCGTGGGCGGAGCATCTCGCCGAGCGCGGTCTGACGGTCTCGCTGCCGCTGCTGCCCGGGCACGGCACCCGCTGGCAGGATCTGGGGGTCACCGGCTGGCAGGACTGGTACGCGCAGGTGGAGCGCGAACTGCGGCTGCTGCGGGACCGCCGCGAGCGGGTGTTCGTGGCCGGGCTGTCGATGGGCGGCGCGCTGGCGCTGCGGCTGGCGGCGCGGCACGGCGACGCGGTGAGCGGGGTGATGGTCGTCAACCCGGCGAACAAGGTGCACGGGGTGGCGGCGCACGCCCTGCCCGTGCTCCGCCATCTCGTCCCGGCGACCAAGGGCATCGCGAGCGACATCGCCAAGCCGGTGAGCCGTGAGCTGGGCTACGACCGGGTGCCGCTGCACGCGGCGCACTCCCTGCGGAACTTCTTCCGGATCGTCGACGGCGAGCTGCCGCAGGTCACGCAGCCGCTGCTGCTGATGCGCAGCCCGCAGGACCATGTGGTCCCGCCCGCGGACGCGGCGCGGATCCTCGGCCGTGTGTCGTCCGTGGACGTGACGGAGATCCTGCTGGAACAGAGCTACCACGTGGCGACGTTGGACTACGACGCGGAGCGGATCTTCCGGGAGAGCACCGCGTTCATCGACCGGCTCGCACCCGGCGCCGTCAAGGAGCCCGGTCTCGGCAACGAAGGGACGACCGCAGGTGGCTGAGCACGACTCGGACCGTGAGGGCCGCGAGCCGGAGGAGAAGGGCGTCCCCTTCGACGAGGCCGCCGCCTGGGAGGCGATCGTCGCCGGGTTCGGCGAGGAGCCGAAGGACCCGCCGGGCGCCAAGCCGTTCAAGTCGGTGGAGGACCTGGCGCTGCTGGAGACCGAGACCAACGACGAGGACGGCGCCGGGACCAAGGCGCCGCCGCGCAAGACGGAGGAGGACGAGCCGGCCAGGCCGCTGGGCGGTTCCGTGTCCTTCGCCCCCGGGGTCGGCCCCCGCGACTACAGCGTGGCCGAGCCGGCGGAGGAGGACCTCGGCGGGAGCGACGAGGGGCACTTCGTGCCGCCGGAGCCGCCGCCGCTGCCGGAGGCGGACGTCACCTCCAAGTTCGCCTGGCTGGGAGTGCTGGGCGCCCCGGTGCTGCTCCTGCTGGCGATACTGCTGGGCTGGGAGATGACCTGGTGGCTGACCACCCTGTGCATCGGCGGTTTCCTGGGCGGCGCCGTCACACTGGTGACCCGGATGCGCACGGACGACGAGGACGACGACGACCCGGGCCGGGGCGCGGTGGTCTGAGGCCGGGCCAGGGCCTGTCCGACGGGCCTCAGGAAGCGGGGATCTTCAGGGCGGCCAGCACCGGCAGGTGGTCGGTGGCCGCCCTCAGGTCCGCCTCCGTCACCCCCGGCTGGTCGTGAGGCACCCCGCAGCCCAGCACCTCGACGCCCTTCGTGACGAACAGGGCGTCGATACGCTTGGGCGGGTCGCTGTGCGTCCAGGTGTGCTCGCCGCCCCAGGGCGCGGCGGTCCGGCAGTCGGTGAGGGTGCCGGCCAGCCGCCGGAAGGTGCGCCCGGCCGGCTCGTCGTTGAGGTCCCCGCCCGCGACGACGTGGTCGACGCCCATCCCGGCCACCCGGTCCAGCAGCATCCCGCCCTGCTCGTGGCGCTCGTCGGCACGCAGGGAGAGGTGACAGCTCAGCACCCCGAGCCGCGCCCCGCCGAACCGTACGACGGCGGTGGCGAAGCCGCGCCGGTGCTGCCCGGGGGTGAGCGGCAGCAGCACGTCCTCGGTACGTTCGACGGTGGCCCGCAGCGAGCACAGAAGGGCGGGCCCGGCGGCGGTGGCCCCGCCGGAGAGCGTCACCAGGCCGGAGTCGGAGGCGAGCCGGGCGAGCTTCTTGCGCCAGCGGAAGAACCGCGGCGCCTCCTGCAGCAGCACCAGGTCGGGTGCGCAGGCACCGATCACCCGGGCGAGGGCGGCGGTGTCGTCCTTCAGGGAGCGGATGTTGTAGCTGAGCACCCGGACGACGGCCGAGCCGTCGGCCTCGGTCCGGGATCCTGGCAGCAGCGGAGTCGTCGCCATGACGATCAAGATACGCCGGAAACGGCGACGCCCGCCGTCCCCCGGGGAGGGTCGGGCGGGCGTGGCCACATGCCGTCGCGCCGTCACATGATCGGGTCGGGCTCCCGGGCCAGGTCGGCCGCGCCGACCAGGCCGGCCTTGTTGCCGAGCTGGGCGCCGAGGACCTCGGCGACCGGGCGCCAGTTGCCGCCGACCAGCCAGCGTCGGTACGACTTGCGGATCGGGCCGAGGACCAGTTCACCCTCGTCGGAGAGGCCGCCGCCGACGATGAACGCGGAGGGGTCGAAGAGGGAGGCCAGGTCGGCGAGTCCGGCGCCGACCCAGCGGGCCAGCTCCCGGTAGGAGTCGACGGCCACCCGGTCGCCCTGGCGGGCGGCCATGGAGACGTGCTTGCCCTCGATGCCCTCGGGGGTGCCGTCACCGAGCGCGAGCAGGGTCTGGGCCTGGTCCGGGGTGGCGTTGGCGCGCTGCTTGGCGTACCGGACCAGGGCGCGGCCCGAGGCGTACTGCTCCCAGCAGCCCTGCGAGCCGCAGCCGCACAGCAGGCCGTCCGGCACCATGCGGATGTGGCCGAACTCGGCGGCCACGCCGAAGTGGCCGCGGCGCAGCTTGTTGCCGATGATCACGCCGCCGCCGAGGCCGGTGCCCAGGGTGATGCAGATGACGTTGCGGTGGCCCTTGCCCGCGCCGAACTTGTACTCGCCCCAGGCCGCGGCGTTGGCGTCGTTCTCCACGACGACCGGGAGGCCCACGCGGGCCTCGACCTTCTCCTTGAGCGGCTCGTTGCGCCAGAGGATGTTGGGGGCGAAGTAGACCTCGGAGCGCTGGCGGTTGACGTATCCGGCCGCGCCGATGCCCACGCCGACGATGTCGTGTCCGGCGCGTGCTCCTTCCACCGCGGAGGCGATGGCGTCCACGATCTCCTCGGGCGTGCCCGGGGTCGGCACCTTGTGGGTCGAGAGGATGGCGCCTTCCTCGTCGACCACGCCGGCCGCGATCTTGGTGCCGCCGATGTCGACGCCGATGGTGAGTCCCATGAATCCCTCAGTTCCGGTCGAGCCCCGCTACGCCAACGGTACCCGAGGCGACGGGCTCGCCGTCCCTGTGTCCGCAGGCCGGGCGGCCCGGCGGGGATCATGGGCGCCCCGCCGGTGACCGGTGCCGCCGGGGTCAGTCCAGGTCGATGCGCTCGCCGGGACCGGTGCCGGGATCGTCACCGGGGTCGCGGCGCTCGTCGGGGTCGCGCGGGGCGGTGTCGCGCGCCGTCCAGCGGCGTTCCTGGTCCTGCACGGCGGAGCGGTAGGCGGCGAGCAGTTCGCCGCCCGCCGCGGCGAGGTGGTCGAACACGTCGGGGTTGCGCTCGATGACCGGTTCGACGGCGGCCTTGGCCTGCTGGACGACCTGGCGGACGACCTGCTGGGCGGCGGGTCCGGCGACCGCGCCGAGCAGCGGGGACTGCAGCCCGGAGAGCTTGTCCGCGACGGCGTCGACCAGCTTGCGCAGTTCCTCGGCGGCGGAGCCGGGGGGCGGGCCGTAGCGGGCGCGGCGGCGGGCCCGTTCCTCTTCGAGGTCCTCGGCGGCCGCGGTCGCCCAGGCGTCGGCGTGGGCCTCGGCACGGTCCGCGCGGGCGTCGTCCACCGGCGTGCCGACGGTGTCGTCCTTGGCCTGGTTCGCGGCGTCGTCGGGCGGTGGGAGCTGTTCGCTCATGACGGACTCCTTGACTGCGGGTGGCCCCCTCGACGGTACCCGAACGGCCGTCGCCGCTTCACCGGGTGCGCGGCCAGAGCGCCGGATCGGGCCGGAACCTGACGCGCAGCTCGCCCTCGCGCAGGGCGGCGCCGTCGACGGTGCAGCGGCGCAGCGCGGAGGGCAGCGGGACGACGCGGCGGAACGGCTCGGCGGTGACGACCAGTTCGTCACCGCGCCGGACGAGGTCGAGGGCGTCCCGGCGGGCGCCGGGCAGCGGCACGTGCCAGATCAGGACGCCGTCCTCGGCGAGCCGGTCGGTGACCGGCCACTCGGCGGTGCCGGTGGCCGTGGGGGCGGCGGGCACGACCGGTACGGCGAGCACGGCGAGGTCGTCGGCGCCGCGCGGGTCGCGGCCGAGGTGGGCGACCGGGTGGACGTCGTGTTCCTCGCGCCACTCCTCCAGGGTCTTGCGCTGCTGGGCGACGGGTCCGGCCAGCCAGCTGTCGGCGTCGCTCTCCGGCAGGACGCGGTTGGCGATCACGGCGTCCAGGCGCAGTCCGCGCAGGGCGACGCCGAGGGCGGCGGTGCGCAGGGCGTCGGCGCCCGCCGGGCCCGGTTCGGCGACCAGGCGTACGGCGGTGCCGCGGTCGGCGAGGAGGGCCTCGACGGCGGCGAGCTGGAGGTCGAGGCGGGTGGCCGTCTCGTAGATCCACTCGGCGGGCATCGGGACGCCGGCGAGCCGGCCGAGCACCGGGCGCAGGGCGCGGGCGGCCTGCCGTTCGGGCGGCAGGAGGCGGTGCAGCGCGCGGCGCAGTTCGTCGGGGAGCGCGAGGAGCGAGATCGCCCGGGGGGTGGCGGGGAGGTCGACGACGAGGAGGTCGTAGCTCTCCTCGTCGCGTGCGGCGTCCCGCAGGGCGCGCAGGACGGCGAGTTCCTCGGCGCCGGGCAGCGGGCTGGTCTCCTCCGGGACCAGCCGGGAGGCGCCGAGCAGGTCCAGGGCGCCGCCCGCGCGGTCCTGGAGGGCCGCGAGGTCGGCCCGGAAGCCCGCGTCGGGGTCGGTCCGGCGCACGGTGAGTCCGGGTACGTCCCGGTCGCCGAGGACCGGTCCGAGGGTGTCCGTGCGGTCGGTGCCGAGCAGCAGGGTGCGGGCGCCTGAGCGGGCGGCGGCGAGCGCGGTGGCGGCCGCGGTCGTGGTGCGTCCGCTGCCGCCGGGGCCCGTGATCAGGAGGGTGCGCATGGGGGTGAACGGTAACGGACGCGGGGCGGGGGCGGGTCCGCGTGCCCGCGCTCGCGGGACGCCTGCCCCGTCGCCCGCCTGTGCCGCCCCGGCGGCTACGGGTGGGACTCGACGCGCTTCTTCAGGCCCGCGAGGGCACGGTCGATGATGACCTTCTCGGCCTTGCGCTTGATCATGCCGAGCATGGGGATCTTGACGTCGACGGTCAGCCGGTAGGTGACCTCGGTGCCGGCACCTGCCGGGGTGAGGACGTAGGAGCCGTCGAGGGAGCGCAGCATCTGCGACTTCACCAGCGTCCAGGAGACCTCGTGCGGACCGCTCCAGGTGTACGCCAGGGTCTGGTCGTCCTTGATCGCGCCGGCGTCCATGACCAGGCGCACCTGCTCGGCGCGGCCCTCGGCGTCGGTCCTGAGGACCTCCGCCTCCTTCACCTCACCCGTCCAGTCGGGGTAGCGGGCGAAGTCGGCGATCACCCCCATCACGTCGGCCGGTGCCGCCTCGATGGTGATGCTCGAGCTGGTGTGTTCCGCCATCGCCGTGGCTCCTCCAGATGCGGGCCGGTAGGTCGTCCTCGCCGTGCGCGCGGTGACGCGGCGCACACGCGTGCAGCGAAGGCTACCGCGCGCCGCACCGGCCGAACTCACCCGACCTGGGGCGACCGCCTCCGGCCGGTCCTCAGAACTCCAGCGCCCAGGGCCGTCCGGTGCTCGCGAAGTGCCCCACGTTCACGCATTCGGTGGCGCCGATCCTCATCCGCCGCACCAGCGGCTGGTGGACGTGGCCGAACAGCGCGTAGCGGGGGCGGGTGCGGCGTATCGCCTCCAGCAGCGCCGTGCTGCCGCGTTCGAAGCGGCGGGCGACGGTGTCGTAGACCAGCTCGGGGACCTCCGGCGGGATGTGCGTGCACAGCACGTCGACCTCGCCGACGGCCTCGATCTTCGCCGCGTACTCCTCGTCGTCGATCTCGTAGGGCGTGCGCATCGGGGTGCGCAGGCCGCCGCCGACGAAGCCGAAGGTCCAGCCGCCGATCTCCACCCGCTGCCCGTCGAGCACGGTGGTGCCGGGGACGGCGTACTCCGCCCACAGGGGCGGCACGTCGACGTTGCCGTAGGTGGCGTACGTCGGGGTGGGGAAGGCGGCGAACAGCTCGGCGTACTGCTTGCGCACCGCCGTCTCGATCGCCGTGGCACGGTCGACGCCGATGCCTGCCCACAGGCCGCGCTGGAACTCGCGTGCCTCCTCGAAGCGCCGCGCGGTGCGCAGCTCCACGATGCGGTGGGCGTTCTCCGTGCCGAACAGGTCGGGGAAGATGCCGCGGGAGTGGTCCGCGTAGTCGAGGAACAGCACCAGGTCACCGAGGCAGACCAGGGCGTCGGCGCCGTCCTTGGCGCGGGCCAGGCCGCTCGCGTTGCCGTGTACGTCGCTGACCACGTGGACGCGGGTGCGCCGGTCTCCGCCGGGTGTGGGTGCCATGGTGATCAAGCGTAATCCTGTGGGGCATACGTGAACAATGGCGGGCCTACCTGCGGTTACTGGCTCGCCGCTTCGGCCGTGGACTACTGTGCGCAATGAAACACCAACCTGTGTGACGCAGCGAACATCTGGCGGGGCCCCCCTGTCGTGACAGCCATACCGGCGGGTAACGTCCGGGCAGTCCAGTCGTGCTCGGGATTTCAACCAGTGAATTCGCGAGCACCCGCCCGAGTCTTGGACCGCACCGTCGCATCGCACAACGTCGTGGCGCCGGCGCCCTAAGAGGAGCAGCAGTCTTGCGCGAGTTCAGCCTTCCGGCCCTGTACGAGGTCCCCGCGGACGGCAATTTGACCGACATCGTCCGCAGAAACGCCGCGCAGCATCCCGATGTCGCCGTCATGGCCCGCAAGGTCGGCGGAGCGTGGCAGGACGTGACGGCCACCACCTTCCTCGCGGAGGTGCGGGCCGCCGCCAAGGGCCTGATCGCCGCGGGCGTGCAGCCAGGCGACCGGGTCGCCCTGATGTCGCGCACCCGTTACGAGTGGACGCTGCTGGACTTCGCGATCTGGAGCGCCGGCGCGGTGACCGTGCCGGTGTACGAGACCAGCTCGGCGGAGCAGGTGGCGTGGATCCTCGGCGACTCCGGCGCCACCGCCTGCCTCGTGGAGCTCGACACCCACACGGCGACCGTGGAGTCCGTACGCGACCGGCTGCCCGCGCTGAAGAACGTGTGGCAGATCGAGGGCGGCGGCCTGGAGGAGCTGGGCCGCCTCGGCGCGGACGTCAGCGACGAGACGGTCGAGGAGCGCTGCTCGGTCGCCAAGGCCGACGACCCGGCGACCATCGTCTACACCTCCGGCACCACCGGCCGCCCCAAGGGCTGCGTGCTGACCCACCGCAGCTTCTTCGCCGAGTGCGGCAACATCGTGGAGCGGCTGCGTCCGCTGTTCCGCACCGGTGAGTGTTCGGTGCTGCTGTTCCTCCCGCTCGCCCACGTCTTCGGCCGGCTGGTGCAGATCGCGCCCATGATGGCGCCGATCAAGCTGGGCTGCGTGCCCGACATCAAGAACCTCACCGACGAGCTGGCCTCCTTCCGGCCCACGCTGATCCTGGGCGTGCCGCGGGTGTTCGAGAAGGTCTACAACTCGGCGCGCGCCAAGGCGCAGGGCGAGGGCAAGGGCAAGATCTTCGACAAGGCCGCCGACACCGCGATCGCCTGGAGCCAGGCGCTGGACACCCCGTCGGGTCCCTCGTTCGGCCTGAAGGTCAAGCACAAGGTCTTCGACAAGCTGGTCTACGGCAAGCTCCGCGCGGTCCTGGGTGGGCGCGGCGAGTACGCCATCTCCGGGGGCGCCCCACTGGGTGAGCGCCTCGGCCACTTCTTCCGCGGCATCGGCTTCAGCGTGCTGGAGGGCTACGGCCTGACCGAGTCCTGCGCGGCCACCGCCTTCAACCCGTGGGACCGGCAGAAGATCGGCACGGTCGGCCAGCCGCTGCCGGGCTCGGTCGTGCGCATAGCGGACGACGGCGAGGTGCTGCTGCACGGCGAGCACCTGTTCAAGGAGTACTGGAACAACCCGGCCGCGACCGCCGAGGCGCTCGCCGACGGCTGGTTCCACACCGGGGACATCGGCACCCTGGACGAGGACGGCTACCTGCGGATCACCGGCCGGAAGAAGGAGATCCTGGTGACGGCCGGCGGCAAGAACGTCGCCCCGGCGGTCATCGAGGACCGCATCCGGGCGCACGCGCTGGTCGCGGAGTGCATGGTGGTCGGCGACGGGCGGCCCTTCGTGGGCGCGCTGGTCACCATCGACGAGGAGTTCCTCGGGCGTTGGTGCGCGGAGCACGGGAAGCCCGCGGGGTCGACGGCGGTGTCGCTGGGCCAGGACCCGGATCTGCTGGCGGCGATCCAGGCGGCCGTGGACGACGGGAACGCGGCGGTGTCGAAGGCGGAGTCGGTGCGGAAGTTCCGGATTCTTCCGGCGCAGTTCACCGAGGAGTCGGGGCATCTGACGCCTTCGCTGAAGCTGAAGCGGAATGTTGTGGCGAAGGACTACGCGCACGAGATCGAGGCGATCTACGCCAAGTAGCGGCAACTGGGGTGGGGGTGCTCGCCGTGGCGGGTGCCGGTTCGTGGGGGTCGGTCGCGCGGTTCCCCGCGCCCCTGGAGGGTGATTCCCGCCCGTCGTGCGAGTGCCCCGCCGTGGAAGCTGGTCGCGCGGTTCCCCGCGCCCCTGGAGCGGAAAGCCGCCCTCGGTCTGAGGGCGGCTTTCGCGTCAGAGGAGGGTTTTCAGCTTGTCGGCAAGGAGGTCCCAGCGCCACTTTTCCTCGACCCATTGCCGGCCCCGTCGGCCCATGCTGCGGCGGAGTTCCTCGTCGGCCAGGAGGGCGATGACGCGTTCGGCCGTCTCCTCGGCCGAGCCGCCTCGTACGACCCAGCCGGTCTCGCCGTCGAGGACCGCGTCCGGGGCGCCGCCGGAGTCGCCGGCGACGACGGGCAGACCGGTCGCTGACGCCTCCAGGTAGACGATGCCGAGGCCCTCGACGTCCAGGCCGCCGCGGCGGGTCCGGCAGGGCATCGCGAAGACGTCCCCCGCACCGTGGTGCGCGGGCAGTTCGGACCAGGGGACGGAGCCGGTGAAGCGGACGGAGGCGGCGACGCCGGTGTCCGCGGCGAGCCGGCGCAGGTCCTTCTCGTAGGGACCGCCGCCGACGATCAGCAGCACCGCGTCGGGCTCGGCGGCGAGGATCGCGGGCATCGCCCGGATCAGCGTGTCCTGGCCCTTGCGCGGCACCAGCCGCGAGACGCACACCACCACCGGCCGGCCGGCCAGTCCGAGGCGGGCGCGCACCTCGTCGCCGCCCGAGCCCGGGTGGAAGGCCTTCTCGTCGACGCCGGGCGGCAGTTGCACCATCCGCGCGGCCGCCTCGGGGGTGAGCGCGCCGGCGATGCGGGACCGGGTGTACTCGCCCAGGTAGGTGATCGTGTCCGTGGACTCACCGATGCGGCGCAGCAGTTGGCGTGCGGCGGGCAGCTGGGCCCAGCCGGCCTCGTGGCCGTGGGTGGTCGCCACGATCCGCTCGGCGCCCGCGCGGCGCAGGGCCGGGGCCATCAGGCCGAGCGGTGCCGCCGCCCCGAACCACACCGAGGTGCACCCGTGCTCGCGCAGCAGCCCGGCGGCCCGCCGGGTGACGGCGGGCGTGGGCAGCAGCATCGTGGTGCGGTCCCGTACGACGGTGAAGGGCTGCTCGGCGTCGAAGGCGGCTGTCGCCTCGACGCCCTCCCGGGTGCGCTTCCAGGTGGACGCGTAGACGACGAGGCGCTCCGGGTCCAGCCGCAGCGCCATGTTGTGCAGGAACGCCTGGATGCCGCCGGGGCGGGGCGGGAAGTCGTTCGTGACGATCAGGGTCTTGTGCATCGCGGCCGACCCTACCGAACGGTTGTTGTGCCGTCCGCCACGGCGGTGCTCGGTGGCATGTGCACGGGTTTCCGCGCCATCATGGCCCCTCACGACCGCGACACCGACAGGCAGGGATCACGTGGAACCGACGGCCGCACGAGGGTCCCTGGCACCGCTGCTGGGCCTCTGGGGGGTGACGCGTGCGGCGCTGCTGCTGTGCGTGCTGAAGGTGGTGGTCTTCCCCGGCCCGGACGTCACCAGCGACGTCTCGGCGATCTACCGGGGCTGGTACGACGTCCTGGTCACCGGAACGTTTCCGCTGGACGACGTGACCTGGCAGTACCCGCCGGCCGCGGCCCTGGCGATCCTCTCCCCCGCCGTGCTGCCGTTCCTGGAGTACGCCACCGCCTTCTTCGTGCTGGCGCTGGTCGCCGACCTGGTGACGCTGGCCCTGCTGCTGCGCGGGGCGCGCGGCGCCGGCCGGTCCCGCCGCGGGGCGTGGATGTGGGTGGCGGGCGTGCCGCTGCTCGGACCGACGGTGTACGCCCGCTACGACGTGATGGTGACCGCGGTGGCGGTGGCCGCGCTGCTGGCGGCCGGCCGGCACCCCCGGCTGGCGGGGGCGCTGGTGGCGTTCGGGGCGCTGCTGAAGGTGTGGCCGGCGCTGCTGCTGCTCGCGGTGCGCCGGCGCGGCGCGTGGGTGTCGGCGGCGGTGACCGGCGTGGTCGTGGCCGGGCTGTTCGCGCTGCTGATGCCGGGGGCCTTCGCGTTCCTCGGCTTCCAGCGGGACCGGGGCACGGAGGTCGAGTCGCTGGGCGCGCTGGTGTTCCACGTGGCCCGGCACCACGGCTGGGACGGCGAGGTGCTGCTCAACTACGGCTCGGTGGAGTTCCTCGGCCCGTACGTGAGCTGGGTGAGCACCGGGGCGCTGTTCCTGACCGGGGCCGCGCTGGCCTGGCTGGTGCTGTGGCGGCTGCTGGCGACCCGGTTCGAGCCGCACACGGCGGCGGACGCGGCGTTCACGGCGGTGCTGATGTTCACCGTCACCAGCCGGGTGATCAGCCCGCAGTACATGGTGTGGCTGGTGGGGACGGCGGCGGCCTGCCTGTGCTTCCGGGAGAGCCGGATGGGGCGGCCGGCGGTGCTGGTGCTGGTGGCGTGCCCGGTGACGGTGCTGGAGTTCCCGGTGTACTTCGGGAACGTGGTGGCGAGCGACGGACTGGGCATCACGCTGCTGGTGCTGCGCAACGGCCTGCTGGTGGCGGCGACGCTGCTGGCGGCGCGCATCCTGTGGTGCGCGTCGGTGCCGGGGCGCCGGAAGGTCCCCACGGCGCCCGGCCCGTCCTGGGCGGAGCGGACCACGGTGCCGTCCTGACCCCGGGACGCGACCAGCGCCCCCAAGGGGCGCGGGGAACTGCGCGCCCAGCCCCCGACGCCCCGCACCCGGCGACGAAGCACGGCCCCGGCCCCACGGGCCCCACCGCCCCACCGGCGGAGCCGTCCCGACACCGAACCTTCAACGCAACGCGTCCCGTACGTAGTCACGCCATTGGAGGGTGAAGTCCTCCGGCGTGGTGCCGAGGACCCGATCCATGGCATCCCGCACCGCACCCTCCCGGTCCCGATGCGCGCCCACAGCGCGGTAGAAGGCGCCGAGGCGGTCCTCACCCCAGCGGTCGGCGATCATCCGGCAGGCCAGCCAGCTGCCCTCGTAGGCCCGGGCCAGCCCGTCCGCGTCGCCGGTGAAGCCGAAGTCGTCGTCCTCGGGCAGCGCGCCCGGCACCTCTCCCCGGCCCACGGCGTGGGCGAGCTCCGGTGCCGCCTCGGCGGGGGTGCGGCCGGCGTCGCGGTAGCCGACCCAGTCGGCGTACCCCTCGGACAGCCACAGCGGGGTCGCGGCGGAGGTGTGCGCGCGGGTGGCGACATGGGTGGTCTCGTGGGTGAGGACGACCTGCCGTCCTGAGTCGCCGAGCAGGCCGAAGGCGTCCGGGTTGACGATGACCCGGTCCGCCGGGGCCCGGGGGCCGGCCCCGGTGGCCCCGGTGGTGACGGCCGCGATGCCCCGGTAGGAGGACGGAGGCGAGCCGAGCAGGCCCGCCATGCCCTCCAGCGTCCGGGGGACCAGGACGACGACGCCGCGGGCCCACCGCGCGCCCCACGCGTCGGAGACGGCGGGCACCGCGCGGTCGGCGAGCTCCGCGTAGTCGCGCAGGGCCCCGGCGGACTGCCCGACGCCCAGCACCAGGCTCCGCTCGCCGCGGACGGCCTGGGCCCGGCCCTGGTCCCACAGCTGCTCCCCGGAGTCGTCGGCCGGGCGGTCGGCGTCCACCGACCAGTCGCCGTCCCGGTCCCGGCTCAGGCTCAGGGTGCGGGCGGTGACGACCGGGGAGGGGTCGTGTCCTTCGACGCGGTAACTGAGGTCGGCGGCGGCGGTGGCCCGGTCGCCCGTGCGGTCCAGCGCGGTGACGCGGTAGGACCAGTCCGCGAGCGGCACGGCGCGCAGGTTGTCGAACCCGTCCCGGGTGCCGGTGCGGGCGTAGGCGGCGGCGTCCCGGTCGAGGACCGCGTCCGCGCGCCGATCGAGCAGGGACTGCACCTGCGCGCGGGCGGCGTCCACGGCGGGCCCGCCACCGCACCCCACGAGGGCGACGAGCAGCAGACACAACGCCGCCACCGCCGCCCCGGACACCCGCGTTCGACCAGCCACCTTTCCGAGGGTACGGGCGCGGGGCCGCCGGGGTCAGACCCTGGTGACCGACGAGACCGGCATCATGCCCACCGGGTCGTAGCGCACGGGGGCGCCCGGGTAGGGCGCGTGGATCACCTGGCCGTTGCCCATGTACATCCCCACGTGGGAGGCGTCGGCGCGGTAGAGGACCAGGTCGCCGGGGCGGGCCTCGGACAGCGGGACCTGCCGTCCGGCGTACCGCTGGGCCTGCGAGGTGCGCGGCAGCGCGACGCCGGCCTGGGCGTACGCCCACTGGGTCAGTCCGGAACAGTCGAAGCCCGAGGGGCCGTTGGCGCCCCACACGTAGGGCTTGCCGAGGGCGGAGCGGGCGGCGGCGACGGCGGCGGCCGCGCGTCCCGAGGCGGGGGCGCCGCCGGGGCCGAGCAGGTCGGCGCGGGCGGAGCGGGAGGCCCGGTCCCAGGCGGCGCGTTCACCGGCCGGGAGGGAGTTGAGCAGCCGGCGGGCCTCGGCGAGCTTGCCCTCCACGGTCCGCTTGTGGGTGGCGGCGGCCTTGCGGCTGCGCTCCAGCGCGCCGAGCCGTCCGGACGCCTCGGCGCGGTCCTGGGCCAGGGAACGCAACGTGCCGCGGAGCTTCTTCAGTTCGGCGCTCTGGTGGACGCCGATCCGGTCGAGCGCGGAGGCCTTCTCGAGGTAGTCCTCCGGGTCGTCGGAGAGCAGCAGGGCCAGGGTGGGCTCCAGCCCGCCGGAGCGGTACTGCGAGCCGGCGAGCGAACCCAGCGACTCCCGCATGGTGTTGACGCGCTGCTGCTTGCGGGCGATCACGTCCTGGACGTCGGCGATCTCCCGGCGCAGGGTTTCGGCCCGCTCCCCGGCCGCGTTGTACGCCTCGGTGGCCTTCTCCGCCTCCTCGTAGAGGCGGTCGACCTCGGCCCGGGTGTCCTCCTGCGGCGCGGCCGTGGCCGGCACCGCGCCGAGCGCGGTGGCCGCCGCGGAGAGCAGGCCGAGGGCGAGGACGGTGCTCCGGTCGGATCCTGAAGACGGTGCGGTACGACGATGGGACCCCACGGGAAGCCGCGCTCCTTCCGCTGGCGGACAGGGAAACGCGGCAGACAGTAGCCTCCAGGGCCGCCGTCATATCCACGGCCAGGGCGGGTACACACGGTGACGCCCCGCCTGTGACCTGGGGTCGAGGCGGGGCGTGGGACGGAGCCGGACCGCCGGGAATCCCCCGAACGGGGGCACCCGGGTCGGGTCAGACGCGCACGCCGAACATGAAGGGGCCGCCGATGGTGTTCATCGACTCGTAGCGCACGACGGTGCCGGTGCGGGGGGCGTGGATGATCTGGCCGTTGCCCGCGTAGAGGCCCACGTGGTGCAGGTCGTTGAAGAAGAACACCAGGTCGCCGACCTTGAGCTGGTCCACCGAGTAGATCTTGGTGCCGGCCCCGGTCTGGGCCTCGGAGGTACGCGGGATGCCGACGCCGGCCTGCGCGTACGCCCAGGAGGTCAGGCCCGAGCAGTCGTAGGAGGACGGACCGGTGGCGCCGTAGACGTACGGGGTGCCGAGCTTGCTCTGCGCGGCGGCGAAGGCGGCGGCGGCGCGGCCGGAGCCGGCCGGGACGTTGACCGAGAGGGCGTCGCGCTCGCTGGCGCGGGTGGCGCGGCTCTGCTCGTCGGCGAGCTGCGCCTTCTCAGCGGCGGTGAGGCTGTTCAGCAGCTTCTGCGCGCTGGCGAGCTTGCCCTGGACTTCCTTCTTCTTCTTGCCCAGTTCGGCGCGGGTGGAGGAGAGGTCCTTGAGCTTCTCGGCGGCCTCGGAGCGCTGCTGGGCGAGCTCGCGCTGCTTCTCCTGAATCTTCTTCAGACCCTCGACCTGCTGGGCGCTCAACTGGTCGAGCGTGGACGCCTTGTCGAGGTAGTCGTCCGGGTCGGCGGAGAGGAACAGCTGCACCGACGGGTCTATGCCGCCGCTGCGGTACTGGGCGCTGGCCATCGAACCCAGGCCGTCGCGCAGGTCGTTGAGCTCCTGCTGCCCCTTCGCGACGTTGTCCTGGATGGTGGAGATCTCCTTCTGGAGCTTCTCCTGCTTCTCCTTGGCGCCGTTGTACTTCTCGGTGGCCTGCTCGGCCTGCTCGTAGAGCTTGTCGACCTTGGTCTTGACCTCGTCCTTGCTCGGCTTCTCGCTCGGGGCGGCGTTGGCAGCCTGCGAGCTCATGACGACGGCGGCAGCGGCGGCGGTGGTGAGCACAGTCACGCGTGCGCGGCTCGGCTGCTTGGGACGACGGTGGGACGCCACGGAGACGAGCTCCTTCTCGAGAGTGATCGCGCGAGCGAGGGTTCGAAGGCTGACCCTAGTGATTCTCTTGTGATCAGTTCAAATCCCTGGGCACAAAATCTCCGCTACAGCGCGTTTATCGCACCGCAACTCACCTGCAGTGACGTTCTCTTGACGCTACGTTGCGTGACGGTTCCGTCAATTCGGGCATTGATCAGGTACGTTGCACGAGGGACGGATGTGCATCAGATATCAGGAAAGCCTTTTGAGGAGCACGGCGGACGCGACGGGGCGCGCGCCGGCGCGTGCGACCCCGTCGGCGACCTCGCGGTCGGTGGAGGCGACGATGACCGGCCGCCCCGGAGGCTCTGCGCGCACCAGCTGGCGGATGAGTTCGTCCGCGGTGACGCCCGGCTTGGAGAAGAGCACCCGCACCCCGCGCGGCGGGGCCAGCAGGACCGGCGCGGCGAGTTCGGCGCCGTCGAAGACACAGGTGACCTCGGCGCCGGTCTGCGCGGCGAGTTGCGCCAGCTGCCCCAGCAGGCGCAATCGCTGCTTCTCCAGAGGCATTTGGGGATAGCCGGTCTTGGTGACGTTGTAGCCGTCGACGACCAGGTGCGCCTGCGGCAGCGCCAGCAGCTGGTCGACGATGGCGGGGTCGTCCTCGGACAGCGCGCGGGCGGCGATGTCCTTCGGGGTCATCCGGCCCGGCTCCACGGCGTCCACGGTCTCCGCGGGCCGCACCGACACGGGAGGCAGCGCCAGTTCGCGCCGCAGCCCCTGGGCGGCGTCCAGCACGGTGTCGAGCAGCAGCCGTACCCGCATGTCCTCGACGCTGCGGCCCTCGCGGGCGGCCCGGCGTGCGGCCTCCAGGGCGGCCTCGGTCTCCCCCAGCCGGGCCTTGAGGCGCCGGCTCTCGCTCTCGGCGGCCGACACCTGGGCATGCCCCTCGGCGCGTACGGCCTCCATCTCGCCCCGCAGCTTGCGCACGGCGGCCTCGCCGCGCTTGACGTCCGCGAGGGCGGAGCGCAGCTTGCGGTGGAGCGACTCGGTCTCCTTCTTCGCCGCGTCCAGCTCGGCGCGCAGCCGCTCGGTCTCGGACCTGGTGTGGTCACGGGCCCGGTCCAGTTCGGCGCGCAGCCGCTCCAGCTCGGCGCGGGTCTCCTCGTCGGCGCGCTCGGCGTCGGCGCGCTGGGCCTCCTCGCCGGCGGCGGTGACCAGCTTGACCCAACCGGCCGGGCGGAGCACATAGGCCGCGGCCGCCACATCGAGCGGGTCCGCGGCCGGGGGCGGGGAGCCGGAGTCCAGGGCGCCGGTCAGTTCCGGCTGGGCCTCTCTGAGCTTCTCCCCGATGCGCTGCCGGAACAGCGGGTCGGTCTCCAGCGCCGCCGCCATGGCGTTCCCGGCGAACTTGGCGCGGCGGCTCGGGGTGAACCGTGCGTACTGCCGCAGCTGCGCGGGCAGCTCGGCGACCGTGAGCCCGCCGAAGCCGTCCGCGACGATCTGGACGACCCGGCGGCGCACTCCGTCGGGCAGCGGGCGGTCGAGCACCTCGGCGGTGCCGTCCTGCGGCCCCCCGCCCGTGGTCTCCGCCATCCGTCACACCCCAATGCCTGTGTGCGGCCCCGCCCCGGGGGCCGCCGTCAGCGGGGCCCGCTCCGCTTCAGGAGCCGGCGCCCGGCCTGTCCACGAGTTCCACCTGATCCACGGCGTTGCACCAGCGGCACCGTACCGACTCGATCGTCTCATCGAGCACCTCGCGCTCCTCGACCTTGGGCTCTCCGGCCAGATCGAGGTGCACGTACTCGACGACCTTCGACGAGCGGGTCACGTCGAAACGGGTGAGGTTGCCGCAGAGCGTGCAACGCCACCGCGTCGAGGTGGTCGGCAGAGGAACCGTCATCGTGGCTGTTCGCCTTCCTTCCAGTGTCCGTGACGCACCGGGCGGCCGGTGCGTGTGGCTCGTAACCCTACGGCCTGCCGGGTGCCCGCCGCCCGCCTGTCCACGGCGGCGAGGCGGTCTGCGTGGGTGCGTCCGGTTACGTCATGCTCTGTAGCCATGATCCGCAACTGGGCCGCGGCGGCCGCCGGGGCGATCCGGACCACTCCCGCTCCGGTCACCCGCACCCTGATCGTGCTGTGCTGCCTGGTCTTCCTCGTCGGGCCGGCCTCGGGCCTGCATCCGGCCCACGGCTCCGGGGACGAGCTGCTCGCCGCCCAGCGCGCCTACTTCCGCCGCTGGGGCGTGATCCCCGCAGACCTGTTCGACGGGTCCCTCGCGGCCGTCCTCACCCCCGCCACGGCGCTGTTCGTGCACGGCAGCTGGGTGCACCTGCTCGGCAACATGCTGTTCCTCCACGTGTTCGGACCGATGACCGAGACACGGATGGGCCGGGTGCGGTTCGCCTTGTGCTACGCGGGCTGCGGCTACCTCGCCCTGCTGGGGTACGCCGCCGCCAACGCCGGCTCCGAGCGGTCCCTGGTCGGGGCCTCGGGAGCGATCTCGGCGGTCCTCGGGGCGTTCCTGTTCCTGTTCCCCCGGGGGCGGGTCACCAGTCTCCTGCCGTTCGCCCTCTTCCTGCCGGTACGGCTGCCCGCGTGGGTGGTGCTGCCGTTCTGGGCGGCCCTGCAGTGGGCGGCGGCGGGAGGCGGGCCGGGGGTGGCCCATCTGGCGCACCTGGTGGGCTTCGGCCTGGGGTTCGGCTGCGCATGGGTGTGGCGCGGCGGGGCGACTACAGTGAGGTCCGCCCCTGCTCCGGCTCCCGAGGGAGAGAACCAGCCGTGATCACCGCGATCGTCCTCATCAAGACCAGCGTGGACCGGATCCCCGAGATCGCGGAACAGATCGCCGCGCTGGACAGCGTCAGCGAGGTCTTCTCCGTCACCGGCACGTACGACCTGATCGCCATGGTGCGGGTCCGTGAGCACGAGGACCTGGCGGAGGTCATCCCCGGCCGGATCAGCAAGATCCAGGGGGTCGAGGGCACGGACACGCATGTGGCGTTCCGCACGTACTCCCAGCACGACCTGGAGGCCGCGTTCGCCATCGGTCTGGACAGCTAGCCCACTCCCGGGGCTCCGCTCCGGGCCCCGCTCCTCAAACGCCGGAGGGGCTGTTCGTAGCCGACGTGGCCGGCACGCACCGTCCCTCCACCGTCCGGTAGGACCACCGCGCTCCGTCACGGATCAGCTCCCGCACCGCCCGCACGAACCGCTCGACGTGCTCGTCCGGCGTCCCGGCCCCGAAGCTGACCCGAATCGCGTTGAGCGAGCCCGCGTCCGGCGCCCCGCACTCCCCCTGGCCCCCCGCCTCACTGCCCACCAGCCGCCGCACCAGCGGGTGCGCGCAGAACAGCCCGTCCCGCACACCGATGCCGTACTCCGCGGACAGTGCCGCCGCGAAGTGGGAGCTGTTCCAGCCCTCGACCACGAAGGACAGCACACCGACCCGCGGCGCGTCGTGGCCGAACAGTGACAGGAACCGCACTTCGGGCACGTCCGCCAGCCCCTTCCGCACCGCGCCGACCAGCGCGTCCTCGCGCGCGGCCAGCGCGTCGAAGCCGGCCTCGGTGAGCGCCGCGCAGGCGGAGGCGACGGCGTGGGCGCCGATGACGTTGGGCGAGCCGGCCTCGTGGCGGGCGGCGCCGTCGTGCCACTCGACGTCCACCCCGCCGTCCGCGCGCCGGGTGACCTTGCGGCTGGCGCCGCCGCCCGCGAGGTAGGGCTCGGCCTCGCGCAGCCAGTCGGCGCGCCCTGCCAGCACCCCGGAGCCGAAGGGCGCGTACAGCTTGTGCCCGGAGAAGGCGACCCAGTCGACGTCCAGGTCGCGCACGCTCACCGCGCGGTGCGGGGCGAGTTGGGCGGCGTCCAGCACGATCCGGGCGCCGTGCGCGTGCGCGGCGGCGGCCAGTTCACGGACCGGCCACAGCTCACCGGTGACGTTGGAGGCTCCGGTCACGCAGACCAGGGCCGGGCCGTAGGGGTCGCGGTCGGCTAGGGCCCGCTCCAGGGTCGCGACGGCCTGCGCGGGGCTGCCCGGCGCGTCCAGGTAGGTCACCCGGGCGCCCCGCCAGGGCAGCAGGGAGGCATGGTGCTCGGTCTCGAAGACGAAGACCTCGCACCCCTCGGGCAGGGCGGCGGCGAGCAGGTTGAGGGAGTCGGTGGTGGACCGGGTGAACACCACCTGGTCCTCGATGCGGCAGTCGAGGAACTCGGCGACCGTCCGGCGGGCGTTCTCGAACAGGTCGGTGGACAACTGCGACAGGTACCCGGCGCCCCGGTGGACGCTGCCGTAGTACGGGGCGTACGCGGCCACGTCGTCCCAGACGCGCTGGAGGGCGGGGGCGCTGGCGGCATAGTCGAGCGCGGCGTAGGTGACCTCGCCGCCGGTGACGAGCGGGACGGTGACGTCCCGGCCGAGGACGGGCAGCGGGGCACGGACGGACGGGGCGGCGGCAACGGCGGAGACGGACATGGCGGAACTCCCGTGAGGCAGGACGGATCCCCGCGCGAGCGGACGGCGCGCAGGCGCGGGAAGAAGAGTGAAAGGGGTGTGCGGAGGCGGGGCTCGACGCCCTAGCGCATTCGCTTGCTCACGGAAGGCTCCTCGACGACCAGGACCCCTGGTGTGCGAGGGGTCCGCGCTTGCCGTGCGCCCTGCTGCTCACGGCCTGGTCCTCACCCGGGGCACCCCGCCACGGACGGAGGGTTGCCGGACAGCCGGCCGGGGCCTTGTGGCTGTCACTCATGACCTGACAGGGAAATTACGTGAGGTGACCGGCGTCCCGCAACCCGAGTCCGGATCGCGGGACAACCGCACGGTTCTCAGGCGTTGCTGACGGCCACCCAGCGCTCCAGGACGCGCTTGGCGGAGCCGGAGTCGACCGACTCGGCCGCCTTGTCCATCCCGGCGCGGATCTGCTCGGTGAGCGTGCCGCCGCCCGGCTCCAGCGCCACCAGCGCCGCCGCGGAGTTCAGCAGCACCGCGTCCCGCACCGGGCCCCGTTCGCCGTCCAGCAGGCGGCGGGCGACCTCGGCGTTGTAGGAGGCGTCGGCGCCGCGCAGCGCCTCCACCGGCACCAGCTCGATGCCGACGTCACGCGGGTCGAAGCTCTCCTCGGTCACCGCGCCGTCGCGGACCACCCACACCCGGGAGGTGCTGGTGGTGGTCAGCTCGTCCAGGCCGTCGTCGCCGCGGAACACCAGCGAGGAGTGGCCGCGCCCAGCGAACACCCCGGCCATGATGGGCGCCATCCGCGGGTCGGCGACGCCGACCGCCTGGGCCTTCACCTGGGCCGGATTGGCCAGCGGGCCGAGGAAGTTGAACACCGTGCGGATGCCGAGCTGGCCGCGGGCGGCAGCCACGTGGCGCAGCGCCGGGTGGAACTTCACCGCGAAGCAGAAGGTGATTCCGGCCTCCTCGGCGACCTCGGCGACCCGGCGGGGGGTGAGTTCGAGGTTGACGCCCAGCTTCTCCAGGACGTCGGAGGCGCCGGAGGCGGAGGACGCGGCGCGGTTGCCGTGCTTCACGACCTTCGCGCCGGCGCCGGCCACGACGATGGAGGACATGGTGGAGATGTTCACCGTCTTGGCGCCGTCGCCGCCGGTGCCGACGATGTCGACGGTGGCGCCCGGTACGTCGATGACGTTGGCGTGGGCGTACAGCGCCCGGACGCAGCCGGTGATCTCCTCGACCGTCTCGCCCTTGGCGCGCAGGGACACCGCGAAGCCCGCGATCTGCGCGTCGGTCGCCTCGCCGCGCATGATCAGGTCCATCGCCCAGGCGGTGTCGTCGGCGGACAGGTTCCGTCCGTCCAGGAGGCCGTTCAGCAGGGCGGGCCAGGAGCGGCCCGCCGCGTTGTCGCCTCCAGCGGGGGTCACAGCGCTCATGGTCGCTCCTGACGGTCGTAGCGGGTGGCCGGGACCGGCGCGGTCCCGGACCCACCCTATCCAGCCCCGGGTACGGCGAAGGGCCCCCGTCCGCAGAACGGACGGGGGCCCTTCACTGTCGTGTGGCGACGGGTGGAGTACTTGAGGGATCAGTGGTGGCCGTGGCCGCTCGTGATCTCCTTGTACTCCTCGACGGTCGGCTTCGGAATCTGGGACTCCTCGCCGTAGAAGCCCTTGCTGAGCTTCGCGCGCAGCTTCTCGCCGGCCTTCACCTTGCGCCGGACGCCGTTCTCGTCGACCTCCGGGCCGAGCTCGAGCGGCCGGGGCTGCTCGTGCGCGGTGAGGGTGTACAGCTGCTCCTGGCTGAGCGGCTCGTGCACCTCGATGAACTCACCGTGCGGCAGGCGCTTGATGATGCCCGACTCGCGGCCGTGCAGCACCTTCTCCTTGTCCCGGCGCTGCAGACCGAGGCAGATGCGCTTGGTGATGACGAACGCCACGACCGGGGCGACGAAGAACGCGATCCGGACGAACCAGGTGATGGCGTTGATCGACAGGTGGAAGTGCGTGGCCCAGATGTCGTTGCCGCCGCCGATGAGGAGCACGAAGTACAGCGTCATCCAGGCGACACCGAACGCCGTGCGCGTCGGGGCGTTGCGCGGGCGGTCCAGGATGTGGTGCTCGCGCTTGTCGCCGGTGACCCAGGACTCGATGAACGGCCACACCGCGATGGCCGCCAGGACCAGCGGGAAGATCATCAGCGGGATGAACACACCCAGGACGAGCGTGTGACCCCAGAAGTTGATCTCCCAGCCCGGCATGACACGGATCAGGCCCTCGGAGAAGCCCATGTACCAGTCCGGCTGGGCACCGGTGGAGACCATGTCCGGCCGGTAGGGGCCGATGGCCCAGATCGGGTTGATCGTGGCGATCGCCGCGACGGCCGCGAGCACACCGAAGACCAGGAAGAAGAAGCCTCCGGCCTTGGCCATGTACACCGGCAGCAGCGGCATGCCGACCACGTTCTTGTTGGTCTTTCCGGGGCCCGCGAACTGCGTGTGCTTGTGGTAGAAGACCAGGATCAGGTGCGCCACCACGAGGCCGAGCATGATGCCCGGCAGCAGCAGGACGTGGATCGAGAAGAACCGGGCCACGAAGTCGTCGCCGGGGAACTCGCCGCCGAAGAGGAAGAACGAGATGTACGTGCCGACGATCGGCACGGACAGGATCGCGCCCTCCATGAAGCGGATACCGGTGCCGGAGAGCAGGTCGTCCGGGAGCGAGTAGCCGGTGAAACCGGTGAACATGCCCAGGACGAGCAGCAGGAAGCCGAACAGCCAGTTGATCTCACGCGGCTTGCGGAACGCGCCGGTGAAGAACACGCGCATCATGTGCACGAACATGCCGGCCACGAAGATCAGCGCGGCCCAGTGGTGGATCTGCCGGATGAGCAGACCGCCACGGACGTCGAAGCTGATGTCCAGCGTCGACTTGTAGGCCTCACTCATCAGCTGGCCCTGCAGCGGGACGTAGCTGCCGTGGTACTCCACCTCGTTCATCGACGGGTGGAAGAACAGCGTCAGGTACACACCCGTGAGGATGATGATGATGAAGCTGTACAGGCAGATCTCACCCAGCATGAACGACCAGTGGTCGGGGAAGATCTTGCGCATGTTGGCCTTGGCCAGGGAGTAGATCCCCAGCCTGCCGTCCGCCCAGTCGGCGACCCGCTCACCGGCCGGTGCCTTCCCGCGCGAGCGGGAATCGGTGCTGGTCGTAGTACTCATCCGCGCTCCCAGAAAGCAGGGCCGACGGGCTCTTCGAAGTCGCCGAGCGCTTCGAGGTAACCCTCGTCGTTCACGCCGATGCGCAGCTGCGGCAGCGGGTGACCGGCGGGACCGAAGATCACCTTGGCGCCGTCGGAGAGGTCGAAGGTGGACTGGTGGCAGGGGCACAGCGCGTGGTGCGTCTGCTGCTCGTACAGGGAGATCGGGCAACCGACGTGGGTGCAGATCTTCGAGTAGGCAAGGATGCCCTCGTGCGACCACTCGAGCGAGCGCCTGTCCTTGATGTCGTCCGGCTGGATGCGGACCAGCATCAGGGCGGCCTTGGCGATCTCGGTCTGGAACCCGTGGTCGTGCTCCTCCAGGCCTTCGGGCTTGGCGAAGGTCAGCGAACCCACGATCAGGTCCGACGGGCGCAGCGGCTCGTTGGTGTTCATGTTGACGAGCAGCTTGCCCTTGCCCCACAGGGTGTGGCGCAGCTTGTCCTCGGGCAGCGGCCCGAGGTCGCGCAGCAGCACCACACCGGAGAGCGGGAACAGCGCCAGCGCGCCGAACATGGTGTTGCGGATCAGCTTCCGGCGGCCGATCACCGACTCCTTGGCGCCCTGGCGGAAGTCGTCCATGACCTTCGCCCGGAGCTCGGGAGAGGCCTCGATCGGGTGACGTTCGTCGGTCAGCTCGTGGTCCGACATCAGCGTGCGGGCCCAGTGGACCGCGCCGGCGCCGATGCAGAACAGGGCCAGGCCGAGCGTCATGCCCAGCGCGAAGTTCAGCGCGCTGATGTGGCCGAGCGGCCAGATGTAGACCGACTTGTCGACCGGGATGGCCACGTACGAGGCGATGAAGCCGACGGTGGCCAGCATCGACACGGTGAACAGCAGGGCCACCATGCGCTCGGACCGTTTGGCGGCCCGCTCGTCGATGTCCTGGATCCGCGGCTCGTGCGGCGGCAGGCCGGGGTCGGCGAACGGGTTCTGCTCGTTGGCGAGCTTCACCGCTCCGTGGCCGGTCTCCTGCGCTGCGGGCAGGTTCTCTTCGGGAATGTCTTGGCTACTCATGACTTCTTGGCCTTTGCGGTCCGAGCGGCGACCCAGACGGCGACCGCGATCAGGGCGCCCAGTCCGAAGACCCAGGCGAACAGACCCTCGGAGACGGGGCCGAGGCCTCCCAGCGACAGGCCGCCGGGGCTCTCGGTGTCCTCGCCGTTGACCGCGTTCAGGTACGCGATGACGTCCTTCTTGTTCTGCTCCGACAGCGTGGTGTCGGGGAAGGAGGGCATGTTCTGCGGGCCGGTGAGCATGGCCTCGTAGATGTGCTTCGGCGAGACGCCGTCCAGGCTCGGGGCGTACTTGCCGTGCGTGAGCGCACCGCCCTTGCCGGTGAAGTTGTGGCACTGCGCGCAGTTGTTGCGGAACAGCTCACCGCCCTTGGCGGCGTCGGCACCCTCGGGGCCGTACTGCGCCTCCGTCGGGATGGCCGGGCCGGCGCCCAGGGAGGCGATGTACGCCGCCAGCTGGTCGATCTCGGCCTGGCTGTAGATGTTCCTCTTGCGCGGGACCTGCGCGCTCTGCGAGGTGGCGGCCGGCATGCGGCCGGTGCTCACCTGGAAGTCGACCGCCGCGGCGCCCACGCCCACCAGGCTGGGGCCGTCGGACGTGCCCTGGCCACCGGTGCCGTGGCAGCTGGCGCAGCCGACCGTGTAGAGCTTCTGGCCCTCCTTGATCGTGAGGGACTGGGCGGTTTCGTCGGCCTGCGCCTTGTCCGCGGGTGCGAACACGGCGTACAGCCCCCCGGTGCATGCCAGCGCGAGGAGTAGGACGACGAGCGCCGCCAGCGGATGGCGTCGTCGTGCGGAGAGCTTTTTCACGGATTACCCCGGTGTCAGGATCTTCTGCGTCGATGCTTCTGTTGGGTGCGCTGTGTCCAGCGCGCGCGGATGAGGGCCCGCCTACTTGATCATGTAGATCGTGGCGAAGAGGCCGATCCAGACGACATCGACGAAGTGCCAGTAGTAGGACACGACGATGGCCGCGGTCGCCTGTTCGTGGGTGAACCTCCGGGCCGCGTAGGTCCGGCCCAGGACCAGCAGGAAGGCGATCAGGCCGCCCGTCACGTGCAGGCCGTGGAAGCCGGTGGTCAGGTAGAAGGCCGAGCCGTACGCGTCGGAGGAGAGGGACAGGCCCTCGTGCTTGACCAGCTCGGTGTACTCGAAGACCTGGCCGCCGATGAACACCGCGCCCATGATGAAGGTGACGATGAACCACATCCGGAGCTTCTTCACATCACCGCGCTCGGCGGCGAAGACGCCGAGCTGGCAGGTGAGCGAGGAGAGCACCAGGATCGTGGTGTTCGTCGCCGAGAACGGGAAGTTCAGCAGGTCGGCCTTCTCCGACCAGAATTCCGGTCCCGTCACCGATCGCAGGGTGAAGTACATCGCGAAGAGGGCCGCGAAGAACATCAGCTCGGAACTCAGCCAGATGATGGTTCCGACGCTGGTGAGGTTCGGTCGGTTGACCGACGGGTGCGCGTGCCCGGTGTCTACTGTCGTTGCTGTCGCCACGCCGACATTATGTCGGTCGCTTATCCCGCCCTCACTCCCGGGGGTGCCGTTCGGTGTGTTCGCCCCTCCTGGACTGCCCGTATGGCCCATGGAAGCCCCCTTCGAAGCCGTGTCCGAACCAGTGTTGACGGGCGGTCCGAGGGGGTAGCATCCGCGCCATCGGTACCCGAGGGTCCCGACCGAGCCGTGCCCTCTCTCTTACGCGTGGAGGAACAATGCAGGCGACCGCCACGGTGCTGGTCTACAGCGACGACGCCAACACCCGGGAGCAGGTGCGGCTCGCCACCGGGCGGCGCCCGGCGCCGGACGTGCCCCTGGTGGAGTTCGTCGAGTGCGCGACGCCGGCGGCCGTGCTCAAGGAGCTGGACCGCGGCGGCATCGACGTGTGCGTGCTGGACGGCGAGGCCGTTCCGATGGGCGGCATGGGGATGTGCCGCCAGATCAAGGACGAGATCTACAACTGCCCGCCGGTGCTGCTGCTGATCGGGCGGCCGCAGGACGCCTGGCTGGCGACCTGGAGCCGCGCGGAGGCCGCGGTGACGCTTCCGGTGGAGCCGGTGGAGTTCGCGTCCGCCCTGGCCTCGCTGCTGCGGCGGAAGGCGCTGGCGGGCGCCTGAGCCACCCTGCCGCGGCGGGGCGGTGCCCCGCCGCGGTCCTGTGACGCCTCCCGCGGGCCTCATACGGTCGCGGGACGCAGGCGCGCCGCCTCCCCGGTGTCGGGCGCCGTCCCGCCGGCTGTCAGGGCGCTGCCGGCGCGCCACTTGTCCCAGTCCAGGTTCCAGTCGCCGAAGCCGTTGCCGAACGGCTCCATCGTGTCGCCCTCGGAGTTCACGACCTCGACGAGGTCGCCCTGACGGAAGGTGTCGAAGAACCACTCGGCGTCGGCGGTGCTCATGCCCACGCAGCCGTGGCTGACGTTGGCGTGGCCCTGGGAGCCGACGGACCACGGGGCGGCGTGCACGTACTCGCCGCTCCAGGTCACCCGGGTGGCGAAGTGCACGTCCAGGTCGTACGACTCGGACGAGCCCTCGGCGATGCCCACGGTGGTGCTGCGCATGCGTACGAAGCGTTCCTTGGCGAGCACCACCTTGACGCCGTTGCGGGTCTCGAAGCCGGGCTTGCCGGTGGTGACGGGGATCTGCTTGATCTCCTCGTCGTTCTTGAAGACCGTCAGCCGGTGCGTGGCCGCGTCGGTGAGGGCTATCACCCGGTCGCCGGTGCGGATCGTCAGCGGCTTCGCCGCGCCGCCCCTGAGCCGGTCCCCGATCCTGATGCCCTCCAGGTTGCTGCGCACCTGGACGGTGGCCTGGGCGGGCCAGTAGTCCTTGGGACGGAAGTGCAGCTTCTTGTCGTCGACCCAGTGCCAGGCGCCGGTCACGGCGGGCGTGGAGTCGACCTTCAGGCCGCGTTCCACGACGGCCCGCTGGGCCCGGTCCTTGACCGGCTCGCTGAGTTCCGCGACGAGCGGCTGGCCGACGCCGTACGTGCCCGCCTCGGGGCCGAAGGTGACGCCCAGCCGCTTGGCGGTGCCCGGCTTGCCCGTCGTGAAGGTGAGGACCTTGCGGCCCGGCGCGCCGTCCTCGTCCTCGGTGCTCACGCGGACCGTGTACTGGACGTCGGCGGCCAGCGGGGTGGTGCTGTGCCAGCGGCTGCCGTCGGCGGCCAGTTCGCCCGCCAGACGGCGTCCGGCGGCGTCCACGGCGATGACGTCCGTGATACGCCCGTCGGAGTCCTCGGCGACGATCTCGAGGGGCTTGTCGGGGTCGGCGGGCTTGCCCTCTTCGAGGGAGCCGCTGAAGGAGATCTGGTCCGCCGCGTCGTACGGCTCGGCGGACAGCGGGCTGCCGTCGGAGGAGCAGCCGGTGACGCCCGCGCCGAGGGCCGTCACCAGCAGCGTGCAGCCGATGAGGCGGCCCCGGCGGGCCCGGGGGCCCCGGCGGCCGGTCCGGGGGGACTCTGTGTCTCTCATGGCCTCACGCTAGGAAGCCGGGGCCGCACCGGCTCACCGGGGCGGCCCGAACGGGTGAGGCGGATGCGGCAAAAACGGGAGCCCGGACCCTCCTGACGGAGTGTCCGGGCTCCCGGGTGCCTGGCGGCGTGCTACTGGGTGCGGTTCTCACCGCGGTAGTACTCGAAGACCCAGCCCCACAGGCCGATCAGCAGGATCGGCGCCGAGAAGTACATCAGCCACCAGCCGATCGCCACGCCCATGAAGGCCAGGGCGCCGCCCACGGCCAGGGCCAGCGGCTGCCAGCTGTGCGGGCTGAAGAACCCGACCTCGCCGGCGTCGTCGGCGACGTCCGCCTCCTTGTTGTCCTGGGCACCCACGTCGACCCGCCGGGCCGTGAAGCCCAGGTAGAAGCCGATCATGATGCTCAGGCCGAAGGCCAGGACGAGGGCGGTGGTGCCGACCGGCTCCTTCGACCAGAGGCCGTAGACCACGGCGATGGCCAGGAAGAAGACACTCAGCCAGACGAACATCTTGCCCTGGATCTTCACTTGCCGGCCTCCTTGCCGCCGGAGAGGGCCTTCTCGCCGTGACCGGCGTTCTCGAGCTCGTCGAGCGCGGCGATCTCCGGGTGGTGCAGGTCGAACGCCGGGGATTCGCTGCGGATCCGCGGCAGGGTGAGGAAGTTGTGCCGGGGCGGCGGGCAGGAGGTCGCCCACTCGAGGGAACGGCCGTAGCCCCACGGGTCGTCGACCTCGACCGGCTTGCCGTACTTGGCCGTCTTCCAGACGTTGTAGAAGAACGGCAGCAGCGACATGCCGAGCAGGAACGAGGCGATCGTCGAGACCGTGTTCAGGGCCGTGAAGCCGTCCGCGGCGAGGTAGTCCGCGTACCGGCGCGGCATGCCCTCGACACCCAGCCAGTGCTGGACCAGGAAGGTGCCGTGGAAGCCGATGAACAGCGTCCAGAAGGTGATCTTGCCGAGCCGCTCGTCGAGCATCTTGCCGGTGAACTTCGGCCACCAGAAGTGGAATCCGGCGAACATCGCGAACACCACGGTGCCGAACACCACGTAGTGGAAGTGCGCCACCACGAAGTACGAGTCGGAGACGTGGAAGTCCAGCGGCGGCGAGGCCAGGATGACGCCGGTCAGACCGCCGAAGGTGAACGTGATGAGGAAGCCCAGCGTCCACAGCATCGGTGTCTCGAAGGACAGGCTGCCCTTCCACATGGTGCCGATCCAGTTGAAGAACTTCACACCGGTCGGGACCGCGATCAGGAAGGTCATGAAGGAGAAGAACGGCAGCAGCACACCGCCCGTGACGTACATGTGGTGCGCCCACACCGTCACCGACAGACCCGCGATCGCGATGGTCGCGCCGATGAGGCCCATGTAGCCGAACATCGGCTTGCGGGAGAACACCGGGATGATCTCGGAGACGATGCCGAAGAACGGCAGCGCGATGATGTACACCTCTGGGTGACCGAAGAACCAGAAGAGGTGTTGCCAGAGCAACGCCCCGCCGTTCGTCGAGTCGAAGATGTGTGCCCCGAACTTGCGGTCCGCCTCCAGGGCGAACAGCGCGGCGGCCAGCACCGGGAAGGCGAGCAGCACCAGCACACCGGTGAGCAGCACGTTCCAGGTGAAGATCGGCATGCGGAACATCGTCATGCCGGGAGCGCGCATGCAGATGATCGTGGTGATGAAGTTGACCGAGCCGAGGATCGTGCCGAAGCCGGAGAAGGCCAGACCCATGATCCACAGGTCGGCGCCCAGGCCCGGCGAGCGGACCGCGTCCGACAGCGGCGAGTAGGCGAACCAGCCGAAGCCGGCGGCGCCGTCGGGCGTGAGGAAACCGCCGATCGCGACGAGCGAGCCGAACAGGTAGAGCCAGTAGGCGAACATGTTCAGCCGCGGGAACGCCACGTCGGGCGCGCCGATCTGCAGCGGCATGATCCAGTTCGCGAAACCGGCGAACAGCGGCGTCGCGAACATCAGCAGCATGATCGTGCCGTGCATCGTGAACGCCTGGTTGAACTGCTCGTTCGACACGATCTGCAGGCCCGGGCGGGCCAGCTCGGCGCGCATCACCAGGGCGAGCACGCCACCGATGACGAAGAACGCGAACGACGTCGCCAGGTACAGCGTGCCGATCGTCTTGTGGTCCGTGGTGGTCAGCCACTTGACCACCACGTTGCCACGGCTCTGGCGCCTGACCGGCAGTTCGTCCTCGTAGTGGGACCCTGCTGCCGCGGCACCCTGGGGTTCGTTGAGGATGCTCACAGGATGTTCGACTCCCGGTTCTTCTCAGGGCCGGACTGCTCGATGCCCGCGGGCACGTAGCCGGTCTGCCCCTTCTTCGCGAGGTCCTTCAGGTGCTGCTCGTACCGCTCGGGGGAGACGACCTTCACGTTGAACAGCATCCGGGAGTGGTCGACGCCGCAGAGTTCGGCGCACTTGCCCAGGAAGGTGCCCTCACGGTTGGGGGTCACCTCGAAGGCGTTGGTGTGGCCCGGGATGACGTCCTGCTTCATCAGGAACGGCACCACCCAGAAGGAGTGGATGACGTCACGCGAGGTCAGCACGAAGCGGACCCGCTTGCCCTCGGGCAGCCACAGGGTGGGGCCCGGGTTGTTGGTCTGCGGGTTCCGGGTTCCGGGGATGCCGCAGTCGTAGACACCGCCGGCGTCGGCCGGGAAGGCCTCCTTGTAGCGGTCCGGAATCGGGTCGAGTTCCTTGGACGTCTTGGCGTCGCCCGTGGAACCCTCGACGTTCTCGACGTAGTTGAAGCACCAGCTCCACTGGAAGCCGACCACGTTCAACGTGACGTCGGGCTTCTTGTCGAGCTTCAGCAGCTCGGATTCGTCGCGCGCGGTGAAGTAGAAGAACACCGAGACGATGATGAGGGGGACCACCGTGTACAGCGCCTCGATGGGCATGTTGTACCGGGTCTGCGGAGGTACTTCGACCTTGGTGCGGCTGCGCCGGTGGAAGAAAGCACTCCACAGGATCAGGCCCCACACCAGCACGCCGACGGCGAGCGCGGCCGCCCAGGACCCCTGCCACAGGGAGAGGATCCTCGGGGCCTCTTCCGTGGTGGGGGTGGGCATGCCGAGGCGGGGGAAGTCCTCCCATGTGCAACCGGTGGCGGTCGCCAGGACCAGGCCCGCGGTCAGTGCCTGCAGCAGCTTCCGCCGCATCGGGCGCCGCGGCTTGGGGGTACCGCCCACGCCTTCCAGGCCGTGGGGGAGGTCGGAGCCGTTGGGACTCACGTAGCGCCTTCCCGAGAGTCTCGCCCGCGCTGTTCGGCTGCGGCCTGGCCTTCTCGCTGGTCGGTCGCCGCCCTGCGTCGGGCAGGGGTTTGGATGTTTATGCGGACCAAACCCTAGCCGACGCTCTCCGAGGGGTCGCGGGGAGGGGTGCCGTACGCGCCGCGGGTTACGTCGAGCGCCTCATCATCCGGGGGTACGGGCGTCGTGGCGGCTGCGGCGTCGTCGTGGTCGATCGCGCAGTTCCCCGCGCCCCTGAGGGGGTTAGCGTTGCCGTGTGTCCTACTTCGATGCTGCTTCCGGTGCTCCTCTTCATCCCGTCGCCCGTCAGGCGTTGATGGCCTCTCTGGACGAAGGGTGGGCGGATCCCGCGCGGTTGTACAAGGAGGGGCGGCGGGCGCGGCTGTTGCTGGACGCGGCGCGGGAGGCCGCCGCGGAGGCGGTGGGCTGCCGCCCGGACGAGCTGGTGTTCACGCCGTCCGGCACCGCGGCCGTGCACGCGGGGATCGCGGGCGCGCTGGCGGGCAGGCGGCGCACCGGGCATCACCTGATCGTGTCGGCGGTCGAACACTCTTCTGTACTCCATGCGGCGGAAGTTCACCGGGCGGGCGGCGGCACGGTCACCGAGGTCCCGGTGGACCGTTCGGGTGCCGTGAGCCCGTCCGGGTACGCGCGGGCGCTGCGGGAGGACACCGCACTGGCCTGTCTGCAGTCCGCCAACCACGAGGTGGGCACGGTCCAGCCGGTGGCCGCCACGGCGGAGGCGTGCCGGGCGGCGGGGGTGCCGCTGCTGGTGGACGCGGCCCAGTCGCTGGGCTGGGGACGCGTGGAGGGCGACTGGTCGCTGCTGGCGGCGAGCGCCCACAAGTGGGGCGGACCGTCGGGGGTCGGGCTGCTGGTGGTGCGCAAGGGTGTGCGCTTCGCGCCCCAGGGTCCGCACGACGAGCGGGAGTCGGGGCGGGCGGCCGGGTTCGAGAACCTGCCGGCGATCGTGGCCGCGGCGGCGTCGCTGCGGGCGGTGCGGGCGGAGGCGGCCGGGGAGGCGGCCCGGCTGCGGGAGCTGACGGAGCGGATCCGGGTACGGGTGCCGGGCGTGGTGCCGGACGTCGAGGTGGTCGGTGACCCGGAGCGGCGGCTGCCGGGCGTCGTCACCTTCTCCTGTCTCTATGTCGACGGGGAGACGGTGCTGCACGAGCTGGACCGGGCCGGCTTCTCGGTGTCGTCCGGCTCCTCCTGCACCAGCAGCACCCTGACACCGAGCCATGTGCTGAAGGCGATGGGGGTGCTCAGCGAGGGCAATGTGCGCGTCTCGCTGCCGCCGGGCACGAAGGAGGAGGACGTCGAGCGCTTCCTCACCGTGCTGCCGGAGGTGGTGGCCGGGGTGCGGGAGAAGCTCGGCGCGCCGGTGTCCCGGACGGACGTGGTGACCGAGGAGCGGGACGAGGCGCTGGTGGTGGACGCGCTGGGACGCCGCTGCCCCATTCCGGTGATCGAGCTGGCCAAGGTGATCGGCGAGGTGCCGGTGGGCGGCCTGGTGCGGGTCCTCGCGGACGACGAGGCGGCCCGGCTGGACATTCCGGCGTGGTGCGAGATGCGCGGGCAGGAGTACGTCGGTGAGCAGCCGGCGGACCGGGGCGCGGCCTATGTGGTCCGCCGGCTGTCCTGACCCGGGTCAGCTCAGGTGCTGACGCACCTCGTTCGCGGCGTCGTCGCCGTAGGCCTTGGTGAAGCGCTCCATGAAGTGGCCGCGGCGCAGCTGGTACTCCTGGGTGCCGACGGTCTCGATGACGAGCGTCGCCAGCATGCAGCCGACCTGCGCGGCGCGCTCCAGCGGGACGCCCCAGGCCAGGCCGGACAGGAAGCCCGCGCGGAAGGCGTCACCGACGCCGGTGGGGTCGGCCTTGCGCTCCTCGTCGGGGCACGCGACCTCGATCGCCGGCTCGCCGGCCCGCTCGATGCGCACGCCGCGGGCGCCGAGGGTGGTGACCCGGTGGCCGACCTTGGCGAGGATCTCCTCGTCGCTCCAGCCGGTCTTGGTCTCGATGAGCCCCTTCTCGTACTCGTTGGAGAAGAGGTAGGTCGCCCCTTCCAGCAGTATCCGGATCTCCTCGCCGCTCATCCGGGCGATCTGCTGGGAGAAGTCGGCGGCGAACGGGATGCCGCGGGAACGGCACTCCTCGGTGTGCCGCAGCATCGCCTCGGGGTCGTCGGCGCCGACGGACACCAGGTCGAGGCCGCCCACGCGGTCGGCGACGGTCTTCAGCTCGATCAGCCGCGCCTCGCTCATCGCGCCCGTGTAGAAGGAGCCGATCTGGTTGTGGTCGGCGTCCGTGGTGCACACGAAGCGGGCGGTGTGCAGCGTGTCGGAGATGCGGACCGAGTCGGTGTCGACGCCGTGCCGCTCCAGCCAGGCACGGTACTCGTCGAAGTCGAAGCCGGCGGAGCCGACCAGGATCGGGCGGGTGCCCAGCTGGCCCATGCCGAAGGCGATGTTCGCGCCCACCCCGCCGCGTCGCACGTCGAGGTTGTCGACCAGGAAGGACAGCGAGACCGTGTGCAGCTGGTCCGCGACGAGCTGGTCGGCGAACCGGCCGGGGAAGGTCATGAGGTGGTCGGTGGCGATGGAGCCGGTGACTGCGATGCGCACGGCGTGGATTCTCCTGAGGGAGGCGGTTTGACACTTCACGCTACCGGGTGTGAACGGCCCGTAGAAGCAGCCGAAACTACCCGATAGTAGCTCTTTCTTCGCAACCTCCGGCGTGCGTACGGTGCCGACATGACGAACATCAAGGTCCACAGCACCGCTCCGGCCGACCTCGAGGGCGACCTGACCTCGCTGCGCGGCGACTGCGCCCGGATGGTCCCGCACTGGTCGGTCCCCGAGCGGGCGGCGGCACGGCCGGTGTCCCCCTCCCTCATCCACGGCGTGAGCGTGCCGTCCACGTCCGCGCGGCTGCTCGACGCCATGTCGGACTACGGCGACTGAGCGGGCGCGGGGAACCGCGCGCTCCCCCACTGCGTCCCATCGCTGTCCCCCGTAGAGGGGATGTGGGATACGAACCCTCGGCGACCCCGGTGCGACCGGGCAGGGTCCGCATGGGACAGCTGTGCAGGCGAAGGAGCGATGCGGTGAACACCGAGCGACCCGACCACGACGACGAGCCGCGCCCCGCCCCGGGCGACGCGCCCGACACCGGGGGCGCACCGCAGGAGCGCGAGCCGGGGCGGGCGCGGGCGGACGCACCGGATCGCGGTGCCTCCGCGTCCGCGCCCTCCGACGGTCCCGCGGACGCTTCCGCCGCCTCCGAGGCCGGGGGGACCGAGACGGTCACCGCGGGCGCGGGCGCGAGTGAGGCCCGGCCTTCCGAGGCGGAGGCCCCCGGCCCGGCAGCCGCGGAATCCGCCGCGAGCGACGGGGAGCCGTCGGCCGGTCCCGAGAAGTCCGGCCGGCCCGGCGCGAGCGCCGCAGGCCCCGGCGCGAGCGCCGACAGGGCGGAGGAACCGGCCGCGGGCGAGGAGCCCGGCGCGACGGCCACGGGCGAGGCCCAGACATCCCACGCGCCCGGGGCCGGCTCCGCCGGGGCCGAGGCCGGCGACGACGAACCCGTGGTCGGGGGGTCGCACGACGCGCACGGCCGCTCCGGCGCCCCCGCCGGCCGGCGCCGGTCGCCCGTGCTCGTCGCCTCCGTCGCCGCCGCCGTGCTCCTGGTCGGAGGGGGTGGAGCGTACCTCGCGGCCGGTGCCGGTGAGGACAAGGGGGCCGGTACGACTCCCGGGGCGAACGGTGACCCCACTCCCCCGCCGCTCGCCCTGGACGGCTTCTCCGAGAGCGGCCCGAACGGCATCGCACCGGGCGAGCCCAACCCCTACGGCGCCACCTACCGCGCCGACGGCACGCTTCCCGAGGGCCCGGACACGGCGCCGGTGTACCACGCGCGGGGTCAGGTGACCGAGGACAAGGTGGTCGCGCTGGCGAAGGCGCTGGGCATGCAGGGCCGGCCGGTGGCCGAGGGCGCCTCGTGGCGGATCGGCGGCCAGGACGGCTCCGGACCGACCCTGCGCGTCGACAAACAGGCCCCCGGCACCTGGACGTTCAGCCGGAACATCCCCGGCGGCGACAACTGCAAGGGCGCCACCTGCAAGGCACCGTCCGGCACCGGCGGTCCCGCGGTGAGCGAGGCCGCCGCGAAGAAGGCCGCCGCGCCCGTGCTCAAGGCCGTGGGCCAGGACGAGGCCAAGCTGGACGCGAGCCAGCTGCTGGACGGCAGGCGCGTGGTGAACGCCGACCCGGTGGTCGGCGGGCTGCCGACGTACGGCTGGACGACCGGGGTGGTCGTCGGCGCCGGCGGTGAGGTGGTCGGCGGCAGCGGCCGGCTCGCGGAGCCGGTGAAGGGGGACACCTACCCCGTGGTGAGCGCCGACGAGGCGCTGGCCTCGATGAACGGTGCTCCCGGCGCCGGTGACCGGGTGGAGATCGGCGGCTGCGCCACCCCCGTACCGCTGGAGGACGGGCAGCAGCGGGAGGAGCCGTGCGCCCCGGCGACGAAGCCGGCCGGTGACACCGTCTCGGTCGACGACGCGGTGTTCGGGCTGGCCGCGCACTCGGTGGACGGGCGGCCCGCGCTGGTGCCGTCCTGGCTGTTCGAGGTGCGGCCGGCGGGTTCGGACAGTCCGTTCACCGTGACGCACCCCGCGGTCGCGCCCTCGTTCCTCGCCTCGCCGACCGGGTCCGGGGAGCAGCCGGGCGAGCGTCCCTCGCGGCCGGGTGACGAGCCGACGTCGGCGCCGGCCACCAGGGACGTCGCGGTGGAGGGCTACACCGCCGAGGGCGACGAGCTCACGGTGACCTTCTCCGGCGGCGTGTGCGCCGACTACGCGGCGACGGCGAGCGAGAGCGGCGGCCGGGTCACGGTGAAGGTGACGGAGACGCCCTGGCCGGACAAGGTGTGCATCATGATCGCCAGGCAGTACCAGCAGACGGTGCGGCTGGACGCGCCGCTCGGCGACCGCAAGGTCGTGGACGCGCGGGGCGAGGCGGTGCCGCTGCACAAGGAGGGCGCCCGCCTGCCTGCGCCCCGCACCCGCTGACCGCCGGGCGCGTACGACGAAGGCGGCGGCTCCCGTGTCCACGGGGCCGCCGCCTTCGTCATGTTCCGGAGCGATACTCCGGGCCGAGCGGTCCGCTCAGCTGAAGGAGTCGCCGCAGGCGCAGGAGCCGGTGGCGTTCGGGTTGTCGATCGTGAAGCCCTGCTTCTCGATGGTGTCGACGAAGTCGATGGTGGCGCCGCCCAGGTACGGGGCGCTCATGCGGTCGGTGACGACCTTCACACCGCCGAAGTCCTTCACCACGTCGCCGTCGAGCGAGCGCTCGTCGAAGAAGAGCTGGTAGCGCAGGCCGGAGCAGCCGCCGGGCTGGACGGCGACGCGCAGGGCGAGGTCGTCACGGCCTTCCTGGTCGAGCAGGGCCTTGACCTTGGACGCGGCGGCGTCGGTCAGGACGATGCCGTCGGTGACGGTGGTGGTCTCGTCCGATACGGACATCTACATCTCTCCCGGGTTGTACGGAGACTGCTTGCCGACGGTTGCAACCGGCGGGACCGCGGATTCATTCCGGGCCGGGCGCGTGATTTCCTCGCCTCGCTCTTCATGCTCGCACACGCCGTGCGGAGCGGAAACCGTCCCTTGTCGGGCCTGACGGGAATGAACGGGCGGCCGCCTAGATTCACGTCACATGGACGCTATCGCCATCGTCAAAGTGACGTGAACCGGTTATGATAGATAGCGTCATTTCGACGAGAAGTCGCCAGAACAGAAAGGGTGCGTGTCGTGACCACCGCCCAGACCCCGGAGCTCGACGTCCAGCCGACGCCCCTCGCCCTGCTGCTCCTCGGCCGTGAGGCCGACCCGAGGAGCGAGCGCGGTGTGGAGTGTCCCGGCGACCTCCCCTCGCCGTCCGACCCGGACCTCGTGGAGCGCGCCCGCGCGGCCAAGGAGAAGCTCGGGGACAAGGTCTTCGTCCTCGGCCACCACTACCAGCGTGACGAGGTCATCCAGTTCGCCGACGTCACGGGCGACTCCTTCAAGCTGGCGCGGGACGCGGCCGCGCGCCCGCAGGCCGAGTACATCGTCTTCTGCGGTGTGCACTTCATGGCCGAGTCCGCCGACATCCTCACCGGCGACGACCAGAAGGTGGTCCTGCCGGACCTCGCGGCCGGCTGCTCCATGGCCGACATGGCCACCGCCGAGCAGGTGGCCGAGTGCTGGGACGTGCTGACCGAGGCCGGGGTGGCCGAGCAGGTCGTCCCCGTCTCGTACATGAACTCCTCCGCCGACATCAAGGCCTTCACCGGCAAGCACGGCGGCACGATCTGCACCTCGTCCAACGCGAAGCGGGCTCTGGACTGGGCGTTCGAGCAGGGCGAGAAGGTCCTCTTCCTCCCCGACCAGCACCTGGGCCGCAACACGGCGGTGCGTGACATGGGGATGTCGCTGGACGACTGCGTCGTCTACAACCCGCACAAGCCGAACGGCGGTCTGACCGCCGAGGAGCTGCGCGCCGCGAAGATGATCCTGTGGCGCGGCCACTGCTCGGTGCACGGCCGGTTCAGCCTGGACTCGGTGAACGAGGTCCGCGAGCGCATCCCGGGCGTCAACGTCCTGGTGCACCCCGAGTGCCGTCACGAGGTCGTGGCGGCGGCGGATTACGTGGGCTCGACCGAGTACATCATCAAGACGCTGGAGGCGGCCCCGGCCGGTTCCAAGTGGGCCATCGGCACCGAGCTGAACCTGGTCCGCCGCCTGGCGAACCGTTTCGCTTCCGAGGACAAGGAGATCGTGTTCCTCGACCGCACGGTCTGCTTCTGCTCGACGATGAACCGCATCGACCTCCCCCACCTGGTGTGGGCCCTGGAGTCCCTCGCCGAGGGCACCCTGGTCAACCGCATCGAGGTGGACAAGGAGACGGAGGCGTTCGCCAAGCTCGCCCTGGAGCGCATGCTGGCGCTGCCGTAGCCGGCCACCCCGCCCTCACCCCGGCACGGGCTCCCGGTCGGGGTGGGCGGGGTCCAGCGAGAACAGATCGCCCTCGAACGTGCTGACGACCAGGGCGCCGTCGTGCAGCAGCACCTGCGCCGACTCCCGGCCCAGGTTCTCCGCCCGTCGGGCACGCGGCAGGGTCTCCCACAGTGGGGTTCCCTTCGTGGCGTCGAGGGCGGCGACCCGGCCGCTGGCGGTGGAAAGGTAGACCACGCGGGCCCGCGGATCGTGGGTGACGCCGGAGGGCTGCTCCAGGCTGGTCCGGGTGGTCCACAGCCGGGCGCCGGTCCGGGCCGACACCGCGGTGAGCCGGCCGGAGGACGAGGCGCACCACAGGACGCCGTCCGCGAGCGTCACGTCTCCTTCGAGCTCGTGCGCGAGCCGGGTCGTGGTGGAGCGGCCCGTGCCGGTGTCGACCAGCCGGATGCGCGTGTACGCGTCCCTCTCCTCGTCCTCGGACCGGTCGAGCAGGAGGACGCGCCCGTCGAACGATCCGAGGGGCACGGAGCCGTAGGGCGCCTCGGCGGTGTGCGCCGTGCCGTCGGTTCCGTCCAGGGTCAGGAGCACCCGGTTCTTCGCGGGCGCCTGGGCGGGCCCGCACAGCAGGAGGGCGTCGGCTCGGGAGCTCGCCCAGTCGCAGTACTGCCCTTCCGGCAGCGCGGCCGTCCAGCGCTCGGCGCCGGTGCGTGCCGAGCGGGCGACGAGCGTCCGGCCGCTGTCGTCGTCCGGGACGACCACGAGATCGCCGTGGAGGTGAGCGCGGGCCTGACCGGCATTCAGGCCGCGGTGCCACAGGCGCTTTCCGGTGCGCGCGTCGAGGGCGCTGACCGAGGTCCGGATCCCTCCGTCCTGGCTGGGGAGGTACTGCTGCTCGACCACCACCGTGCCGTCCACGACCCCGAGCACCGAAAAGCCGAACCCGCCCTTTCCTTGGGCGGACGGCACCCCGTCGGCGCGCCAGACGACCTGCCCGGTGGACGCGTCGATCCGCAGGGGCAGTGTCCCGTCGCCCGCGCAGAACACGGCGTTCCCGTCCGCCGCACACCGCGGGGCGGAGAAGCCGCCCAGCCCGGCCACGTCGGACGCCCGCCTCACCCCGCTCGCTGCTGTTGCCTCCACCGTCGTCTGCCACGGCCGCCATCCGTCCGGTGGGGCGGCCCACCGCGAGGACGCGGCGACGTCCGTGCCCTCCCGGCGGCCGTCGTCCCCGGGGCCGGAGAGGACGTAGGCCGTCAGCCCGAGGGCGAGCGCGACGGCGGTCCCGGCCACGGCCCACCGTCTGCGGGCACGGCGCCGACGGCGGGCGGGCGGCTCCGAGGCGGACAGGGCGTCCGAGCCGGTGCCGGGGGTTCCGGCGGGCTGTGTCCGTACGAGGGCCAGCTCGCCGGTGCGCAGCCGGACCGTGGCGCCCTCCTCGTCGCCGGTCCCCGGCAGCGCGGCCATGAACCCGGTTGCCAGGGAGCCCGGTCCCGGCCGCTCCCCGGGGTCCTTGGCCAGGCAGCGCTCCAGCACCGGGCGCAGGGGGTCCGGAACGTCGTCCAGGACCGGGTCGTCGTGGACCACCCGGTACGCCGTCAGATAGGGGCTGTCCGCGTCGAAGGGGCCGCGGCCTGTGGCGGCGAAGACGATCAGGGCGCCAAGGGAGAACACGTCGGAGGCCGGGCCCACCGAGCGGGCGTCGGTCAGCTGCTCCGGGGACATGAACGGCGGGGTGCCGATCATCTGGCCGGTCTCGGTGAGGGTGTTGTGGTTCTCGACCGCGCGCGAGATGCCGAAGTCGATGACCCGGGGGCCGTCGTCGGCCATCAGCACGTTGGCGGGCTTGAGGTCGCGGTGGACGACCCCGGCGCGATGGATGTCCCGCAGCGCCTCCACCAGGCCGAGCGCCAGCCGCCGCAACTCGGTGCGGTTCAGCGGGCCCTCGTCGCGGATCCGCGCGGCGAGCGAGGGGCCGGGCACGTACTGGGTGGCCATCCAGGGGCGTTCGGCGTCCGGGTCGGCGTCCACGACGGGCGCAGTGAAGACGCCGCTCACCTTGCGGACGGCGGCGATCTCCTGGCGGAAACGGGTCCGGAAGACGGGGTCCTCGGCGTACTGGGCGTGCACCACCTTCACGGCGACCTCGCGGCCGGACCGCGATCTGCCCCGGTAGACGGCGCCCATGCCGCCGGCGCCGAGCCGGTCCAGCAGCCGGTAACCACCGACCGACTTCGGGTCGTCCTTGCGCAGCGGCACCCCGAGCCCCTCCCCCGTGAGCCAGTTCGAGGCCCCAGCATAGGGAACGGCGAAACGGTGACGGCCGGTTCCCGAACCGGTTGTTCCGGTTCGGGAACCGGCCGTCACGCGTCACGCGGTCAGACGGACGCGGGCCGCGTCTCGTCGGAGGAGGCGTCCGGCGCGTGCGGCGCCGGCTGCTCGGGCAGGCCCGCCTTCCCGGCCCGCTTCGCCGCGCGCTTCTTCGCGCGGCGCTCCTTGCGGAGCTCCAGCATCGCGTAGAGCGTCGGGACGAGGAGCAGGGTGAGCAGGGTCGACGTGATCAGACCGCCGATCACCACGACCGCGAGCGGCTGGGCGATGAAGCCGCCCTCGCCGGTGACGCCGAGCGCCATCGGGAGCAGGGCGAAGACGGTCGCCAGGGCCGTCATCAGGATCGGCCGCAGTCGGTGCCGGCCGCCCTCCAGCACGGCCTCGACCACGCCGTAACCCTGCTTGCGGTACTGGTTGATCAGGTCGATCAGCACGATCGCGTTGGTGACCACGATGCCGATCAGCATCAGCATGCCGATCATCGCCGGGACGCCCATCGGGGTGCCGGTGATCAGCAGCAGGCCGATCGCGCCGGTCGCCGCGAACGGGATGGACACCAGCAGGATCAGCGGCTGGGCCAGCGACCGGAAGGTGCCGACCAGCAGCATGAAGACGATCGCGATCGCGGCCAGCATGGCCAGACCCAGGTTGACGAACGCCTCGTCCTGGTCCTCGGTCACGCCGCCGATCTCGGCCGTCGCGCCCGCGGGCAGCGTCAGCTCGTTGATCTTCGTCTGGAGCTTCGTGCCCACGGCGCCCGTGTTGTCACCGACCGGGCGGGCGGTCACGGTGGCCGAACGCTGGCCGTCGATCCGGGTCATGGAGACCGGACCGTCCACCACCTGCACGGTCGCGATGTCACCGAGCTTCACCGCGCCGAGGCGCAGCTCGCGCAGCTGGTCCACGGTCGTCGCGGGCCGCGCCGAGCGGATCACGACGTCGCGCTCGGCGTCGTCGAGGACCGCCTTGCCGACCGGGGTGCCCTTCACCGACTGGGCGACGGCCATCCCGAGGGTCTGGGCGTCGAAGCCGGCCGCGGCGGCCTTGTCGTTGGGCTTCACCGAGATGCGGGGCACGCTCTGCGCGAGGTCGCTGGTGACGTCCGTGACGTCGTCCAGCGAGGCCACCGCGTCGCGCACCTGGTCGGCCGCCTTGCGCAGCACCTGCGCGTCGGCGGCCTTGACCACCACGCTCAGGTCCTGGCTGCCGAAGCCGTCGCCGGCCGCCACGGTGGTGGTGCCGATGCCGTCGAGCTCGCCGAGGCCCTTCTCCAGGCTGTCCCGCACGTCCTCGGAGGACGCGGAGTCCTCCAGCATCACCTGGTAGCTCGCCTGGTTGGTGTCCGTGCCGCCGCCGAAGGCGGCCATGAAGCCGGACGAGCCGACCGTCACCTGGTAGTCCCGCACGCCCTCGGTGTCGTCGAGCAGCCGCTCGACCTTCTTGGCCTGGGCGTCGGTGGCGGCCAGGCTGGTGCCGGGCTTCAGCTTCTGCTGGACGGTGAGGACCTGCTGCTCGCCCGCGTCGAAGAAGTTGGTCTTCAGCAGCGGCGCCATGGCGAAGGTGGCGATCAGCACGACCACGGCGATGGCCACGCTGGCCAGCCGGCGCCGGGTCGCGAACCGCAGCACGCTCACGTAGGTGCGCTGCAGGCGGCTCCTGGCCTCCTTCTCCTCCGCCAGCCGGCGGGCCTGTTCGGCGTCCTCCGGGGTGTCCTTCGGGGGGCGCAGGAACCAGTACGACAGCACCGGGACGACCGTCAGCGACACCAGCAGGGACGCCAGCAGCGCGGCGGTGACGGTGAGACTGAAGGAGCCGAACAGCTCGCCCACCATGCCGCCGACCAGGCCGATCGGCAGGAACACGGCGACCGTGGTGAGCGTGGCGGAGGTGACCGCGCCGGCCACCTCGCGCACCGCGTTCATGATGGCCGTCTGGCGTTCCTCGCCGTAGCCGAGGTGCCGCTTGATGTTCTCCAGGACGACGATGGAGTCGTCCACGACGCGGCCGATGGCGATGGTCAGGGCGCCGAGCGTCAGCATGTTCAGGGACAGGTCGCGGGTCCACAGCACGATCAGCGCGAGCACCACCGACAGCGGGATGGACACCGCGGTGACGAGCGTGGAGCGGACCGACGCGAGGAAGACCAGGATCACCAGCACGGCGAAGAGCAGGCCGAGCGCGCCCTCGACGGTCAGGCCCTCGATGGCCTTGGAGACCGCGGGGCCCTGGTCGCTGACCACGGTGAGGGTGGCGCCGTCGCCGAGGTCCTCGCGCAGCTCGGGCAGCTTGTCCTCGACGGCCTTGGAGATGGCGACCGCGCTGCCGTCGTGGTCCATGGTGGCCATCACGGCGAGGCTCGGCCTGCCGTTGGTGCGGGTGAGGGAGTCGGAGCCCGCCTCCTCCTGACGCACGGTGGCGACGTCACCGAGGCGGACGGGCTTGCCCGCGCCGGGCGCGGCGGTGACCATCAGGTCCTGGATCTGGCGCACCGAGGTGAGGCCGCCGCCCACCTGGACGGTGCGGTTGGCGCCGTTCTCGTCGAAGGAGCCCGCCGGTACGGTCGCCCCGCCGGCCTGCAGGGCCTGCGCTATCGACTGGGTGCTCAGGCCCGCCCGGGCGAGCTTCGCGGCGTCGGGGACGACGGTGACCTGGAGGTCGCGTACGCCGTCCACCAGGACCTGGCCGACGCCGTCGATGCCCTTCAGCGCGGGTACCACCGTGCGGTCCAGCTGGTCGGCGAGCGCCTGCTGGTCCTGGTCGGAGGTGACGGCGAGCACCACGGTCGGGATGTCGTCCGTGGAGCCGGCGACGACCTGCGGGTCCACCCCGGTCGGCAGCCGGGGGCCGGCCCGGTTCACGGCCTGCTGCACATCGGCGACGAGCTGCTGCGTGTTGTTGCCGAAGTCGAAGGACGCCATGATCACGGCGTTGCCCTCGCTCGCCTTCGAGGTGACGCCGGAGATGCCGTCGACGGCCTCCAGGCTGTCCTCGATGGGCTCGACGACCTGCTTCTCGACCACGTCCGGCGAGGCGCCCTGGTAGGGCGCGATCACGGAGACCATGGGCAGTTCGATGGTGGGCAGGAGCTGCTGCTTCAGCTGTGGAATCGCGATCGCCCCGAAGACGAGCGCGATGATCGACATCAGTCCGATCAGCGCCCGTTGCGCGAGGCTGAATCTGGACAGCCAGGACATGGGTCAGGGTCTCTTTTCCGTCGAGCGGCGAAAGTCCGGCAGGGGGCGCGCGCACAGTGGGCGGCCCGCTCTACACCCTGAGCCATCGCGGGGGCCGATCCGTAGACCCGAGGTCCAATCTCTCCGGGGGCTCGTACTCCCGCCGCAGTACGCCCGCCCGGGCTCAGTCCACCCTTGGACGGACCAGCCCGGACTCGTAGGCGATCACCACGAGCTGCGCCCGGTCGCGGGCGCCCAGCTTGGCCATCGCGCGGTTGACGTGCGTCTTCACGGTGAGCGGGCTGACCTCGAGGCGTTCGGCGATCTCGTCGTTGGAGTGGCCGCCGGCGACCTGGACGAGCACCTCCCGCTCGCGCACGGTGAGCGAGCCGAGGCGCTCGGCGCGATCGGGGTCGCTGTCGGGGCCGGAGGGGCCTTCCTGGGCGAGGAAGCGGGCGATCAGGCCCTTGGTGGCCACCGGGGACAGCAGTGCCTCGCCCCCGGCGGCGATGCGGACCGCGCCGAGCATCTCGCCGGGTTCGGAGCCCTTGCCGAGGAAACCGGAGGCGCCGGCCCGCAGCGACTGCACGACGTAGTCGTCGACCTCGAAGGTCGTCAGTATCACCACCCGCACCCCGGAGAGCGCGGGGTCGGCGCTGATCTCGCGGGTGGCGGCGAGCCCGTCGGTGCCGGGCATGCGGATGTCCATGAGGACGACGTCGGGGAGGTGCTCGCGCGCCAGCCGGACCGCCTCCGCGCCGTCGGACGCCTCGCCCACCACCTCCATGTCCGGCTCGGAGTCGACGAGTACCCGGAAGGCGCTGCGCAGCAGGGCCTGGTCGTCGGCGAGCAGGACACGGATCGTCATGCGGTCTCCAGCGGTGCGTCGGTCACGGGCGGCCGCCCGGGGCGGTGGAGGTGCGGGGCTCGACGGGCAGGATCGCATGCACGCGGAAGCCGCCGCCGTAGCGGGGGCCGGTGGTCAGGGTGCCGCGCAGGGCGGTGACGCGTTCCCGCATCCCGAGCAGGCCGTGCCCGCCGCCGGGAGTGTGCTCGTGGCCCCCGTCGCTGCCGTCGTCGAGCACGGTGACCTCGATGTGCGGTCCGATGCGTACGACGCTGACCTCGGCCCGCGCGCCGGTCCCGGCGTGCCGCTGCACGTTGGTCAGCGCCTCCTGGATGATCCGGTACGCGGCCAGGTCCACGGCGGCGGGCAGTTCGGTGCCCTGGTCGGCGCGGGCCACCTCGACGCGCAGGCCGGCGTTGCGGAAGGTGCCGGCGAGTTCGTCGAGGCGGTCGAGACCGGGGGCCGGCTCGGTGGGGGCCTCCGGGTCGCCGGACTGGCGCAGCAGGCCGACGGTGGCGCGCAGTTCGCCGAGCGCGTGCCGGCTGGCCTCGCGGACGTGGGCGAGGGCCTCCTTGGCCTGGTCGGGCCGCTTGTCCATGACGTGGGCGGCGACCCCGGCCTGGACGTTGACCAGGGCGATGTGATGGGCCACCACGTCGTGCAGGTCGCGGGCGATGCGCAGCCGCTCCTCGGCGACCCGGCGGCGGGCCTCCTCCTCCCGGGTGCGTTCGGCCCGTTCGGCGCGCTCGCGGATGGCCTGGACGAAGGCGCGGCGGCTGCGCACGGCGTCCCCGGCGGTGGCGCCGATGCCGGTCCAGGCGAAGATCGCCAGGTTCTCCTGGGCGTACCAGGGCAGGGGTCCCGCGGCCATCGCGGTGCCGGTCAGGACGGTCATGGTGAGCAGGCCGAACCGCCAGGTGGTGGGGCGGTCGGTGGTGGCGGCGACGGTGTAGAGGGCGATCACCGCGCACATGGCGACGGGCGCGCGGGGGTCGCCGGTGACGGACTCGACGACGGAGAGACCGCCGGCCACGCCCAGCACCGTGCGGGGGGCGCGGCGCCGGAAGACGAGCGCGGCGGCGGCGAGCGTCATCAGGACCAGGCTGAGCGGGTCGGGGGTGCGCAGACCCCAGCGGACCCCCTCGGGGTCGTGCGGGTCGACGAACGACCCCGCGACCATGCACAGCAGGACGCCGACGGCCAGCGCCGCGTCCACTGCGGTGGGGTGGGCCCGCGCCCTGCACCGGGCGCGCGTCAGGGTGCTCACGGCTGCTTGCGGTGACCGGGGCGGACGCCCGTGCGGCGCGCCCCGGCTCCCCCCTCTCTGCGGACGATCGGACCAGGTCTTCCCGGGACGCCTCAGGTCCCCGGGATGAGGCCGTCGTCGGTGAGGAGGTCACGGACCTCCTCGAGGGTGGCGTCGGGGGACGGCAGGATGAGGTCGGACGGCTCCAGGGAGTCGTCCGGCACCGGCTCGCCCAGCTCGTGCACCTTGGCCAGCAGTGCCTTGAGCGTCGCGCGGAAGCCGGGACCGTCGCCGTTCTCCATCTCGGCGAGCAGTTCCTCGTCCAGCTTGTTCAGCTCGGCGAGCCGGCTCTCGGCCAGCGTCACCTGCCCCTCCCCCATGATCCGTACGATCATGTCGCCCTCCTCGGCGTGGGCTACTGCTTGTCGAAGCGCGGGGTGTCCTGTGGCTGCTGCTGGGCCTGGGGCTCGGCCTGTCCCTGGCTGCCCTCGATGGCCTGCCGGTCACCGGAGCTTCCGCCGGCCAGCTCGGCCTTCATGCGCTGCAGTTCCAGCTCCACGTCCGTGCCGCCGGAGAGGCGGTCCAGCTCGGCCTGGATGTCGTCCTTGTGCATGCCGGACTGGTCGTCGAGGGCGCCGGAGGCGAGCAGCTCGTCGATCGCGCCGGCCCGCGCCTGGAGCTGGGCGGTCTTGTCCTCGGCGCGCTGGATCGCCAGGCCGACGTCACCCATCTCCTCGGAGATGCCGGAGAAGGCCTCGCCGATCCGGGTCTGCGCCTGCGCGGCGGTGTAGGTGGCCTTGATGGTCTCCTTCTTGGTGCGGAAGGCGTCCACCTTGGCCTGGAGCCGCTGCGCCGCGAGGGTCAGCTTCTCCTCCTCGCCCTGGAGCGTGGCGTGCTGCGTCTCCAGGTCCGTCACCTGCTGCTGGAGGGCGGCGCGGCGGGAGAGCGCCTCGCGCGCCAGGTCCTCGCGGCCGAGCGCGAGCGCCTTGCGGCCCTGGTCCTCCAGCTTGCCCGACTGGGACTGGAGCTGGTTGAGCTGGAGCTCCAGCCGCTTGCGAGAGGTCGCCACATCGGCGACGCCCCGGCGGACCTTCTGGAGCAGCTCCAGCTGCTTCTGGTACGAGTAATCGAGGGTTTCGCGCGGGTCCTCGGCCCGGTCAAGGGCCTTGTTCGCCTTCGCGCGGAAGATCATCCCCATACGCTTCATGACACCGCTCATGGGCTTCGCGCGCCCCCTTCTGACGGACTCCAGCTCCAGCACCTGCGACAGAACCCACAGTACGGGCCCTGCATCCATTACCGCACTGTTCGGGGACGGATGCGCTCATCCCCAAGGACGACTGAGTACCCTCCCGGTCCGGCGTGAGGAGTAGGTGGTTCCCCGGGACGGCCTGCCGGTCTTCCCCAAGATCCCCGCTACGTCCCCTTCTGTCCTAGGGAAAGACGTCCGGTGTTGCCGGATCGTTCCCCGCGGGGCTGGGGTCCAACCCCGGCCACCCCGTACCCTTGGGTTTTGTGTTCCGTAGCCGTGCCAAGGAAGAGAAGGCCGCCGCCGACAAGGCGACGATGACCGACTCCAGTCAGCCCCGTCACCCCGAGGCCCCCAAGGGCCGCCCCACGCCCAAGCGCAGCGCGGCCCAGTCGCAGCGCCGCAGCGTGGCCAACACGAGCATGACGCGCAAGGACGCCTCCAAGCGTCAGCGCGAGGAGCGCCGTGCCGCGATGGAGCGTCAGCGCCAGGCGCTGGCCAGCGGCGACGAGCGTTACCTGCCCGCGCGCGACAAGGGCCCGGTGCGCCGGTTCGCCCGCGACTACGTGGACTCGCGGTTCAACATCGCGGAGTACTTCCTGCCGATGGCCGTGGTCATCCTCGTACTGAGCCTGGTCCAGGTGCCGCAGCTGCAGAACATCGCGCTGCTGCTGTGGCTCGTGGTCATCGTGATGATCGTGCTCGACTCGATCGTGACCGGCTTCCGGCTGAAGAAGACGCTCGCCGAGCGCTTCCCGGACGAGAACCGGCGCGGCGCGGTCGCCTACGCCCTGATGCGCACGCTCCAGATGCGCCGGCTGCGGCTGCCCAAGCCCCAGGTCAAGCGCGGGGAGCGGCCCTGAGCACGACGCCGTTCACGGACGGCACGGCGCGGGGCCTGCCGAGCGGGCTCGGCGGACTGCGTGACGTCGTCCGCGAGGAACTGGTGGCCCGCCAGCTGGAGGAGCAGATAGTGGGGCGCTTCCCGGTCGGGCGGCGGCTGCGTGTGCTCGACGTCGGCATGGGCCGGGGGGCGCAGGCGCTCCGGCTGGCCCGGGCCGGCCACCAGGTCACGGGTGTCGAACAGGACGCCGCGTCGATCACGGCCGCCCGGGAGACCTTCGCCGGGGAGCCCGAGGGCATCCGGGAGCGGATGCGCATCATCGAGGGCCACGCCGGGGACACCGGTGTGCACTTCCTGCCGGGCAGCTTCGACGTCGTGCTCTGTCATGGCGTGCTCATGACCGACGTCGAGGAGCCGGACGCGCTGCTCGCCGGGGTGGCTCGGATGCTGGCGCCCGGCGGGATGCTGTCCCTGCTGGTGCGTAACGGCGACGCCGCGGCGATGCGGGCGGGGCTGTCCGGCGACTGGGACGGCGCGCTGGCGGCGTTCTGCACGCCCACGGCGTCCTACGGGCTGAAGCGGCTGACCGCGACCCTCGCCGGGATCGGCGCGCCGCTGCACACCTGGTACGGCGTGCGGGTCTTCACCGACACGGTGGCGGACGACGTGGTGCTCCCCGACGGCCTCGACGCGGTGCTCGCGGTCGAGGACCGGGCCGGGCGGACGGACCCCTACCGGGGGGTCGCCTCGCTGCTGCACCTGTGCGGGGTCCGGGGCTGAGGACTCAGCCCCGGCAGGCGGACGCGTCCCCGCCCGGCGAGGCGGGGTGACCCGCGGCCCGCCCCGGGGCTCACGCCCCGTCGTCGGCGGATTCGGTCTCCGTCTCCGTCTCCGTCTCCGCGTGGAGGCTCATCGGACCGTAGATCTCCGTGCCGTCCTCCGAGAGGCGCACCTGGTCGGCGCCGCCCTCCAGGAGTGCCTTCCAGTTCTCCCCGATCCAGGACTCGGCGTCCCCCTGCGTGGGGAACTCCTCCGGCGGCACCGCGGGCTCGACCTGCGTCCCGTCGGCCTTCTCGAACCGCCACGTCCATGCCGCCATGTACGCCTCCCATGGTGTGAGCTCACTGCACGACAGAAGCCGGATCTTGGTCCGGCTCCTGACCAAGAGCGTAGTCGGACGGGCATCGGCTGTGGGGAAAGGTGAGAATCGGGGCGTGGAACTGACTCTGCTCGGCACCGGTGCCCCCGCGGGACTGCCCCGCCCCGACTGTCCCTGCGCCGCGTGCGCGTGCGCGCTCGGCCCGGACGCGCGGGCGGCCACCTCGCTGCTGGTGGACGGCGCGCTGCTGCTCGACCTGACGCCGGGCGCGGCCTTCGCCGCCGCCCGTGCGGGACGTTCGCTGGGCGGGGTGCGCCAGGTGCTGCTGTCGCACCCGCACGACGGCCCCGCGGTGGAGGTGCCGGCCGGGCTGCCGCAGCCGGGACGGGTGCCGGACGGGCGGGAGTTGGCGCTGCTGACGGGGCATCGGGTGCGGGCGGTGGCGCTGGACGCGCCCGGCACCGGGTACGCGGTGACCGGTCCGGACGGGCAGCGGCTGCTGTACCTGCCGCCCGGCGGGGCACCGGCCGGGCTGGAGGCACCGGCCGAGCCGTACGCGATGGTGGTGCTGGACGTCCTGGGGCGCCCCGACGCGCTGGCGCGACTGCGGGAGGTGGGCGCGGTGGTCCCCACCACGGACGTGATCGCCGTCCATCTGGACCACGACGTGCCGCCGGGCGCCGAGGTACGGCGCCGGCTGGCGGCGGCCGGGGCGCGTGCCGTGCCGGACGGCACCACGCTCGAGGTCGGCGTCTACGAGGACGTGCCGGACGTGCCGCGGCGCACCCTGGTGCTGGGCGGGGCCCGTTCGGGCAAATCGGTGGAGGCGGAGCGGCGCCTGGAGGCGTTTCCCGAGGTGCTGTACGTGGCGACCGGCGGCTCGCGCAACGGGGACACCGAGTGGGCGTCCCGGGTGTCCGCGCACCAGGAGCGGCGGCCGGGTTCCTGGCGCACGGTGGAGACCTGCGACCTGGTCCCGCTGCTCAAGGACGACGGCCCGCCCCTCCTGGTCGACTGCCTCTCGCTGTGGCTGACGGACGCGATGGACGCGGTGGGCGCGTGGGACGACGCGGAGTGGGCGGACGGCGGCGAGCGGGCCCTGCGGGAGCGGGTGCGGGCACTGACGGACGCGGTGCGCGGGACCCGGCGCACGGTGGTCGCGGTCTCCAACGAGGTCGGCTCGGGCATCGTCCCGGCCACCGCGTCCGGGCGCCGCTACCGCGACGAACTGGGCCGCCTGAACGCGGCGTTCGCCCAGGAGTGCGAGCAGGTGCTCCTGGTGGTGGCGGGCCAGGCACTGCCCCTGCGGGGCTGAGGAGCCGCCCACGACACCGTGAGGCGGTGCCACGACGCCCCGCTCGGCACCACCGGGCAACGGCCCGCCCGCCACCGAACCTCACGCACGGTCCACAGGGCAACGACCGCCGGGGGCAGGGCCCCGCTCGTGCGGATGCCCGGGGCCACGGCGCCCGCTCGCGCGGATGCCCGGGGAGCGGGCCGCCGGCCACGGCACGGGGGCGCAGGTGGGACGACAGTGGGTTCGTGCGGGCTCGGGCCGGTTTTCTCGGGTGCCGTCGCGTTACGGGAGCGTGGGCGCGGGGGGAGCCGTCACGGTTTGCGGGCGATCACTCGGTAGGTGTTGGCGAACGGGGTGTGGCGGGCCAGCGGGGCGAGGGCCAGGTCGGCCGCCGCGGCGGCGACGACCAGCGGGGTCCCCGCGCTCAGCAGCACCGTCCGCAGGCGCTGTTGCGCCGGTGAGGACGGGACCGCCCGCCAGGGGGTGTCCGGGGCGGGCAGCGCGTGGGAGAGAGCGAGGGCGGTCAGGCCGGCCAGGTCGTGCGGCACGTGCGCGGCGCGCTGCCCGGCGGTGACGATCTCGCAGCCGCGTGCCAGGAGTTCCTCGCGGAGGTTGCGGCGGGGCAGCAGGTGCAGTCGGCGGGGCTGGTCGTAGGGCAGCCACCAGCGGCCGAACAGCGTGGCGTACACGCAGCGGGGGTCGAGCGTCTCGATCAGCAGGTGGCCGCCGGGGCGCAGCGCGTCCAGGGCGGCGTGCAGTTCGGCGCGCGGGTCGGTGGTGCGCTCCAGGTGGTGCAGCAGGCTGACCACGTCGTAGCGGCCGGCCACCCGGGCCAGCACCCCGGGGTCGGTCAGCGGCCCGACGTGTGCCTCCTCGACCCGCCCGAGATCACGGGCCCGCTCCACACGCACCGTGAGGTCGGTGCCGTCGAACGCGGTGTACGGGAAGAACTCCCGCGCGGTCTGCGGGAATCGGGCGAGCCCGGTGCCGACGTCCAGCCAGCTCTCCGGCTCGCCGAAGGGCAGCATCGCGCGGGCGGCGGCGCGGCGCCGGTGCCGTACGGCGTGCAGGGCGAGGACCCGCTCGGTGGCGGGGTCGCGGGGGGCACCGCGCACGGCCCGCCGGTAGAAGGCCAGGCCCTCGGGGGTGAGCCGGGGGTTCTGGAAGGTGTGGCCGCAGTCGCGGCACTCGTCGACGGTGAACAGTCCGGGCCGGTGCCGGCGCAGGTCCCCCGTCCTCAGCCGGGTCCGCAGCCGCGCGGAGCCGCACCAGGGGCAGTCCGCGCGGCGCGGTTCGTGCACCCGGGCGGAGCCGTGCGGGGCGGGGAACGCGGTGTCGGAGGCGGTGGCGGACATGGGCGGCTCCCGGCGTGAGGGCGTACGGCACGCGGGTGGCGCGACGTGCGGGGACGGTCGGGGACGGACGGAGGGATCTCCGGCATTCTCGAGCAAAACGTTACGTACGGGAGGGCCTCGCGGGGTGGATCACCGCCGGGGTGGCGTGGTGGGGGTGAGGCCGCGAACGCGGGGACGACCGGCGCACCGGGGTGTTCGACCGGGGCCGGTACTGTTCGGCGAATGAGCTCGCTTAATCTCGACGACTTCACCGATCTGATCGAGCGTCCGGACAGCGGGGTGCGCCGTGACGCGGAGGAGCACCGGGCCCGCCTGGACGTCCCGCCCGGGTCGCTGGGCCGCCTGGACGACCTCGGTGAGTGGCTGGCGGCGGCGCAGTCCGCGGTGCCGGTGCGGCCGGTCGAACAGCCGCGGGTGGTGCTGTTCGCGGGCGATCACGGCGTCGCGGAACTGGACGTCTCCTCCCGTGCCGCGGGCACCGCCGTGGAACTGGTGCGGGACGTGCTGGAGGGCGGCCGGCCGGTCTCCGTGCTGGCGCGGCGGCTGGGCGTGCCGGTGCGGGTGATCGACATGTCCGTGGACTGCGACCCGGCGTCGCTGCCCGAGGACGTCGTACGCCACCGGGTGCGGCGGGGCAGCGGGCGGATCGACGTCGAGGACGCGCTGACCGCGGAGGAGGCGGAGGCGGCGTTCCGCGCGGGGATGGCCGTGGCGGACGAGGAGGCCGACTCCGGTACGGATCTGGTGGTGCTGGGCGACGTCAGTGTTGGCGGCACGACGGCGGCGGGCGTGCTGGTGGCCGCGTTGTGCGGGACGGACGCGTCGGTGGTGACCGGGCGGGGCGGTCTGGCGATCGACGACCTGGCGTGGATGCGCAAGTGCGCGGCGATCCGGGACGCGTTGCGGCGGGCCCGGCCGGTGCTGGGTGACCAGTTGCGGCTGCTGGCGACGGTGGGCGGGGCGGACCTCACCGCGATGACGGGGTTCCTGCTGCAGAGCGCCGTGCGGAAGCTGCCGGTGCTGCTGGACGGGGTGGTGACGGCGGCGTGTGCGCTGGTGGCGCAGCGGGTGGCGTTCCGCGCGCCGGACTGGTGGCTGGCGTCGCACATGAGCGGGGAGCCGGGGCAGGCGAAGGCGCTGGACCGGATGGCACTGGAGCCGTTGCTGCCGCAGGGGGTCAGGGTGGGGGAAGGGGCGGGGGCGTTGCTGGCGCTGCCGTTGGTGCAGGCCGCGGGGGCGCTGGCCGCTGAGTTGCCGGTACGGGAGGGTGTCGCCAAGGGCGAGTGAGGCTGGCGCCCCTCCGGGACGCGGGGGGTTGGTTTCCGTCCGGGACGCGGGGCCCCTTGGAGACGCGGGGCCCCTTGGGGACGCGGGGGCGAGGAGTGCCCCTTAGGGGCGCGGGGAACTGCGCGAAGGGGGTCCGGGGGCGAAGCCCCCGAAGGGGCAGCGGGGGTTGCCCTCCCGTTTGCGCAGTTCCCCGCGCCCCTTGGGGGGTGATGTTCCCTCCCCGTGCTCCTGGGGCAGGTGGGTCCGCTCCCGTATCGCGCAGTTCCCCGCGCCCCTTGGGGGGTGATGTTCCCTCCCCGTGCTTGCGGGGGCATCGTGGGGGCGGCAACCACCGCCGGGGGTCTCACCTCGCGCGTTCCAAGGGCTTGGGCGGGTCCGGTTTGCCGCCCAGCCAGTCCTGCAGTGCCCGAGCCGGGCGGGCCCAGCGGCGGTCGTGGTGGTAGGCCCGCAGGAGGGACCTTGCGCGGGCCCGGTGCCGCCGGCGGTAGAAGCGTTTCGCCCACGGCGAGCCGGGGCGGGCCAGCCGCAGCGAGCCGACGAGCGCCACGAGCGGGATGATCACGCCGAACACCGCGAGCCGCACCTTCCCCTTGCTCAGGGCGATCAGCGCGAAGCCGAAGTTGACGGCGATGCCGGTGAGGGCGCCCGCGCGGTTCTGCAGCTCGTCCTGGGAGAGGTCGTTGACACCGAACGGCGCGAACCCGAGCAGCAGCAGCCCCACCAGCGCCGCCGTGAGCACCACCATCTCCACGCTCTTGCGCCCGGCCTCGGACCAGTACACGTCGTCCAGGTGGAGGATCAGCGCGAACTCGTCCAGGACCAGTCCCGTACCGACGCCGAAGAGCACCGCGCTGAAGTACGAGCCGAAACCGTGTCCGCCGCCCGCCACCGAGCCGAAGCCGCCGATCACGGTGAGGATGACGCCGGGCACCACGTGGTGGATGTGCACCGAGCCCGCGGTGACGTTGCCGAAGGGGCCTTTGCCGGCCCGGATCAGGCGGGTGATGATCCGGGTGATCACGAAGGTGAGGACGAAGGCCACCAGCGCGAGAAGCAGCGGGAGCTTGCCCGGCTCGATGATGTTCCGCTCCAGCCACTGTCCCATATGCGCACTTTATCCAGGGGTGCGGGCAGCGCCCTGCTGACCGCCGGGTAATCTGCGCCGGTGCCCGCGCCCTCATCCGCCTCCCCCGCCGACGGACTCCGTTTCGCCTTCGGCACCCTCACCGTCCTCCCGGCCGGGCCCACCCGCTGGGACCGTGCGGCCGCGCGGGCCGGCATGCTCTGCGCACCCGTCGTCGGACTGGTGGTGGGCGTGATGGCCGCGGGGACGGGGCTGGTGCTGCTGCTCCTCGGCGCGGGCCCGCCGCTCGCCGCCGTGGCCTCCGTCGCCGTGCCCGCCGCGCTGACCCGGGGCCTGCATCTGGACGGGCTGGCCGACACCGCGGACGGGCTGGGCAGCGGCAAGCCCGCCGAGGACGCCCTGCGGATCATGAAGCAGTCGGACGTCGGGCCGTTCGGGGTGCTCACGCTGGTCCTCGTGCTGCTGGCCCAGGTGGCCGCACTGGCGCAGGCGTACGGCGACTCCTGGGCGCGGGGCGCGCTCGCCGCCGTGGTGTCGGCGGTCGCGGCGCGGCTCGCCCTCACCCTGGCCGCGCGCCCCGGCGTGCCGCCCGCCCGGCCGGAGGGTCTGGGCGCGGCGGTCGCGGGGGTGGTGCCGGTGCGGGGCGCGGCGGTCGCCGTGCTCCTGGTCACCGGGGTGCTCATGGGCGCGGGCGCGGCCCTGGGGGCGCCCGACGCGCTGCGCGCCGGACTCGCGGTGCTCGTGGCGGCCGGCGCCGCGGAAGTGCTGCTGCGCCATTGCGTACGGCGGTTCGGCGGGGTGACCGGTGACGTGTTCGGCGGGCTCGCGGAGACGGCGGCGACGACCGCGCTGGTCGTCATGTCACTGGGCTGAAACGATCTTCCTTCTCCCCTGGGGAGTGCGTACGGGGCGCCGCTAGCCTGTGGGTCGAACCGGCGAGCGAACGGGGGACGTTGATGTCGGCAGTGCGTCGTGCCATGGCCTGGGTGATCGACTTCGCGCTGGTGGTGAGTGTCGCCTCGCTGCTGGCGGTGCTCACCTTCAACCGGGTATCCGCCCTGGTGACGGACGTACCCGAACTGGCCGCGCGCGGCGGCTTCGACCTGCTCACCTCGCGCGGTGACGTGCTCGGCGCCTCCGGCACCCTCGGCACGTCCCTGTGGGACAAGTCGGTCGGCTACGTCCAGCAGGCGTTCGTGCTGCTGGCCGTCGCCGCGTTCCTCTACCAGTGGGCGTGCCTCGCCCTCGCCGGGCGCACCCTCGGCAAGGCCCTGACCGGACTGAACGTCACCCCGCGCACGTCCCGGCGGGCGGCGCTGCGCGCGGCGGTGACCACGGCCACCGACGTCGCCGTCTACGCGGTGGCCTGCGTGCTGCTGGTGGAGGGCGAGATCCTGCTGTCGGTGCTGGTGTGGCTGGTCGCGGTGGTGCTGTTCCTGCTGAACGCGCTGCCGGTGCTGGGCTCCCGGCGGCGCTCGTTCGCCGACCGGGTGGCCGGCACCTCGGTGACCGCGGTGCGGCTCAGCATGCCTGTCGCCATGAGCCGAGTTCGTACTTCTTGAGCAGCGAACTCAGTTTCAGGCGGCGGGAGTCGGCGCAGAAGCGGGCGGTGGGCAGCTCGTACTCGGCGTGGAGGACGGCCTTGCCCGCCTCGACGAACGGGGTGAGCTCCTCGCACTCGCCGTACTGGGCGCACTGTTCGTTGACCGCGAAGTCGAAGTCGTCGACCAGTTCCGGAATCTGGTCCAGGTCGTTCTTCAGGCCGACGGCCATGCCGCGCTCGTGCGCGAGCCGGGCGATCAGCCGGTTGTAGCGGAGCTGGTCGGCGGCGGTGAGAGGGAAGCCGGTGCGGTTGCGGTAGCCGTCCATGTTGTCCGGTTCGACGGCGTCGAAGCCCTTGTCACGGCACATGTCGAGGCGCTCGGCCATCAGCGGCTCCAGCACGTCGGTACGGCGGATGTCGAGCCAGCGCTCACCCTCCCAGCCGTTGCCCCGGCCGATCACGGACTCCGGGAAGTCGCCGGCGTCCGGGCGGAAGTCCTCCCAGGCCCCGGTGGACAGGTAGCAGATGACCTTGCGGCCGTCACGGTGCAGCGCGGCGACGGTCTCCTTCGAGTGGTGGAAGCCGTCGATGTCGTACACGGGGACGTCGACGGAGGTGTCGAGTCGACCGGTGAGCTGCCACTGCCAGGCGACACCCGGCCGCGGCTGCCAGCGCCCGTCCGACGGTCCGGGGGACGGCCGCGCGTCCGTCCCCGGACCCCCGCCGCACCCCGCCAGCGCCAGGACCAGGGCCAGCAGGCCGACCACCACCCGCACTCTTCTCACCGGACGCTCCCCACCCACTCGTGCCGCCGCACCCCGGCGGCCCGACGGCACTCCCATGATCACCCGCCCCGCGCCCCGCAGGCACACGAACCGGCCACCGCCCGCAGCCCCTGCCGCCCGGTCCGGCACGGCCGGAGACACCCGCCACGCCGGTCCCGCCCGACGGCACCCCCGGACCACAGCACCGGCTCCGCCGCCCGAGGCGGACGGACACCCGCAACGGAAGCCCGGGACATGCCGCCCCCGAGCGGCCCCCTGCCGGACGCGGCGCGGCGGCGTGCGCCCTGGCGGGGCACGGGGCGGGCGTGCCCCGCCGCCAACGCCGCGCCGCCCGGCCGGAGGTACCCGCCGTACGGCCCCCGCCGGTGACACGCTCCGGCGCCGGGTGCCAACTCCGCCCTCCCGCGGCGCGTAGGCACACGCGGGAAGGCCCCGAACGGGGCGCGCCCCCTGGCCCTGGCCGGATGCGGCACGCCACGGAGCCCGGCGGGCGCCAGTGGGGGTGCCCTGTCCGGAACGAACACAGGACACACGCCCCCCGCCGCCCCGGCCGGACCTACCCGCCTGCCGGTCCCGGCCGATGGCAGACTCCGGGCCGGGGGACCGACCCCGTCCTCGCGAGGGCGGGGAGGCACCTGCCGTTGGGGGCGCCGTCCCTGCCGGGCGCGGACCGCGGCGTCGCAGAAGGTGACCGCCGGGGCGCGGGGCGGGCGGGCGCTCGACGCGGTATGGACCGCGCCGGGGCGGGGCACCCGGCGCGGGGCCGGGTGCACCGGCCATGAGGGCGGGCGCGTACGCGCGTAGGCTCGGGGCGAGTGTTCGCCGTACCGGGGAGGCCCCGACGGGATCGCACCCGGACGTCACGATTAGGGTCGGCTGCCGGGCCCGGTCGACCCACACCTTTCGGCCACTGCAACTTCACATCGGAAGCGAGAACTCACCACCGTGACTGCTCTGACTCTCAGCACCGCCGCGGTCGCCGGCCTGCGCGCCGACGCGATCGTGATCGGTGTCGCCAAGGGCTCCGCGTCCAAGCCCGGGGGACCCGTCGTCGCCCCGGGCGCCGAGGCCGTGGACCAGGCGTACGACGGCAATCTGGCCGGTGTCCTGGAGACCCTCGGCGCGTCCGGTGCCGAGGGCGAGGTGACCAAGCTCCCCGCGCCGGCCGGCTTCAAGGCGCCGCTCGTGGTGGCGGTCGGCCTCGGCGCCCAGCCCGGCAAGGACTCCGGTTACGCCGCCGAGGCGCTGCGCAAGGCGGCCGGTGCCGCCGCCCGCGCCCTCACCGGCACGAAGAAGGCCGCGTTCGCGCTGCCCCTGACGGACGCCGCCGACGCCGGCGCGGTCGTCGAGGGCGTGCTGCTCGGCGCGTACTCCTTCGACGCCTACAAGGACCAGGGCGACGCGAGGAACGGCAAGAACGGCAAGGCCCCGCTCGCCGAGGCGGCGCTGCTCGGCGGCAAGCCCCGCGACAAGGCGTACAAGGCGGCCGTCGAGCGCGCCGTCGCCGTGTCGGAGGAGCTCAACCGCGCCCGTGACCTGATCAACACCCCGCCGAACGACCTCAACCCCGAGGCGTTCGCGGCGATCGCCCAGGCGGCCGCCAAGGAGCACGGCGTCAAGGTGCAGGTGCTCGACGAGAAGGCCCTCGTCAAGGGCGGTTACGGCGGCATCCTCGGCGTCGGCGCCGGCTCGGCGTCCGGTCCGCGCCTGGTGAAGCTGTCGTACACCTCGTCCAAGGCGAAGAAGCACCTCGCCCTGGTCGGCAAGGGCATCACCTACGACTCGGGCGGCATCTCGCTGAAGCCGGCCGGTCACAACGAGACGATGAAGTGCGACATGAGCGGCGCCGCCGCGGTGTTCGCCGCGGTCGTCGCCGCCGCCCGCCTGGGCCTCGAGGTCAACGTCACCGGCTGGCTGGCGCTGGCCGAGAACATGCCCTCCGGTTCCGCGACCCGCCCGGGTGACGTGCTGCGCATGTTCAGCGGCAAGACGGTGGAGGTGCTCAACACCGACGCCGAGGGCCGGCTGGTCCTGGCGGACGCCCTGTGGGCCGCCTCGCAGGAGAAGCCGGACGCCATCGTGGACGTGGCGACCCTGACCGGCGCCATGATGCTGGCGCTGGGCAGCCGCACCTTCGGCATCATGGCCAACGACGACGACTTCCGCGCCGTCGTGCACGAGGCCGCCGAGGAGGCGGGCGAGCCGGCCTGGCCGATGCCGCTGCCGGACCACCTGCGCAAGGGCATGGAGTCGGCGACCGCCGACATCGCCAACATGGGTGAGCGGATGGGCGGCGGCCTGGTCGCCGGGCTGTTCCTGCGCGAGTTCGTCGGCGAGGGCATCACCTGGGCCCACCTCGACATCGCGGGCCCGGCCTTCAACGAGGGCGGCCCCTTCGGCTACACCCCCAAGGGCGGTACCGGCTCCGCCGTGCGCACGCTGGTGCGGCTGGCGGAGCGCGCGGCCGACGGCGAGCTGAGCTGACGCATCCTCGGGTGACGGGGCCTCGCACGCGGGTAGGGCGAGGCCCCGTCACCGGGACGTGGGACGTCTCACACCACGGCCCGGCGTCTCGTACGGCCCCGACAAGTGCGAGGATAGGGCTCGGCAGGACAGGGCCCCACTGAAGGGCCGAGAACAAAGAGCGGCCGGACACCAGCCGCCGACCGGTCACTGGAGACCGGCGTGGCGCACATGCATGGAGGACGTGACGTGGCGAACGACGCCAGCACCGTTTTCGACCTAGTGATCCTCGGCGGTGGCAGCGGTGGGTACGCCGCGGCCCTGCGCGGGGCGCAGCTGGGCCTGGACGTCGCCCTGATCGAGAAGGGCAAGGTCGGCGGTACCTGCCTGCACAACGGCTGCATCCCCACGAAGGCCCTGCTGCACGCGGGCGAGATCGCCGACCAGGCCCGCGAGAGCGAGCAGTTCGGTGTGAAGGCCACCTTCGAGGGCATCGACATGGCGGCCGTCCACAAGTACAAGGACGACGTCATCGCCGGCCTGTACAAGGGTCTTCAGGGGCTGATCGCCTCCCGCAAGATCACCTACATCGAGGGTGAGGGCCGGCTGTCCTCCCCCACCTCCGTCGACGTGAACGGCCAGCGCGTCCAGGGCCGCCACGTCCTGCTGGCGACCGGCTCCGTGCCGAAGTCGCTGCCGGGCCTGGAGATCGACGGCAACCGGATCATCTCCTCCGACCACGCCCTGGTCCTGGACCGCGTGCCGCAGTCCGCGATCGTCCTGGGCGGCGGCGTCATCGGGGTCGAGTTCGCGTCGGCGTGGAAGTCCTTCGGCACCGACGTCACCGTCATCGAGGGCATGAAGCACCTCGTCCCGGTCGAGGACGAGAACAGCTCGAAGCTGCTCGAGCGTGCCTTCCGCAAGCGCGGCATCAAGTTCAACCTGGGCACCTTCTTCGAGAAGGCCGAGTACACCCAGGACGGCGTCAGGGTCACCCTGGCGGACGGCAAGACGTTCGAGGCCGAGGTCCTGCTCGTCGCCGTCGGCCGCGGCCCGGTCTCGCAGGGCCTGGGCTACGAGGAGGCCGGGGTCGCCATGGACCGCGGCTACGTCCTGGTCGACGAGTACATGCGCACCAACGTCCCGACGATCTCCGCCGTCGGTGACCTCGTCCCGACGCTCCAGCTCGCCCACGTCGGCTTCGCCGAGGGCATCCTGGTGGCGGAGCGTCTGGCCGGTCTGAAGACCGTCCCGATCGACTACGACGGTGTCCCGCGGGTGACGTACTGCCACCCCGAGGTCGCCTCCGTCGGCATCACCGAGGCCAAGGCCAAGGAGATCTACGGTGCGGACAAGGTCGTCGCCCTGAAGTACAACCTCGCCGGCAACGGCAAGAGCAAGATCCTGAAGACCGCGGGCGAGATCAAGCTCGTCCAGGTCAAGGACGGTGCGGTGGTCGGCGTCCACATGGTCGGCGACCGTATGGGCGAGCAGGTCGGCGAGGCCCAGCTGATCTACAACTGGGAGGCGCTGCCGGCCGAGGTGGCCCAGCTCGTGCACGCCCACCCGACGCAGAACGAGGCGCTCGGCGAGGCCCACCTGGCCCTGGCCGGCAAGCCCCTCCACTCCCACGACTGACGCCCTCAGTCACCGGGCGCGACGACACAGACTTCCGCACTTCTAAGGAGCAACCGAAACCATGGCGGTTTCCGTAACCCTTCCGGCGCTCGGCGAGAGCGTCACCGAGGGCACTGTCACCCGCTGGCTGAAGGCCGAGGGCGAGCGCGTCGAGGCCGACGAGCCGCTGCTCGAGGTGTCGACCGACAAGGTCGACACCGAGATCCCGGCCCCTGCCTCCGGCGTGCTGTCCTCCATCAAGGTCGCCGAGGACGAGACGGTCGAGGTCGGCGCCGAGCTGGCCCTGATCGACGACGGCAGCGGTGCCCCCGCCGCCGCCCCGGCGCCCGCGGCCGAGCAGGCGGCCCCGCCGGCCCCCGAGCCGCAGCCGCAGGCCCAGCCGTCCACCGAGCAGGCCGCCCCGGCCCCCGCCCCCACCGCCGAGGCCTCGGCCGGCGGCGGTTCGGCACAGGGCACGGACGTGGTCCTGCCCGCGCTCGGCGAGTCCGTCACCGAGGGCACCGTCACCCGCTGGCTGAAGTCGGTCGGTGACAGCGTCGAGGCCGACGAGCCGCTGCTCGAGGTGTCCACCGACAAGGTCGACACCGAGATCCCCGCCCCCGCGTCCGGCACCCTGCTGGAGATCGTGGTCGGCGAGGACGAGACCGCCGAGGTCGGCGCGAAGCTCGCCGTCATCGGCGAGGCCGGCGCCGCTCCGGCCGCCGCCCCCGCCCAGGAGGCCCCGGCCGCCCCGGCGCAGCCCGAGCCCACCCCGGCTCCGGCGCCCGCCCCCGCTCCGGCCGCCCCGGCCCCGGCTCCGGCTCCGCAGCAGGCCGCTCCGGCGCCCGCTCCGGCCCCGGCCGCTCCTGCTCCGGCGCCCGCGCCGGCCCCGCAGGCGCCCGCCGCTGCGGCCCCGGCCGCCGCCCAGGCCTCGGACGACGGCGCCTACGTGACCCCGCTGGTGCGCAAGCTCGCCGCCGAGAACGGCGTCGACCTGTCCACCGTCAAGGGCACCGGCGTCGGCGGCCGTATCCGCAAGCAGGACGTGCTCGCCGCCGCCGAGGCCGCGAAGGCCGCGGCTCCGGCCCCTGCCGCCGCTGCCGCCGCGCCCGCCGCGAAGAAGGCCCCCACGCTGGAGGCCTCCCCGCTGCGCGGCCAGACCGTGAAGATGCCGCGGATCCGCAAGGTCATCGGCGACAACATGGTCAAGGCGCTGCACGAGCAGGCCCAGCTGTCGTCGGTCGTCGAGGTCGACGTCACCCGTCTGATGAAGCTGCGCGCCCGGGCCAAGGACGCGTTCGCGGCGCGCGAGGGCGTCAAGCTCTCCCCGATGCCGTTCTTCGTCAAGGCCGCGGCCCAGGCGCTGAAGGCCCACGCGCCGATCAACGCCAAGATCAACGAGGCCGAGGGGACCATCACCTACTTCGACACCGAGAACATCGGTATCGCGGTGGACTCCGAGAAGGGCCTGATGACCCCGGTCATCAAGAACGCCGGCGACCTCAACATCGCCGGTATCGCCAAGGCCACGGCGGAGCTGGCGGGCAAGGTCCGCGGCAACAAGATCACCCCGGACGAGCTGTCCGGCGCGACCTTCACCATCTCCAACACCGGTTCGCGCGGCGCGCTCTTCGACACGATCATCGTGCCGCCGGGCCAGGTCGCGATCCTCGGCATCGGTGCGACGGTCAAGCGTCCGGCCGTCATCGAGACCGAGGAGGGCACGGTCATCGGCGTCCGCGACATGACCTACCTGACCCTCTCCTACGACCACCGCCTGGTGGACGGTGCCGACGCGGCCCGTTACCTGACGGCGGTCAAGGCGATCCTGGAGGCCGGCGAGTTCGAGGTCGAGCTCGGCCTGTGAACCGACCGGTGAGCCCGGGTCGCTGACCCGCTCCCACGGTGCCCCCGTCCGGAACCCTTCGTGGTGTTCCGGGCGGGGGCTTCGTCATACGGGGCGTGTAAGTCTCGTCTCACCTGGGCGAAAGCGCCCCCACGCGCCCCACCCGGGCGGGCTCCCGGCCGTATTGTCTACTCGTCAAAGCCCCCCGGGGGCCCGCCGGCCCCGCTAAGGAGCCCCTCATGACCGCGCCCGTCGTCCACTCGCTGCGCGAACAGATCCGCGAGCACATCCTGGAAGGGATCATCAGCGGGCGCTGGCAGCCGGGTGAGCGGATCGTGGAGCGGCGGATCGCGACGGAGCTGGAGGTCAGCCAGACGCCCGTGCGGGAGGCGCTGCGGGAGCTGGAGTCGCTGCGGCTGATCGAGTCGGCGCCCAACAAGGGCGTACGCGTGCGGAACCTGACGGCGGCCGACCTGGAGGAGAGCTACCCGGTCCGGGCCGGTCTGGAGGCGATCGCGGCGGAGCTGGCGGCGGCGCGGCTGGCGGAGGACTGCTCGGCGCTGGAGCCGCACGTGGCCGCGCTGTACGAGGCGGACCGGATGGCCGACGGGACCGCGCAGGTGCGGCACACGGTGGGGTTCCACCGGGAGCTGGTGCGGGCGGCCGGCAACTCGGTGCTGCTGCACACGTGGGAGGGGCTGGGGATCGAGGTGTTCACGGCGCTGTCGATACGGTGGCTGGGGACGGTGCAGCAGTCGTACGCGGAGGAGCACGAGGAGTTGGTCGCCGCCTTCCGCCGCCGCGACCCCCGCATCGCGGAACTCGTGAAGTCGCATGTGCTCGGGTGCGCCCCGCGCGCCTAGGGACCGCCGTCGGGGCCGCGTCCCGGACTCCCTTCGCGCCCACACGGCGGAGCCGTACATCGGTACGGTCCCGCGCCCCCGAAGGGGCGCGGGGAACTGCGCGATCGGCCCCCGCCGGCCCGCGGTCGGCACACCTCCGAAGCGCCCCGCGCTCACCGGCGCGCACCCCGCCTCACCTGGGCAAACGCCCAGATCATCCCGTCACCCCGTGCCACCGCCAGAGGCACCCCGTGCCGACTTTCTCGTGATCAAGAGGTTTTACCCCTCAACCCTTTGATCGATCATCGATCACGGAGTTATTGTCACCTGCGGACTTCCACCGAAGTCCGCAGCCCTGTCCTGCCAAAGACCAAGGGCACCCCGAACCCTTCTGAGGGCACCCCCTTCGACTGAGGAAGGCGGCGACATGACGACCGACCCCCACGCCATCCAGCCGAGCGAGCTCGACCAGCTCCCGGACCGCGACCCCGAGGAGACCGCCGAGTGGCAGGCCTCCCTGGACGCCGTCACCGAGGCGGCCGGGCCGCACCGTGCCGCGTACCTGATGCGCCGCACGCTGGAGCGCGCCGAGGGCGCCGGCGTCGCGCTGCCGAAGCTCCTCGAGACGGACTACGTCAACACCATCCCCACCGCCGCCGAGCCCGCCGTGGACGGCGACGAGGCGATGGAGGCGCGGATCACCGCGTGGAACCGCTGGAACGCGGCGGCCATGGTGACCCGCGGCAGCAAGTACGGCGTGGGCGGCCACATCGCCACCTTCGCCTCCGCGGCCTGGCTGTACGAGACCGGCTTCAACCACTTCTTCCGCGGCAAGGAGGGGGACGGCTCCGGCGACCAGCTCTACATCCAGGGCCACGCCTCCCCCGGCATCTACGCCCGCGCGTTCCTCGACGGCCGGATCGGCGAGGAGCAGCTCGACAACTTCCGGCGTGAGGCCGGCGGCAACGGCCTGCCGTCCTACCCGCACCCGCGGCGCCTGCCCTGGCTGTGGGAGTTCCCCACCGTGTCGATGGGCCTCGGCCCGATCTCCGCGATCTACCAGGCGCGCTTCAACCGCTACCTGACCAGCCGCGGCATCAAGGACGTCTCCGACTCCCACGTGTGGGCGTTCCTCGGTGACGGCGAGATGGACGAGCCCGAGTCGACGACCGCGCTCACCCTCGCCTCCCGCGAGAAGCTGGACAACCTGACCTTCGTCATCAACTGCAACCTGCAGCGCCTCGACGGTCCGGTCCGCGCCAACTTCAAGATCGTGCAGGAGCTGGAGGCCCAGTTCCGCGGCGCCGGCTGGAACGTCGTCAAGACCCTGTGGGGCACCGCCTGGGACGAGCTGTTCCAGCTGGACACCACCGGTGCGCTGGTCCGCCGCCTGCGCGAGGTGCCGGACGCGCAGGTGCAGACGTACCAGACGCGCGACGCCGCCTACATCCGCGAGGACTTCTTCGGCAAGGACCCGGCGCTCGTCGAGATGGCGAAGCTGCTGAGCGACGACAAGATCCTCGAGTGCTTCCACGTCTCCCGCGGCGGCCACGAGTCCCGCAAGGTCTACGCCGCGTACCGGGCCGCGCTGTCCCACAAGGGCGCGCCGACCGTGATCCTGGCGCAGACCGTCAAGGGCCACACCCTCGGTGAGGGTTTCGCCTCGAAGAACGCCAACCACCAGATGAAGAAGCTGACGGTGGACGAGTTCAAGGCGATGCGCGACCGGCTCGAGCTGCCGATCCCGGACTCGCGGTTCGTCGACGGTGTGGTGCCCTACGTGCACCCGGGCGCCGACTCCCCCGAGGTCCGCTACCTCCAGGAGCGCCGCGCCGCCCTCGGCGGCCCCGCCCCGGCCCGCCGCGTGCACCCGGTGGCGCCGCTGCCGCAGCCCGCCGACAAGGCGTTCACCGCCTTCGACAAGGGCTCCGGCTCGCAGAACGTGGCCACCACGATGGCGTTCGTCCGCCTGGTCAAGGACCTGGTCCGCGACAAGGAGACCGGCAAGCGCTGGGTGCCGATCGTCCCCGACGAGGCGCGCACCTTCGGCATGGAGAGCCTCTTCCCGTCCCTCGGCATCTACTCGCCGATGGGCCAGACGTACGAGCCGGTCGACCGTGACCAGCTGATGTACTACAAGGAAGCCAAGAACGGCCAGATCTTCAACGAGGGGATCACCGAGGCCGGCGCCATGGCCGAGTTCGTCGCCGCCTCCACGTCGTACTCGACGCACGGCGAGACGATGATCCCGTTCTACATCTACTACTCGATGTTCGGCTGGCAGCGCACCGGCGACCAGATGTGGCAGCTCGGCGACCAGCTCGGCCGCGGCTTCCTGGTCGGCGCCACGGCGGGCCGCACCACGCTGACGGGCGAGGGCCTGCAGCACGCCGACGGCCACTCCCCGGTCATCGCGGCGACCAACCCGGCCGCCCTGACGTACGACCCGGCCTTCGCGTACGAGATCGGTGTCATCGTCAAGGAAGGCCTGCGCCGGATGTTCGGCGAGGCGAAGCCGGACGAGGACCAGAACGTCTTCTACTACCTGACGGTCTACAACGAGCCGCTGCCGCAGCCCGCCAAGCCGCAGGCGGCCGGCATCGACGAGGGCATCGTCAAGGGCCTGTACCGCTTCAACACGGCGGAGTCCGCGGGCCTGTCCCCCGCCGCCAACGCCCCGCGCATCCAGCTGCTGGGCTCCGGCACGGCGATCCACTGGGCGCTGAAGGCGCAGCGGCTGCTCGCCGAGGAGTGGGGCGTGGCCGCCGACGTGTGGTCCGCCACCTCGTGGACCGAGCTGCGCCGCGACGCGATGGAGGCCGACGAGGCCCTGCTGCGCGGCGAGGACCGGGTGCCGTTCGTCCGGCGCGCGCTCCAGGGTGCCGAGGGCCCGGTGCTGGCGGTCTCCGACTACATGCGCCAGGTCCCGGACCAGATCGCGCAGTGGGTCGAGCAGGACTACTCCTCGCTGGGCGCCGACGGCTTCGGTCTGTCGGACACCCGTGAGGCGGCCCGCCGCCACTTCGGGGTGGACGCCGAGTCCATCGTCGTCGCGGCCCTGGCCCAGCTCGCCCGCCGCGGCGAGGTGAAGGCCACCGCGGTGAAGGAGGCCCGGGAGAAGTACGGCCTGTAGGGCCGCAGTTCGCGGGAGACCCCCGTCGTCACGCGTCCGCGCGTGGTGGCGGGGGCCTCTTGCATGATGGGCGCATGCGTGCTGCCCGGTTGATCAAGATGGTGCTGCTGCTGCAGTCCCGGCCCTCCATGACCGCCGCCGAACTGGCCCGGGAGCTGGAGGTGTCGGAGCGGACGGTCACCCGGGACGCGCAGGCCCTGTCGGAGGCGGGCGTGCCGGTGTACGCGGACCGGGGGCGGATCGGCGGCTACCGGCTGGTCGGCGGGTACCGGACGCGGCTGACCGGGCTGGCGCGCGGCGAGGCGGAGGCGCTGTTCCTGTCCGGGGTGCCGGGTGCGCTGCGCGAGATGGGCCTGGAGGACGCGGCCTCGGCGGCCCGGCTGAAGGTGTCGGCCGCGCTGCTGCCGTCGCTGCGGGACGCCTCCCGTACCGCGGCGCAGCGCTTCCACCTGGACGCGCCGAACTGGTTCCGCGAGCCGCGCACGCCCGAGCTGCTGCCCGCGGTGGCGGACGCGGTGTGGGACGACCGGCGGGTCACCGCCCGCTACCTGCGCGGGTCGGGCGATCAGCGACACGAGATGGAGCGAGAGCTGGAGCCGTACGGGCTCGTGCTGAAGGCGGGGGTCTGGTACCTGTGCGCGCGGGTGCCGGGGCGGGACTCCTTCCGGGTGTACCGGATCGACCGGTTCACGGCGGTGGAGCCGGGCGAGCAGCGGTTCGAGCGGGCGGAGGACTTCGAGCTGCCCGCGTTCTGGGAGGAGCGGGCGGAGCAGTTCGCGCGGTCGATCCTGCGGGCGCAGGTGGTGGTGCGGCTGACGGCGGAGGGGATGCGGCGGCTGCCGTACGCGGTGGACGCGGGGGTGGCGCGGGAGGTGCTGGAGGGGGTGGCCGCGCCCGGGGAAGAGGAGTGGGTGACCGTCACCTTGCCGGTGGAGTCGGAGGAGGTGGCTCGGATGCAGTTGGCTTCGCTGGGGGCGGAGGTGGAGGTGCTGGAACCGGTGTCGTTGCGGGAGTTCTTCGTCTCCGAGGCGGAGAGGCTCATGCGGTTGTACCGGGGGTGAGCGGGCGTGGGGGCGCCCAGGGTTTTCGCCCCCTCCACCCCTTCCCTTCCCTGGGCGCTGCGCCCCCAGACCCCCCGTTTGCGCAGTTCCCCGCGCCCCTGACGGGGCGCGGGTCGATGCTTGTTCCGTGATGGACGAGACGGAGTTCTGGGAGCTGGTGGACATCGCCCGGGAGGATGCCGAGGGCGACCCGGAGGAGCAGGCGGACCTGCTCGTGGAACGGCTCGTGCTGCGGGATCCTGAGGCGGTCCTGGACTTCGCCCGTCACTTCGAGGCCCGCTACCACCGCGCCTACCGCTGGGACCTGTGGGGCGCCGCGTGGGTGCTGCTGGACGGGGCCAGTGACGACGCCTTCGACTTCTTCCGGTGCTGGCTGATCGGCCAGGGCCGGGAGGTGTTCGAGGGGGCGCTGCACGATCCGGACGAGCTGGCCGACCTGCTCGGCGACTTCGACGAGGAGATCGACGGCGACGGCGAGGACCTGGGCTACGCGGCGGACGAGGCGTACGAGCAGCTCACCGGGACGGTGGCGCCGGACCTCGGCCTCCCTCCGGCCCCGGCGGAGCCGGAGGGCGCGCCGCTCGACTTCGAGAACGAGGCGCTGCTCGCCGAGCGCTATCCGCGGCTGTGGGAGAGGTTCCGCTCCTGAGCCGCGGTGCGCGGGCGCCGATGCGCGGTCACAGACGCCGGTGGGGGCTCTGCGTGTGGCGCAGGGGGGCCGCGTTGGCCTGCATGAGGGCGGAGGCCGTGTAGGCCGCCGGGCCGAGGACGACGGCCGCCGCGGCGCACAGTGCGGTCCAGGGACGGCGCAGGGCGTCCGCCCAGGGGGTACTTCGGTCAAGGGTGTCGCTCATGGGCTCAGCTCTTCGTTTCGTGCGTCGTCTTCCAGTTCGACGCGCTCTGTGTCGGTGCCGGAGTCCCGGTCGGTGCCGGTGCCGGCGTCGCGGCCCTGGAGGCGGGCCGCGAGGTCCCTGATCTCCGGGAGCCGCGCGTGCAGGGCGGCGCCCGGGCAGTCGGTCATGTAGCCGTCGCTGTGTCCCGCGACGGCGGGCAGGGTCGCGGCGGTGCCGGCCGCGTAGCGGCTGCCGCCGTTGCTGGAGACCAGCCGGACCTCGGCGCGCGGGTCGGTCCCCGAGGGGCCGAGCTTCCAGGCGGTCACGGCGGCGATCGCGCGCAGCATCACGTCGGGTACCTCCGCGCCCTCGGTGAAGGTGCCGAGGGCGGCGACGCCGGCGGTGCGGTGGTTGAAGCCCTGGGTGTGGGCGCCCGTGACGGGGCGGTCGGAGCCGCCCGCGCGGCCCTCGTAGACGGTGCCGCAGCGGTCGACGACGAAGTTGTAGCCGAGGTCGTCCCAGTCGCGGCCCTGGGTCTGCCCGTCGTACAGGCCCCGGATGATGCCGGGGGCGTCGGCGCAGTCGTAGCCGTTGGGCGAGTCGGTGTGGTGGACGAAGACGGCGACGACCTGGTCGTCGTAGCGCGGCGGGGGCTGGTCGCGGGCGGCGTCACCCAGCCAGACCGAGCGCGGCACGATGGACGGCCGGGGCGCCTGGAAGGCGGGCGCGGGGCGGGCGGCGGCCTCGGCGTCGGAGGTCTCGGCGGCCCGCTCGACGCCGTACGCGGTCAGCACCAGGGCGACGGCAGCGGCCACGCCCGGCAGACAGCCGAGCGGTACCGCGACGGCTCGGGGCAGGCGCGGGGAGCCGGGCCAGCCGGGTATCCGGGGGGAGCGGGGTTTCCGCGCTCCGCGCGGTCGTCTCCTGGGGACACGCATAGTGCCACTGTGGGTGCGGTCGGCGGGCTCCGCGAGATCTGCTCTGCCAGTCGGTGGAACCATCGTCCCGGTGCGTGACGTTTTCCCCTGTGCACGCGCGTCTCGCGGGCACCCTCCCCGCGTCCGGCCGGCGCGTGGCTGATCATCGGGCCCTTAAGCCCCGTATGGAGGGTCGGTGGTCCCGAGAGAAAGGCGGCGTGCGTGGATCTGCTCGACATCCTGCTGATGCTGGTCGTCCTGGCCTATGCGGCGTCCGGTTACCGGCGCGGACTGGTGGCCGGCTGCGTGTCGCTGGCCGGATTCGTGGGCGGCGCGGTCGTCGGCGTGTGGATCCTGCCGTGGGTGATGGACCTGGTGACACCGGGGACGACGCGGGCGACGGTGGCGGCCGTGTTCACGGTGCTGCTGCCGGCCGTGGTGGGGCACGAACTGGCGGGGCGGCTCGGGCTGCGGCTGCGCCGTGAGCTGGACCGGGGCCCGCTGCGGGTGGCGGACGGGGTCGGCGGGGCGGCGGCCAACGCGGTGGCGGTGCTGATCGTGGCGTGGGTGGCGGCGAGCGTGCTGGGCGCGTCCTCGTCACCGCTGATCACCTCGGCGATCCGGGACTCACGGCTGCTGGGCGCGGTGCAGGACGCGATGCCGGACACCACCCCGGCGTGGTTCTCCCGGGCCACCTCGGCGCTGACCGAGGCGGGCTTCCCGCAGGTGTTCAACCCCTTCGAGAACGAGTCGACCGCGGAGGTCGCCGCGCCGTCCGGGGACAACGTCACCGCGGCCGCGACCCGGGCCGCGCAGCGCAGCACCGTGAAGGTCGAGGGGGTGGCCGGCACGCAGGGCCGCGAGGGCAGCGGGTTCGTGTACGCGCGGGAGCACGTGATGACCAACGCGCACGTGGTGGCCGGCATCGACGAGCCCACCGTGCGCGTGGGCGGCGTCGGGCGGACGTACGAGGCGCGGGTGGTGCTGTTCGACCCGCAGACGGACGTGGCCGTGCTGCACGTGCCGGACCTGCGGGCGCCGCTCCTGGCCTTCGACGACGACGCCGAGCGGGGCGAGGCGGCGGTGGTGGCGGGCTATCCGCAGGACGGCGACCTGAACCTGCAGGCGGCGACGGTCGCGGCGCGGGTGCAGGCCCGCGGACAGAACATCTACAACGACGGCCCGGTCACCCGGGAGATCTACTCGATCCGCTCCACGGTCCGTCCCGGCAACTCCGGCGGGCCGCTGCTGACCACCGACGGCCGGGTGTTCGGCGTGGTGTTCGCGCGTTCCACCTCGGACGCCGAGACGGGGTACGTGCTGACGGCGGACGAGGTGGCGGACGAGGCCGCGCGGGCGGCGGAGGCGACCACGCCGGTGGACACGGGGCAGCCGGTGACGTCGTAGCGGGGAGTCCGCGCCGCGGGGGCCCGGCGCTCACGGCGCGGAGGCCCGCGGGCCGGTCACGGCGCGGAGGCCCGCGGGCCGGTCACGGCGCAGGGGCCCGCGGGCCGGTCACGGCGAGGGAGCCCGCGGACGGGTCACGACGCGAGGGCCCAAGGGGCCGGGGGCCAGCCCAGGAGCCCGCAGGCCGGTCACGGCGAGGGAACCCGCGGACGGGTCACGACGCGAGGGCCCAAGGGGCCGGGGGCCAGCCCAGGAGCCCGCAGGCCGGTCACGGCGAGGGAACCCGCGGACGGGTCACGACGCGAGGGCCCAAGGGGCCGGGAGCCAGCCCAGGAGCCCGCAGGCCGGTCACGGCGCGGGGCCCCAGGGGCCGGTCAGATCAGGCGCAGGCCCATGGACACGTCGTCGACGTACCGGCCGTCGAGGAAGAACTCCTCCGGCTGCACGCCCTCCACGACGAAGCCCTCGGACGCGTACAGCGCGCGGGCGGCCGTGTTGTGGCCGAGGACCCGCAGGGTCAGCCTGCGGCCTCCCCGGCGGCGGGCCTCCGCCACGGCGGCCCGCACCAGGGCCCGGCCCGCGCCCTTGCCGCGCGCCTCCTCCGCGACGGCCAGGCCGCGGATCTGCAGGACGTGCGTGTTGCACTTCAGCTCGGTGGGGTGGCCGAGGCGGACGTAGCCGACGAGGCGGCCCTCGTCCTCGGCGACGAGGTGCGCGTCCGGACCGCAGGCCGGCCGGAAGAACGGCTCGTCCGGCCCGGGCGGCGGCGTGACGGCGTGCAGCGGGGACCACGTCTCGTGGTCCAGACGGGCCAGGTCGCCCTCGTCGTCGGGGCGGGCGGTGCGTATGAGCGGTTCCGGCATGCGCGTCACTCTACGCGCCGGTTCGGGCCGTGATTTCCGGTGCGGCAGGGGCAGGATGGACGCCATGGAACATGCGCGTATCGCGGTGGCCGGGGCGTCCGGACTGATCGGCCGTGCCCTGGCGCGGTCGCTGACGGCGGAGGGGCACACGGTGCTGCGGCTGGTGCGCCGCGCGCCCCGGTCGGCGGACGAGATCCGGTGGGACCCGGAGCGGGGGACGGTGGACGCGGCCGGGCTCGCCGGGTGCGACGCGGTGGTGAACCTGGCCGGTGCGGGGGTCGGCGACCGGCGCTGGACGGACGCGTACAAGGAGCTGATCCGGTCCAGCCGGGTGCGGGGCACGACGGCCCTCGCCGAGGCCGTGGCCGGGCTCCCCGAGGACGCCCGGCCCCGGGTGTTCCTCAACGGCAGCGCGATCGGCTACTACGGCGAGACCGGCGACCGGGCGGTGGACGAGAGCGCGCCCCCGGGTGAGGGGTTCCTGCCGGAGGTGTGCGTGGCGTGGGAGGCCGCCGCGGCGCCGGCCCGGGAGGCGGGCGTGCGGACCGTGTTCGCGCGCACGGGGCTCGTGGTGGCGGGCGGCGGCGGGGCGTGGGGCCGGCTGTTCCCGCTGTTCCGGGCGGGGCTCGGCGGGCGGCTGGGCGACGGGCGCCAGTACTGGTCGTACATCGCGCTGCACGACGAGGTGGCGGCGCTGCGTCATCTGCTGGACACCGACGGGCTGTCCGGGCCGTTCAACCTGACCGCGCCGGAGCCGGTGACCAACCGTGAGGTCACCGAGGCGATGGGGCGGGTGCTGCGCCGGCCGGCCGTGTTCGCGGTGCCGGCGCCGGTGCTGCGGACGGTGCTCGGGGAGATGGCCGGGGACGTGCTGGGCAGCGCGCGGGTGGTGCCGGCACGGCTGCTGGAGTCGGGGTTCCGCTTCGCGTTCCCGCGGGTCGAGGGGGCGATCAGGGCGGCGCTGTGACGGTGTGGGGGCGTGCACGGTGATCCGCGTGCCCCGCCGGGCGCCGTCCGCGACCGGGCCGTACCGGGCAGCGACCTTTTCTGACCCCTCTGCGACCGGTTGATGCCCGCGCGGGGTGCGTATGCGACCGTCGTGCGCCCGTGCTCTGTCCGTGCGCGACTGACCCGGTGACCGGTCACCGGCCTAACCTCGAGCCGAACTCGGGTATCCCTGGGGCCTGTTGAGGGCATGACGTCTCCAGCGCCCGCGCAACCTCGAGGAGGGGCACGTGCTTGAGCCCACGTACCAGGCGGACGTCGTCGTCGTGGGAGCCGGGGTGGCCGGACTCTCCGCGGCACGACGACTGACCAGCGCAGGAGTCTCGACCGTCGTCCTGGAGGCCGCCCATGAGGTGGGCGGCCGCATGGCGACCGAGAAGGTCGACGGCTTCCGACTCGACACCGTCGGACGGCTGTTGTCCACGGCATGCCCCGAACTCCACCTCACCCCGGGGCTGGAGGACCTGGTGCTGCGGCCCTTCGCGCCGGGTGTCCTGCTGCACAGCGACGGACGACATCATCGTGCGGGCGTCCAGCCGGGCACCCGGCGCGCACGGGGAGCGCGGAGCGCGAGGGGCGCACTCCACGCGGTGCGCGCCCTGGCGAGTGCCCCCCGCCCGGGGCCGCGCAGGCCGGTGGCGGTACCCGGGCGTCAGGTGTCCGTGCCCCGCAACCGCGCCGGTGCCCCGCTCGGCACGGCGCTCGACCAGGCCCGTCTGGGCGCCGCCCTGGACCGGCTGGCGGGTGCGCCGGTGGAACGGCTGCTGGCCCGCCCCGAGACGACCGCCGCGGAGGCCCTGGCGGCCCGGGGGCTGCCCGTCCGCACCGTCGACGGCTTCCTGCGCCCGCTGCTGGCCGCCCTGTTGTGCGACCCGGAGCTCGGTACCTCCAGCAGGTCCGCGGACCTGGCCCTGCGGGACTTCGCGCGCGGCCGGCTGTGCCTGCCGGAGGGCGGGTCGGAGGCGCTGTCACAGCTGCTGGCGCGGTCGCTGCCGCCGGGCACGGTGCACACGGGGGTGCGGGTCACCTCCGTGTCGACCACGTCGGTGACCACGGCGGAGCACGGGGTGGTCCGGTGTGCCGCCGTGCTGGTCGCGACCGGTGCGCGGGCCGCGGCGGAGCTGCTGCCGGGGCTGCGGGTGCCGGACTTCCATCCGGTCACGGTCGTGCACCACACCACCGACGAGGCGCCGGGCACGGACACCTCGCTGCTGCTGGACGCGGACCGGGGCGGGCCGGTGGCGCACACCGCCGTGGTGAGCCGGGTCGACCCCTCCCGCGCCCCGGCCGGCCGCACGCTGGTCACCTCGGCGGTCCTCGGTCCCCCCGCGACGGACACCGACACCGCCGTGCGGATGCACCTGGCCCGGCTGTACGGGGTGCCCACGACGCGGTGGGAGACGCTGGCGGTGCGGCACACGGCGGACGCGGTCCCGGCGATGCGCCCGCCGCACGACCTGCGCCGGCCGGTACGGCTGCTGGCGGGGCTGTACGTCTGCGGCGACCACCGCGACAGCGGCGCGGTCCAGGGCGCCCTGCGCTCCGCCGACCGAGCGGCCACGGCCCTCCTGACGGACCTGGGCGTCGACCGCCCCCTCCACACGGCCGACCCCTTACCGACAGCCCGAGCGGCCTGATCCACCGGCACGGGCGAGCAGACCCGCTCGCCCCCGCCCCGGCACCTGCCCGGCCACCGAAACCGTGTCCGCGCCCCGCGTGACCTGACCGCAGGGCGCGGACACGCTTCACCCCACGGCACGTACGCCTTGGACAGCACGCCACGCGCCCGCGTCGGCGGCGGCGTGCACCGCCCCGGCACTCGGCCCGGCGCCCGCTGCCCGGGCACGCGCGCGGGACGCGCACGGCGGCACTCCCCGGCCCGACGACGCGGCCCGGCGGGGATGCGGCTCGCGCGTGTCCGTCGCGGCCGCGTCGGCCACCGGCCCACCCGGCCAGGCCGGCGCGCGCCATGGTGCCGCGGTCACGCGGCATGACGACGGCACACAGCCCGAGCCGGAAGGCCACCCGGGCCCCCGCGGGCACCGCCGGACGCGCCGCCCCCGTGACCGGCGGCCGAACCGGCGCAGGTGGACCGCCCGCGAGGCGGGCGGGTCAGGCGTACGTGGAGACCCTGTCGCGGTAGGTGCGGACCGGGGCCGCGTCGCGGTAGGGCTCCAGGCGGCGTTCGAAGTCGCGGACGTACTCGACCGCGCGGACCGAGCGCATCTCCGCCGCCTGGGCCGCCGCCTCCGCCGCCAGCTGGCACGCCTGGTCGAGTTCGCCGAGGCCCAGGCGGGCGGTGGCGAGGACGACGCGGCAGAACAGCCGGCTGCGGGCGTACCCGGGCCCGCGCAGCTGCAGCGACCGTTCCGCGTGCTGGGCGGCGGCGCGGAACTGCTGGAGGTCCCGGTGGCAGTGGCCGAACTCGTCGGCGAGCTGGGCCTCGTCGAAGAAGCGCGCCCAGTGGGGCACCTCGTCGCCGGGCCGCGCCGCGTCCAGCGCGCGTTCCGCGCGGACCAGGGCGGCCGTGCAGGCCCGTACCTCCCCGAGCACCCCGTGCCCGCGCGCCTCGGCGGCGTGCAGCAGGGCCTGGACGGCGGGCGGGGCGGAGCCGCCCGCGCCCTGCTGAGCCACCCGGGCGAGCTGCACGGCCTCCCGTCCGTGGCCGAGGTAGACCGCCTGGCGGCTCATCGTGACGAGCACGTAGGCGCCGTACGCGCGGTCGCCGGCCGCCTGGGCCAGCCGGAGCGCCTGGACGAAGTACCGCTGGGCGAGCCCGTGCGCGGCGATGTCGTACGACGTCCAGCCGGCCAGCCGGGTCAGGTCGGCGGCGGCCGCGAAGAGCCGCCGGCCCAGCTGTTCGCCGTACGTCCCGCGGAGCATCGGCTCGCACTCGTGCTCCAGGTAGCGCACGAGGGCCTGGCGGGCGTGCCCGCCGCCGTACGCGTCGTCGAGGGTGCGGAACAGCTCGCCGACCGAGCGCAGCGCGGAGATGTCACCCCCTGACACCCGGTAGCCGGGCCCGCGTTCGGCCCCGCCGCGCCGGCGGGCGGTGAGTTCGGCGGGCGTCACGGGCCGCACCGGCCCCCGCCCCTGGGCGGGCACCCGCACCGGCTCGGCGCGGGCCACCTTCTCGTCGGGCCGGCCGATGAGCCAGTCCCGGCTCGGCACCACCAGCCCCGCCGAGGTGAAGGCGATCTTGCGGAGTTCGGCGTGGCTGCCGGAGTCCTTGCGCCAGAGTCCGCTGACGATGTCGACGGCCTCCTCCGGGGTGGCCGCGAACTCCAGTCCCGCGTAGACGGGCGCGCAGGCGTCGAGGCCCAGGTCCTGGGCGCTCAGCCTGCGTCCGAGGCGCCGGGTGAAGACCTCGGCGATCAGCGCCGGGGTCGTGCCGCGTGGCTGCTGTCCGCGCAGCCAGCGGGTCACGGAGGTCTTGTCGTATCTCAGGTCGAGCCCGTGTTCGAGACCGAGCTGGTCCACGCGACGGGCGAGTCCCGCGTTGGAGAACCCCGCTTCTGCGATGAGCGCGGCGAGCTGTCGGTTGGGGGTGCGCTGCGCGGGTCGTTCCGTCATCTGCGGTGCGGTCTCCTGCCTTACGGCTGTGGGTGTGCGCGGATTGCCTGTGAGCAGCCCTTATGGCCTCACGGTCGGCGCGAATGTAGCGGAGAGTGAACACTCGGTCGCAGAGATCGACCGGCATTCATCCGATCGTGTGAGGATTGCCCGAATGCTGACGAGCGGGCCACGGACGGCTGCCGGCCGGGGGTCCGTCGAACGGTCGTACAGTGGCGTGGGTGCGTTTCGCGCCTGACGACCTTCTAGGGAGGCGCTTGCCGTGAGTGAGTTGCGGTTCGTGCGGATGGGCTTCGGTGCCGAGGCCGTGGACTATCAGGTGGCCTGGGACGAACAGCGCCGGGTGCACGCCGCGCGGTTCGCCGACGAGGTGCCCGACACCGTCATCCTGCTCGAGCACCCGCCCGTGTACACCGCCGGGCGGCGCACCGAGGACAGCGAGCGGCCGCTCGACGGCACCCCCGTCATCGACGTCGACCGCGGCGGCAAGATCACCTGGCACGGCCCCGGCCAGCTGGTGGGCTACCCGATCCAGAAGCTGCCCCGCCCGGTGGACGTGGTCGCGCACGTCCGCCGCCTGGAGGAGGCGCTGATCCGCACCTGCGCGGAGTTCGGCCTGGAGACCACCCGGGTCGAGGGCCGCAGCGGGGTGTGGGTGCTGGGCGACCCGGTCGAACGGCGCCCGGCGCTCGGCGGGCTCTCCCTGGACTTCGACCCCCGGCTCCAGGACGACGAGTTCGATCCCCGGCTGAACGGCCCGGAGTACGCCCCCTCCAACGCCGGCCAGCGCCGCGAGGACCGCAAGATCGCCGCGATCGGCATCCGGGTCGCCAAGGGGGTCACGATGCACGGCTTCGCGTTCAACGTGAACCCCGACAACAAGTGGTTCGACAAGATCATCCCGTGCGGCATCCGCGACGCGGGAGTCGCCTCCCTGGCGAACGAGCTGGGCCGCGACGTAACGATCGAGGAGGTGCTGCCGGTCGTGGAGCGGCACCTGACGGACGTGCTCGTGAACGCCGAGCTGAAGCCGCGCGAGATCGAGCGGACGCCCGCCTGACGGCGACCCCGCGGGACACGGCATAACCAGGGCGCGGCCGGCGTTGCACGTCGAGGACGAGCAGGCCGTGTGAGGGCGCGGCCGGCTGCCAACGGCAGGCCGGCACCCTCGCCGGGCATACATATCAACGGGCGTACGCTTGACCACGCCGAAGAATCAATCGCTAGGAGCCGGTCGTGTCCGCAGTCGCACCCGACGGACGCAAGATGCTGCGCCTGGAGGTCCGCAACAGCCAGACCCCCATCGAGCGCAAGCCCGAGTGGATCAAGACCCGGGCGAAAATGGGCCCCGAGTACTCCAAGATGCAGAACCTGGTCAAGAGCGAAGGTCTGCACACCGTCTGCCAGGAAGCCGGCTGCCCCAACATCTACGAGTGCTGGGAGGACCGCGAGGCGACCTTCCTCATCGGCGGCGACCAGTGCACCCGGCGCTGCGACTTCTGCCAGATCGACACCGGCAAGCCCGAGGCGCTGGACCGTGACGAACCGCGTCGCGTGGGCGAGTCGGTCGTCACCATGGACCTGAACTACGCCACCATCACCGGCGTCGCCCGCGACGACCTGGAGGACGGTGGCGCCTGGCTGTACGCCGAGACCGTGCGCCAGATCCACGCGCAGACCGCGGACCGCGCCGAGGGCCGCACCAAGGTCGAGCTGCTCGCCCCCGACTTCAACGCGGTGCCCGAGCAGCTGGCGGAGGTCTTCTCCTCCCGCCCCGAGGTCTTCGCGCACAACGTCGAGACGGTCCCGCGCATCTTCAAGCGGATCCGCCCCGGCTTCCGCTACGAGCGCTCCCTGAAGGTCATCACCGAGGCCCGTGACGTCGGCCTGGTCACCAAGTCCAACCTGATCCTCGGCATGGGCGAGACCCGTGAGGAGGTCAGCGAGGCGCTCAAGCAGCTGCACGACGCCGGCTGCGAGCTGGTGACCATCACGCAGTACCTGCGGCCCTCGGTGCGCCACCACCCCGTGGAGCGCTGGGTCAAGCCGCACGAGTTCGTGGAGCTGAAGGAGGAGGCCGAGCAGATCGGCTTCTCCGGCGTGATGTCCGGTCCGCTGGTCCGTTCCTCGTACCGCGCCGGGCGGCTCTACCAGATGGCCGTCGAGAAGCGCGGCGCGTACGTCGCCTCGCAGGCCGTCTGAGCACGTCCACGCACAGCGGGCGTGAGCCGTCGCGGGGCCTCGCCCCAGCCCCCGCCGGCAGGCTGTGAATTCACGCACAAGGCCCTACCGCCTGGTAGTGGCCGAGAGCACGCGGTCCCGGCCGTCCTCCCAGTTGAGGGCACAGGCCGGGGCCGCGTCGGCGTTCCGGGGCCCGGCACGGAGGCTTCATGCCTGTTTGACCGGTCGGTCACGCCCTGGTAACACCAGTCAGTGAGCCTGGAATCACAGCACGCCACCCATCCGCCGGCATCGAGGGAGACCGTCACCATGCAGGCCGCGCCCGTCCGCGCCACCGCCATCCCATCCCTCTCCACCGCCCTGCGCGCCGTTGAGTCCCTGCTCATGAGCGGCGGCCAGCGCACCGCCCGGCGCAACGCCTGGACGTCGGTCCTGGAGGACCGCCGCCGCGCCAAGGACCGGGTCGAGGCGCAGCGCGTGCTCGACCAGACGGTGCTCACCCGCCCCTGAGCGCCCGACCCCGGCACTGCCGTCGAAGGCGCTCCGGGGGACACGTAGACTTCATGGCATGGCGAGGAAGGAACCCGCAGCGGACGCTGCGAACCCCGGGCGACTGAAGCAGATCGCTCTGACCTACAAGATGACCCGCAGGGCCGACAAGAAGATCGGTCTTGTACTCGCGGCTGTCGGAATCGTCACCTTCGGTGTCTTCCTCGCGATCGGCTTCTTGATCGGGCACCCCATCTATCTCGGCATCCTGGGCCTCCTGCTCGCCTTCCTCGCGTCGGCGATCGTGTTCGGCCGCCGGGCCGAGCGGGCCGCCTTCGGTCAGATGGAGGGACAGCCGGGCGCCGCCGCGGCCGTGCTCGACAACATCGGCCGTGGCTGGACGACGACTCCGGCGGTGGCGATGAACCGCAGCCAGGACGTCGTGCACCGCGCGGTCGGCAAGGCCGGCATCGTGCTGGTCGCCGAGGGCAACCCGAACCGGGTGAAGAGCCTGCTGGCCGCCGAGAAGAAGAAGATGAACCGCATCGTCGCGGACGTCCCGGTGCACGACCTGATCGTGGGCAACAGCGAGGGCCAGGTGGAGCTGAAGAAGCTGCGCACCACGATGCTCAAGCTGCCCCGCGTGCTCACCGGCCCTCAGGTCACCGCGACCAACGACCGGCTGCGCGCCCTGGGCGACCTGATGAGCAACATGCCGCTGCCGAAGGGGCCGATGCCCAAGGGCATGAAGCTGCCGAAGGGCGGCGGGCAGCGCGGCCGCTGAACCCCGTACCCGTACGTGACACACGACGACGGGGGCGCCGGAATCGGATTCCGGCGCCCCCGTCGTCGTGTGTCGGCGCGTCGTGTGCCGGCGTCGTCGTGCTACCGGCGGAGCCGGATCAGATCCGCACCTCGACCGTGCGGGCCAGCCGGTCGTGCAGGCCGCGGCCGTCACGGTCCCAGACGAGGGCGGGGATCGCGAGGCACAGCAGCGCGGAACGCAGCAGACCGCGCAGCGGCTGCACCCGGCCGCTGTCCACGGCGACCACGCGCAGCCCGAACAGGCGCTTGCCCGGCGTGAAGCCGATCGTGCCGACGGTCAGGACGCTCAGCACCAGGAACACCAGCAGCGCCCAGTTGCCGGTGCGGGCGTCGTAGCCGTCGGTGAACAGACCGTATGCGATCAGCAGGCACAGGCCCCAGTCGACGGCGAGGGCGCCGATCCTGCGGCCGGGGCGTGCGATCGAACCCGGTCCCTGTTCCGGCAGCCCCAGCTGCTCACCCCGGTAACCGAAGTCGGCACCGGCCTCCTCCATGGCCGCGCGCGGGCCGGACAGCCATGATCCGATTGCTTGCCTGTTGTCCACCCGTCCACGGTACTGCGACCGGCTATGACCGGGACACGGCGGGGTGTGCCGGGGCTACCGTGGAAGAGTGGCGGTTAACTTGTGCGAAACAAACGGGTCACGCCCGAGAAATGACCCGTCCCTAGGGTCGAGTGCAGCGTGTGCCCCCCGCACTGGCCGCACGAACGATCTACCACCCCGGCGGGACGGTCGGGAGTAGGAGGAGCTGGATGTTCCAGAACGCCGACGAGGCCAAGAAGTTCATCGCGGACGAGGACGTCAAGTTCATCGACGTCCGCTTCTGCGACCTGCCGGGTGTGATGCAGCACTTCACGATCCCGGCGTCGGCCTTCGACCCGGCCGAGGAGCTCGCCTTCGACGGCTCCTCGATCCGCGGCTTCCAGGCCATCCACGAGTCCGACATGGCGCTGCTGCCGGACCTGTCCACCGCGCGGGTCGACCCGTTCCGCCGGGACAAGACGGTCAACATCAACTTCTTCATCCACGACCCGATCACGGGCGAGCAGTACTCCCGTGACCCGCGCAACGTGGCCAAGAAGGCCGAGGCGTACCTCGCCTCCACCGGCATCGCCGACACCGCGTTCTTCGGCCCCGAGGCCGAGTTCTACGTGTTCGACAGCGTGCGCTTCAAGACCTCGGAGAACGAGTCCTTCTACCACATCGACTCCGAGGCGGGCGCCTGGAACACCGGTGCGCTGGAGGACAACCGCGGTTACAAGGTCCGCTACAAGGGCGGCTACTTCCCGGTCCCGCCGGTCGACCACTTCGCCGACCTGCGCGCCGAGATCTCCCTGGAGCTGGAGCGGTCCGGCCTGCAGGTCGAGCGCCAGCACCACGAGGTGGGCACCGCCGGCCAGGCCGAGATCAACTACAAGTTCAACACGCTGCTCGCGGCCGCCGACGACCTGCAGCTCTTCAAGTACATCGTGAAGAACGTCGCCTGGCGCAACGGCAAGACCGCGACCTTCATGCCCAAGCCGATCTTCGGTGACAACGGCTCCGGCATGCACGTCCACCAGTCGCTGTGGACGGGCGGCGAGCCCCTCTTCTACGACGAGCAGGGCTACGCCGGCCTGTCGGACACCGCCCGCTACTACATCGGCGGCATCCTCAAGCACGCGCCGTCGCTGCTGGCCTTCACCAACCCGACGGTGAACTCCTACCACCGTCTGGTCCCGGGCTTCGAGGCCCCGATCAACCTGGTGTACTCGCAGCGCAACCGCTCCGCCGCGATGCGCATCCCGATCACCGGCTCGAACCCGAAGGCCAAGCGCGTCGAGTTCCGCGCCCCGGACTCCTCCGGCAACCCGTACCTGGCCTTCTCGGCGCTGCTGCTGGCCGGCCTGGACGGCATCAAGAACAAGATCGAGCCGGCCGAGCCGATCGACAAGGACCTCTACGAGCTGGCTCCCGAGGAGCACGCGAACGTGGCGCAGGTCCCGACCTCCCTCGGCGCCGTGCTGGACCGCCTCGAGGCCGACCACGAGTTCCTCCTCCAGGGCGACGTCTTCACGCCGGACCTGATCGAGACGTGGATCGACTACAAGCGTCAGAACGAGATCGCCCCGCTGCAGCTGCGTCCGCACCCGCACGAGTTCGAGCTCTACTTCGACGTGTGACAGCACCCCAGGTCGGAGCGGGTTTCCGCTCCCCTGGGCCGCGTGTGGGCCGTCGGCCGTGTCCTTCCTCGCCGGAAGGGCACGACCGACGCCCGTTCGGGCCCGGCACCCACAGCCGGGCCGTCGCTCAGGTCAGCCCATCGGCTGCACCGGGCCGGCGTCCGCACCCGGAGCGCCGAACGCGGCATCAAAGGCCCTGCGGACACGGTCCCCCGGCTGTCGGCATGAGGTGCGTGCACGACCGGCCCGCTCCCGCTCGCGGCGATGGGCTCGGTGATCCACGGCTACCTCCGTACGACCCGCGTCCGGGACCCGAGGCCCGCCCCTGCCCTGCGCCCGGAGCCGCGGCCCGAGACGGCCCGACCGGACGGCCGCGGCGGACGACGCCGAGCGCGCGCGGTCCGCTGTGGCCGGGTGGTCCGCTTCGTTGTCTACTGGGACTTGTGTGACGCGCGCGACAGAGCGGAAGCCGTACCCGATTCTCCGAGGCGATTCTCGTGAACATGCACGCCCGAGCACTTGTCGCTGCCACCGGAACAGTCCTGCTGCTGTCCGGGACGACCGTAGCCCACGCCGCCGGCGCCCCGTCGGCGACCGCGGCGAAAGCGGCGTCCTCCGTGACGGTGACCACCAAGAACACGCCACTGGGAAAGATCCTCGTCAACGAGAAGGGTCACACCCTCTACCTGTTCGAGTCCGACAAGAAGGACAAGTCCACCTGCAACGACGCCTGCGCCGAGGCATGGCCGCCGCTGAAGGCGGACGGCAAGCTCGTCGCCAAGGGCGGCGTGGACAGCAAGCTGCTCGACACCATCAAGCGCAGCGACGGTTCGAAGCAGGTGACCTACAAGGGGCAGCCCCTCTACACGTTCGCCGACGACACCAAGGCCGGGCAGACCAACGGCCAGGGCGTCGACGCCTTCGGTGCCAAGTGGTTCGTGCTGGGCACCGACGGCAAGAAGATCACCAAGCAGCCCGCGTCCCAGAACGGCGGCTACTGACCGTCCGCGTCACGTCAGCCCCGGCGTGTCGAACCCGTTGAGCTGCCACAGCGCGGCGGTGTACCAGAGCAGGGCGATCGCGCAGAACAGCAGACCGCCCACGAGAGGCAGCGTCCACCCCGGGAACCGGTGGCTGCGCACCACGAGCACCTTCGCGGCGAAGGCGCCGTACAGGACGCAGCCGGTGACCGAGTGGATCGCCACCCGTGGCGACGTCGTCTCGACGCCGTACGCGCTCAGGCACTGGTAGGCGATCGGCACCGAGAGCAGGAAGGCGAGCAGTCCGGTCACCCGGTGCGCGAGGGGCACGGCGCGCGGTGCCCTCTTCGACCCGGGCAGCAGGCCGTACATCCAGGCGGCGAGCAGAAGCTGGACCAGCGCGAGACCCAGCAGGGCGCTCCCCAACCGGGCCTTGAGCTCCATGGCCTCGTCGTACCGGGCGCCGAACAGGCTGCTGTTCGGGTCGGGCGTCAGGCCCTGCCCCACGAACCAGATGCCCAGGCCCACGGCCACGGGGATCAGCAGCAGGGCCGCGGCACGCCCCTTGCCCGTCGCGCGGCGGGAGGGATCGGGTTGCTGTTCCACGAGGGCTCCGTACGAAGGGCGACGACCGGAACCCTCACCATGGCGTCGCCCTCGCCCGCCGCCCGGCCGACCGCTCCGCCGCCCCACCGGAAATCACCCGATGGACGGCCCATGTGTGACGGACGCCATGCCGGCCGCGGGGTGCCCGGACAACGCCGCCGGGCCCCACCGCGAACGGTGGGGCCCTCCGACATCGGTTGCACCCCCGTCCCTGGTCGTCCAGGGGCGGGGGCGGCGTCGTGTGTCCGGAATGCTTCCCTCCAGGCGGGTGGGGGAGGGATCCTTGGCGTGACACTGCTGTTCGAGAGAAGGTCACGGGGATGTCCGAGCAGGACGACGACAAGCGCGAGTTCGATCTCAGGTGGGCGGACGGCGCCGAGCACAAGGAGCCGTCGGCCCGCGCCCGCATGCTTGCCGCGCGCTGGAAGGACAACCCGCCCGGGCCGGTGCCGTTCCGCGCCGACGCGGAGCACCGGGGGCGGCGGTCGTCGGGACGCTCGTCGTGGGTGTCGACGGTCGTCATCCTCGGCTGCGTCGCCGCCGTGATCGTCCTGCTCGGCTACGCCGACATCGGCCCCTACTGATCCCGCCGGCGGCGAGTTCCCCGGCGACGACTTCGTGGCCCGGTTCTCCTCCTCAGTCGTTCCGGGCGACGGCGACCGTCGGTGAGGTGCGGGAGGCGCGCAGGGCGGGCACCGTCCCCGCGGCGGCCGTCACCAGCACCAGGGCGCCGAACACCGCCGCGAGCCGCCCCGCCGGCACGGTGAAGGGGGCGCTCGCCTCCGCGACCCGGACCACCAGCCAGGCGTACGGCATGCCGAGGGCCAGGCCCAGCACCCCGCCGAGGACGCCGTAGAGGGCGCACTCCGCCGTGACCATCCGGTGCACGGCGGCTCCGTTGAGGCCCAGGGCCCGCAACAGCCCGAACTCGCGCCCGCGCTCGACGACGGTGAGGCTCGCCGTGGTCGCGACGCCGGCGACCGCCACCAGGACGGTCAGGCCCAGGACCATGATCACGGTCGTGGCCGTCGTCCGCAGGTCGTCCGACGGCCCGGCCTCCGCGGCCGTGTCCTCGGCGACGACGCGCCCGTCGCCGCGCTCCGGGCCGGTCAGCTCGGCGGTGACGGCCCGGTGCGCGCGCGTCCGCCCCTGTGCGGAGCCCTGGGCCGCGTCGGCGGTGACCACGGTGGGCGCGGGGTCCGCTCCCATGCGGGTCAGGTCGGCGGCGCGGACGAAGAAGTTCCCGCCGTGGGGTCCGGCCCCGGGCAGCGTCGCCGCCACGGTGAGCCGCACGGGGCGGCCCTCGAACGTCAACGTCACCCGGTCGCCGGCCTCGACGCCCAGCCGGTGGGCGTGATCGGCGTCCACGACGACGTGCGCGGGCGCCAGCGGGCCGAGGGAACCGGTCCGGGCGGTCAGGCCGGTGCCGGAGCGGACGGTGCCGAGGCCGAGGTCGGAGACGGTCGCGCTGCGGGCGCCTTCGACGACCTCCGCCGTGCGGAACGCGGTCACGCCGGTCAGTTCGGGACGGGCGGCCAGGTCGGCGGCGAGCGTCCGGTCCAGCGTCCCGCCGTCCTCCGCGTACAGACGGAAGTCCGCGGGCGCCTCCACCGCCTGCCGGTAGCGCTCGTACGCCTGCAGGGAGGCGAGGCAGACCAGGGTCGCGCCGACCAGGCAGACGCCGAGCGCCACGACCACCGACACCGAGGCCGCCCGTCCCGGCGCTCCCCCGACGCCCGCGACGGCGAGCCGGCCGGCCGCACCGGTACGGCGCAGGGGCACGGCGACGGCCGCCAGCACCGGCCGTACCAGGAGGGGGCCGAGGGCGACCAGGGCCAGGAAGGCCAGCCCGCCGGACAGCACCACGACGGTCAGCGCCGCGAACCGGTCGTACCCGGCGTCGCCCGGCTCGGGCAGCCCCGCGTACTGCTGCCAGGCGAGGAGCGCGGCGCCCGCCGCGCACAGCAGGCCCAGCAGGGTCCGTCCGGTGCCGCCGGCCGCGCTCTCCCCGGACGTCGCCGTGCGCAGGGCCCGCAGGGGGGAGACCCGGGCGGCGGTGAGGGACGGCGCGAGGACCGCCACGGCCGCCAGGAGACCGGTGCCGAGCACGGTGAGGACGGCTTGTACGGGCGGGATCGAGGAAGGCACGGACAGGTCGTGGCCGAACCGCGCGCCGACCGGCGGGACGAGTCGTCCGCAGCCCCAGGCGGCCAGCACGCCGGCCGTGCCGGCCAGCAGCCCGACCACCGCCCCCTCCGTGACCAGTGCCGCCGCGAGCCGTCGCGAGGTGGCGCCGAGGGCACGCAGCAGCGCCAACTGGCGTACGCGCCGGGCGAAGACGATGCGGAAGGTGGACGTGGCGACGAGCACGGCCGCGCCGACGGCCACGGTGAGGAAGACGGCGACCAGCTCCAGACTGTCGCTCGCCTCGGCCACCGCCGCCCGGGCCTCCTCGTCCCGCACCTCGTCCCCGGAACGCACCAGCGCCCCGGGCACCGCCCGCCGGATCCGTTCCGCCGTCTCCGCGGCGCCGGTGGACGTGTCCGTACGGAGGTCGACGCGGGAGTGGCCCGGCGTGCCGAGCAGCCGCGCGAGCTCGGGGCCGGGGGCGTATCCGGTGGGCTCCGCCGCGTCGGTGGCGGTGCCGCGGACGATGCCGCTGACCCGGACCCGCACGTGCCGGGTGCCGTCACCGTCGGCCTCGGGGAGCAGCAGGGTGAGCGTCGATCCGGGTGCGAGTCCGAACTCCCGCGCCGCCCGCGTGTCGACGGCCAGCCGGCCGGGTCCGGAGGGGTAGGTGCCGTCGACCGGCCGGACCCGCGCGAGGGGGCCGCTGCCGGGGTCGGCGGCGAGGGCCAGGTAGCGTTCGACGGCGCTGCCGCCGACCGGGAGGCCGCCGTCGATCCGGCCGACGGCCTCGGTGACACCGGGCGTCCGCCGGATCGCGCCCAGGCGGGCCTCGTCGAGGTCCGCCCCCTCGCCGGGCGTGACCACCAGCGACACCGCGTCGGGTGTGCCGCGGAACCTGTCGACGACGGTCGCGGTGATGATCTGCTGGGCCATGACGGCCCCGAAGACGACGAAGGCGGCGATCAGCAGCGACAGCCCGGTCGCCGCGAGCCTCCCGGGCCGCCGCAGGAGTTCGGCCACCTGGGAGCCCAGCACGGTCGCGCGCCACGGGGTGCTCATCGCCGCCTCCCCGGGGTGCCGGTGACGAGGGCGGGGGCCGGCCCGCGGGGGGTGGTGCGGTCGTCGCCCACGACGCGTCCGTCGGCAAGGGTCAGCACCCGGTCCGCGTACCGCTCGGCGGCGGGGTCGTGGGTGACCATCACGACGGTCTGGCCGAGTTCGTCGACGGACCGGCGCAGCATGGTGAGGACCTCGGCGCCGGCCCGGGAGTCGAGGTTGCCGGTGGGTTCGTCGGCGAAGACCACGGCCGGCCGGGACACCAGCGCGCGGGCGACGGCGACCCGCTGCTGCTGGCCGCCGGACAGTTCGGCGGGGCGGTGCCCGATCCGGTGGGCGATGCCGAGGACGTCGCAGAGGTGGTCCACCAGGTCGCGGTCGGGACGGGCCCCGGACATGGTGACGGGCAGCACGATGTTCTCGTAGGCGGTGAGCTGCGGCAGCAGGTTGAACGACTGGAAGACGAACCCGATCCGCCTGCGGCGCACCCGGGTCAGCTGCCGGTCGGACAGCCGGGTGAGCTCCGTCCCGTCCAGGACGACGCTGCCGGAGGTGACGGTGTCGAGTCCGGCGGCGCAGTGCATCAGGGTCGACTTCCCCGACCCGGAGGGGCCGACGACGGCGGTGAACCGGGCCCTGCCGATGGAGACGGAGACGTCGTCGAGGGCCCGTACCTCGTCGGTTCCCTGGCGGTAGGTCTTCACCAGGGCGGTGGTGGTGATGACGTCGTCCGGCGTGCGGCCGGGGACGGCGGTGTGGACGGTCATGGCGCGCGCTCCCGCTCCCCGGGTCAGGAGCCGAGCGGCGGCATGGACAGGGTGACGCCGGAGTCCGCGCAGTGTCCGCGCGCCTCCTCCTGGAGGTCCCGTACGTCCTTCGCGGAGGGCGTCTCGGGGGACTTCCGGGCGGTCTCCAGCGCCCATCCCTCGTACCGGGAGATCTTCGCGCCGAGGTAGCCGTCCTCCATCGTGGCGCGGCGTTCGGCGCCGGTCTCCTTCCACCACGTCTCCGCCTCCGGCACGGAGCCGGTGGCGATCCGGGCGGCCTCGGTGACGATGCGCCGGGCCAGCTCGCAGTCCTGGACGGACGCCTGGCTCGGCTCGTTGCGGTCCTGCCACCAGTACGCGCCCCCGGCGGCCAGGGCGGCGACGGCCGTGGCGGCGACGGCGCCCAGGATCAGGCGGTCGCGCTTGCGGTTTCGTCCGGTCGTGGGTGTGGTGGTCGCGTCGGCCATGGGTTCCTCCCGTGTCTTCTCGGCCGCGTCCGGCGGCACTGAGAAGTCTGGGATCCGGGGGCCCCCGGCGGATCGGCCTCGGATGGGAGATCGCGGGCGGCGGATCCGGCCCACCGGTGGGGGCGCCTTCTGCGCCTCAGGGGGCAGAGGAGGGGCGCGCCTCTGCCCCCTGGGGTGGAGGCGGAGGAGGGACGGACTCGCCTCGCCCCTGCTCCGGAGGCGGCAGGGGAAGGGCACGCTCCGCCCCGTGACTGGAGACGGCCCAGGAGGGGCGCGGCTGCGCCCCATGAGTGGAGCCGGCGGACGGGCAGGCGCGCCTGCGCCACCTGAGGTGGAAGCGGCAGAGGACGGACTCGCCCGTCCCCTGGGGTGGAGGCGGCGGAGAGCGGTGCGCCTCCGCCCTCCGAGGAAAGGCCTCAGGACGCCGGGCGCACCAGCCCGGACTCGTACGCGAACACGACGGCCTGGGCGCGGTCCCGCAGGTGCAGCTTCGCCATCAGGTTGCCCAGGTGCGTCTTCACCGTGGCCTCCGCGACGTACAGCTCCGCCGCGATCTCGGTGTTGGACAGTCCCCGGGCGACCAGGCCGAGGACGTCCCGTTCGCGGCCGGTGAGCAGTTCCAGCCGTTCGGCCTGACCGTTCGCCGGTGCCAGCCGGTCGGAGACCCGGTCGAGGAGCAGCCGGGTGATGCGCGGGGCCACCACCGACTCCCCCGCGGCCAGCACCCGGATGGCGTTGACGACCTCGTCGGCGGGGGCGTTCTTCAGCAGGAAGCCGCCGGCTCCGGCGCGCAGCGCGGCGAACGCGTCCTCGTCGTCGTCGAAGGTGGTCAGCACCAGCACGCCGGGCGGGTCGTCCCGGCGCATCAGCCGCTCGGTGGCCCGGATGCCGTCCAGCACGGGCATGCGGACGTCCATGATGACGACGTCCGCCTCCACCGTGTCCAGCAGGTCGAGGGCCTGGGCGCCGTTCTCCGCCTCGCCGACGACCTCGATGTCGTCCTGACCGGCCAGCACCATGGTGAAGCCGGCCCGGATCAGCGGCTGGTCGTCCACCACGGCCACCCGGATCGGCCTGTCCGTTCCCGTCATCTCTTCGTCCTCACCGGAATCGAGGCACGTACGTGCCATCCGCTGCCCAGCCGGGGGCCGGCCTCGAAGGTGCCACCGGCGAGCTCCACCCGCTCCCGCATCCCCACGAGCCCGTTCCCTCCGGACGTCCCCACGCCCCGGCCGGCGAGGGCGCCGGCTCCGTCGTCGGTCACGTCGATCAGCAGTGTGCCCCGCTCCTCACGGAGCCGGATGTCGACCCCGGCCCCGGTCCCGGCGTGCCGGAGCACGTTGGTGAGGCACTCCTGGACGATACGGAAGGCCGTCATCTCCTCCGCCGGTGACAGCCGTCCCTCGTCGACCTCGACGGAGAGGTCCACGGTCAGTCCGGCGGTCCGCGCGCGGTCCGCGACGACCTCGATCTCGTGGAGGGTGACCAGCCGCCGGTCCTCCTGCGTGCCCTCGGTGTCCGGACGCCCCTCGCGCAGCACCCGCACGATGCGGTGCATGTCGTCGATGGCGTCGCGGCCGGTCGCGGCGATGGTCTTCAGCGCGGACTCCGCCATGTCGGGCGACTTCCGCAGCACGGCCCCCGCGCCGTCGGCCTGAAGGGTCATCACTGCCAGGCTGTGCGCGACGACGTCGTGCAGTTCGCGGGCGATCTCGGCCCGTTCGCGGGCCGCGGCCAGCCGGACGCGCTGCTCCTGCTCCCGCTCGGCGGCCCGGGCGCGGGCGGCCTGGCTCTCGGCGTAGAGGCGCCGCGTGTGGAGGGCGAAGGCGGTGAGCCACACCGTCAGCGTCAGCCCCCAGTAGACGAGGAGCATCCCGCCGTCGGCGAACGGCTCCATGCCCAGCAGCGACGCCCCGACGGTGCCCGCACCCGTCGCGAGCAGCACCGCGCCGCCCGCGGCGTACGACATCCAGGGGATCCGGGAGTGGTGGACGACCGACATCATGGCGAACAGCACGGCCACGTCGTACGCGGCGGGCGCGTGCGCCGGCGGGTCGGCCACGTACGGCTCGTACAGGAGGAACTGCGCGAGCGCGAGCGCCATGACGGCCGCCATCACGGTGGCGGGGTGTTTCCTGCGGGCGAGCAGGGCGAGCGCCATCAGCCCGCCCAGGAGCAGGTCGTAGTCACCGGCGTAGCGCTGTGCCGCCAGCAGGACGGCCAGGGCGAGGACGATGTCGGTCGCGGGGCCGAGGGCGCGTGCGTACCGGCCGGACGGCGTGATCCACGGTATCGGGGCCGTGCTCTCCTCGACCAACCGTCCTCCCTCTCTCCTCCACCGGGCCCGACCGGACAAGTGCCGGGCCGCCCGGACGACTTCGGGGTGTGCGGCACCCCGCCGCCCATACTGCCCGAGCCCGTGGCCGGTCACGGCACGACGGTGCCGGGCGCCCCAGGACGGGGCGCCCGGCACCGGGTCGCGGGTCTCAGCGGTTGTAGCGCATGAACGCGCGCACCATGTGGCAGGTGGTGCCCGACGGCGGGTGGACGCCGATCAGCTCGGCGGCGCCGCGGATCGTCTCGTCGCGCGCCTGGCTGGGCAGGTAGACGCCGGAGTCGAGCAGGGCGATGGCGAGGCGCATCGCCTTCAGCCTGCGGTTGTGGGTGACGTACCACTCGCGCGGGCGGCCCGGGGGCAGCGGGCGCTTCTCCACCGGCGCGCAGGGCAGTTCGAGCAGCACCGGACGCTTCGCGGTGGACTGGGTGGGCAGGGGCTTCGGCTTGAGGGCGGCAGCGGGCACGGGCATCCTCCTGTCGCGGTCGGGGCGGTCGGCCGGGGTCCACGGCGACCTCGGCGACTCCCTCGAACACTTCCTCCATTCTACGTCCCGGCACTGACAATCAGCAGGCTCGCTTCGGCCAACAAGTGCGCTGGTGAGCGCGGGTTTTGGGAGCGCGTCACGGATGGTGCGCGAGATACGAGGGAGCACCCCAGGAAATCGAACAGCGTCGGCCGGGCGTACCGTGTGCGGCATGGAGATCTGGATCAATCCGGCCTGTTCCAAGTGCCGCAGCGCGGTCAGCCTGCTCGACGCGGAGGGGGCCGACTACACCGTCCGCCGTTACCTGGAGGACGTGCCGTCCGAGGACGAGATCCGGGAGGTGCTGGAGCGGCTCGGACTGGAGCCGTGGGACATCACCCGGACCCAGGAGGCGGCGGCGAAGGAGCTGGGCCTCAAGGAGTGGCCGCGGGACGCCGGCGCGCGGGACCGCTGGATCGCGGCGCTCGCCGCGCACCCGAAGCTGATCCAGCGGCCGATCATCACGGCGGACGACGGCACGGCGGTGGTGGCCCGCTCGGAGGAGGCCGTACGGGACGCGCTGTCCCGCTGACGTCCTGCCCCACCACTCCTGTGACGCAGGCCACTTGGGCCACTTGGGCCGGCCGCTGAGCAACCGCGTTCGGTATCTCGTACATAGCGGCGTACGCTCCCCCGACCCCCTTGGAGTCGCGCATGTCGCGCAGGAGAACTCTCGGCCCGAAGAAGAAGCTGGCGTTGCTGCTGAGCGCCGCCACGGTGGCGGGCGGCGGTGCCTTCGTCATGGCGACCACATCGAACGCGAGCCCGCCGTCGGCCACCACCAAGTCGGCGGCGGACTCGACGGTCTGTCAGGGGCTGGCCACCGCGCTCGGCAACAACCAGCGGTTCATCGCGGGCCAGCGGGCCAACCCCGACGCCCAGTCCGAGGCGCGGATCGCCAACCGCGAGGCGGTCGTCGCCCAGATCCAGCTGCAGCAGGAGGCCTCCGGGTGCACGGTGGGGGAGTCGGCTCAGGACTCCCGGCCCGCACAGCCGCAGCAGCCTGCCCCGTCCCAGCCCGCCGCGGGCGGCCAGGACGGACAGGCGGGACAGGACGGACAGGCGGGCCAGAACGGCGGCGGGGCCGCCGCCGGTGAGCAGGTGTGCAACGGCTCGACCGTCACCCTCTCCGGTGAGGCGGGCGCCCCGGCCGCGTCCAGCAACCAGTTCCCGGCCGGCACGAAGCTGAAGGTCACCAACCTGGACAACGACAAGTCCACGACGGTGGAGGTCACCTCGGTGTCCGGCAGCTGTGTGCTGCTGAACGACGCGGCCTTCGAACAGGTCCGCGAGCCGGGCAAGTTCCTGATCCGCAGGGCGCTGATCGAGAAGGTGGGGTGAGGTCCTGGTGCGCCCGGAGGCCCGCCGTTCCCGTCCGGGAGCGGCGGGCCTCCGCACGTCGGGATCGGCGGCCTCGTCACGTCCGGAACGCCGGGCCTCTTCACGTCCCATCGCATACACCGGGCCCCCCTCCCCCGGGCCCTCACGGAGTGGCGCCGGGCGCACCGGCGTCCGGTAACACGGGGTTCACACCCGGGCAACGGTCGGGAAATCGCCTGTTGACAAGCTGCGGGGCATCGACGGCGGCGCCCCAGTGCCGCAGCGCCGCAGCATCCGCACCAAGCGCGCCCAGACCCACCCCGAAGGATGTGGACCGTGAGCTTCAAGGCCGAGTACATCTGGATCGACGGCACCGAGCCGACCGCCAAGCTGCGGTCCAAGACGAAGATCCTGGGCGACGACGCGAAGGGCGCCGACCTGCCGATCTGGGGCTTCGACGGGTCCTCCACCAACCAGGCCAAGGGCCACGCCTCGGACTGCGTGCTCAAGCCGGTCTTCGTCTGTCCCGACCCGATCCGCGGCGGCGACGACGTCCTGGTGCTCTGCGAGGTCCTGAACACGGACATGACGCCGCACGAGTCGAACACCCGCGCCGCGCTGGCCGAGGTCGCCGAGAAGTTCGCCGCGCAGGAGCCGATCTTCGGCATCGAGCAGGAGTACACCTTCTTCAAGGACGCCTACCCGCTCGGCTTCCCGAAGGGCGGCTTCCCGGCCCCGCAGGGCGGCTACTACTGCGGTGTCGGATCCGACGAGATCTTCGGCCGTGAGGTCGTCGAGGCGCACCTGGACAACTGCCTGAAGGCGGGTCTGGGCCTGTCCGGCATCAACGCCGAGGTCATGCCCGGCCAGTGGGAGTTCCAGGTCGGCCCGCTGTCCCCGCTGGAGGTCTCCGACCAGCTGTGGGTGGCCCGCTGGCTGCTCTACCGCACCGCCGAGGACTTCGGCGTCGCCGCCACCCTCGACCCCAAGCCGGTCAAGGGCGACTGGAACGGCGCCGGCGCGCACACCAACTTCTCCACCAAGGCGATGCGCGAGTCCTACGACGCGATCATCACGGCCGCCGAGTCCCTGGGTGAGGGTTCCAAGCCGCTGGACCACGTGAAGAACTACGGCGCCGGCATCGACGACCGCCTCACCGGCCTGCACGAGACCGCCCCGTGGAACGAGTACTCGTACGGGGTCTCGGACCGCGGCGCCTCGGTCCGCATCCCGTGGCAGGTCGAGAAGGACGGCAAGGGCTACATCGAGGACCGCCGTCCCAACGCCAACGTCGACCCGTACGTGGTGACCCGTCTGCTGGTCGACACCTGCTGCACCGCGCTGGAGAAGGCCGGCCAGGTCTGATCCGCGCCGCGATCCGTGCGAGGGGCGTCCACCGGAAGGTGGGCGCCCCTCGCGCCGTCTGCTTCAATGGACCCATGGCCGGCTTCCGCACCCACCACGCGACAGGTCGACGCGACCTGCAGCCGTTCTGGCCTTCCCGTCAGCACCACGACTTCGACCGGGTGTGTTGTCGCGCGACGAACGCGCCGGCCCTCTGACGCCCGGATTCCTTCCCGGCCTTCGGCCGCCGCGCACCGCGTACGTCCTCGACGACCCTTCGCGCGAAAGAGCTGACGTCCCATGGCGACCACCCCTTCCCTGTCCTCCCCCTCCCCCGTCCCGCCCGTCCCCGCCGCCCGGTCCCGGCTGCGCGCCGTCGACCGGGACGGGACGGTGACGGTCGCGGACCTGCTGCCGCCCGGCGCCACCTGGCTGCCCGCCCCGCCGGACGCCGTGCCCGTGCTGCCCGGCCGGCCCCCGATGGTCGGCTACCTGGTGCTGGTCCCCGCCGACCCGCGGCCGCCGTTCCCGCAGCCGGTGACCGCACCGCCCGGCCCCGCGGACGACGACGCGCTGATCCAGGTCGACCCGGTGCGGCGCACCGCCGAGGTCGCCGGCCGCCAACTCGACCTGACCTACCTGGAGTTCGAGCTCCTCGCCCATCTCGTCGCGCACCCGGACCGGGTGCACACCCGGGACCACCTAGTGGGCACGGTGTGGGGCTACGGCCATGTCGGCGACGGGCGCACGGTCGACGTCCACATTGCCCGGCTGCGCCGCAAGCTCGGTCCCGGGTTCCGCGACGCCATCCGCACAGTGCGCCGCGTCGGCTACAAGTACGTCCCGCCGGTGCGGCGCTGAGCGGCCGGGCGGTCCGGCGCGCGGTACGGCGCCGGACCGCCGGTCTGCCGACAGCAGAAGCGCGTTCCCCGGTGCCGCCCGGCCGGGCAGAGTCGGCGGTATGAGACTTCTGTTGCTGGGTGGTACGGAGTTCGTGGGCCGGGCCGTCGCCGAGGCGGCCCTCGCGCGGGACTGGGAGGTGACCGTCTTCCACCGCGGGCGGCACGAGGCGCCCCCGGGCACCCGGGAGCTGCTGGGCGACCGCACCGAGGTGGACGGGCTCGCGGCGCTGGACGAGGAACCGGGCACGTGGGACGTCGTCGTCGACACCTGGTCGTCCGCCCCGCGCGCGGTACGGGACGCGGCGCGGCTGCTGCGGGACCGCGCCGGACGGTACGTGTACGTGTCGAGCTGCTCGGTGTACACCTGGGCGCCGCCCGCCGGGTACGGCGAGGACGCCCCCGTGGTGGAGGGCGCCTCCCCGGACGCCGGCGTGACGGACTACGCGCGGGACAAGCGGGGCGGCGAGCTGGCCGCGGTGGACGCCTTCGGCGCGGACCGTTCGGTGCTGGTACGGGCCGGGCTGCTGCTCGGGCCGTACGAGAACGTCGGCCGGCTGCCTTGGTGGCTGAACCGCGTGGCGCGCGGCGGTCCGGTGCTCGCCCCCGGCCCGCGGGACCTGCCGCTGCAGTACGTCGACGGGCGTGACCTCGCGGAGTGGATCCTCGGCGCGGCCGAGCAGGGGCTGAGCGGCCCGTACAACCTGATGTCGCCGCAGGGCCACACCACCATGGGCGAGCTGCTGGAGGCCTGTGTGCGGGTGACCGGCGGGCCGGCCGAGCTGCGGTGGACGGCGCCCGAGGTGGTCCTCGACGCCGGGGTGGAGCCGTGGACCCAGCTCCCGGTGTGGGTGCCGCCGCACAGCGACCTGCACGACGCGCTGCACTCGGCGGACGTCTCCCGGGCGGTCGCGACCGGGCTGCGCTGCCGGCCGGTCGCGGAGACCGTCGCGGACACCTGGGCCTGGCTGCGGGACATCGGCGGCACGGCACCGCAGCGCCCCGACCGCACGGTCAAGGGGCTGGACCCCGAGGTGGAGGCGAAGGTGCTGGCCACCGCCCCGGGGGTGTAGCCAGCCCCACCCCGCAGGCGGGGGCCGGACCCAGTGTGCCGCCCGGCGCGGACGGTGAGACTGGGCCCATGACCACCGGGACGCAGGCACACGACGGACGGAACGCGGCGCGGGAGTTCCCGCTCGCGGCGGTACGGGGACTGGCGCTGGCCCTGGTGTCGCTGCCGGGGGCGGTGGTGTGCTTCGTGGCGGCCGTGGTGTCGGTCTGCCTGATCCCGATCGGCGTCGGCATCGTCACCACGCCGTACGTCCTGAAGGGTGTGCGGGCGTTCGCGGACTGGCGGCGGGTGCTGGCGGCCGAGTGGGGCGGGGTGCGGATCCCGCCCGCCTACCGGGCGCTGCCGAAGGACGCGAACCCGTGGGCGCGGACCTTCGGCATGCTGGGCGATCCGGCGACCTGGCGGGACCTGCTGTGGCTGTTGGTCGACATGACGGCCGGCTTCGTCACCGCGCTGCTGCCGGCCGCCCTGCTCGCCTACCCGCTGGAGGGGTTCGCGGTGGCGGCCGGGCTGTGGCGGGTGCTGCCGGACCCGTGGTGGTACGGCTTCGTGCCGGTGTCCGGGCAGGTGTCCGCGCTGGGCGCCGCCGCGCTGGCCCTGGCGCTGCTGGTGGTCGGACACTTCACCGCCGCGCGCCTGCTCCGCGTCCACTTCCTGCTCACCCGGGCCGTGCTGGGCTCCGGCGGCCGGGAACTGGCCGAGCGGGTGCGGGTGCTGACCGAGACCCGGCGGGACGCCGTGGACACCTCGGCCGCCGAGCTGCGCCGCATCGAGCGGGACCTGCACGACGGGGCGCAGGCGCGGCTGGTGGCCGTGGGGATGGATCTGGGGACGATCGAGGCGCTGATCGAGAAGGACCCGGGGCAGGCGCGGGAGCTGCTGGCGCGGACCCGGCAGTCGTCCGCGGAGGCGCTGACCGAGCTGCGGGACCTGGTGCGCGGTATCCATCCTCCGGTGCTGGCCGAGCGGGGGCTCGGGGACGCGGTGCGGGCGCTGGCGCTGCGGCTGCCGGTGGTCACGGAGGTGGACGTGACGCTGCCCGGGCGGGCGGACGCGCCGGTGGAGTCGGCCGCGTTCTTCGCGGTGAGCGAGGTGCTGGCCAACGCGGTGAAGCACTCCGGCGCGGACCGGATCTGGGTGGACCTGCACCACGCCGACGGTTGCCTGCGGGTGACGGTCACCGACAACGGGCGGGGCGGCGCGGTGATCGGGGCCGGTTCGGGTCTGGCCGGGGTGGAGCGGCGGCTGGGTACATTCGACGGCGTCCTGGCCGTCAGCAGCCCCGTGGGCGGTCCCACCTTGGTCACCATGGAGATTCCGTGCGTGTTGTCCTAGCCGAAGACCTCTTCCTGCTGCGTGACGGACTCGTCCGGCTGCTCGGGGCGCACGGCTTCGACATCGTCGCGGCCGTGGGGTCCGGGCCGGAGCTGACCCGGGCGCTCGCCGAGGAGGAGCCGGACGTCGCCGTGGTCGACGTGCGGCTGCCGCCCACCCAGACCGACGAGGGGCTGCAGTGCGCGCTGCGGGCCCGGCGCGAGCGGCCCGGATTGCCGGTGCTGGTGCTCTCCCAGCACGTGGAGCAGCTGTACGCGCGCGAGCTCCTGGCGGACGGCGTCGGCGGGGTGGGGTATCTGCTGAAGGACCGGGTGTTCGACGCGGAGCAGTTCGTGGACGCGGTCCGGCGGGTGGCCGCGGGCGGTACGGTCATGGACCCGCAGGTGATCCAGCAGCTGCTGGCGCGGCGGTCCGGCGCGGACCGGCCGCTGGAGCGGCTGACGCCCCGGGAGCTGGAGGTGCTGGAGCTGATGGCGCAGGGCAGGACCAACGCGGCCGTCGCGGCCCGGCTGGTGGTGACGGAACGGGCCGTCGCGAAGCACACCGCCAACATCTTCGCCAAACTGGGCCTGGAGGTGTCGGACGACGACAACCGCCGCGTGCTGGCGGTTCTCGCGTATCTCGACCACGGCCGGTGATACCGGACGACCGGCTTCACGCCGGGTGGAGAACCGGCAACTGCCGGTGCGTGATTGGCTGTTGAAACATACGGGACCGCACTGACTTCTCATCGATTCGCGTGACGGGTGAACACCCGGGGGGCGGGCCGCGTACTCATGGGCGCCGCTTCCCCTCACGGGCGCCTCGATGCCCCGCAATGGGATGCCCCGCAAGGAAGTCAGAGGAGTTCCATGGGACGCAACACAAGAAAACGCCGTACACCGCTGGCCACCAAGGTGATAGCCGGGGCGGCGGCCCTGGCCATCGGTGGGGGCGGTCTGGTCTGGGCCAACTTCTACGCCTCGGCGCACGAGGAGAACGGGGGGCACAACGCCACCAAGTCGGGGCAGGCCCGGGTCGCCACGATCAACTGTCCGGACGTCGGCCAGAAGCTGACCAAGGTGCCCCGCAAGGCGCGCTGGGGCGTCGCGCGGGAACTGGCGCGGCTCGACCGTCAGATCACCGACGCGTACACGCGCCTCGCCGAGACGCGCCAGGCGCAGGCGGGCGACGCGAACTACGTCGACAACGCCATCCTCGGCCCGCTGAAGTCCAAGCGCGCGGCCACCCTGGACCGCATCGACATCAACATCAAGCGGGCCGGAGGCCAGGCGCGCGACCTCGGCCGGTTCGCCCGCTGCCAGGGTGTGCCCGCGGAGCAGCAGCCCGGGGGCAACGACGGCGGCCAGAACGACGGCGGCCAGGACGGCGGCGGCCAGAACGACGGCGGTCAGGACGGCGGCGGCCAGAACGACGGCGGCCAGGGCGACGGCGGCCAGGGCGACGGCGGGGGTCAGGACGGCGGCCAGGGCAACGGCGGGCAGGCCGGCAACGGTCCCGTGGCGGACGACTTCGTCAAGATCGAGGACGTGCAGCCGAACTCCCGCAACCTGCCAGGCGGCCTCGCCGCGAACGGCGGCACCGGCTCGACCGGCAGCTTCACCACCGAGTGCGGCAAGAACGACAACGCGCTGCGCAACTCGGACAACGTGATCGTCGCGCCCGGCGTCAGCAACGGCGCCCAGCACCAGCACGACTACGTCGGCAACCAGGCCAACACGGCCTTCGCGAGCGACGAGGACCTGGCGAACGGTGAGACCACCTGCCAGAACCAGGGCGACCGGTCGTCGTACTTCTGGCCGGTGCTGCGGATCCAGGACGGCACGCAGGACATCGACCAGGACCAGCCGGGCGGCGGCCAGGACGGCAACGTCGGCAAGATCGTGGCGCCCACCGAGGTGAACCTGAAGTTCGTCGGCAACCGGACCGGCGACGTGGTCGCGATGCCCCGGGCGCTGCGCATCATCACCGGTGACGCCAAGGCCTTCACCAACGGTCTGAACAACGCCAACACCGCCTGGAGCTGCACCGGCTTCGAGGACCGGCAGGTGACGGACAAGTACCCGATCTGCCCCGAGGGCAGCGGCGTGGTCCGCACGACCAGCTTCCAGAGCTGCTGGGACGGGCAGAACAGCGACAGCGCCAACCACCGCACGCACGTCGACTTCGTCGAGGCGGACGGCACCTGCTCGAACGGCTTCCAGGCCATCCCGCAGCTCCAGGTCCGCCTGGTGTACGACAACATCCCGGCCCCGCAGATCGACAACGGGCAGCTGGTGAGCCCGTACGCGGTGGACACCTTCCCGGAGCAGCTGCACAAGCCGATCACCGACCACAACGACTTCATCAACTTCTTCGACGAGAACCTGATGAACGAGATGGTCGAGTGCATCAACAGCGGCCGCGACTGCCAGTAGGCGGGCGGGCCCCGGCCCGGGGTGACCGGTAGAGGGAAAGGGCGAAGGCCGGCGGTGGGAGTTCCCACCGCCGGCCTTCGGTGTGTCCGGTGCGCGGCCGGGTCAGCCGTGGTGGCCGCCCTTGTTGTGGCTGCCGCCGGGGTTCATGTGCTCGGACCCCTCCTCCAGATCCCCGCCGAGGCTGGACCGCAGGGCCTCGACCGTCCTCTCCTCGCCGACGGCGACCCACTTGCGGCCGACCAGGTAGTAGCCCCCGTAGTCCTTGGCGGTGTTGAGCCACTCGCGCTGCCCCCGGTCGGTGGAGAAGGTGGCGAGGACGTACTTCTCGTCGCCCTTCTCGCAGAGCGCCTGGCGGATGGTGTCGGCGTCGGTCTGCATGTCGGGGTCGCACTTCGCCTCGGCGGCCAGGTGTTCCAGGCTGCCGGTGGCGGTGGGCGGCACCTGGTCCTCACCGCTGCCGCCGGACCCGCAGCCCGTCAGCGCCAGGGCCGCCACCGCGCAGGTCAGCGCGAGCGTCGGTCGGGTCACCCTCATGTGTTCCTCCGGTCTTGACGGCGACATCGTGGGGCGGCGACATGCCGCACGGAGCCCCGGCCTGGGGCCCTCGGCATTCGATACGGCCGCGGCGCGCCCCGTGCTCAATCGCGGGGCCACGTCCGCCGGTCCCGCCGGCTGGGGGACGCGTGGGTCAGGTGACCATCCACGGATTCGCTCGTTCTGCTGAACGTGCAGTCACAGGATGTCGCCGCCCAGTCCCCCGTGCCCTCCTCCCCGGCCGGTCCGGTCGTGGACGTCGAACAGGCCGAGGCCGCGCTCGTCGAGCACTATCCGCGGCTCGTGCGGCTGGCCTACCTCGTGCTGCCCTCCCGGATGGGCCGCACCCGGCGGGTCCTCACCGCGCACGCCCTGGTCCAGCGGGCCCTGCCCCGGGGCCGCGCCGCCGCGCCGCTGATCCCGGCGCAGACCGCCGGCCGGGACGGCGACCCCGGCTACGCGCTGGTCCGGCTCCAGGTGGTCCGTACGGCGCTGGAGGCGGGGCTGCCGCTGCGCCGCCGCGGCCTGCCGAAGCGGGCCCAGCTGCCGCCGCTGCTCCCCCACGTGTGGGGGCTGAAGGTGTTCCCGCGGCCGGGCGGGGCCGACGAACTCGCTCTTGACCAGCGGCTGTCCGCACTGTCCGGCCCGGCGCGTGCCGCCCACGCCCTGCGCGGCCTCGAACGGCTCCCTGACGGGGACGTGCGCGGGGTGCTGGCCGGCGCGGGTGTCGCCGACGTGGACGCCGCGCTGCGGGAGGCCGACGGCATCCCGGACCCGTACCGGCTGCTGGACTCCCCCGAGTTCGACCCCTGTTCGCTGCAGGCCCGGCCGACGGACCTGCTGCGCCGCCGCCGGCACCTCAAGGCCGGGCTGGTCGGGGCGGCGGCGCTGGCGGTGTGCGGGGCGCTGCTCTCACTGCCCGGGGACGGCTGGGGCGCCGACGGCCCGGCCGCTCCCCCGTACGCGCAGAACCCGGCCGCGCGGGCCGCGCTGGACCCCGCGAAGCTGACCCGGGCGCCCGCCTCGGCGTGGAAGACGTCCGCGCGCACCGACTTCTCGGTGTGGCCGGCGCGCGGCGCGCTCACCGGCGACCGGGCGCTGCTGCGCCGCGCCCTCGCGGTGTGGGCCCGGCCGGGCGAGGGCGTCAAGGCCACGGCGACCCCGGGCACCCCGTCCGGCGGGCCCGCCGGACCGCCCCAACTGCTGTACGCGGGGACGGTGGACGGCGCCCGCGTGGTGATCCTGCACGACGGCTGGCGCCTCGCCCGGTACGCCGAGCCGGAGCACGGCACCCGGGGCGCGGCCCTGGACCTGGCCCGGGTCGACGGTGCCGGGCGGGCCGGGGCGAGCGCGGTGGTGCTGAGCCGTTCGGACGGCAACGTCCGTTTCCTGGTGGCTCCTTGGGTGCGGGAGGCGGGCGAGCGGGACCTGCGCGAGCCGGGCTCCGGTGCCATGGACCTGGCCCTCGACGGCGGGGTGACCGCGCCCTTCGTCTCCGTGGTGGGGCGGGAGCCGTGCACCACGTGGAACGCGCTGGAGCTGACCGACGGCACCGGTACCCGGGTGCTGACGGACCTGGGCGAGCTGGTCCCGGCCCGGCTGACCGCCGGGCGCCCGGGTGAGGCCGACGACCTCTCCGGGGCGAAGGAGCTGCGCGCCTGGGCCCCGTACGCCTGCTCGCTGGCCGTGATGCGGTCGGCAGGCGTCCGCAGCGTCAACGCCTGGACGTTCGCCGGGCAGCCGCTGCCGGACGCCGACGGCGAGGCGGAGTGGCTGTGCACCCGGGCCGAAACCTGGCGGGGCACCGGGGCGCGGGTGCTGGCGCAGTTCCACACACCGGGCGCGCGGTACGGGGCGGTGGCGGCGACGGCGCAGGACGTGCCGGCGTGCGGGGAGCGGCGGCCGGAGGTGCTCGCCGGGGTGTTGTGGAAGTCCGCCGAGGGCTCCTGGTACCTGCTGGCGGCCGGCAGCGCGGGCGTGACCGGCGTGGAGGCGACGGGAGGGATCGAGGGCAGGGTGAAGGGCCGTCTGCTGTCCGTGCGGGCCGAGAAGGGCGCCCGGGCGGACCTCGAGGGCACACTGGAGGACGGGGGGCCGGTCGGCGGGCTGCGGTGATCCGGGGAACACCGGTGCCCGGTCCGGCCCATGGGCGGCCGGAATCAATCGGTAAGGTGTTCGTATGACTACCGGGGTGCGTCGCAGGTTGGGAGTCGAGGAGCGTCGGCAGCAGCTGATCGGCGTGGCCCTCGAACTGTTCAGCAGCCGTTCCCCCGACGAGGTCTCGATCGACGAGATAGCGTCCCGTGCCGGCATCTCGCGCCCGCTCGTCTACCACTACTTCCCCGGCAAACTCAGCCTGTACGAGGCGGCGTTGAGGCGCGCCGCCGAGGACCTGTCGTCGAGGTTCACGGAGCCGCACGAGGGCCCGCTGGGCTCGCGGCTGCGGCGCGTGATGGCCCGGTTCTTCGACTTCGTCGAGGAGCACGGCCCCGGTTTCTCCGCCCTGATGCGCGGCGGCCCCGCGGTGGGCTCCTCGACCACCAACGCTTTGATCGACTCGGTGCGTCAGGCCGCGTACGAGCAGATGCTCGCGCACATGGGTGTGGTGGATCCGGCGCCGGCGCGGCTGGAGCTGGTGGTGCGCTCCTGGATCTCGCTCGTCGAGTCGACGGCGCTGATCTGGCTGGACGGGCGGCGGGTGCCGCGCGAGGAGCTGGAGGCGCAGCTGGTGCAGGACTTCGCGGCGCTGGCCGCGGTCGCCGCCGCGCGGGACGAGGAGATGGCGACGCTGCTGCGCGGCCTGGTGAAGCAGGAGCCGGGCGACGGCCCGTTCACCGACCTGGCCGCCCGGATGATCGCGCTGGCCGAGGAGTGAGCCCGGCGGGGACGTGGGGGCTGCTCGTCGAGACAACCGTCGGCACCGGCCAGCGTAAGCATGTCGAGACGCATGTCGTCGCGCACGTCACCGGGTCGCGGGAGGAGGCGCTGGCGGAGCTGGAGCGGCGCGCCCGCTCCCACTCCCCCGCGCATCCGCTGAGCCCGAAGCGCCGCCGTCTGCTGCGCACCGGCGACGGGTTCCTGCTGGTGGTGGACGGGTCGTGGCAGTCGTTCGCGACCCGGTTCACGGTGGCGGAGCTCCTGGAGGACTCCGACGCGCCGCGCGAGCCGGAGCCTGTCGTCGAGGAGCCTGTCGCCGAGGAGGCGCCGCCCGCGCCGCCTCGCCCGACGCCGGAGCAACTGGCCGAGCGGGACGGGGACGGCGTGCCCGTGCTGCCGTCGTGGCTGGGCCGTCGCGACCTGTCCTGAGGGCCTACTCGCCCTCGAACTTCCGGTAGGACGGGTCGAGGTCGCGGACCTCGGCGGAGGCGTGCGGCATCCGCCCGTCGGCCGGCTTCACGTACTGCCGCAGCAGCTCCAGGACCGCCTCGGTGAGCCGGGCCTTGGTCTCGTCGGTGCGGCCGGCCAGCAGGGCGATGTGGACGTGCACCAGGGCGTGCCCGTCGGTGTCGGGGCCGACCACCGGGTCCTCGGTGCGCCGGAAGCGCGTCTTGCACGCGGGCGGTTTCGCCGCCGCGATCTCCACCACGGCGGAGTGCAGCTCCCGCGCGAACGCGGGCCGGTCGAAACCGTCCGCCAGGTTGTCCGAGTAGTCGACGGTGATCTGCGGCATGGGCCCTCCTGTTGCAGGTCAGGAGGGCCCACCCTAGCCGCAGCCCCTCAGGGGGTCAGCCGGTGGTGGTGAACACCGCGACCGTGCGGGCCGGCACGGTGAACGTGCCGGTCCCCCTGTCGTACGACGAGGTCTTCACGACCGCGTCCCCGCCCAACGCCTGCACGGGGTGCAGACGGTGGCCGGTCCCGGCGAGCGCGGCGACCCGCTGCTGCTGCCGCTCGGGCGTGGCGTTGAAGACCACGACCAGGTCGCCCAGCCTCATGGTGATGACGCCGGGCGTCTCGTCCTTCCCGGACAGCGGGAAGGACAGCCGGGACTGCACCTGGTCCGCGGTGCCGAGGGAGAACGCCTTCTCCGTCGTACGGATCCGCAGCAGGTCCCGGTAGGCGGCCGAGGAACCCTCGATCTGCGGGCAGCCCACCGTGACGGCGCCGAGCAGCGGCTTGGCGTACGGCCACTTGTCCTGGTTGTCGGCGGCCGGCGGCAGACCGCGGCCCATGCCGTTGCCGTCCGCGCAGTTCCAGTGGATCGCGTTGAACCAGTCGCCGCTGTCGTAGGAGTTGCGGTCCAGGGACTTGGAGCGCAGCAGGTCGGTGCCCGCCTGGGAGAGCGCCGGGCCCTGGGAGAGGGCGGCCGTCGCCATGGCGAGGACCTGCATGCGCGCCCGGTCCGCGGCCGGGGTGTCCTTCGGCAGCTTGAAGGCGAGCGCGTCGAACAGCGACTCGTTGTCGTGCGCGTCCGCGTAGGCGAGGGCGTCGCCGGGGGCGGCCGCGTAGCCGGCGGGGGCGCCGTTGTAGTCGACCTGGGAGCCCTTGACCTCCTTGCCGCTGGTGTCGGTGAACGTGTAATCGGCGAGGTTGCCGCTCAGGCCCACCTTGATGAGGTCCTGGTAGTGCAGCAGGCGGGCCCTCTGCTCGGCCGGGGTGCCGTTGGCGGCCGAGGAGTTGGGGTCGGTGTAGAGGCCGGAGGCGAAGCCCTGCACGCCGGGGTCCTCGTCGAAGGGTCCGCCGCCGCGCACGGCGTCACGGGCCCGGTCGGAGAAGGTGGCGACGCCGGTGCCGGCCATGTTCTTCTGCGTGGCCTGCTCGAAGCGGGCGTCGTCGGCGATCTCGCCGAAGTTCCAGCCCTCGCCGTACAGGATGATCTTCTTGCCGTCGACGCCGTCCTTCTTCAGGGTGAGGGCGTCGAGGGCCTTGCGGACGGCGAGGATGTTGGCCTTCGGGTGGTGGCCCATGAGGTCGAAGCGGAAGCCGTCGACCTTGTACTCCTTGGCCCAGGTGACGACCGAGTCGACGACCAGCTTGCCCATCATGGCGTTCTCGGGCGCCGTGTTGGAGCAGCAGGTGCTGTTGGCGACGGAGCCGTCCGCGAGCAGCCGCTGGTAGTAGCCGGGCACGATCCGGTCCAGGACGGAGGTCTTCGCCTGGCCGTGGGCGGCGGTGTGGTTGTAGACCACGTCCATCACCACGCGCAGGCCGTCCTCGTTGAGCGCCTTCACCATCTGGCGGAACTCCACCGTGCGGGCGGTGCCGTCCGGGTCGGTGGCGTAGGAGCCCTCGGGGACCGTGTAGTGGTACGGGTCGTAGCCCCAGTTGAAGGCGTCCTTCGCGGCGGCCTTCGCGACGCACTCCTGCTGCTTGTCGGAGTCGGCCGGGTAGGAGGCCAGGTCGCAGTCGACGGTCGCCTGGTCGGACTTCCTCTCGGGGATGGTGGCGATGTCGAACGCGGGCAGCAGGTGCACGTACGAGGTGCCGGCCCGCGCCAGCTCGCGCAGGTGCCTGCTGCCGTCGCTGTCCTTGTCGGTGAAGGCCAGGTAGGTGCCCCGGTGCCGCGCCGTGCGGTCCTCGACGGAGAAGTCGCGGATGTGCAGCTCCTGGATCTGCGCGTCCTTCAGCGGCACCGCCTTCGGCTTGGTGTAGCCGTCCCAGCCGCGCGGCTGGAGGGACCGGTCGGCCAGGTCGACGACGAGGCTGCGCTCGGAGTCGGTGGTCAGGGCGGTCGCGTACGGGTCGGTGACCTTGTTGGTGACGAGCTCGCCCGCGGCGGGCGCCCACACGGTCACCGCGTACCGGTAGGCCGTGCCCTTCCAGGAGGCGGGGCCGGTGACGGACCAGACGCCGGTGGCGTCGTCGCGGCGCATGGCGACGGTACGGCCGCCGATCTCCAGGGCGACCTTCCGCGCCGTCGGCGCCCACACGGACAGGGTGGGCCGGTTGTGGCGGAACACCGGGCCGAGCTGCGCCTTGGTGGCTCCGGCCGCGTACAGGTCGTCGAGGACGCCCGCGATCTGCACGCCGGTGGCCGCGAGGACCGCGCCGGTGGCCGCGCGCTGGGTGGCGACGACCTGACCGCGCAGGGCCTCGCGGACCCGGTCGCGGTCACGCGGGTCGACGGTCCAGGCGGTGCCGTTCGCGAGGTGGGGGAACGTCGCCTTCTGGGCGTCGGTGAGGGCCGACTTCGCCAGGCGGATCCAGCGGGCGTCACCGATGTCCAGCTTCCCGTCCCGTACCGCGACCGAGCCGGTGCGGGAGGCGAGGAGCTGGGTGGAGGCGGCAGCGGCGGAGCCGTCCCACACGAGGGTGGAGCGGTCGATCCAGACTGCCTTGGAGGTGGTCAGGTCGAGGGCGGCCGCGGACCCGGCGGGCTGCGGCAGCAGGTACTTCTCCTGCCCGCTCACCAGCCACACCTCGTGGCCGTTCGCCTTGAGGTCGAGCGACTGGTCGGTGGGCAGGTCCTTCTCGTCGCCCTTGTGGAGGATGTAGCTGAGGCTGGTGGCACCCTCGGCGAGCGGCACCTCGAAGACAGCGCCATAGGCATCAGTCTTCACCGGTTCCAGGGGCTTCGACCAGTCGGTGGGGTTCGCGGCACCGGTCCAGGTGTGCAGGCCCCAGCCGTCGTAGTTCCCGTCGGCGCGGTGGTAATGCAGGACGGCCTTGGTGGTGTCCTGCGCCGGGTACTCGGGCCGCTCGGTGGTGACGGTGTCGTCGCCCTGCTTGATCCAGACCTCGCCGGTGCGGGTCACGTCGATCGTGCGGTCGGTGGCGACGTCCTTGTTGCCGTCCTTGTCGACCACCAGGAAGCCGGCGTCGGAGGCGCCCGGCTTCAGCTTGACCCAGGCGAAGGCGCCGTAGGCGTCACGGCCGGTGAAGGCGTGACCGGCGGGCCACTCGGTGGCCTCGCCGTCGGCGAGGTCGCCCCAGGCGTACAGGCTCCAGTCGTCGTAGTCGCCGTCGGGGCGCTGGTAGTGGACGATCGCGTGGTCACGGGAGGCCGCGGTCGGCTCCTCCTCGACGGGCGGGGTGCCGGTCGTGGACGCGGCCAGGGCGCTCGCGGTGCGGCCGGCCGAGTCGATCACGACGGCCTTGTAGCGCAGGGCGGTGCCGGCGGGCACGTCCGCTTCGATGGTGTGGGTGACCTTGTAGGGGGCGTGGTCGGCGGAGCCGAGGGTCTGCCACGTCCCGTTGCCGGTCTGGGCGGCGAAGACCACCCGGTTGAGCTGACCGCCCTCCACGTCGGCGGTGACCTCGACGGTGCCGGTGGCGCCCGCCTCCGGGGCCTTCAGGGTGAGCGTGGGCTTCGCCTCGGGCCTGCCGAGCGGGGCGGCGGCCTTCAGGACGATCGCCGAGCGGGCCGGGACGGAGACGGTGATCTTCCGGTCCGCGTCGCTGCGCACGGTCGCGTCGGTGCCGTGGACGCCCTTGAAGGTCGTCCGGGCGGAGCCGGTCGCGAAGGTCGCGTTCTTCGTCTCGGCGGCGTTGTTGAAGGCGACGACGTACTCGGTGGTGTCGTTGCCGGTGGCGGTGCGCGAGAAGGCGTAGACGCCGGGGCCGTCGTCGGCGTACCGCTCCTGCTGGACGCCGTCGGTCAGCGCCGGATGCGCCTTGCGGAGCTTGGCGAGGGCGCTGATCTGCCGGTAGAGCGGGGAGCGGGTGTCGTAGGTGTCCTCGGCGTGGGTGCGGCCGGTGCCGATCAGGTCGTCGTCGAGGTAGTCGGCGGTGCGGGACGCGAAGAGGGTCTGGCGGGCGTCCTTGTCGCCGCCGGCGCCCGTGAAGCCCTGCTCGTCGCCGTAGTAGACGACCGGGTTGCCGCGGCTGAGGAACATCAGCTCGTTGGCCAGACTGTCCCGCTGCAGCAGCTCCGCGTCGGACGCCTTCGGGTTGTCCTGCGTGAGGAAGGTGCCGATACGGCCCATGTCGTGGTTGCCGAGGAAGGTGACCTGCTCGTAGGCGTTGGCCTTGTCGGTCGTGTACTTGAAGTCGTCACCGAGGACGGAGGCGAGCTTCTTGGCACTGCCGCCCTGGGAGGCGTAGGAGCGGGCCGCCTCCTGGAAGGGGAAGTCGAGGGTGGCGTCGAGCCGGCCCCGCGTGACGTAGGGGGCGGTGACGTTCGTGTCGGAGGAGTACACCTCGCCGAACATGAAGAAGTCGTCCCGGCCGCGCTTCGCCGCGTAGGCGTCGAGGGCGGTGGCCCACTGGGTCCAGAACTCCATGTTGACGTGCTTCACGGTGTCGATCCGGAAGCCGTCTATCCGGAAGTCCTTCACCCACCGCTGGTAGATCTTCTCCATGCCGTCGACGACCTCGGGACGCTCGGTCCACAGGTCGTCGAGCCCGGAGAAGTCACCGTACTCGGCGGACTCCCCGGCGAAGGTGGAGTCGCCGCGGTTGTGGTACATCGCCGGGTCGTTGAGCCAGGACGGCACCTTGAGCCGCTTCTTCGCGGCGGGCACGACCGGGGTGCGCGGGAAGGAACCGGTGTCCACCCGCGGGAACGTCCGCCTGCCGTCCGAGTAGTCGGCGTCGTCGAAGGGCACGCCGTCCTCGGTCAGGTACGGGAAGGCGCCCTTGGAGAGGTAGTCGGAGGACTTCTCCTCGTACTGGACGACGTCGGCGGTGTGGTTGGTGATGACGTCGAAGAAGACCTTCATGCCCTTGGCGTGGGCCTTGTCGACGAGGGTCTCGAGGTCCTTGTTGGTGCCGAAGTGCGGGTCGACCTGGGTGAAGTCGGTGATCCAGTACCCGTGGTAGCCGGCGGAAGCGTCCTTGCCGGCGCCCTGCACGGGCTGGTTCTTGAAGAGGGGCGCCATCCAGATGGCGGTGGTGCCGAGCCCCTTGATGTAGTCGAGCTTCTGGGTGAGGCCCTTGAGGTCGCCGCCCTGGTAGAAGCCCTTGTCGGTGGGGTCGTACCCGTGGGTGAGGCGCGAACCGGACAGTCCGCCGCGGTCGTTCCCCCGGTCGCCGTTGGCGAAGCGGTCCGGCAGGACGAAGTAGAACTGCTCCCGCGTCAGGTCGTGCCGCGCCGGGGCGGCGGCCAGCTTCGCGTCCGAGGGAGGCGCGGGCGGGGTGGCGGCTCGGGCGGCGACCGGCTGCACCAGCGCTGCGGCGAGCGCGGCCACCGTGACGGCGGCGACGCGTCGGCCCCGCGCGGTGCGGCGCCCCGGGGGCGCGGGCCATCTGGGTATCAAGGCGTGAACTCCTTGCGCTTACGGCTCATTGGGTCCGACCCCACACCCCGGCGGGGGCTGTTTCGGCCACATCACCGGAGCGTCGGCGTGACCGTACCGTCGTTGAAAGCCTTACAGCAATACTTCTGAAACCGACGGCAAGAACTTCCAGCGGGAGGTATCCGGCACGGGCGGACGAGTCCGGCACACAGATGTGCGCGCCGCCGGTCACCTGACGGGCGACCGGCGGCGCGAAGGCGTCCGGTGACGATCCGTCAGGCGGCGGTGGTGGCGCAGATGACGTCGTAGGGCCGGCCGATCGCCCAGGTCGGTGTCAGCGGGTCCGTGGTGCCCGACGGGCACTCGGCCTCGGTCTTGACCAGGCCGAGGACCTTGTAGTCGGCGGAGCCGGCCTGTGCGCAGGCGATCTCCCGGGCTTGGGCGTCGACGCAGTCGCCCTTCACCAGCCGGCCACCTCCGGCACCCGCGTCGTCCGACGACGGCTCCGACGAGGACGACGACGGATCGGAGGACGGCGAGGACGAGGACCCGTCGTCGTCGAAACGGTTCCACGCGGCGATGATGCCGATCAGGATCAACGGCACCATCACCGCCTGAAGGCACCCGGCCGCACGTCCTCCGGGACGCCGGGTGGTGTTGTTCGCAGCCATGTGGACGCGCTCCCCCCGCGGCGCGTCCGGCGATCGCGTGGAGGGATCGCGCCGCGCCTCCTCACCCGGCGGGGGCGCCTGATCACCCCGCGTTCACGCTAGCGTCCGGCGACCGTGGATCCGGTCGCCGGACGGCACAGTCGTGCTTCAGCAGGAGGACTTGCCGGCATGCACGGCGAGGGCCGTGTGGGCGCCCAGGGTCGCGGTCAGTTGTCCCGAACCGTTCACCGTCACCGGGGAGTTGCTCTGCACGTCGCAGTACGTGCCCGCCGGGAGGGAGGTCTGGTAGGTGCGGGTCAGGGAGCCCGACTCGTGGTTGACGGCCACGAAGCCCTTGCTGCCCCGGCCGAAGGCGATGGCGTCACCGCCGTTGTCCCACCAGTTGGTGACCGCCTGGCCGCGGGTGGCGTTGCGGAAGCCGACCATGGACCGGATCTCGGGCCAGTTGTGCTGGCACTTCCAGCCGCTCTGCCAGCAGGCGTCCACCCGGCCGCCGTTGGGCGGTCCGGCGTCCTGGTTCGTGAACTCGTAGCCGGAGTTGATGTCCGGGGCGCCGTAGGGCCAGGCCAGCATGAAGACGTTGGCCAGGGTGTAGGTGGCGTTGTCCTTGTAGCTGAGCGTGGAGCCGTTGCGCTCGGTGTCGTGGTTGTCGACGAAGACACCCGCGACGGAGCTGTTCATGTAGCCCCAGCCCTCGCCGTAGTTCTTCAGGTAGGCGAGGTTCTCGCTGTTGAAGACGCGTTTGAGGTCGTAGGCGTAGCGGAACTCCTGCACGTCCCCGTTGCCCGTGTACTCGGTGGGCTGGACGGCCTCGCCGGCGCCGTGGATGACCTCCTGCTTCCAGTACACCGACGGGTTGGTCAGGCGGGACTTGATGTTGGCGAGGTCGGCGGCCGGCATGTGCTTGGCCGCGTCCACACGGAAGCCGTCCACACCGAGGGAGAGCAGGTCGTTCATGTACCCGGCGATGGTCTTGCGGACGTACTCCTCGCCGGTGTCGAGGTCGGCGAGGCCCACCAGTTCGCAGTTCTGGACGTTCCAGCGGTCGCCGTAGTTGTTGATCTCCGACGTGCAGTTGTCGAAGTCGTAGGAGGAGTACAGGCCCGGATAGTTGTACTTCGTGTACGACGAGCCGCCGGTGCCCGTGCCGCTGCCGGCCGACATGTGGTTGATGACGGTGTCGACGACGACCTTCACACCGGCCGAGTGACACGTGTCGACCATGTTCTTGAAGGCGGTGCGGTCGCCGAGGCGTCCGGCGATCCGGTAGCTGACGGGCTGGTACGACGTCCACCACTGGGAGCCCTGTATGTGCTCGGCGGGCGGGGAGACCTGCACGGCGCCGTAGCCGGCGGGGCCGAGGGTGGTGGTGCACTCACGGGCGACCGAGGCGAAGTTCCACTCGAAGAGGACGGCGGTGACGTCCTTGGTGCCGGGCGGGGAGGCCTCCGCCACAGTCGGGGTCATGACAACCGAGGCGGCCGCGAGGGCGGCGATCCCGGCGAGGGTTCTGCGTGCCATGTGGGGTCCTTCTTCATCGAAGGGGGTGTGGGGATACCGGCACAGGTGGTTGAAGCTTCTTGCAGAAAGCTTCAGCAACCTTGCGGCAACGCAGATGTTAGAGGCCCGCAACCCGAAAGGGCAGCGGGCCGTACCAACTTGAAGGAAAAAAGTTGCGGGGCGGACGACCTGACGACCGTCAGGCGGTCGTCCACCACACGGTCGTGTCGGCCGCGACGGTGGCCTCGCCGCCCGCCTCCTCCACGTCACCGCTGGTGATCAGCACCCGTCCGTGGGCGGGCACCGTCACCGGCGCGTCCGTGGTGTTGGCGACGCACACGAAGTCCCCGCGCCGGAAGGCCAGCACACCCTCGGACGCCGGCAGCCACTCCACCGCGTCGCCGGCGCCCAGGTCCGCCTGCTCGCGGCGCACGGCCAGCGCGGAGCGGTACATCTCCAGGGTCGAGCCCGGCCGGCCGGTCTGCGCCTCGACGCTCAGCTCACCCCAGCCCTCCGGCTGCGGCAGCCAGCTGCCGCCGTCACCGAAGCCGTACGACGAGCCCGCGCGGGTCCACGGGATCGGCACCCGGCAGCCGTCGCGGAAGCCGTCCTGGCCCGCGCCGCGGAAGTACGCCGGGTCCTGGCGCACCTCGTCCGGCAGGTCGACGACGTCCGGCAGGCCCAGCTCCTCGCCCTGGTAGACGTAGGCCGAGCCGGGCAGCGCCAGCATCAGCAGGGTCGCCGCGCGGGCCCGGCGCAGGCCCAGCTCGCGGTCGCCGGCCTCGCGGATCTGGGTGCCCAGACCGGCCGGGTTGGCGAAGCGGGTGGCGTGCCGGGTGACGTCGTGGTTGGACAGCACCCAGGTGGCGGGGGCGCCGACCGGGCGCATCGAGTCGAGGGTGCGGTCGATGACCTCACGCAGCTCGGCCGCGTCCCAGTGGGTCGCCAGGTACTGGAAGTTGAACGCCTGGTGCAGCTCGTCCGGGCGGACGTAGTTGGCGGTGCGCTCGACGGTCGGCGTCCACGCCTCGGCGACGAAGATGCGCTCGCCGGAGTACTCGTCGAGGATCAGCCGCCACTGCCGGTAGATGTCGTGCACGCCGTCCTGGTCGAAGAACGGGGTGACATCGTTGCCCAGCAGCCGCATCTCGTCGTGGGAGCCCAGGTCCGGCAGGCCCTCGGCCTTGACCATGCCGTGGGCCACGTCGATGCGGAAGCCGTCCACGCCCATGTCCAGCCAGAACCGCAGGATGGAGCGGAACTCGTCGCCGACCGCCGGGTGCTCCCAGTTGAAGTCGGGCTGCTCGGGCGCGAAGAGGTGCAGGTACCACTCGCCGGGCGTGCCGTCGGGCTCGGTGACCCGGGTCCAGGCCGGGCCGCCGAAGATCGACTCCCAGTCGTTGGGCGGGAGTTCGCCGTTCTCGCCCTTGCCGGGACGGAAGTGGTAGCGCTCCCGCAGCGGCGAGCCGGGGCCCTCGGCGAGGGCGCGCTTGAACCACTCGTGCTGGTCGGAGGAGTGGTTGGGCACGAGGTCGACGATGATCCGCAGGCCCAGCGCGTGGGCGTCACGGATCAGCGCGTCCGCGTCGAGCAGGGTGCCGAACATCGGGTCGACGGCGCGGTAGTCGGCGACGTCGTAGCCGGCGTCGGCCTGCGGTGAGGCGTAGAAGGGGCTCAACCACACGGCGTCCACCCCGAGGTCGCGCAGGTACGGCAGACGGGAGCGGATGCCTTCCAGGTCGCCCATGCCGTCGCCGTTGCTGTCGGCGAAGCTGCGCGGGTACACCTGGTAGATCACCGCGTCCCGCCACCAGTCACGGCGCCGCGCGACGGTGGCGACGGCCGAGTCGGTCGTGGGGGTCGGGGCCGGGGCGGCGGAGTGCTGCTGGCTCATGTCGTCCTTGATACGGGGTTCGGGCAGGGAAGCGGGTGAGGGCGGGCGGCGAAACGAGACGGTTGCGGTGACAGCGGGGTCGGATGGCCACCGCAACCGCCTCGGACCCGGGGAGGGGCAGCGCCCCCCAAGGGGCGCGGGGCTCTGCCGATACGCGGCTCCGCCGCGTGGGCGCGACCAGCCACGAAGAACGCGAAGCCGGCCGACGGCAGTCACCCCGAACGGCGTTACCCCTTGGTGCCACCGGCCGTAAGACCGGCGACAAGGTTCTTCTGCACGAGATAGAAGAACGCGGACACAGGTATCGCGATCAGCACAGCCGTCGCGGCCATCAGATTCCGCTGAGCGTCGTGCTCACTCACGAAACTCTGCAGACCCACCGCCAGCGTGTACTTCTTGTCGTCGAGCATGAACGTCGTGGCGAAGGCGACCTCGCCGAACGCGGTGATGAAGCTGTAGAACGCGGCGACCGCGAGTCCCGGCTTGGCGAGCGGCAGGATCAGCCGCGTGAACGTGCCGAACGGGGACAGTCCGTCGACGCGTCCCGCCTCGTCGATCTCGAACGGGATGGTGTCGAAGTAGCCCTTCATCAGCCAGGCGCAGTAGGGCACCGCCGTCGAGCAGTAGACGAGGACGAGTCCGAGGTAGCTGTCGATGAGCTGCAGGTCCGAGAGGATCTGGTACATCGGGACCATCAGGACGGCCACCGGGAACATCTGGGTGACCAGCAGCACCCACATGAACTTCTTGTAGCCCGGGAAGCGCATGCGGGAGACGGCGTAGCCGGTGGTGGCGGCGACGAGGACGCCGATGACCGTGGTGCCGAGCGAGACGATCAGCGAGCTCTTCAGCCAGTCGAAGAAGTTCGTGTTCTGCAGGACGAACGAGTAGTTGTCCAGCGTCATCTTGCCCCAGATGCCGCCGGGACGCAGATAGTCGTCCTTGTCGGGGCCGAGGGACAGGAAGACCAGCCAGGCCACCGGGAACAGCGCGATCAGGCTGGCCACGATCAGGATGCCGTGGGAGGTGAGGCGGCCCAGCGGGCTGACCTCACCGCGCCGGGGGCCCTTGCGGGGCGCGGCCGCGGGAGCGTCGGCGGGCCGGCCCGCCTCGGCGGCGGTGGGGAGGGTCGAGGTGCTCATGAAGACTCCCGCCTCAGATCGTGAGCTGCTGGTCGTTGCGGTTCAGCCAGCGGCGGTAGAAGGACGTGAAGACGATCAGGACGGCCAGCAGCAGCATGCCGTAGGCCGCGGACTCGGCGAACTCGCGCGGCTGCTGTCCGAAGCCGAGCTGGTAGGCCCAGGTCACGAGGATCTGCGCGTCCGGGGCGGTGTTGCCGAACAGCAGGAAGATGATCGCGAACTGGTTGAACGTCCAGATGATGCCGAGCAGCACCACGGTGGAGCTGACCGAGCGCAGGCCGGGCAGGGTGACGTGGCGGAACCGCTGCCAGGCGCTCGCGCCGTCCATCTCGGCCGCCTCGTAGAGGGTGCTGTCGATGGACTGCAGTCCGCCGAGCAGGGACACCATCATGAACGGCACACCGCACCAGGTGTTGACCATGATGGCCGCGAACCGCTGCCAGAAGGAGTCCTCCAGCCAGGCCGGGGTGGGCAGGCCGAGGAAGTCGAGGCCGGAGTTGATGATGCCGGCGTCGGCCAGCATGAAGCGCCAGCCGAAGACGGTGACGAAGGTCGGCACGGCCCACGGCAGGATCAGGACCAGCCGGTAGAAGGTGCGCCCGCGCAGCTTCTGGTTGAGCAGCAGCGCGAGGCCCAGGCCGATGCCGTAGTGCAGGGCGACACAGGCGGCCGTCCACACGATCGTCCAGATGAAGTGCGACCAGAACCGGTCGTAGGCGGTCTCGCCCCACAGGATCTCGGCGTAGTTGTCGAGGCCGATGAACTTGTAGGTGGCCTCGATCTCGTTGACGCCGATGGTGCGCGCCGAGTTGAGGCTGTCCGCGTCGGTCAGCGTGAGGTAGAAGCCGTAGACCAGGGGGTACAGCACGATGACGCCGAGCACGACGGCCACCGGCGCGATCATGGCGTAGGCGTACCAGTGCTTCTGGTAGGAGTGCTTCAGGCGCTGGCCCGGCCCGGGGCGGGGCGCGCGGTCACCGCGGCGCTTGCCGGTCGCGCGGTCGATGGCGACTGTCATGGTTCGGCACCTTCTGGATGATCAAGGAGTACGGCAACAGGCCGGCGGCCGCCGGACCCTCCCTCCTGGAAGCGGGTCCGGCGGCCGTACGGGCATTACTTGCTGAAGTCCGGCACCAGCTTGGTGAACGCGGCCTCCGCGTCGCCCAGGCCCTTGTCCAGGGACTCCTTGCCGCTGGCGATCTGCGGCAGCTCGTCGTCCATCGGGCCCCACAGGGAGCTGTACTCCGGCAGCGCCGGGCGCGGCTGGGCGGCCGAGAGGACCGTCTGGTAGCCGGCGATGCCGGGGTCGGCCTTGACCTTGTCGGTGTAGGCGTCGTCGCGCGTGGGCAGCGTGGAGTTCTTCAGCGCGATGGTCTCCTGCGCCTTGGCCGAGGTCATGAACTTCACGAACTTCAGCGCGGCCTCCTGCTTCTCCTTGCTGGAGCCGGCGTAGACGGAGAGGTTGTGGCCGCCGGTGGGGGCGCCCGCCTTGCCCGCGGAGCCGGCCGGGACGGTGGCGATGCCGAGGTTGTTCTTGTCCTTGAAGGCGGAGCCCTTGTAGAAGTTGGTGATCTCCCACGGGCCCTGGACGATCGAGGCGACCTTGCCGTTGACGAACGCGTCCTGGATGTGGGCGTAGGCGTCGGCGGTCACGTCGGCCTTGTGCAGGCCCTTGCCCTTGAACAGGTCCAGCCAGGTGCCGTACGCCTTCTTGGCCTCGGCGGACTTGATGGTGATCTTCTTGGCGTCGGCGTCGACCATGTCGGTGCCCTCGCCGTACAGGAACGGCTGGGCGTAGTAGCCGGCCGTGGAGCCCCAGTAGCCGTCGACGCCCGTCTTGTCCTTGATGGTGGCGGCGGCCTTCTTCAGGTCGTCCCAGGTCTTGGGGGCCTCGACGCCGGCCTTGGCGAACAGCGCCTTGTTGTACACGAAGGCGAGGGTGTCCGTGGTGAAGGGGACGCCGTAGGTCTTGCCCTCGTACGTGGCCTGCTCGAGCAGGTTGGACTTGAACTTGTCCTGCTCGGCGAGGGCCTCGGTGCCGTCCAGCGGCAGGAAGAAGCCCTTCTTGGCGAAGGCGGGGGTCCAGCCGACCTCGGAGCGCAGCACGTCGGGAGCGCCCTTGGAACCGGCGGCGGTGTCGAACTTGTTCTGCGCCTGGTCGAACGGGACGTTGACGAAGTTGACCTTGACGTCCTTGTTGGCGGCCTCGAACTCCTTGACCAGGGCCTGGTACGTCGGCGCCTCGTTGGTCGCGTTGGAGGTGTCCCACCAGGTGATGGTGACCGGACCGCCGGCCTTGTCGCCGCTGTCGCTGTCGCCGCCGCAGGCCGTCGCCGCGAGGGCGAGGGACGCCACCAGCGCGGTGGCCGCTATGCCACGCCGCATGAGGTTCTCCTTGAAGGTTAAAGCCCGTGAGGCGGGAACGGCCCCGTCTGCCGTCCCGCGAGGTGCCGACTGCGCCGTTGCGGCGGCCGGGCGACGTGAACGTAACAGCGTGGGAACTTTTCCGAAAGACCTTGCAGAAAAGTTTTGCAAGGACCCTCGACAGTTATGCCGTCGTGACCCGTTCTCGACCGTCGCGCAACCCTGATATCCGCCCGTACGCCGGGGGTTCGGACAGTTGTGCAAGACTCTGCAAGCACTTGCCATCCGTTGCCGCCGGGGGAATCATCCGTTGCGGAGCGGACGCCGACCACGACTTGAGGGATCGCGATGAGCCAGCAGCCCACCACGGGCCGTCCCACGGCGCGCACCAGGCGTCCGATCGGTGTGCAAGGCGACAATCGGCAGATACAGTCCGGTCCTGTGACCACACGGCTTGCTGATATCGCTGCTCAGGCGGGGGTGAGCGAGGCGACCGTCAGCCGGGTCCTGAACGGGAAGCCGGGCGTCGCCGCCACCACCCGTCAGTCCGTACTCGCCGCCCTCGACGTACTGGGCTACGAGCGGCCGGTGCGGCTGCGGCAGCGCAGCGAGGGCCTCGTCGGACTGATCACCCCGGAGCTGGAGAACCCCATCTTCCCGGCGCTGGCCCAGGTGATCGGGCAGGCCCTGACCCGCCAGGGCTACACCCCGGTGCTCGCCACCCAGACCCCCGGCGGGTCGACGGAGGACGAGCTGACCGAGATGCTCGTGGACCGCGGGGTGGCCGGCATCATCTACGTCTCCGGACTGCACGCGGACACCACCGCCGACATGCAGCGCTACGAGCGGCTGCGGGCGCAGGGCGTGCCGTTCGTGCTCGTGGACGGTTTCTCGCCGAAGGTGCAGGCGCCGTTCATCTCCCCCGACGACCGGGCCGCGATGGCGCTGGCGGTCACCCACCTCGCGTCCCTCGGCCACACCCGGATCGGGCTGGCGCTCGGGCCCAAGCGGTTCGTGCCGGTGCAGCGCAAGATAGAGGGCTTCGTGCGGGCCGTGCAGGAGCAGGTGGGGCTCGGCGCGGAGACGGTCGAGACGGAGCTGATCCAGCACTCGCTGTACACGCTGGAGGGCGGTCAGGCCGCCGCCAGCGCGCTGATGGACCGGGACTGCACGGCCGTGGTGTGCGCGAGCGACATGATGGCGCTCGGCGCGATCCGGGCGGCCCGGCAGCGCGGTCTCGAGGTGCCGGACGACATCTCGGTGGTCGGCTTCGACGACTCACCGCTGATCGCCTTCACCGACCCGCCGCTGACCACGGTCCGCAAGCCCGTCCCGGCGATGGGGCAGGCCGCGGTGCGCACGCTGCTGGAGGAGATCGGCGGAACGCCCGCTCCGCACAGCGAGTTCGTGTTCATGCCCGAACTGGTGGTGCGCGGGTCGACCGCTTCGGCACCCGGGGACCGCAATCGTCCGTAGGGTGGAGAAAGCATCCCTTCCTCCCCCTCCCCGGGAGGAGACGGACCGCCTCTTCCCGGGGCAGAACATGCGGGCCGGTCCCGACCGGGGGATGATCTGAGCTAGTGGTCTTTTCTGGCAGACTCTGCGCTTATGGGTGACTCGACCGTGACGACGCTGAAGGGCCGTGAACCGGCCGCAGCAAGCCCCGTCGAGGAGACGACGGGGACGGGTCGCCTGCGCCGGCTCCGCGCTCCCCGCCGCCCCCGGCTGTGGTTCGAGATCCTGCTCATCGCGGTGAGTTACGCGACGTACTCACTCGTACGCAACGCGGTGCCCGAACAGCGGGCGGAGGCCCTGCGCAACGCCGACTGGATCTGGCGGCTGGAGGGCCAACTCGGCACCGCCTTCGAGGAGTCCGTCAACCACGCGGTGAACTCGGTGACCTGGCTGGTCGTCGGCATGAACTACTACTACGCCACCCTGCACTTCGTGGTGACCCTGGGTGTGCTGGTGTGGCTCTACCGCAGACATCCCGGCCGCTACGCGGCGACCCGGCTGGTCCTGTTCGTCACCACCGGCTTCGCCCTGGTCGGCTTCTACCTGTTCCCGCTGGCCCCGCCCCGGCTGATGAACGGCCAGAACTTCATCGACACCGTGCTGGTCCACCAGACCTGGGGCTCGATGGCCTCGGGGGACATGAAGAACGTCTCGAACCAGTACGCGGCGATGCCCTCGATGCACATCGGCTGGTCGCTGTGGTGCGGGCTCACGCTCTTCGCGCTGGCCTCGGTGCCGTGGGTGCGGGTGCTGGGCCTGGTGTACCCGGTGCTCACGCTGGTGGTGATCGTCGCCACCGCCAACCACTTCTGGCTGGACGCGGTGGGCGGCGTGCTGTGCCTGGCCGTCGGCTACGGCGTCGCGCTCGCCTGGTACGGCCGGCGCCCCTCCGCGCTCCCCCGGCGCATCCCGGAACCGTCCGCACCTCCGGCACCCGAACACGTCCCGCTGCAGAAACTGCCCTGACGCCCGGGCGCGGACCGCCTACGCGCCGCCGTAGAACAACTCCTCCACCACGCCTCGGGCGCGGCGGGCCGTACGGCGGTAGGCGTCGAGCATGTCGCCCGCGTGGCCGGAGCCGTAGCCCAGGTAACGGCCGACGGCGGCCAGTTCCCGGGGCACGGTGGGGAAGGTGTCCCCCGCGCGGCCTCGGACCAGCATCACCGCGTTGCGGACGCGGGTGGCCAGCACCCAGGCCTCGTCGAGGGTGCCGGCGTCCTCCTCGGACATCAGCCCGGCCTCGCGGGCGGCGGCCAGCGCCTCGCGGGTCCGGGTCGTCCGCAGCCCCGGCACCTCGGCGCCGTGCCGCAGCTGGAGCAGCTGCACCGTCCACTCCACGTCGGACAGCCCGCCCGGGCCCAGCTTCGCGTGCAGCTTGGGGTCGCCACCGCGCGGCAGCCGTTCGGACTCCATACGGGCCTTGAGCCGACGGATCTCCCGGGCCGCGTCCTCGTCCAGCCCGCCGGCCGGGTACCGCAGCGGGTCTATCAGCTCCACGAAGCGGCGGCCCAGCTCCTCGTCGCCGGCGACGGGCTCGGCGCGCAGCAGCGCGTGCCGCTCCCACACCAGCGCCCAGCGCCGGTAATACGCCTCGTAGGAGCCGAGGGTGCGCACCAGCGGGCCCGACTTGCCCTCCGGGCGCAGGTCGGCGTCGACCAGCAGCGGCGGGTCCGCGCTGGGCACCTGGAGCAGCCTGCGCATCTCGGCGACCACCTTGTTCGCCGCCTCGGACGCCTCCCGCTCGTCCACGCCGTCGCGCGGCTCGTGCACGAACAGCACGTCCGCGTCGGAGCCGTAGCCCAGTTCGTGCCCGCCGAAGCGGCCCATGCCGATGACCGTGAACCGGGTGGGCAGGGTGTCGCCCCAGCCTTCGCGGACCACCGCGCGGAGCGTGCCGGCGAGGGTGGCGGCGGTCAGGTCGGACACGGCGCCGCCCACCAGGTCCACCAGGGCGCCCTGGTCGGCCTCGGCGGGCTGCGACTCGGTGCCGTAGGAGCCGACGATGTCGGCGGCGGCCGTGCGGAACAGCTCGCGGCGGCGCACCCCGCGGGCGGCGGTGACGCCCTGCACGGCGTTGTCGGCGCGGCGGACCGCGGCGAGGACCTCCTGCTCCAGGGAGGCACGGGAGCGGGGGGTGAGGCCGCCGCCGTCCCCGTCACCGAGCAGCGCCACCGCCTCGGGGGCGCGCATCAGCAGGTCGGGCGCGAGCCGCCCGGCGGACAGCACCCGGGCGAGGTTCTCCGCGGCGGCGCCCTCGTCGCGCAGCAGCCGCAGGTACCAGGGGGTCTTGCCGAGGGCGTCGGAGACCTTGCGGAAGTTCAGCAGGCCGGCGTCGGGGTCGGCGGAGTCCGCGAACCAGCCGAGCAGCACGGGCAGCAGGGTGCGCTGGATGGCGGCCTTGCGGGTGACGCCGGAGGCGAGGGCCTCGAGATGGCGCAGCGCCGAGGCGGGGTCGGCGTAGCCGAGGGCGACCATGCGCTCGCGGGCCGCCTCGGCGCTGAGCCGGGCCTCACCGGGGGCGAGCGCGGCGACCGCGTCCAGCAGCGGCCGGTAGAACAGCTTCTCGTGCAGCCGCCGCACCACGGAGGTGTGCCGGCGCCACTCGCGGGTCAGCGCGGCGACCGGCTCGGTGCGCAGCCCCAGGGAGCGGCCGAGGCGCCGCAGGTCGGCCTCGTCCTCGGGCACGAGGTGGGTGCGGCGCAGCCGGTAGAGCTGGATGCGGTGCTCCAGGGAGCGCAGGAAGCGGTAGGCGTCGTCGAGCTGGGCGGCGTCGGCGCGGCCGACGTAGCCGCCGGCGGCGAGGGCCTTCAGCGCGTCGAGGGTGGTGCCGCTGCGCAGGGAGGCGTCGGCACGGCCGTGCACCAGCTGGAGCAGCTGCACGGCGAACTCGACGTCCCTCAGGCCCCCGGGGCCCAGCTTGAGCTGGCGGTCGACCTCGGCGGCGGGGATGTTCGCGACGACCCGGCGGCGCATCTCCTGCACGTCGGCGACGAAGTTGTCCCGCTCGGCCGCCTGCCACACCAGCGGCCTGAGCGCGGCCGTGTACTCGGCGCCGAGCGCGAGGTCGCCGGCCACCGGGCGGGCCTTCAGCAGCGCCTGGAACTCCCAGGTCTTGGCCCAGCGCTGGTAGTAGGCGAGGTGGGAGGCGAGGGTGCGCACCAGTGGGCCGTTGCGGCCCTCGGGGCGCAGATTGGCGTCGACGGGCCAGATGGAGCCCTCGACGGTGGTCTCCGAGCAGATCCGCATCATGTGCGAGGCCAGCCGGGTGGCGGCGCGCAGTGCCTTGTCCTCGTCGGCGTCGCCGGCCGCCTCGCCGACGAAGATGACGTCGACGTCGGAGACGTAGTTCAGCTCGTGGCCCCCGCACTTGCCCATCGCGATCACCGCGAGCCGGCACAGCGCGGCGTCCTCCGGCGCGTCGGCCTCGGCCAGGGCGAGGGCCGCGCGGAGGGTGGCGGTGGCCAGGTCGGCGAGCTCGGCGGCGGTCTGGGACACCTCGACGGTGCCGCAGACGTCACGGGCGGCTATGGACAGCAGGCAGCGGCGGTAGGCGACGCGCAGCGACACCGGGTCGGTGACGTCATCGAGACCGCGTTCGAATTCCTCCACGCCGGGGTGCAGGTCGCGCGGCTCGTAGGTGACCAGTGCCTGCCAGTCGCGCGGGTGCCGGGCCAGGTGCTCGGCGAGCGCCTCGGAGGCGCCGAGCACCCCGAGCAGCCGGTCCCGCAGCGGCTTGGCCGCTATCACGGTGTCCAGCAGTTCCTGGCGGGCGGTGGCCGTCTCCTGCGCCTCCAGCAGCCGCACCAGTCCGTGCAGCGCGAGGTCGGGGTCGGCGGTGCCGCCGAGGGCGTCCAGCAGCACGGGGTCGTTGCGCACGGGCGCCAGTTCGGGGCTGTCGAGGAACCGCTCGGCGTCCGACGGATCGGTGAAGCCGTGCCGCAGCAGCCGCGTGAAGGTACTGCTCCTGCGCCCCGGCGCCGACGTCATGCCCGGCCTCCCTCGTGCCTCGGATCAGGGTCGTACGGCCCTGAGCCTAACCGGAGGACGCGATCACGGCCCCGGAGTGGCCCGCGGTGATTTTCGGGGCCGGGCGGGGTCTGATGAGGAGACCGCGGTTCCGCGGTCGCGTCCTTCCGACCGTCGAGGAGTTCCCATGACCGACGTTCCCGACACCCCCGCCGAGCCCGAAGGCCGTCTCGATCCCCGCTACAGCGACCAGCGGGCCGGGGCGCCGCCCTGGCCGGAGGTGGAGCGGCTGATCGCGGAGGCGGAGCTGTTCTGGATCTCCACGGTGCGTCCCGACGGCCGGCCGCACGTCACCCCGCTCCCGGCGGTCTGGTCGTCCGGCGCCCTGCACTTCTGCACCGGCCCCGAGGAGCGCAAGGCGCGGAACCTGACGGAGAACCCGCACACCGTGCTGACCACCGGCGTCAACACCTGGGCGCGGGGCTACGACGTGGTCGTGGAGGGCCGCGCGGAACGCGTCACGGACGACGCTCGTCTGCGCGGTCTGGCCGCGCTGTGGGAGGAGAAGTACGGCGACTTCTGGCGCTTCGAGGTGCGGGACGGCCATTTCCACCACGGGTCGGGCCGGGCTGTGGTGTTCTCGGTGGCGCCGCACACCGTTTTCGGATTCGGTAAGGGTGAGCCGTTCAGCCAGACCCGGTGGCGGTTCGCCTGACGCGGTACCCGACGAAGGAGCCGGAGGCTCACATGGACATGACCCTCGAAGTGATCCCGCTGCCGGTGAGCGACATCGACCGGGCCCGGGACTTCTACCGGGACAAGGTCGGCTTCCACGTCGACATCGACCAGGAGGTCATGCCGGGCATGCGCATCGTCCAGCTGACCCCGCCCGGCTCCGGCTGCTCGATCGCCCTCGGCGAGAGCATCTGGGAGATGACCCCGGGCCCCACCCCGGCCCCCGGCGCCTACCAGGGCCTCCAGCTCTGCGTCGCCGACATCGAGAAGGCCCACGCGGAGTTCGTGGCGCGCGGCCTGGAGATCTCCGAGCCGGTCCGCTACGCGGACTCCGACGGCGCCACGTTCATGCACTTCACGGACCCCGACGGCAACGGCTGGGCGGTCCAGGAGTACCGCCGCCGCGCGACGGAGCCTTTGCACAAGCTCCTGTCGGAGCAGGCGGGGTCGTAGAGGATCGGCTCGCCCAGATCGAAGGTCTCGTCATCGGACACGAACGGCTCGCCCCGCAGGCGGTGCGCCGCAGCGATCCGGTGGATGCCTTCACGGATCACTTCCGCCTCCGGCGCTCCCAGGCGGTCGGCGGCCTCCTTGATCAGGAGCAGGTCTCCGTCGTCGACACGCCAGGTGACGCGCCTCAGCGCCATCTCCGCATGGTAGGACCCGCACACCACGAGAGCGGACCGGCGTCACTCGTTGGCATGCAGCGAGGTAGTTCCCGTCCCTGGGCCTCACCGGCCCGCCTGGCGTCGGGCACGTCGCGATACGACGCGTACGGCAAAGGGGTGCGGATGTCGGTGGACGGTGAGGCGGTGCGCCTCGCGGACGAGGCTCAGATGCGTGGAGAGTCATGACCCACACCCCTGACCGGGACACCCCGACGCTGCCGTGGTTCCGGAGCAGCTACAGCGGCAGCGGGGACGGAGACGACTGCGTGGAGGTCGCGACAGCCCCCGGTTCCGTCCCCGTCCGGGACTCCAAAGCGCCCGACGGCCCCCGGCTCACCGTCATGTCCGCCGCGTGGAGCCGCTTCGTGTCGCACAGCGCCCGCTGAGGCCGGGGGCCGCCGTGAGGCGGCCCCCGGGTGGGTCAGCTCGCGTACGTCTCGAACTCCGCGATGCGCGGGGTGCCCGAGGCGTTGGTGATCTCGAGGGTGATCTTCTTCAGGGAGGCCGGGGAGAAGCTGACCGTCCCCGCTCCGCTGCCGGAGGCGAGGACGGCGCCCGTGTCGTGGTTGAGGATGCGGTAGGCGCCGATGGTGCCGGAGCCGGAGGCCAGGCGGATGCTGACCTTCGACACGGTGGTGGCGGAGCCCCACTTCACCGACACGGAGCCGGTGGTGCCGGAGGGCGACCAGTAGGTGCTCGCGCTGCCGTCGGTCACGTTGCCGTAGCTGGTGCCGGAGGCCTTGGAGGAGCCGTCGGCGCCCGCTCCGAGGCTGAGGTTGGTGCCGGCGGGCGGGTCGGTGGGACCGGGGTCGGTCGGCTCACCCGGGTCCGTCGGGCCGGGGTCGGTCGGGTCCGGGCTCTGCGGGGTGCAGCTGCCGTCCGACACCTTCAGGCCCTTGTTGGCGCCCGCCGTCTGCGCCACCACGTTCGGCACGCAGTTCGCGCCGTCGAGGGTGTAGCGGTAGGGGATGCTCACCGAGGTGTTCGACGTCGGGTTCGGCCCGGCCGGGTTGGTGTCGCCGCCGCGGGAGGACCAGGTGACGTTGTCGAAGACGTTGCCGCCGACCTGCCAGTAGCCGGCCTCGCTCGTGTAGAAGGTGCCCAGGACGTCCTTGGAGTCCTCGAAGTAGTTGTTGTCCACCTTGGCGCGGGCGCCGGCCCGGGAGTTGATGCCGGACTCGTTCAGACGCTTGTAGTGGTTGTTGTAGATGTGCGCGACGCCGCCACGCAGCAGGGGCGCGCGGGAGTCGATGTTCTCGTACAGGTTGTGGTGGAACGTCACGTACCCGTTGGAGCGGTCGCTCTCGCTGGAGCCGATGAGGCCGCCGCGCCCGGAGTTGCGCAGCACGCTGTAGGACAGCGTCACGTACTGGGTGTTGTCCTTCATGTCGAACAGGCCGTCGTAGCCCTCGGACTCACCGCCGGACGCCTCCAGGGTGACGTGGTCGACCCACACGTTCCTGACGTCGCTCTCCATGCCGATGGCGTCGCCGCCGTTCGACGTGGGCGAGCCCGACTTCTTGACGTTCCGCACCGTCACGTTCTGGATGACGATGTTGCTCGCCTCGCGGATGTGGATGCCCAGCTGGTCGAAGACCGCGCCGTTGCCGACGCCCACGAGGGTGACGTTGCTGACCTGCTTCAGCTCGATCTTGTCGGCGGCGGTGTTGCAGCTGGGGCCGGACACCTTGGTGGTGTTGCCGTGGTTGATGGTGCCCTCGACCTGGATGGTGATCGGGGTCGAGCTGTCGGCCCGGCCGCAGAGGGCCTGGTGGATCGCGGTGCCGGTGGTGGCGCGGACCGTCTGTCCGCCCGCTCCGCCGGTGGTCCCGCCGTTCTGGGTCGCGTAGCCGGTGACGCCCCCGGTGGCGGCGGACGCGGTGGTGGTGGACAGCGCCACGCCGGTCGCTGCCGTGAGGGCTCCCGCGGCAAGTAACGCGGAGAGCCGTACGGCGACTGCTCGTCTCATGGTCGTCTGGCCTTTCGTCATTCACTGTCATGGGCATGTCAGTGCAGCCGATGAGGGAGGGCGGGGTGAGCCTGGCCCATCGGAGGAGAAAGCGCTTTCTGTCTGTGTGCCGCGACAGTAGAGCCACACCCGCGGGCTGGCAAGGTTCCGCGCGGGAACGGAGCGAGGGCTTCCGAATCGGCGTGGTGATCCAACGGCGAGAGCCGGGCCCACTAGGACGCCATCTGACCTACATGGCTCCTAACGTGTTCCTCGTCGCGCCGAACCGCACGGAACGGACGCACGAGAACCACAGCCACGACTGACGAAGGCGGAAACCATGACCGTGAACCAGCTGACCAACGACGAGTCCGCCGAGGCCCCCGCCGTCAGGGGCGAGCACGCCGATCTGCTGGAGACGCTCGCCAAGCACCGCGACTTCCTGCGGTTCACCACCCGCGGCCTGACCGACGAGCAGGCGGGCCTGCGGACGACGAAGAGCGAGCTGTGCCTGGGCGGCCTGATCAAGCACGTCACCGCGTGCGAGCGGAGCTGGGTGGGCTTCATCCTCGAGGGCCCGTCCGCGATGCCGGACTTCACGGCGATGACGGAGGAGGACTTCGCGCGCCGGGCCGACGACTTCAGGATGCTGCCCGGTGAGACGCTCGCCGGCGTCCTGGACGCGTACGCGGAGGTGGCCCGCCGAACGGAGGAGGTCGTCGCCGGCCTCTCCGACCTGAACGCGTCGTGGCCGCTGCCGAAGGCGCCGTGGTTCGAGGGCCAGCCCGAGTGGAGCGCGCGACGGGTGCTGCTGCACATCCTCGCCGAGACCGCCCAGCACGCGGGCCACGCGGACGTCATCCGGGAGGCGCTGGACGGCGCCAAGACGATGGGGTGACGGCCCAGGCCGTTGAACACGCGAACGGGGCCGGCGGTCGTCGACCGTCGGCCCCGTGGTGTCCGTGCCGGGGAGGTCGCAGGCCTCGGCCTGCGCTCACAGCACCGGCAGCAGGTTCTTCAGCTCGAAGGCCGTGACCTCCGAGCGGTACGCCTCCCACTCCTGCTTCTTGTTGCGCAGGAAGAAGTCGAAGACGTGCTCGCCGAGGGTCTCGGCGGCCAGGTCGCTGCGTTCCATCAGGCTGAGCGCCTCGCCCAGGTTCTGCGGCAGGGGCTCGATGCCGAGGGCGCGACGCTCCGCGTCGGACAGCGCCCAGACGTCGTCCTCGGCGCCCGGCGGGAGCTCGTAGCCCTCCTCGATGCCCTTCAGGCCGGCCGCGAGGAGCAGGGCGTAGGCCAGGTAGGGGTTGGCGCCGGCGTCGAGGGAGCGGACCTCCACGCGGGCCGAGCCGGTCTTGCCGGGCTTGTACATCGGCACCCGGACCAGGGCCGAGCGGTTGTTGTGGCCCCAGCAGATGTACGAGGGGGCCTCGCCGCCGGCGCCCGCGGTGCGCTCGGAACCGCCCCAGATGCGCTTGTAGCTGTTGACCCACTGGTTGGTGACCGCGGAGATCTCCGCGGCGTGCCGCAGCAGCCCCGCGATGAAGGAGCGGCCGACCTTGGAGAGCTGGTACTCGGCGCCGGACTCGTAGAAGGCGTTGCGGTCGCCCTCGAAGAGGGAGAGGTGGGTGTGCATGCCGGAGCCCGGGTGCTCGGAGAACGGCTTGGGCATGAAGGTCGCCTGCACCCCCTGCTCCAACGCCACCTGCTTCATGACCAGGCGGAACGTCATGACGTTGTCCGCCGTGGACAGCGCGTCCGCGTAGCGCAGGTCGATCTCCTGCTGGCCGGGGGCGCCCTCGTGGTGGGAGAACTCCACCGAGATGCCCATCGACTCCAGCATGGTGATCGCCTGGCGGCGGAAGTCCATGCCGACGTTCTGCGGGGTGTGGTCGAAGTAGCCGGAGTTGTCCGCGGGGGTCGGGCGGCTGCCGTCCACCGGCTTGTCCTTCAGCAGGAAGAACTCGATCTCCGGGTGGGTGTAGAAGGTGAACCCCTGGTCGGAGGCGCGGGCCAGCGCGCGCTTGAGGACATAGCGCGGGTCCGCGAAGGACGGGGAGCCGTCCGGCATGAGGATGTCGCAGAACATGCGGGCGGTGCCGGGTGCCTCGGCGCGCCAGGGCAGGATCTGGAACGTCGACGGGTCCGGCTTGGCGATCATGTCGGACTCGTACACGCGGGCGAAGCCCTCGATCGCGGAGCCGTCGAAGCCGATGCCCTCGTCGAAGGCCTGTTCCAGCTCGGCGGGGGCGACGGCCACGGACTTGAGGAAGCCCAGGACGTCGGTGAACCACAGGCGTACGAACCGGATGTCGCGCTCCTCCAACGTCCGGAGCACGAACTCCTGCTGCTTGTCCATCTTCCGCTTCCCCATTCTTGCCGGTCAGGCCGCCCGCTCCTCCCGGCCCCCGGGAGACGGTCCGGCACTCGAGCATCCCACCACACCAGCGTTTCATACGCGTTGCCGGGCCCGGCCGGACGAGAGGCCCCGGACGGGACCGCCGGCGCCATCAGGTGCGCGGCTCCTCCGCTCATCCTGCCCGGTCGGACCGGCCGCCACGACAGCGCGCGGCCCGCACGCCCGGCTCCCCGGCCCGTGGAACCGCCCCCCGCTTAAATTGGTATCCGTGATGCAAGTTTTAATGGGGGCGCAGGCATCCGAGCGACGAGGAGACCCGATGCTTTCCGACCAGTCCGCCGCCACCGTCCGCGCCACCCTTCCCGCCGTGGGCGCGTCCCTCGGCGAGATCACCGAGCGCTTCTACGCCGGCATGTTCGCCGCCCGTCCCGAGCTGCTGCGCGACCTGTTCAACCGCGGCAACCAGGCCGCCGGCACCCAGCGCCAGGCCCTCGCGGGCTCCGTCGCGGCCTTCGCCGCACACCTGCTGGACCACCCGGACCGGCGGCCCGACGCCATGCTTGCGCGCATCGCGCACAAGCACGCCTCCCTCGGCGTCACCCCGGACCAGTACGGGATCGTCCACGAGCACCTGTTCGCCGCCATCGCCGGTGTCCTGGGCGACGCCGTCACCCCCGAGGTCGCCGCCGCCTGGGACGAGGTCTACTGGCTGATGGCGAACGCCCTGACCGCCGTCGAGAAGCGGCTGTACGAGGAGCGCGGCGGCGCCGTCTGGCGGCCGTGGGAGGTCGTGGAGCGGGTCACCGAGACCGAGGACGTCGTGACCTTCCGGCTGCGCCCGGCCGACGGCGGGGCGGTGCGCGAGTTCCGCGCCGGCCAGTACGTCTCGGTGCGCGTCCCCCTCGCGGACGGCGCCCGCCAGATACGGCAGTACAGCCTCTCCGGGGCCCCCGGCCCGGACCTGCGGCAGTTCAGCGTCAAGCGGGTGCACGAGGGACCGGCGCCCGACGGCGAGGTGTCCACCCACCTCCACGCGCACGTCCGCGTCGGCGACGTCCTGGAGCTGTCCGAGGCCTACGGCGACCTGGTCCTCGACGCCGACGCGGACACCCCGCTGCTGCTGGCGTCCGCCGGGATCGGCGTGACGCCGGTCGTCGCGATGCTCGGGCACCTCGCCGACTCCGGGCACCGCGCCCCGGTCACCGTCGTGCACGGCGACCGCTCCCCCGCCGACCACGCCCTGCGCACGGACCACGAGGCCTACGCGGCGAAGCTGCCGGACGCGACCGTGCGCTTCTGGTACGAGCGGGACGCCCCGGCGGGCGCCGGCACCGGGTACGTGGACCTCGCGGACGTGCCGGTCGCGCCGGGCACCCGCGCGTACCTGTGCGGGCCGCTGCCGTTCATGCGGACGGTGCGCGAGCAGCTGATCGCCAAGGGGGTGGCCCCGGCCGACGTGCACTACGAGGTGTTCGGCCCGGACCTGTGGCTCGCGAAGTGAGCGGCCCCCGCGCTAGCGGACGCGGGGGACGCCGAGCAGGAGCGGTCCCGTCGGGTCGGCGGTGAGGTCCGCCACCGTGAGCGGGTCCAGCGAGGCGTAGAACGCCTCCTGGGCCCGCCGCAGCGCGCCACGCAGCCGGCAGTCGGAACGCAGCGGGCAGGGGGCGGTGGAGGCGGCGCCGTCGCAGTCGACGACGTCCCCCTCGCCCTCGAACGCGCGGACCAGGGCTCCGACGGAGGCCCCCCGGCCCTTCTCGGTCAGGGACAGGCCGCCGCCCCGGCCGCGCCGGGCGGTGAGCAGCCCCATGTGCTGGAGCTCGGCGACGACCTTCGCGGCATGGGTGTACGGCACGTCCATGGCCGCCGCGACGTCCCGCGTCGTGGGATTGGTGTCACCGGCCACGGCGAGGCGCATGAGGACCCGCAGGGCGAGGTCGGTGGAGCGCAGCAGCCGCATACCGGGAAGCGTAGGTAATCGGAATCCTGGCTCAAAATTTCCGGCCGGATCTTCACCAGGTCCCCCCGGTCCCCGACCGGCCCCGGGGCGCGGCCGGCGCACGTGTCCGGTCCTCGCCTGCGCCCCCTACGGCTCGCCCGTCTCCGCCATTACGATCAGCTGACCCGATCACCACTCCGGCCCCACCTTCTCCGACCCGAAGGACACCGCCATGGGCTCCGCCAAGAAGAGCAGCGCGTCACGCACGGCACGCATAGAGGAGATGCGGCGCGCCGAGCAGGCCCGCGACCGCCGCAACCGGATCCTCGTCGTCGCCGCCTCCGTGGTGGTCGTCGCGGGCCTGGTCGCCGGCGGGGTGGTACTGGTGCAGGCGCAGTCGGACGACGGCGGCGGCAGCAGCGCGGCGGACGACTCCAGGAGCGCGGGCAAGTTCGTCACCGGCGCGGACGGCGTGCGGGCCTGGAAGGGCACGCTGGACCGCAACCACGTGACCAAGGCCGTGGACTACCCGGTCACGCCGCCCGTGGGCGGTGACCACAACCCGGTGTGGATGAACTGCGACGGGGACGTCTACGAGGACGAGATCGACGCCACCAACGCGGTCCACTCCCTGGAGCACGGCGCGGTGTGGGTGACGTACAACGGCGACGCGCCGAAGCCGGACGTGGAGGCGCTGGCGGCGAAGGTGAAGAAGACGCCGTACACGCTGATGAGCCCGGTCGACGGGCAGAAGGACCCGCTGGTGCTGACCGCGTGGGGCCACCAGCGCACGGTGACCGGCGCCGACGACCCGGCCGTGGACGCGTTCCTGGAGAAGTTCGTGCAGGGGCAGCAGACGCCCGAGCCGGGTGCGGCCTGCACCAACGGACTGTCGAAGTGAGGCGGTCCGCCCTGGTGGCCGGGGTCGTGGCGGCGGTGCTCGCCGTGGCCGTGGCCGTCGGGTGGACGGTCGCCGCGGCGGCCGGGGACGAGGGGTCCTCCCCGGCCGCGGTCCCGTCCGCGGACTCCGCGGACGCCGGGTTCGCCCGGGACATGGCCGTGCACCACCAGCAGGCCGTGGAGATGTCGTACGTGGTGCGCGACCGCACCGACGACGAGGAGGTCCGGCGGCTCGCCTACGACATCGCCCAGACCCAGGCCAACCAGCGCGGCATGCTGCTGGGCTGGCTCGATCTGTGGGAGCTGCCCAAGGTGTCCGCCGACCCGCCCATGACCTGGATGGGGATGGGCGACGCGGCGGCCGGCGAGGACGGCGCGCTGATGCCGGGCATGGCGACCGACGCGGAGATGGCACGGCTGGGCCGGCTGGACGGCAGGCAGGCCGAGGTCTTCTACCTCCAGCTGATGACGGCCCATCACCGGGGCGGGGTGCACATGGCCCAGGGGTGCGTGCGCGCCTGCGAGGAGGGGGCCGAACGGCGGCTCGCCCGCGGGATGGTCGAGGGGCAGGAGTCGGAGATCCGCCTGATGGCGGGGATGCTGAAGGCCCGGGGGGCGTCCGCACGCCCGTGACGGCCGGGGCCGGCGGGGCGTCGTACGGTGGTCCCGGACCTACGCACCGCACATCGCGTCGCTCTGACGATTACACTGGCCGCGTGCCTCAACTACGACTCGCCCTGAATCAGATCGACTCGAGCGTCGGCGACCTCGCCGGCAACGCCGAAACGATTGTCCGCTGGACCCGGCACTCCGCCGGGCAGGGGGCGCATCTCGTGGCGTTCCCGGAGATGGCGCTGACCGGGTATCCCGTCGAGGACCTCGCCCTGCGGTCGTCCTTCGTGGAGGCCTCCCGGGCGTCCCTGCGCGCCCTCGCCGCGCGCCTCGCCGAGGAGGGCTTCGGCGACCTGCCGGTGGTGGTCGGCTACCTCGACCGCAGCGCCGCCGCCCAGCCCAGGTACGGGCAGCCCGCGGGCGCGCCGCGCAACGCCGCGGCCGTGCTGTACGGGGGTGAGGTGGCGCTGGCCTTCGCCAAGCACCACCTGCCGAACTACGGCGTCTTCGACGAGTTCCGGTACTTCGTGCCCGGTGACACCCTGCCGGTGGTGCGGGTGCGCGGGGTCGACGTCGCCCTCGCCATCTGCGAGGACCTGTGGCAGGACGGCGGCCGGGTGCCGGCCGCGCGCTCGGCGGGCGCCGGGCTGCTGCTGTCCGTCAACGCCTCGCCGTACGAGCGGGACAAGGACGACACGCGGCTGGAACTGGTGCGCAAGCGGGCCCAGGAAGCCGGCTGCACCACCGCGTACCTGGCGATGATGGGCGGGCAGGACGACCTCGTCTTCGACGGCGACTCGATCGTCGTCGACCGCGCCGGTGAGGTCGTGGCCCGTGCGCCGCAGTTCTCCGAGACGTGCCTGGTGGTCGACCTGGACCTGCCGGCCGCTGCCGCCGACGCTCCGGAGGGCGTGGTGGACGACGGGCTGCGCATCGAGCGGGTGGTGCTGTCCGAGGAGCCCGTCCCCGCCTACGAGCCGGAGCACACCGGCGGCTACGCCGAGCGTCTCGACGACGACGAGGAGGTCTACTCCGCGCTGGTCGTGGGCCTGCGGGCGTACGTCGAGAAGAACGGCTTCCGGTCGGTGCTGATCGGGCTGTCCGGGGGCATCGACTCGGCGCTGGTCGCCGCGATCGCCTGCGACGCGGTGGGCCCGGAGAACGTGTACGGCGTGTCGATGCCGTCGAAGTACTCGTCCGAGCACTCCAAGGGCGACGCGGCGGAGCTGGCGCGGCGCACCGGGCTCAACTACCGCACGGTCGCGATCGAGCCGATGTTCGACGCGTACATGGGGTCGCTGGAGCTGACCGGCCTGGCCGAGGAGAACCTCCAGTCGCGGCTGCGCGGCACGATGCTGATGGCCATCTCCAACCAGGAGGGCCACATCGTCCTGGCCCCCGGCAACAAGTCCGAGCTGGCGGTGGGTTACTCGACGCTGTACGGCGACTCCGTCGGCGCGTACGGGCCCATCAAGGACGTCTACAAGACCCTGGTGTTCCGGCTGGCCCGGTGGCGCAACCGCGCGGCCGAGGAGCGGGGGCAGACGCCGCCGATCCCGGAGAACTCCCTCTCCAAGCCGCCGAGCGCCGAACTGCGGCCCGGCCAGGTCGACACGGACTCGCTGCCCGACTACCCGGTGCTGGACGCGATCCTCGCCATGTACGTGGACCGGGACAAGGGCGCGGACGAGATCGTCGAGGCCGGCTACGACCGCGAACTGGTCGAGAAGACGCTGCGGATGGTGGACCGGGCGGAGTACAAGCGCCGGCAGTACCCGCCGGGCACGAAGATCTCCCCCAAGGGCTTCGGCAAGGACCGCCGCCTGCCCATCACCAACGGCTGGCGCGAGGGGCTGCCTCCGCGGGTGTGAGGACACCGTGTGACGGCGGGCGGGGTGCGACCGGTGTCGCACCCCGCCCGCCGTCATGCCGGTCCGCCCGCGGCTGTCCTGCCGGTCCGTCCGCGGCTGTCCTGCCGGTCCGTCCGCCGCCGTCGATCCGGTCCGTCCGCCCCGGAAGCGCGGGACCATCCGCGGGCGCGGACCGGTCCGCGCGCGCTCCCGCCGGGACGCGCCCGCCCCGCGCCGTCAGTCCCGCGCGGTCGCGACCTTCACCCGTGCCGCTATCGGCAGGTGGTCGCTCCCGGTCGGCGGGAGGGTCCAGGAACTCTCCGGTTCGGCGCCCTTCACCAGGATCTGGTCGATCCGGGCCATCGGGAACGACGCGGGCCAGCTGAAGCCGAAGCCGCTGCCCACCGCGCCCTGTGTGGACCGCATCTGGGAGGTGACGGCGTTCAGGGAGCGGTCGTTCATCGTGCCGTTCAGGTCACCGAGCAGGACGACGTTTGCCAGCGGTTCGCCGGCGATGGCCTCGCCCAGCGCGTCGGCGCTCTTGTCGCGCTGACGGGCCGTGAAGCCGGCCTCCAGCTTCACCCGTACCGAGGGCAGATGGGCGACGTAGACCGCGACCCGCCCGGCCGGGGCGTCCACTGTGGCGCGCATCGCCCGCTTCCAGCCCAGCCGGATGTCCACCGACCGCACGTCGCTGAGCGGGTACTTGCTCCACAGCCCGACCGTACCGACCACCGCGTGGTACTTGTACGTCCCCGACAGCGCCGTCCGGTACGTCGGCACCGCGGACGCCTTGAGTTCCTCCAGCGCCAGCACGTCCGCGCCCGAGGCGGCCACGTCCCGGGCGGTGCCGGACGGGTCGGGGTTGTCGGCGTTGACGTTGTGGGTGGCCACCGTGAGGTCGCCGCCGGCGGCGTTCTTGTCGCTGAGCAGACCGCCGAACAGGTTCAGCCAGACGACCACCGGCAGGATCGTCGCGAGCACCGCCGTCGCCGACCTGCGCACCAGGGCGAGGACGATCAGCACCGGCACGGCCAGCCCCAGCCACGGCAGGAACGTCTCGACCAGACTGCCCAGGTTGCCGACGCGGTTGGGGATGTGGGCGTGCGCCAGCATCACCAGGGCCACCAGGAGGGCGCACACGGCCACCACCCAGCCCCGCCGCCAGATCCCGCGGTCGCCCCGCAGCGCCCCGCCCAGCCGGTGCAACAGGCGCCGAAGCGGGGAGGCAGGGTGCTCGGGACCCTGGCGTCCGTCGTCCGTCTCCGTCATGTACGCCTGCTGCGCCATACCGTCGCCTCACAACCTGCCGTGCACACCGTCGCCCCCGTGTCCGTAAGACCCTAGGGGATGATCGGTTCCTTCCCCGCCGCGCGCGGCGGCCGTACGGGGACGAGGACGTGACGGGCCGCGCCAACAGTTCCGGGGCGGGGTCGCGAAAGCGTCGTCTGTGACGAAACGCGCACATGGTGACCGCGGTCAGCCGCCGGCCGGGCGCAGCCCTTCGAGCAGCGTGTCGACCACCCGTTCGGCGAGGTCGGCGGGGAGGTCCGCGTCGGGCCGCAGCACCGTGCGGACGAGGACGGGGCCCACGACGACGTCGTTGAGCAGTTCCAGGTCGACGTCGGCGCGCAGTTCGCCGTTGTCGCGGCCCCGGCGCAGCACCTCCAGGCCCACCCGGCGGCGCGGCTCGATGACGGTGTCGTGGTAGGCGGCCCACAGGTGGGGGCTGCTCTTCATCTGGGCGCGGACGTTGTGCAGGATCGCCGAGGTCCGGCCGGCCAGGCCGCGCAGCCGCAGGGACTCCAGCAGCACCACCAGGTCGTCGCGCATGGAGGTGCCGGGGAGTTCGGGGTCCGGGGGTTCGGCGGCCCGCATGACGTCGACGAAGAGCTGCTCCTTGCCGCTCCAGCGCCGGTAGATGGTGGCCTTGCCGACGCCCGCGGTGCGGGCGATGCGCTCGATGGAGAGTTCGGCGAGCGGCACGCCGTCCTCCAGGAGCTTCATCACCCCCTCGATGATGGCGTGTTCGACCGCCTCGCTGCGGGGGCGGCCCCGCGCGGGGCCGCCCTGCCGGGGGCCGGTGCCGGCCAGGTCCACGTCGTGACGTCCTTTCGGTGGCGGGACGACGATTCTCCCCGGTCGGCGGTGGCGGCACGCCACCGCCCGGAGGTTTTCGGCCCCTGCTCCCCCTGCGGCCCCCCCCTGGCCCGGGTGTCAGTCGGCGGTGGTCTCCGCCGTGGACACCAGCCGCTGCTCCTCGTCCTCGCCCGGCGGCTCCGCCGTGCGGCCGGGCAGGAACACGGCGACGACGACCGCGCCCAGCACCGCGACACCGGCGCCCCACAGCGCCGTGACGTGCATGGCGTGCAGGAAGGCGCTGTCGGCCGCGTCGACGAGGGCGCCGGCGCGCGGGCCGAGCCGCTCCGCGACGGCCAGCGTGGCCTCGATGGACTCGCCGGCGGCGTGCCGGGCGGCGGGCGGCAGCACCGCGAGGTCGTCCTGGACGGCGCCGCGGTAGGCCGTGGACAGCACCGAGCCGAGGACGGCGATGCCGAGGGCGCCGCCGACCTGACGGAAGGTGTTGCTGAGCGCGGAGGCGGAGCCGGCCTTCTCGCGGGGCAGGGCCTGCATGATGACGACGCTCACCGGCGTCATCACGTGCGCCATGCCGGCGCCCATCAGGAAGAAGATCACCTCGAGGAGCCAGATCGGGGTGTCGCGGTCCAGCAGGGCGAACGCGGCCAGCGTCGCCGCGAGGACCACCAGTCCCGCGGTGGTGGTGGCCTTGTTGCCGAAGCGGTCCACCAGCAGCCGGGCGCGCGGGGCGAAGACCATCTGCGCGGCGGCCAGGGGCAGCATCAGCAGGCCGGTCTCCAGCGGCGAGTAGCCGCGCACGCTCTGGGTGTAGAAGACCGCGAAGAAGGTCACGCCCATCAGCGCGAAGAACACCAGGGCGATGGCGACGATCGCCGCCGAGAACACCTTGTTCCTGAAGTAGCCCATGTCGACGGACGGGTGGTCGCTGCGCTTCTCGGCGATCACGAAAGCGGCGAGCACGGCGAGTCCGCCGCCGATGGCGCCGAGCACGACGGGGTCGCCGAAGTCGGCGAGCTGGCCGCCCTTGATGATGCCGTAGACCAGCAGGACCAGGCCGGCCACGGACAGCACGACGCCCAGCGGGTCGATCCGACCCGGGGCCGGGTCGCGGGAGTCGGGCACCAGCCACAGCATCAGGCCGATGCCGAGGACCACGATGGGGACGTTCACCAGGAAGACCGAGCCCCACCAGAAGTGCTCGAGCAGCAGTCCGCCGGTGATCGGCCCGACGGCGATGGCGAGGCCGACGCCGCCCGCCCAGATGCCGATGGCCTTGGGCTGCTCGTCCCGCTCGAAGACGTTCATCAGCACCGCGAGGGTGGCCGGCATGACGAACGCGGCACCCAGGCCCATCACCGCGCGGAAGCCGATCAGCTCGGCCGGGGTGCCGGAGAACGCGGCGAGCGCCGAGCCGATGCCGAACACCGCGAGCCCGCCGACCAGCACTTTCTTGCGGCCGAGCCGGTCGCCGAGGAGGCCCGCCGTGAACAGCAGGCCCGCGAAGACCAGGGTGTAGGAGTTGATCGCCCACTCCAGCTCGCTCTGCGTGGCGCCGAGACCGGTGGGGGCGGGCGTCGAGATCGTCTTGATGGCGACGTTCAGGATCGAGTTGTCCAGGACGACGATCAGCAGGCTCAGCATCAGCACACCGAGGATCGCCCAGCGGCGCCGGTGGACGGCTTCCGGGACCCGGCGGGCGGGGGCGGCAGGAGAAGTCATGCGGACCAGCCTAGAGACTTCCGATACGGAACCGTCTCGTATCGGAAAGGCTTTGCCGTAAACATGCCCCGACATTGCACCGCGTTGCGCCGTCCGGAGCAGCGCGCCACGGCGGGGCGGAGCTCACAGGGGGGCCTCTGGCCCTCTTCCGGCGGAGGTGCCACCATGGACGTGGTCCGGGGACGCCGTCAGGGCGCCTCGAGATGACGTGTTGGGAGACGGATCCATGACGCAGCTTTCGGCTGCCCAGACCGGGACGCCCGGTTCCTCCTCCGGCGGCAAGACGCTGTACGGGGGCAAGGGCACACGCCGCATCACTGTCCGCGACATCGCGCTCGCCAAGGAGCGGGGCGAGAAGTGGCCCATGCTCACCGCGTACGACGCGATGACCGCCTCCGTGTTCGACGAGGCCGGCATTCCCGTGATGCTCGTCGGCGACTCCGCGGGCAACTGCCACCTCGGGTACGAGACCACCGTGCCCGTCACCCTCGACGAGATGACGATGCTGGCCGGCGCCGTCGTCCGGGGCACCTCGCGCGCCCTGATCGTCGGCGACCTGCCGTTCGGCTCCTACCAGGAGGGTCCGGTGCAGGCGCTGCGCTCGGCGACCCGGCTGGTGAAGGAGGCCGGGGTGGGCGCCGTGAAGCTGGAGGGCGGCGAGCGCTCGCACCGGCAGATCGAGCTGCTGGTGGAGTCCGGCATCCCCGTGATGGCCCACATCGGGCTGACCCCGCAGTCGGTGAACGCCATGGGCTACCGGGTGCAGGGCCGCGGCGAGGAGGCCGCGCAGCAGCTGCTGCGGGACGCCAAGGCCGTCCAGGACGCGGGCGCCTTCGCGGTGGTGCTGGAGCTGGTGCCGGCCGAGCTGGCCGCCGAGGTCACCCGGACGCTGCACATCCCGACCGTCGGGATCGGCGCGGGACCGGAGACCGACGCCCAGGTGCTGGTGTGGACCGACATGCTCGGGCTGACCGGCGGGCGGGTGCCGAAGTTCGTCAAGCAGTACGCGAACCTGCGGGACGTGATGACCGGGGCGGCCAAGGCGTTCGCCGAGGACGTGGTGGCCGGGTCCTTCCCGCAGGAGGAGCACTCCGTGCACTGACCCCCGTGCCCGGTGCCGTGAGCCACTGCCGTACACCCCTGTGAGCCACTGCGGCACCACCACGACGGCCCGCCGATCTTCCCCCGTCGGCGGGCCGTCGCCTTGCCCGGACACCCCGCCGACACCCCCGCCGACGCGCGCGGACGCCTGTCGGCGGGGTGTCGGCGGTCTGTCGGGGCTTTGTCGACGGCCCCTGGGACCGTCGGGGACATGACGCGATACGACGAACGAACGGGGGGCGCGGGAAGCGCCGTGACCGTCCGGGGGCTGGTCAAGCACTACGGGGAGACCAAGGCTCTCGACGGTGTCGATCTGGACGTGGCCGAGGGAACCGTGATGGGGGTGCTCGGGCCGAACGGGGCCGGCAAGACCACGCTGGTGCGCGTCCTGTCCACGCTGCTCGCACCGACCGCGGGCCACGCCACCGTCGCCGGGTACGACGTGGTCCGCCAGCCCCGGCAGCTGCGCCGGGTGATCGGGCTGACCGGGCAGTACGCCTCGGTGGACGAGAAGCTCTCCGGCTGGGAGAACCTGTATCTGATCGGGCGGCTGCTGGACCTGCCCCGCAAGGAGGCGCGGTCCCGCGCCGACGGGCTGCTGGAGCGGTTCTCGCTCACCGAGGCCGCCCGGCGCCCGGCCGGCACCTACTCCGGCGGGATGCGCCGCCGGCTCGACCTGGCCGCCTCGATGATCGGCCGCCCGGCCGTGCTGTACCTGGACGAGCCCACCACCGGTCTCGACCCGCGCACCCGCAACGAGGTGTGGGACGAGGTCAAGCGGCTGGTCGGCGAGGGGGTGACGGTGCTGCTGACCACCCAGTACATGGAGGAGGCCGAGCAGCTCGCCTCCGAGCTGACCGTGGTGGACCGCGGCAAGGTCATCGCGAGCGGCGGCATCGAGGAACTGAAGGCCAAGGTCGGCGGCCGCACGCTGCGCGTCCGCCCGGCCGACCCGCTCCAGCTGCGCCCGCTCGCGGCCGCACTGGACGGGCTGGGCATCACCGGGCTCGCCGGCACCACCGTGGACGCCGAACGGGGCGCGGTCCTTGTGCCCGTGCTCAGCGACGAACAGCTCACCGCCGTGGTCGGCGCGGTCACCGCCCGCGGGATCACCCTCAACTCCCTCACCACCGAACTGCCCAGCCTGGACGAGGTGTTCCTGTCCCTCACCGGACACCGCGCCAGTTCCCCGCAGGACCCCCTGCCCGCCCCCACGTCCGAGGAGGTCGTCGCCGTATGAGTGCCGCCACCGCCGCTCCCGCCGCCGGCGTCCGCTCGGACGCGCGGATCTCGCCGCGGGCCCATCTGCGCCACACCGGCGCCCTCGTGCGCCGCAACCTGCTGTGGATCCGGCAGGACCCGGAGTCGATGTTCGACGCCGTGCTCTTCCCGGTCGTCTTCACCCTGCTGTTCGTCTACGTCTTCGGCGGCTCGATCGGGCAGTCGCTGGGCGGCGGCCAGGACGCCTACGTGCAGTACATCGTGCCCGGCCTGATGGCCATGATGGGCATGAACATGGCCCAGGGGGTGGGCACCGGGTTCAACCAGGACTTCAACACCGGCGTGATGGACCGCTTCCGGTCGCTGCCCATCGGGCGCGGCTCGGTGCTGTTCGCGAAGATCTCGGTCGAGCTGGTGCGCATGCTGATCGCCACCACGATCCTGCTGGTCGTCGGGGTGCTGGTCGGCTTCGACATCACCCACTGGCCGGGGCTGTTCGCCGCCGTGGGTCTGTCCACGGTGTTCGGGTCCGCCCTGATGTGGATCTTCCTCACACTGGGCGTGGTGATGAAGAACGCCCAGTCGGTGCAGGCGATGGGCTTCCTGGTGCTGATGCCACTGCAGTTCGGCTCGTCGATCTTCGCGCCGACGCAGTCCATGCCGGGCTGGCTGCAGAACTTCACCGAGTACAACCCGCTGTCCGCGCTGGCCGACTCCGCCCGCGGGCTGATGGTGGGCGGGCCGGTCGCCCACGACCTGTGGATGACGCTGGCCTGGTCGGTGGGGATCACGGCGGTGATGGCACCGGTCGCGATCCACAAGTTCCGTACGAAGACCTGATCACGACGGGTCCAGCAGGGCGCCGGCCTCCTCCTCGGAGAGGCCGGCGCCCTCGGCGTACGCGTCCTCGTATCCCGCGTCGCCGAGCGCCGCGCGGGCGCGTTCCTCCGCGCGTTCGCGCACCACCCGCTCCACGAGCCCGGCCCGGTGCCCGGGCGGCAGCCACGCGTCGGCGGCCCCGACGCACCGGGCCGCGTCCCGGGCGTGCCGCCCCCCGTCGAGGCCGGCGAGCGCGACGGCGCCGAGGGTGACGTACGCCGAGTGCATGTGGGGCGCCATGGCGGTGGCCAGCGGATCTCCGGCCCGCCTGACCGCCTCGCGGACGATCTCCAGGCCCCGCTCGTCGTGGCCCGCGGCCACCTCCAGCCAGCCCTCGGCGCCGAGGATGAACGCGTCGAAGACGACGTAGTGCGCGATGCGGAACTCCTCGCGCAGGGCCCGCAGATGCTCGCGGGCCTCCTCGGTGCGCCCGGTGGTGCTGAGCCAGCCGGTCAGGAAGAGCCGGGCGGCGGGCAGCGCCTCGGTGTGCCGGCCCTTCGTGCTGTCGATGACCTCGCGCAGCAGCCGTTCGCCGCGCTCCGCCTCGCCCGCCTCCAGCAGCGCGTTGGCCAGCCGGGCGGTGAGCACATCCGCGTGGGCGCGGGCGTCCAGGCGGTCGGCGTGTCCCCTGGCCGCCTCGAAGTCCGCGGCGGCCTCGTGGAACTCCCCGGCGCGCTCGCGGGCCTCGCCACGGGCGGACAGCGCCTCGGCGATCCCCCAGGTGTCACCCAGCCTCCGGTGGATCTCCAGCGCCTCGTCGGCGTCCCTGCGGGCGTCTCCGGCCCAGTCGCTGCGGTTGGCCAGGAAGTTGGCGCGCAGCTGAAGACCGGCGGCCAGCTCCCACTCGAACCCCGGGTTCTCCCGGCAGGTGCGGATCGCCGCGTCGACCACCTGGCGCAGCCGCTGCATGTCGCCGGTCAGCATCACGGCGAAGACCCAGAGCAGGCCGGGTGGCCGGCAGACCTGCGGCATGCCCGGCTCGTAGGTCGCCGCGATGAGCCGCAGCTTGTGCTGGGCCTGCGGGGTCTGCCAGTCGTCCAGTTCGGTGTCCATCTGGGCCAGGTGGGCCAGGTGCACCCCGCGGCGGGCCTCGGCGAGGAGTTCACCGGTCATCGGGGGCGGGGAGTCGGTGCAGCGCTCCCACAGCGGCGCGGCCGGACGAACCGGTTCGGCGAACGGGTCGGGGGCCAGGGCCATGACCTCGGAGCACCAGTTGCGGGCCTCGATCCGCAGGTCGCGCATCTGCCAGTACCAGACCAGGGACAGGGTGATGCAGAGCGCCTCCTGCTCGTCGCGCAGGGCGACGGCGTGACGCAGGGCCGTGCGGACGTTCTCGTACTCCCGCTCCAGGCGGGCGATGGCGGCCGCCTGGCCCGCCCCGCGCAGCATCGGCTCGGTGGTGCGGGCCAGTTCACGGTAGTACGTCAGGTGCGCCCGCTCGGTGTCGGCGCGCCACCCGGTCTCGTCGAGGCGTTCGGCCGCGTACTCGGCGACGGTCTCCAGGAGCCGGTAGCGCATCCCGCCGTCGCCCGACGGGGCGGCCACCACCAGCGACTTGTCGACGAGGGAGCCGAGCGCGTCCAGGGCGGCCGGTCCGCACACTGCCTCGGCGGCGGTGAGGTCGCAGCCGCCCGCGAAGACCGACAGACGGCACAGCACGTCGCGTTCGCCGGTGTCGAGCAGGTCCCAGGACCAGTCGACGACGGCCCGCAGGGTCTGCTGCCGGGGCAGGGCGGTGCGGCTGCCGGAGGTGAGGAGGCGGAAGCGGTCGTCGAGCCGGTCGGCGATCTGGCGCGGGGTGAGCATCCGCAGCCGGGCGGCGGCGAGTTCGATGGCGAGCGGGAGGCCGTCGAGGCGGTGGCAGATCTCGGCGCACGCCTCGGGGTCGTCGTCGGTACGGAAGCCGGGGCGGGCGGCGGCCCCGCGCTCGGCCAGCAGGCGCAGCGCGACCGGTTCGGGCAGCGGCTCCACCGGGCGCAGCAGCTCGCCCCGGACGTTCAGGGGTTCGCGGCTGGTGGCGAGCACGGTGAGGCCGGGGCAGCGTTCGAGGAGGGTCTCCACGAGCCGGGCGGCGGCCTCGACGACGTGTTCGCAGTTGTCGAGGATCAGCAGCATGCGGCGGGGCCCGCAGTGCTCGGCGAGCCGTTCCACGGGGGCGCTGTGCCGCTCGGTGACGGCCCGCATGCTCTCCGCGCCGGCGCCGTACAGCACGGTCTGGCGGGCGCCGACGGCGGTGAGGACCGCCTCGGGCACCGCGTCGGGGTCGTCCACGGGGGCGAGTTCCGCGAGCCACACGCCGTCGGGGTGGGCGGCCCGTACGGTCTCGCCGGCCTCCTGCGACAGCCGGGTCTTGCCCGCCCCGCCCGGTCCGAGGAGCGTGACCAGGCGGGCGGCCGAGAGGTCGGAGCGGATCGTCTCGATGTCCGCCTCGCGGCCGACGAACGAGGTCAGCCGGGCGCGCAGGTTGCCGAAAGCGCCGCCGCCCGGGCGCGCGGGCGGTCCGGGCGGCTCGGGGGTGAGCAGCTCGGCGTGCAGGGCGCGCAGTTCGGCGCCGGGGTCGGAGCCGAGCCGGTCGGCGAGCAGGCGGCGCACCTCCTCGTAGGCGTGGAGCGCCTCGGCGGTGCGGCCGGTGTCGCGCAGGGCGCGCAGCCGCAGCGCCTGGAGGGGTTCGTCGAGGGGGTGGCTGTCGCACAGGGCGGTCAGTTCGGGCAGGGACTGCTCGGCGTCGCCGAGGGCCAGGGCGGCGGTGTGCCGGGCGCGCAGCACGTCCAGGTGGCGGGTCTCGACGCGGGCCGCCTCGGCGGTGCGGTCGGGCAGTCCGGCCAGCGCGGGGCCGCCCCGCCACAGGGCGAGGGCGTCGTCGAGTACGGTGGCCGCCTTGGCGGGGTCGCCGTCGGACAGGGCGCGCAGGCCCTCGCCGGCCAGCCGTTCGAAACGGTGCAGGTCGACGTCGTCGGGTGCGGCGGTGAGCCGGTAGCCGCCGTCGACGGAGGCGACCGCGCCGGTGCCCAGCACCCGGCGCAGCCGGCCGACCAGGGCCTGCACCGCGCCGGTGGCGTCGGCGGGCGGGTCGCCGTCCCAGACCTCCTCGACCAGCAGGCCGACGGGCACGGTGCGGCCGGGCCGCAGGGCGAGCACGGTCAGCAGGGCACGCAGCCGTGCCCCGCCCACGGGGACGACGGTGCCGTCGGGGCGGACTGCCTGGGTGGTGCCGAGGATGCGGTAGCGCACGGGGTCCATTCTCTCCGGTGCCGTCCGCGGAGGTGAGGCGGCCCGGCGTCAGGGGCGCCCCCACCTTGCACGGAACCGGCTGCCCGTGCGAAACGTTTTCCCGGCGTGCCCGGTACGGTCGGGCAGACGCGCGGGCGCCCCCGCCCGGTCCCGCAAGCCCTGGGAGTTCCATGACCACCGCCGCCACCCGTTCCGGCGACCGCAGGGTCAGCCCCGTCTTCCTGGGCATCGTGGCCGTGGCGGCGGTCACCGGCTGGGCCACCTGGACCGGGTTCTCGGACGTGCCGGGCGTCGCGGTGTTCCTGTTCGTGACGTCCGCGTGGATCGTCTCCCTGTGCCTGCACGAGTACGCGCACGCGCGCACCGCCCTGCACAGCGGCGACGTCTCGGTCGGCGCGAAGGGCTATCTCACGCTGAACCCGATGAAGTACACGCACGCCCTGCTGAGCATCGTGCTCCCCGTGGTCTTCGTGATCATGGGCGGGATCGGTCTGCCGGGCGGCGCGGTGTTCATCGAGCGGGGCCGGATCCGGGGCCGCTGGCGGCACAGCCTGATCTCGGCGGCGGGCCCGCTGACCAACGTGCTGTTCGCGGTGGTGTGCACGGCGCCGTTCTGGCTGAGCGCGCTGGACGGCGTGCCGCCCGCCTTCCGGTACGCGCTGGGCTTCCTCGCGCTGCTCCAGGTGACGGCCGCGATCCTGAACTTCCTGCCGGTGCCGGGGCTGGACGGCTACGGCGTGATCGAGCCGTGGCTGTCGCGGGACGTCCGCCGGCAGGTGGAGCCGTTCGCCCCGTTCGGTCTGCTGTTCGTTTTCGCGCTGCTGTGGGTGCCGTCCGTGAACGGCGTCTTCTTCGACATGGTCGACTCGGTGCTGGGCTTCCTGGGCATCGAGGAGATCGACAGGTACTGCGGCTTCGACCTCTTCCGCTTCTGGCAGGACACGAGCGACGTCTGCGCGGCGTGAGGGGCGGGGGTCTTTGCCGGGGGCTGTTGTGTGCCGGGTGCGGGTCGGTGGGGGCCGGTCGCGCAGTTCCCCCGCGCCCCTGAACCCGCCCGCCTGCGGGCAGTAGTGCAGCGGGCCCTGCGGCCACCGGGGTGCCGGGGGCTGTCGTACGCCGGGTCCGGGCCGGTGGGGGCCGGTCGCGCAGTTCCCCGCGCCCCTGGAGGGGCGCCGCCTCTGGCTCCCCGCGGCCCTGACGGGGCGGGGTCAGTCGGTGGTCGGGGTGCTGGTTCCGGGGGCGCGGCCTCGCTTGACGTAGTACCAGGTCATGTTGGAGGACAGGCCCGCCAGGAGGACCCAGACGATGCCGATGAGCACGCTGCCCTCCACGAAGGAGACGACGGCCGCGGCGACGGCGAGGAGGCACACGACGAGGGCGTAGACGGCGAGGCGGGGCATGGCGGGGGACTTCCTGTCGGGGGACACTGCTACCGCTCCAGTGTCCCCCATCGCCTCATACGTCCGTGACCCGGAGCCCGGCGTGCGCCTTGTAGCGGCGGTTGACCGAGATCAGGTTGGCGACCAGCGACTCGACCTGGTGCGCGTTGCGCAGGCGCCCGGCGAAGATGCCCCGCATGCCGGGGATGCGCCCGGCCAGCGCCTGGACGATCTCCACGTCGGCGCGGACCTCGCCGAGGACCATGACGTCGGTGTCGATCTCGTCGATCTCGGGGTCCTGGAGCAGTACCGCCGACAGGTGGTGGAAGGCGGCGGTGACGCGGGAGTCCGGCAGCAGCGAGGCGGCCTGCTGGGCGGCGCTGCCCTCCTCCGGCTTCAGCGCGTAGGCGCCCTGCTTGTCGAAGCCGAGCGGGTTGACGCAGTCGACGACGAGCTTGCCCGCCAGCTCCTCGCGCAGGGACTCCAGGGTCTTGCCGTGGCCGTCCCACGGCACGGCGACGATCACGACGTCGCTGCGCCGGGCGGTCTCGGCGTTGTCGGCGCCCTCGACACCGTGGCCGAGCTCCTCGGCGGCGGCCTCGGCCCGCTCGGCGGCGCGGGACCCGATGATCACCTTCTGGCCGGCCTTGGCGAGCCGGTAGGCAAGGCCCTTGCCCTGTGGTCCGGTGCCGCCGAGCACGCCGACGACGAGGCCGGAGACGTCGGGCAGGTCCCAGGGGTCCTTGGCGGGGGCCTTCGCGGGCTGCTGTGCACTGTCGGTAGAGGTCATGGCCCGACTCTACGTGCGGACGGCCCTCCCCACCGGCCGGGCCCGGTGCCCGTCACGGCGCCCCGGCCGCGACCGCCCTCCGGTGTCCCCAAGGGGGGCGAATCGGGGCCGAACACCGGGACGCGGGCACGCCGTTGGGGGCAGGATGCGGCGGCATGGATGCCGTACGGGTCGCTCTGCTGAGGGAAGTGCTCGCCGGGACGGAGTGGCTGGGCGCGACCCGGCACTTCGCGGGGACGCTGCGCGGGCAGGTGGTGTCGCACGGCGGTGGGCTGCTGCTCGTGGGCACCCCGGAGTACGAGCCGTGGCATCTGGCGGCGCACCTGGTGGACGAGGCCGCCTGGTCGGGCACCCCGGAGCTGGCGCCGACGCTGGTCCGGCACGACGCGCGCACCACGGACCCGGCCCACCTGGCCGTCGGTCTGGGGCGGCTGGAGGCGGCACGGCGGGGCGAGACGCTGCTGGTGGTCGCGCCCGACGCGCCGTCCGGGGCGCTGCTCGACCGGGTGGCCGACGCGCGGCGGGCCGGGGCGACGCTGCTGTCGCTGGGGCCGGAGGCGGGGGAGCTCCCGGCGATGGCCCACGAGGTGCTGCCCGTCCCGGACGGCTCCGAGCTGGACCTGGACACCGTGCAGCACCTGGTGAGCGCGGCGGCCGGGGAGAACGCCCTGCCCGCCCGCCGGGGCCCGCGCCGTTTCCGGGACCGGCTGTCCCGGCTGGCGGACCTGCTCACCGCGCCGCCGCCGACCCGCTGGTAGCGGGCCGCGGACTCAGTCCTCGTCCCGGCCCTTGGGCGCGTCGTGCCAGGCGGGGTCGTTCTCCCACTGGAGGTTGCGTTCGCGGGCCGTCTCCATCGCGTGCTCGGCCTCCGCGCGGCTCGTGTACGGGCCGAAGCGGTCCTTGGCCGGGCACTCGGGCCCCTCCTCGACTTTCTTGTGCTCCAGGCAGTAGTACCACTCGCCCGGTTTTCCGACCGTGCGCTTCTTGAACAGGGGCATGACCGGCTCCTCTCGCCACGGAAGATGGTCCCCCATCGCCGCTGAATTAGACTCGCCGCATGTCTGGCCAGTCACTCCTCGTACCGGGGACGCTCTCCCCCACCCGCACCGTGCCCGGGAACATCCGCCGTCCCGAGTACGTCGGCAAGCCCGCCCCCACGCCGTACACCGGCCCGGAGGTGCAGACGCCCGAGACGGTCGAGGCGATGCGGACCGCCGGCCGGATCGCGGCCCGCGCGATGGAGGAGGCGGCGAAGCTCATCGCGCCCGGCGTGACGACGGACGAGCTGGACCGGGTGGCGCACGAGTACATGTGCGACCACGGCGCCTACCCGTCGACGCTCGGCTACCGCGGCTTCCCCAAGTCCCTGTGCACGTCGGTCAACGAGGTCATCTGCCACGGCATCCCGGACTCGACGGTGCTGCGCGACGGCGACATCGTCAACCTCGACGTGACCGCGTACATCGGCGGGGTGCACGGCGACAACAACGCCACGTACCTGGTGGGTGACGTGGACGAGGAGAGCCGGCTGCTGGTGGAGCGCACCCGCGAGTCGCTGAACCGCGCGATCAAGGCGGTGCGGCCGGGCCGGCAGATCAACATCATCGGCCGGGTGATCGAGTCCTACGCGAAGCGGTTCGGCTACGGGGTGGTCCGTGACTTCACCGGCCACGGCATCAACACGTCCTTCCACTCGGGCCTGATCGTCCCGCACTACGACAGCCCGCACGCGACCACGGTCATGCAGCCGGGGATGACCTTCACCATCGAGCCGATGCTGACACTCGGCACGCACGAGTACGACATGTGGGACGACGGCTGGACGGTCGTCACGAAGGACCGCAGGCGCACGGCCCAGTTCGAGCACACACTGGTGGTCACGGACACCGGGGCGGACATCCTGACGCTGCCGTGACGCCCGGCGCGCCCGCGCCGCACCGTCGGGGCCCGCTCTCCTCAGGGAGGGCGGGCCTTTCGCGTACCCGGGCCGTTCTGCCCGGGGCGCGGCCGGGGAAAGTTCCCGACAAGGTGTCGGCAAGACATTGACTTAGGTAACCCTAACCATGGAGGATCGGACCATGGACTCCTTCTCGACCCTGATCCGCACCGCGTCGCACGAGCAGCACGTGGAGGCGGAGACCTCGACCTTCATGACCGATCTGCTGGGCGGCCGGCTGGGCGTGGACGCCTACGCGCGCTACACCGAGCAGCTCTGGTTCGTGTACGAGGCCCTGGAGTCCGGTGCGCGGGACCTGGCGTCGGACCCGGTGGCGGGTCCGTTCGTCCGCCCGGAGCTGTTCCGGCTGTCCGCCCTGGAGCGGGACCTGGAGCATCTGCGCGGCCCGGACTGGCGCACCACACTGACCGCCCTGCCGGCCACCCGGGAGTACGCGGGCCGGATCGCCGAGGTCGCCCGTGAGTGGCCCGCGGGATACATCGCCCACCACTACACCCGTTACCTGGGCGACCTCTCCGGCGGTCAGATCATCCGCGACGAGGCGGAGAAGACCTGGGGATTCGACAAGAAGGGCGACGGCGTCCGCTTCTACGTCTTCGAGGGCGTCTCCAACCCGGCCGCGTTCAAGCGTGAGTACCGCGAACTGCTGGACGGGGTCCCGGTGGACGACCTGGAGAAGCAGCGCATCGTGGCGGAGTGCAAGCGGGCGTTCGGCCTCAACTCGGGGATCTTCCGCGCGCTGGGCGAGGAGTTCCCGCTGTCGGCGTGAGGTGAGCGGACCCCTTCCCGTGCGCCGGTGACCGGGCGGCACCCTCGACGGTGCCGCCCGGTCGGCGTGTCAGCGCTCCAGGCGGACCCGGCCGCCGACCTCCGTCCAGCCGTGCGGCTGGGGTGCGGTGAGGATCTGGGAGCCCACGCCCTGGGTGATGTTCAGGGCGCGGCCCAGCCGGTCGGTGAGCAGCAGCGCCGCGGCGCCCGTCGCCTCGTCCTCGTCGATGCCGTCGTCCCGGCCGGGGAAGGCGCGGGCGCGGATCCGTCCGGCCGGCTCGCCCAGCCAGGCCCAGGCGTAGATCCACTCCCCCTTCGGAGGCAGGGTCAGCGCGTCCACCTCGGCGGCGGATGCGTACTGCCGCAGGGTGCGCGGTGGCACCCACTCCGCCCGCGCCTCGATCCAGCAGAACTCCCCGTCCTGCCGGGCGCCCACGACCCCGGCGGGCGTGACGAGTTCGGGCACGTCCAGCAGCCAGGCGGTGCCGACGCAGGGGTGGCCCGCGAAGGGCAGACGGGTGGTGGGGGTGTAGATGTCGATCACCCCGCGCTCGGGGTCGTCGACGAACACGGTCTCGCTGAAGCCGAGTTTGGCGGCGAACTCCTGGCGTTCGTCCCGTCCGGGCATGACCGAGCCCTCCCGGACGACACCGAGCTCGTTGCCGTATCCGCCGCGGGGGCCGCAGAAGACACGCAGCACGTCGTAAGCAGTCACGGGGGCATTCAAGCACCGCGGACGGGCCCCCAGAACCGCCGGCCATGAGTCTCGTTGACGTAACAAAGTGATCAACTTTGCTTGCGCAATGAGCAAATGAATGGCCGGAAAGAGTCGGGACAAATGTCGACCGGCACGACAAAGACCCCATCGGACATGTCCGTGACTTGTACGAATTGAGCAATGTTCCAGGTCACGGGCCCCAGCAGGACGGGGCCGCCGGCAAGCGAGTACCGCCCGAACTGGCTGTTACCGTGCGGCAAGTTTGCGGGCTGAAAGAGCCCGCGTCGTTGTGAACGCACCCGGTTCAGCCATGAGGAGGTGGCGCGTGTGGAGGGACTGGAGACAGCCCGCTTCAGCGCACTCGTGGTCGTGGGTCTGCTGGTCCTGTTCTACGGAGGGACCTTCCTGATCTCGGCCCGCATCGGCAAGAAGGAAGAGAACGCCGACGGTTACATGACCGCCGGCCACAACATCGGCTTCGGCATCTCCGCCGCCAGCATGACGGCGACCTGGATCTGGGCGTCCTCGATGTACGCCTCGGCGACGTCCGGGTACACCTACGGCATCTCCGGCCCGATCCACTACGGGCTGTGGGGTGCGCTGATGATTCTCTTCATCTACCCCTTCGGCAAGCGCATCCGTGCGGTGGCGCCGAAGGCGCATACGCTCGCCGAGGTCATGTACGCCCGGCACGGCCGCTCCAGCCAGCTGCTGCTCGCCGGCTCGAACATCGTCGGCAGCCTGATCAGCCTGATGTCGAACTTCATCGCCGGTGGCGTGCTGATCTCGATGCTGTCGCCGTTCACCTTCACCCAGGGCGTCTTCGCCGTCGCGGCGGGCGTGCTGCTGTACACCCTGTGGTCCGGCTTCCGCGCCTCGGTGCTCACCGACTTCGTGCAGGTCGTCGCGATGCTGGGCGCGGTCGCCGTCATCGTGCCGTTCATCTTCTTCGCGGCGGACTTCCCCGCGGCCTTCGAGACCGGCGCCGGCCGGCTCACCCCGGAGCAGGGCGACTTCTTCTCCAGCACGGCCTTCATGGAGCAGGGCGCCCCGTACATCGCCGCGGTCCTCGCCTACGCCATCGGCAACCAGACCATCGCGCAGCGGCTGTTCGCGGTGAGGGAGAACCTGATCAAGCCGACCTTCGTCACCGCGACCGTGGGCTACGGCGCGATGGTCATCGGCGTCGGCATGCTGGGCGTGCTCGCCCTCTACCTCGGGTACGAGCCGGCCGGCGGCGACATGAACAACATCATCCCCGGCATGGCCGCCGACTACCTGCCGCCCGTGCTGCTCGCGCTGTTCTTCATCATGATCGTCGGCGCGCTCTCGTCCACCGCCGACTCCGACCTGTCCGCCCTCTCCTCGATCATGATGGCCGACGTCTACGGCCAGAACGTGGCCGGCAAGGAGAAGGCGAACCCGCGCACCATGCTGCTGGTCGGCCGGATCACCATGGTGGTGGCGACGGCGGCGGCCGTGGCGTTCGCCAGTCTGCAGCTGAACATCCTCGATCTGCTGGTGTTCGTGGGCGCGTTGTGGGGCGCGCTGGTCTTCCCGGTGCTGGCGAGCTTCTACTGGGACAAGGTGAGCGGCAAGGCGTTCACCACCTCGGTGCTCGCGGCGCTCGCCGTGTTCCTGCCGGTGCGCTTCTCCTGGATCTCCGTGGACGGCGCCTTCGGCATCGTCGTGGACGTGCTGTCGGTGCTCGGCGTCGGCGTCGTGCTCGGCCTGATGGTGTTCGGCTTCTTCGGCGCCCGGGCGGCGAAGGTCGTGGGTGTGGCGGCCGTCGTGGTGTCCGCGCCGTTCGCGGTGGGCTCGCTGCACGAGTACGCCACCCTGTGCGGTTCGCTGGTGGCCTACTCGGTGTCCACCCTGGTCTGCTGGGCGATGAGCGTGCGCCGCCGCGAGGGCTTCGACTTCTCCCTGATCGCCCGGCGTACCGGTGACTTCGACGGCGGTCCGCGGGCCGCGGCGGCTCCGGCCGCCGGGGACGACGGCGGCGTACCGGGGCGGGGGGACGCCGACGGCACCCCGGAACCCGCCGGAACCATCACCCCGTGACCCCCGAGGAGGCACCGTGTCCACCGCAGCGCTCACCGCGTACGTCCTGATGTGGCCCGTACTCGTGGCCGTCGTGCTGTTCGTGATCAGCCGTGGCTTCGTCCGCGAGTGGGCCGAGGCCCGCCGCAAGGGCGAGGACCTGATCTGACGCACCGCTCCGCCGTGCCGTGGGGAGCAGGGGATCGTCCCTTCTTCCCCACGGCACGTCTCGGGGGTGCGGACCCGGGATGTCCCGTAGGGAGCGGGCCGGTGTGTCGGGGACGGCTCAGGGGTGGCCCTCGTCACCGCGTACGATCCCGCCGCCGCCCTTGATCACCAGGATGGTCCCGTCCGCAGCACCCACCGCCGCGATCGGAGCCCCTCCATGACCTCACGCACCACCACCCGCACCCGCGTCACGGCCGCCTCCGCCTTACTCGCCTCCTCCCTGCTGCTCGTCCCCCTCGCCGGGACGGCCGCCGCACAGCCCGCCCCCGCGACCGCAACGACCGTCACGGCCGCGCACACCGCGCCCCGGACCGGCGCGTTCGACCCGACCGCGCTGGAGAAGGCGCTCACCGGCATCCCCGACGGGGACGTCTCCGCCGCCCTGATACGGGTCGGAGGCAAGGGGAGCTGGGCGGGCACCGCGGGTGTCCGGGACCTGCGCACGGGGGCACCCGCACTGCCGCACGCGCGCTTCCGGGCCGGCTCGACCACCAAGGTGGTCACGGCGGCGGTGGTGCTCCAGCTCGTCGCGGAGAAGCGGGTCGACCTCGACGCCCCCGTCACCCGCTATCTGCCCGGCCTGTTCCCGCCGTCGTTCACCAAGCCCCCGACGGTGCGTCATCTGCTGACCTACACCAGCGGGTTGCGTCCCGGCGCGAGCCTCGGGTCGACGACCGAGGAGATGTACGCCCACCGGTTCGAGACCCTCACCCCCCAGCAGGTGGTGGCCGCGTCCGTCGCCCAGGGACCGGCCTACGACCCCGGCGAGCGGCAGGAGTACGGGAACATCCACTACACCGTGCTCGGCCTGCTCATCGAGAAGGTGACCGGCGACCGCTACGCACACCAGGCCGCCGTACGGGTCTTCCGACCGCTCGGCATGCGGCACACCGGGTTCCCCTGCGGGCCCGACCCCCGCGTCCACGGCCCGCACCACCGCGCCTACGCCGACATCGGCGGCCGGACCACCGACGTCACCGAGTGGAACATGTCCGACCGCTTCGCGGCCGGGGACATGATCTCCACCACCGCCGACCTGGAGCGCCTGGTGTCCGGCCTGTTCGGCGGCAAGGTGGTCCCCCGGCCGCTGCTGGACCAGATGCTCACCGTCCCCCGCGTCGACGGCGCCACCTACGGGATGGCGCTCGAGCGGTATGTGATCGGCGGCCGGGAGATCTGGGGCAAGACCGGCTCCCGCCCCGGCTACCACACGGTGCTGGCTGCCACCCGGGACCTGTCCCGCACGGTCGTCTACTCGGTCAACGCCAAGAGCGCCCGCGAGGACGGCTTCCCGCTCGTCCAGCGCTTCGCCCTGCCGGCCTTCGAGAGCTGAGAGGGGGCGGCGGGCGCCTCGGGGCGGGCGGGGTCAGGTCACGGTGTGGCCGCTGTGCCCGGTCCCGGCGTCCGCGCCCGCGGGCGCCCCGGTAGGGTTCGCCTCCGGGAAGGGGAAGGGGAAGGTGAAGGAACCGGATGAGCAGGGATCTCGGCCTTCGTAGGCTCCGGGGACGCGGGCACCGCGGGCCCCGCCGCGTGCTGGTCGCGGCGTCCGTGACCGCTCTGTCGCTGACGGCGGGCGGCTGTGTGGTGGTGCACGGTGAGCGTGAGGTGCTCCCGGCCGCCACCCGCGCCGAAGCGGCCAAGGCGCTCGAGGAGTTCACGGCCGCGTACAACGCGGCCGACAAGGCGTACGACTCCTCCCTGGACGCCGACCGCACCACCGGCGCGCTCGCCGACATCGACGGGGCGCGGCTGAAGGCGGGCAAGGTCAACCACCCCGACGGCAACCCGCGTCACGCGCCGCTGGAGCTGACGGACGCGAAGTTCACCATCCCCGCGAAGGCGGGCTGGCCGCGCTGGTTCCTCGCCGACACGGCCGCCAACAAGGGCGGTGACGTCCGCTGGCTGCTGGTGTTCACCCGCGACGCCCTGGCCGATCCGTGGGAGGTGGCGTTCCTGACGCTGGTCTCCCCGGACGACATACCGAAGTTCAAGACGGACAAGGACGGCCGGGCCGAGGCGGTCCCCGCGAACTCCACCGAAGTGGCCGTCGCGCCCGGCGAGTTGAGCAAGAAGTACGCCACCTATCTGAAGGACGGCGGGGACGGTTTCGCGGACGGTCCGCACACCAGCGTGTGGCGGGACACCCGGCAGAAGCAGTCGGCGCGGCCGGGTCTGGCCACGCAGTACATCGACGAGCCGATGGTGAACGGCGACTACGCGCCGCTGGCGCTGCGCACCGCGGACGGCGGGGCGCTGGTGTTCTTCACCACGCGGCACTTCGAGAAGCAGACGGCGGCGGCGGGGGCGTCGGTGCCGACACCGAACGAGGACGTGCTGGCGCTGACCAGCGGGGAGATACGGCAGTCGCTGACGATGGAGTTCGTCTCCAACGAGGTGGCGCTGGACCCGGCGGACGGTCCGGTGGAAATCCTGGGGCGGATCCAGGGGCTGACGGCCGCGAAGGGCGAGTGACGGCGGGCCCGGTCCGGGAGGTGCGGGGCGCGCGGTCGCCGGGTCAGTGGCGCAGGGGCCAGGCGGCTTCGGCGGGGCCGGTGTGCTCGCCGGCGTACCGGGCGCAGGCGTCCGTGAGGTACTCCAGCAGGCTGAGCGGGTCGGGGAGCGGATGCTCGGGGCCGCGTACCCAGCGGACCGACGGGTCGTCGTCGCCGGGCAGGCGGGCCGGCGGCACCAGGACGTAGGAGCCGCGGCAGTGCCAGCGCAGTCCGGGATGCTCGTCCATGGTCTCCGGATGGCAGTCCAGCTCGCAGGGCCACCACTCGTCCTCGTCCTCGGGGGTGCCGCGGGTGAGGGTGAAGAACAGCATGCGGCCGTCGTCGCTCTCGGCGACCGGGCCGGTCTCGACCCCGGCCTCCAGCAGCCGGCCGAGGGCCTCGCGGCCCGCGTCGAGGGGGACGTCCAGGACGTCGTGCACCATGCCGGTGGCGGTGATGAAGTTGGCCTGCGGCTGGTGGCGGGCCCAGCGCTCGATCTGGCCGCGGTCGGTGGTGGACTGCGTCTGCCAGGCGAACGACACCGGGTGCCGGGCGGGGGTGGGACAGCCCACGCGGTCGCAGGAACAGCGGTATGCGGAAGGATGCGCGGCGGGTGCGAGCGGCAGTCCCGCATCGGCGGCGGCGAGCAGCAGGGCCTCACGGTCACCGTCACCGGCGACCTGCTTCGGGCGGCGTCCTCGCAGCCACTGGGAGAGTTTGCCCTGTCGGCCGCTCCGGCCGCCGAACTCCGCGCTCATCTATCCCCTCGCCTCGCCGTCGTGCGCTCCAGCATGCCCTATGGTCCCACGATCGTGCGCATCGGGGGGCTGGAGCCCACAAACTCCGCAGGTGGGACGAGGGTGACGGGACCGGGCGCAAGCTGACCGGCAGGACGAACGGGACACCCCGTCCGCGGGTGTCATTGCCCGGCCCGCCTTGGTGGGCCCGCCTACCGTGGGCCGCATGATCACGTGGATCGCGTCGTCGGCGCCGGCCGCCCTGGTGTCCGCGGTGGCCCTCGCCGCGCTGACGCTCTCGGGGCACGGCGGCTCTCCCCCGCTGGAGTGGGGCGACGGCCCGCTGACGGTGGACTCGCTGCCCCGGGTGACGTACGTCGCCCACCGGGGCGGGGCGCGGGAGGTGCCGGAGAACAGCATGGCGGGGCTGATGGCGGCGTACCGGCGCGGCACGGCGCAGGTGCTGGACTTCGACACCCGGGTACTGCGGGACGGCACCCCGGTGGTCTTCCACGACGAGACCCTGAACCGTACGACCTTCCTCGGCGGGGAGGTGCGGAAGCTGGACGCGGACGAGTGGAAGGGGGTGCGGCTGCGTCCCCGCGACAGCCTGCCGGGGAGCTGGCGCTCGGAGCGGCCACCGACGGTCGAGGAGGTGCTGGACCGGCTGGGCGGGCGGACCGTGCTGATGCTGGAGCTGAAGGACCCGGGCGGGCTCAGCCGGGTGGCGGGGATGCTCCGGGCACGCGGCCTGACCCGCTCGGTGTTCGTCAACACCAACGACCCGGCGGTCGCGGAGCGGGTGCACCGCGAGGGCCTGCTGACCCAGTTGTGGCGCTCGGCCGAGCAGATGCGCACCGACCGGCCGGGGCGGTGGCGTTCCTTCGTCGACCTGCTGGACGTCGACGTCCACGCACGGGACGCGGACCTGAGGCGCGCGGTGCGGTCGGGGATCCCACGGGTGTGGGCGCACACCGTCGTCACCCCGGCCCAGCGCGACCGGGCCCTGGCCCTCGGCTGCGACGGCGTCCTCACGGACGCGCCGGGACGGCTGGCCCGGTACCGGATGCGGGTGCCGGGACCGGTGAGCGCGGTGACGGGGCGCTGAGGCGGGGCGGCCTCTTCGCGGAGCCGGATCAGCGGGGGGCGAGGCCGTTGAGGGCGTAGTCGACGAGGGTGTCGGTGTAGTCGTGGCTGATCGGGCCGGTGTGCTGCAGCCAGCGCTGGGCGAGCGGGGAGACGAACAGCTCCAGGGCGATGCGCGGGTCGACGTCGAGGCGGACGTCCCCGGCGACCTGTGCGGCGCGCAGCCGGTCGACGTAGAGCTGGAGCTGCGGTTCGAGCAGCTTGGCGACGAAGCGCCGGCCGAGTTCCTCGTTGACGAGGCCCTCGGCGGCCAGGGCGCGGGAGGGTGCCTCGAAGGCGGGGTCGCGCAGCTCGTCGACGGTGGCCCGCAGGACGTTCTTGAGGTCGGCGGCGAGGTCTCCGGTGTCCGGGATGACGTACGGCGCCTGCCCGGCGGCCTCGGCGGCCTGGTTGCCCAGATCCAGGAACGCCTCGAGCAGCACGTCCGCCTTCGACGACCACCAGCGGTAGATCGTCTGCTTGCCGACACCGGCACGGGAGGCGATGCCCTCGATGGTGGTCTTCGGGTATCCCACCTCGGCGACGAGGGCGAGGGCGGCGTCGTAGATGGCACGCCGGGACCGCTCGCTGCGGCGCGCGGTGTCGGGGGCCGGGTGGGTGGCGGACTGTTTCTGGGCCATGGGCCGAATGTAGCAGGCTGACAAGACGGCCCGTCTCGTTGGGCAGTGGTGACCGGAGGTCCTGACAGCCTTCAACCGGTCTTCGTCGGCCCCCGGGACGGAGGCGCGTCCAAGCCGGTCACGGGGCGTCGAAAATGGTCACGGTCAACGCCTTGTCCCACCGGGCGGCGGCCAGGTCGTCGTGGCGGATCATGAATTTCGTGTAGTACTCCGCGTAGACCCCTCCTTCATTGGCGAGCGGTATCCATTCGCTCGCCAGCCGGAGCGCGTCCTCGTCCAGATAGGAGAACCATGCTCCCCCGGCGAGGGTCTTCGCCGTTATGCCGCCGATCGTCGCCTCGTCATCGGCGTATCCGCCGATGACGAGGTGGGCGCCGGACGGCCAGAGACCGTGGGCCAGAGACCGGAGTTCGTCCAGGTGCGGCAGTTCACGCTCCATGTAGCGGGCCAACCGCTGCTGGAAGGGTGACATGTCGTCCCACTCGAGGTCCTCCCAGAACTCGTGCCAGTCCTCGTCCTCGTCGCCCTCCTCGAGCCAAAGGGGCAGATCAGCTCTGAGCTCGGCGCAGACGTCGATCCGCTCGCCGACGCACGCGGGGCCGGGGGGTTCCGCGACCGCGGTTTCGGTGCCGTCCGGTACGTACACGACTCGTGAGTACCGTCCCGGATCGGCCCGCGACTCGCTGAAGTCCTTTTCCTGGTGGACGAAGAAGAGCAGCGTCCCGTCCACCGGCAGGTCGAAGCCGTCGACCCTCGGCAGTTCCCCGCAATCGACGGAGAGGAGCAACGGCAACGGAACGCCCCCGGCGGACGGCCACTCCATACCCACCGGCAGCCGGGGCGACCCACCGATGTGCCCGACCGGAGAACCCTCACCACGCCCCGACAATCCGATCGCCAAACGAAGGTGTTGGCAGAACCTGTTGATCTCGTCATCCGGGATGCCCAACTCAAGCGCTGCCCGGCGGAACTCTCCCTGGTGATCCATGACCGAGAACATAGGCCTTTCACAACTCGGCTGTGCCAGCGGGGTGTTGATGGGCCTGGGGTGTAAGGGGTGGATGCGAGTGGTCGGTCGCCTCGGACTACCCCAGGGCCCCCTCCGACCGACAACCGAAGTCCTGGCGAGGGCGTCGCTTCACGGTCGGACGCTCCCGCAGGTCGGGCGCGCGCTTCAGCGACGAGCCTCAACAGGCCCCGCGAACCGGGGGCCAGGGGTCGCCCCAGTCCGTGTCGCGGGCCGCTCGGTAGAGGTCGCCGTGGCGTTTGGTGACCGTGGTGCGGCGCAGGGACGGGTCCGTCTCGCACAGGTCGAGGAGGACCTGGCCCTTGCGGATCTGCGGCTTGCGGACGACGCGGGAGGGGGCCGGGGCGACCGGGCCCCGGATCGCCGCGACGTAGCTGAACTTCTCGTCCTCGTAGGGGAGGGTGCCGCCCTTGATCTGGCGGTGCAGCGAGGAGCGGCTGACCCGCGCCGAGAAGTGGCACCAGTCGGTGCCGGGCACGATGGGGCAGGCGGCGCTGTGCGGGCAGGGCGCGGCCACGTGGAATCCGGCGGCGACCAGGCGGTCGCGGGCCTCGATCATCCGGGCGTAGCCGTCGGGGGTGCCGGGCTCCACGATCACCACGGCCCGCGCGGCGGCGGCGGCGTCGACCAGGGCGGCGCGGTCGGGCGCGGTGAGCTCGTTGAGCACGTAGGAGACGGTCACGAGGTCGGTCGGCCCGAGGGTGAGGCCGGGTCCGATCCGGGCGCGCTCCCAGCGGGCGCCGCGCAGGGTGCGGTGTCCCGCGGCCAGTTCACGGCCGAGGTCGAGCGCGGGCCCGGCCCAGTCGAGCACGGTCACGGGGCGCTCCCCGTCCCAGGTCGCGCCGACCGCCCAGGCCGCCGCGCCGGTGCCCCCGCCGATGTCGACGTGGTCCCCGGGCGTCCACCCGGGCACGGCGTCGGCGAACGCGCGCAGGGCCGACCGCACCGCCTCGAAGGTGGCGGGCATGCGGTAGGCGGCGTACGCGGCCACGTCGGCGCGGTCGCGCAGGATGGGGGTGTCGGTGGGGGTGGCGCCCCGGTAGTGGGCGATCAGCCGCTCGACGGCCTGCGCGGCCTGCCGCGCCGGAATCCCGTCCAGCAGCCCGGCGAGGGCGGCACGCAGGGAGTCGGCGGTGTGCGGGGGTGCGGGGGCGTTCACCCGGCGATTCTACGAGGCCGGGCGGGGGCGGAACACCTCGCTCCGCCACGAGCACCCGGCACCCGGCACCCGCCGCCCCCGCGACCGTCCGGCGCCCCTACTCCGCCGCGTGCCTGTCCAGGGCGAGGAGCACGTGGCCCACGTCGTGCGGCATCACGGCGATCTCGACGGCGCCCACGGAGGATTCGCACACCACGATCGTGGCCCGGGGGTTCACGCGCAGCACCCCTTCGCGCCACGTCGGCTTCCGCGTACCGACCTGCCGCAGCGCGGTCGGCGGGTCCAGCTTCGCGCCGGCCCGCGTGCGCGGCGTCCACGCGAACGTGGACGGGCCGACCGCCATCCGCCCCCGCAGCCACCGCCCCTCACGGGCGGGATGCCGCAGCATGCACGGCACCTCGATCACCTCGCCCCCGGCGGCGCCTTCGTCGCGGCGCCGTACCGTCCTGCGCACCAGCCAGGCCGTCAGCCCACCGGCCACCAGGACACACACGAATCCGATCACCGGGGCATTCAACCAGCACATGGCCGGGGCGCCCAGTCCCCGGCCGCCCCCTCACCTCCCCCGCAGCGCCCGCGCCACGCGGGTTGCCGCGGCTGCGCGGGGGGTGCTGTCGGGCGGGGTCGGGCGGCGGGGGTGGACCGTGTTGGCGAGGAGGACCACGAAGGTGTCCGTGGCGCGGTCCAGGACCAGGGACGTGCCGGTGAAGCCGGAGTGCCCCGCCGCGCCGCGTCCCGCGAGGGCGCCCATGAACCAGGGCTGGTCCACGGCGAAGCCGAGGCCGGGGGCCCGCAGCATCAGGTCCACGTGGTCGGTGCCGAGGATCCGGGCGGGCCCGTACGCCCCGCCCGCCAGCAGGGTGCGGCAGAAGACCGCCAGGTCGCCCGCGGTGGAGAAGAGTCCCGCGTGACCGGCGACCCCGCCCAGCGCCCAGGCGTTCTCGTCGTGCACCTCGCCCCGCAGCATCCCCCGGTCCGCCTTGGCCCAGGGCCGCCGCTGGTCCTCGGTCGCCGCCGCGGACGGGCACGGGCCGAAGCCGGTCGCGTCCATGCCGAGGGGCCGGGTGATGCCGTCGCGCACCAGGACGTCGAGGGTGCGGCCGGTGATGCGTTCCAGGACGTGCTGGAGCAGCAGCATGTTGAGGTCGGAGTAGAGGTACGTGCCGGGCACGCCGACCGGCCGTTCCGCGCGCAGCAGCGCCAGGCGTTCCGCGTCGTCGGCGCAGTCGTACAGGGGGAGTTCGGGGCGCAGCCCGGAGGTGTGGGTGAGCAGCTGGCGCACGGTGATGCCGTGCCGTGCCGCCGCCGTGAAGTCCGGCAGGTACGTGCCGACGCGGGCGTCCAGGCCCAGCGTCCCCCGCTCGATCTGCTGCACGGCGACCACCGAGGTGAACAGCTTGGTGACGGAGGCCAGGTCGAACGGGGTGTCCACGGTCATCGCCACCCGCTGCTCCGGCGGCAGCTCGACGGGCGCGCCCGCCCTCCCGTCGTAGCCGGCGTGGCGCACCGCCCAGCCGGCCGCCTCCTCGACGGCGATCACCGGGCCGCGTCCGACGACCACCACCGCGCCCGCCGCCCAGGGCCGCGCGCCGTCGGTGCGGGCGCGGACCTCCTGGACCAGACGCCGCAGCTCCCCGGCGTCGAGCCCGGCCCGCTGCGGGGTGCCCCGGCGCAGTCGCGGCGCGCTCAGACGCCCCCGCCCTTCAGGCTCGTCCCGCTCTTCCACGGACGGCACATTCCCAGGAAGCAGGCCGTCGCCACCAGGGCGGAGGCCAGCTGGACGACGGCCATCGGGACGGCGGTGTCCTCGCCGGCGATCCCGACCAGCGGGGAGGCCATCGCGCCGATGAGGAAGGACGTCGTGCCGAGAAGGGCGGACGCGGAGCCGGCCGCCCGCCGGGCCCGCATCAGCGGGAGCGTCTGGGTGTTGGGCATGACGATGCCCATGGACGACATCAGCACGAACAGCGCGGCGGCGACCGGCACCAGGCCCACCTCGCCGAACACGCCCAGCGACATCAGCAGCAGGGCGGTGGCGGCGGCGACCACGACGGCGAGCCCGATGCCGAGCACCTTGTCCAGCCGGACCCGGCCGACCAGGATCTTCCCGTTGACCTGGCCCATGATCATCAGGCCGACCGAGTTGAGCCCGAACAGCAGGCTGAAGGTCTGCGGGGAGGCGCCGTAGATCTCCTGCATGACGAACGGGGAGGCGGCGACGTACGCGAAGAGGGACGCGAAGGCGAAGCCGCCGGCGAGCATGTAGCCGGTGAAGGCCCGGTCGGCGAGGAGCCGGCGCATCGCGCCGAGGGTCTCACCCAAACCTCCGCCGTGCCGGTCGGAGGGAGCCAGCGTCTCGGGCAGCCTGGTCCAGACGAGAACCGTCAGGAGCAGCCCCGCGACGGTGAGGACGACGAAGACTCCCCGCCAGTCCGTGAACCGCAGGACCTGCCCCCCGATGAGCGGCGCCAAGATCGGGGCCATCCCGGAGATCAGCATCAGGGTGGAGAAGAAGCGGGCCAGGGCCACTCCGTCGTACAGGTCACGGGCGACCGCCCGCGCGATGACGATGCCGGCCGCTCCCGCGAGCCCCTGCGCCAGCCGGCAGGCGACGAGGAGTTCGACGGTCGGCGCGAAGGCGCACAGCGCGGTGGCCACGACGTAGATCGCGAGCCCGACGAGCAGGGGCCGGCGGCGGCCCCAGCGGTCGCTCATCGGCCCGACCACGAGCTGCCCGAGCGCCATGCCGGCCAGACAGGCGGTGAGGGTGAGCTGGACGGTCGCGGCGGGTGCGTGCAGGGACCGGGTGACCTCCGGCAGCGCGGGGAGGTACATGTCCATCGCCAACGGCGTCACGGCGGTCAGGCCGCCGAGGATGAACGTGACCAGCAGGCCGGTACGCGGCACCACGGCCGGGGTGCGCCGTTCCGGCGTGGCCGCCGCCGTGCCGTGGGCGGCGGCCTCCGTCACCGGGCCCCCCGATACCCCGCTTTCGGTCGATGTGAATATGGACGCCCCACCCTCGGGCATGTGACCCCTCCCTTTCCATGCCATCGGCTCCCTATGCTCTCAGCTCGTACGCAGTGCTCGGCGTCGACGACGATGCCATGGGAGCGCTTCCACGCCACAGCCCCAGGGCGAAGCGTTGAGGGAACACACGAACAGGTGGGACGAATGACAGAGCAGAAGGTGCGCTGGGGGATCCTGGCGACCGGCGGCATGGCCGCGACGTTCGCGGCGGACCTGGTGGACATGCCCGACGCCGAGGTCGCGGCGGTGGCGTCCCGCTCGACGGAGTCGGCCAAGGCGTTCGCCGAGCGGTTCGGCATACCGCGCGCGTACGGCGACTGGGACACGCTCGCGGCTGACGACGAGCTCGACGTCGTGTACGTCGCCACGCCCCACTCCGCGCACCGTGCGGCGGCCGGGCTGATGCTGGAGGCCGGACATCACGTGCTGTGCGAGAAGCCGTTCACGCTGAACGCCGAGGAGGCCGCCGAGCTGGTCGCGCTGGCGCGGGACGGCGGGCGCTTCCTGATGGAGGCCATGTGGATGTACTGCCACCCCATGGTGCGGCGCCTCAAGGCGCTGGTCGACGACGGCGCGATCGGCGAAGTGCGCCATGTCCAGGCGGACTTCGGCCTGGCGGGCCCCTTCCCGGCCACCCACCGGCTGCGTGACCCCGCGCTCGGCGGCGGCGCGCTGCTGGACCTCGGGGTGTACCCGGTGTCGTTCGCCCATCTGCTGCTCGGGGAGCCGTCGGACCTCACGGCGCGCGCGATGCTCTCGGAGGAGGGGGTGGACCTCCAGACGGGGGCGCTGCTCTCCTGGGAGAACGGCGCCCTCGCCTCCGTGCACTGCTCCATCGTGGGCGGTACGGCCACCTCCGCGTCGATCACCGGGTCGAAGGGGCGGATCGACATCCCGGACGGCTTCTTCTTCCCTGAGCGGTTCGTGCTGCACCGGGAGGGACAGGACGCCGAGGAGTTCACGGCCGACCCGCTCCACGGCCCCCGCGCCAGCCTCAAGCACGAGGCCGCGGAGGTGATGCGGGCGCTGCGGGCCGGCGAGACGGAGTCGCCGGTGGTCCCGCTGGACGGCACCCTCGCCGTGATGCGGACGCTCGACGCGATCCGGGACCGCGTCGGCGTCCGCTACCCGGGCGAGGGGACCGACGGCACGGTGCCCGACGGAGTGGCGGCCGACGGCGCGGCGGTCACGCCGGCTTGAGCCCCGGCTCCCCCGCCTCCGTGACGAAGGAGGCGGCGGTGGTGAGCGGCGCGCCCTGCGTGGTGACGTGGGAGACCGTCTTGAAGTCGGCGCGCGCCCGCTCCCGGCCGAGGGTGACGGTCGTGTAGCCGCGCAGGCCGTTGTAGAAGCGCATGTGCGGGTTGGCGGCCGTCATGGTCTCCCAGTTGGCGGGCTTCGCCGAACCGTTGCCGCCGCTGGTGACCGAGGAGGTGACGATCTCGGTGCCCACGGTCTTGGAGCCGGGGTCGGCGAAGTCCCGCTTGATGTCGAAGCCGTAGTGGACGTGCACGTCGCCGGTGAGGACCATCAGGTTCTCGACGCCGGCGGCCCGCGCGCCGGCCAGGACGCGCTCGCGGGAGGCCGGGTAGCCGTCCCAGGAGTCCATGGAGACCTTGGCCGGCGGGGTGGGTGTGTCGAGCCGCTGGGCGAAGGTGACCTGCTGCGGTACGACGTTCCACACCGCGTCGGACCTGCGCCAGCCGTCGATCAGCCAGCGCTCCTGGGCGGCGCCGGTCAGGGTGCGCGAGGGGTCCTCGGACTCGGGGCCGGGGAACTGCCAGCCGTCGCCGTACGCCTGGTTGGAGCGGTACTGGCGGGTGTCGAGCACGTCGAACTGGGCGAGCCGGCCCCAGTGCAGCCGGCGGTACAGCTTCAGGTCGGGGCCGTCGGGGAGCTGGGGCCGGCGCAGCGGCATGTTCTCCCAGTAGGCGCGGTAGGCGGCGGCCCGGCGCAGCAGGAACTCCTCCGGCGGGACGCTGTTCTCGGGGGTGTCGTCGGCGTAGTTGTTCTCGGTCTCGTGGTCGTCCCAGGTGACGACGAAGGGGTGCGCGGCGTGCGCGGCCCTGAGGTCGGGGTCGGACTTGTAGAGGGCGTACCGCAGCCGGTAGTCCTCCAGCGTGACGGTCTCCCGGTTGAACAGGCCGGAGGGCAGGGTGCCGGCCGGGTAGGCGCGGGAGCCGCCGGCGTCGTTCACGGCGTATTCGTAGAGGTAGTCGCCGAGATGGAAGACGACGTCGACGTCCTCCTGGGCGAGGTGCCGGTAGGCGGTGTAGTAGCCCTGGTCGTAGCGCTGGCAGGAGACGATGCCGAAGGTGAGCCCGGCGGCGCGGCTGCGGGGGGCGGGCGCGGTGCGGGTGCGGCCGGCGGGGCTGACGAAGCGGCCCGCGCGGAAGCGGTAGTGGTAGACGCGGCCCGGGGCGAGCCCGCCGGCCTCGACGTGCACGGTGTGGTGGAACTCGGGGTGGGCGGTGGCCGTCCCCCGTCTGACGACGCTGCGGAACCGCGCGTCGAGGGCGATCTCCCACTCGACGGTGACGCGGCGCGCGGGCAGCCCGCCGTCCGCCTGGTACGGCGCGGGCGCGAGGCGGGTCCACAGCAGCACCGAGTCGGGGTGCGGGTCGCCGGAGGCGACGCCGAGCGTGAAGGGGTCGTCGGTGATCCGTGCGGTGTCCAGTTCGGCGGCGGCCGCGGTGCCCGCGCCGGGCACGCCGACGGCGAAGGCGAGCGCGGCGGCGGCGCCGGTGGCGGTCAGGAAGCGGCGGCGGCCGATGTGGCGTGCGGCGGCGCGGAGTTCGGGCGCGTGGGACGGGCGGGCCTCGGGTGCCGTCGGTCCTTGTGTCATCGGTTCCTGCGTCATCGGTTCCTCCCCTGGCGGGCATGTGGGTGCGGAAGGAATTGCAGTGGCCGGGGACGACGCGGCGTTGACGCGTACACAGCATCCGGATGACGGTCGTATGAGGTCCGTATGGCGAACCCTCGCCTACGCTGCGGTGCCATGAACGCCAAGGAAACGGACGGACGGGCCGGACGGGCCGGGGTCGCGGTGGTCACCGGGGCCGGCTCCGGCATCGGGTGCGCGGTGACGCGGGAACTGCTGGACGCGGGCTGGTCGGTGGCGCTGGCGGGGCGTCGCGCGGAGGCCTTGGAGGAGACGGCGGGGGCGTCGGGCCGGGAGGGCGGGCGGGCTCTGGTGATTCCGACGGACGTGTCCCGCCCCGGGGACGTGGAGGCGCTGTTCGCCGCCACGGTGGACCGGTTCGGCCGGGTGGACCTGCTGTTCAACAACGCCGGGACGTTCGGCCCGGGCGGGGTGCCGGTGGAGGACCTGCCGTACGAGGCGTGGCGGCACGTGGTGGACACCAACCTCAACGGGGCGTTCCTGTGCGCGCAGGCGGCGTACCGGCAGATGAAGGAGCAGGAGCCGCAGGGCGGCCGGATCATCAACAACGGTTCGGTCTCGGCGCACGTCCCGCGCCCGCGGTCGGTCGCCTACACGGCCACCAAGCACGCGCTGACCGGTCTGACCAAGTCCCTCTCCCTGGACGGGCGTCCGTACCGGATCGCGGTGGGCCAGATCGACATCGGCAACGCGGCGACGGACATGACGGAGCGCATGGAGACGGGTGCCTTGCAGGCGAACGGGGAGGTCGCGCCGGAGCCCGTGATGGATGTGGCGGACGTGGCGCGGACGGTGCGGCACATGGCGGAGCTGCCACTGGAGGCGAACGTGCAGTTCGCGACGGTGCTGGCGACGGCGATGCCGTACGTGGGGCGGGGGTGAGCCGCTCCGCGCCGCCGGCGTGCGCTGATCCCCACAACCGGAGTTAACGCATCCGCCCCATTGCGGCCGGTGGAGAGCCTATGCTCAACTTCTCTGCACCAAAGCTTCACAGTTGAGGCAGCGGTCTTCCGTCAGGCCATATCCAGGGGGGAGGCGGCAGCCGTTCCACACCGCCGGCTGGGGGTGGACCCGCGCGGGACCGCGGGTGCGCACCGGCGGGTGGACGGCTGCCGCACGATTTCCATGGCCTATCGCTGGAGGACGCGCTCCACCTCCGCCAACTCCGCGGCGGTCAGCGGACCTTTTTCCAACGCGCCCGCGTTCTCCTCCGCCTGGGCGACCGACCGGAAGCCGGGGATCGGTACGGTGCGCGGGCTGCGCGCCCACAGCCAGGCCAGCGCGCCCTGGGTGAGCGTGCGCCCGCCGCCGGTGAGGACGTCCCGCAGCGCGTCGACGCGCGCCAGCCACGCGGGGTCCGCGCCGGTGCCGTCACCGAAGCCCGGCAGCCAGGCGGGCGGCCGGCTGCGGATGTCCCCGCTCTCCAGCGACCGCCCGCCGGCGTGCTTGCCGGTCAGCAGACCCATGGCGAGGGGGCTGCGGTTGACGGACGCGAGGTTCGCCTGCTCGCAGAGCAGCAGCATCTCGGGGGCGTCCTGCAGCACGTTGAGCGCGTGCTGGACGGCGGCGCAGTGCGGCCCCTCGGCGAAGACGGCGGCGCGGGCGGGGTCGTCGGTGCTCCAGGCGTACGCCCGGATCAGCCCCTCCCCCACCAACTCCTCGCACGCGTCGCGCAGTCGGGCGGCGCGCTCGGGGTCGGCGTCGGCGATGTGCAGCTGGTAGAGGTCGACGTGGTCGGTGCCGAGCCGGCGCAGGGAGGCGGTCAGGGCACGGCGGAGGTGTTCCGGGGAGTCGTCGGTGCCGGAGGTGGTGCGGGTGTCCGGGTCGAAGACGTTGCCCCACTTGGTGGCGACGACGACCTCGTCCCGTCGCGAGCCGAGCGCCCTGCCGAGGATCCGTTCGCTGTGCCCGGTGCCGTAGACGTCGGCGGTGTCGAAGAAGGTGACACCGAGATCAAGGGCCCGGCGGATCGCCCGCACCGACTCCTCGTCGTCGACCTTGCCCCACCCGAGCGGCTGCCCGGCGCCGTCCTGCCACTCCCCGCCGATGGCCCAGCACCCGAAGCCGAGCGCGCTGACCTGGATACCACTGCGTCCCAGTGTGCGTGTGAACTCCATGCGGAGGACGGTAAGAGCTGGAGCGCACACGAAGGCAAGGGGGGCGGAGGGCCGATGACGTGGCGGGGCCCGGGAGTCGTATCCAGCTCCCGGGCCCCTGGGGATGCCACCCAATTGCGCACGCCGGCGCGTTCAAGAGGACGGATCAGTCATCATGCCGTCGTGTTCTTCCTTTGAACTACCGCGCCAGGGAAAGAGGCGCAGGCGAGAGTCGAACTCGCATCCGACGGCGTTCGTCCGTCCCCGTTCGGTCCGGCGATCGGCGGCGATGCTGAGACTGGAGCGAGAGTCTGAGATTGACCGCGGCCGCCTCTGCGACGGACCGCTTCTTCAGGCTGAACTTCAGTTTCAGCTTGCGCTCCTGGCGCGAACCGGTCCTCACCCGGCCCGCGCCCCGTAGCGCACCCCCGCGCTCGCACGCGGGGGCGATCATGGCGGCCATCCGTGGCCGCGCCGCACGTCAGCCGAACAGGTAGCCGAACACCGCCTCGCCGACCCGCTTGTCAGTGACCTCGGTGCCGTTGGCCTCCTCACGGGCGAACTTCACGGCCTGCTGGAGCTTCTCGACCCGGTCCAGCAGCTCGTTCACCCGGCGAGCCGGAAGCGCGCCGGAGAACTTCACCGTGGTCCAGTAACCGATCGGCACGTCCTCGTAGTACACCTCGACCTGCGCCGGGTGCTTCTCCGTGGCCTCCGCCTTGACATGGTTGCGCGGCACCTTCTTCGTACGGATGGTGCGGACGGCGTCCGTCTTCCACCAGTCCGTGGACGGGTCGAGCGACCAGGACTCGGCGGCGTCGAGGGTGGGCAGCTTCTTGACGAAGCCGTGCAGTTCGGCGAGCTGCTTCTCCAGGAAGAGCAGGTAGCTGACGGGGACGTCGGCGACGATCGTGCGCCCGTCGACCGTGACGTCCGCAGGGGCCAGGCAGTTCGCCCAGTCCTTCGTCGCGGTGACGTCGAACAGCCGCGTCAGCGTGGCGGACACCTCGCGCAGCACGTCCTCGGCCTGCACCTGCACCCGCGTGGACTCGGGCGGCAGCTGCTCGCCTTCCTCGTCCTTCGGCTGGTACGTACGCGAGATACCGGCCAGCAGCGCCGGCTTCTGCACCTTGGCGTGCGCGGCGTTGATGTCCTGGAGCGACTTGCTCTTGACACCCTTCTCGACCGCGATGATCTGGTTCAGCTTGGTCACGGGCTCCCCCTTCGAACAGTGAGGAGCCTGTCAGAGAGGCGTTGACCGGCGCACGCCATTTTCGCGTGCACGGGTCGGAGCCCGTCGGCCCGAGCGCACCGCACCGCGTGTCATCGCCCGCGCGGCCCCGGACGGAGCGGAACTCGGGGTCCGGTCTTCAGACACATGGGCGGATCATGATGCGCGTATGACGACGACGCGCGTGCCAGTGACCGTGAGCCGCCGGGCGGACCCGGCAGTGGCGGACGGTGAGTGTCGTCAGGGGCGATTTTCGGACGGTTCAGGGTTCAAACAGATCCGGTCATCGGGCGGTCTGTCGTTACTGACGGATGATCAATAACCTTGTGCAGTACACGAAATACGATCGCAGGGAGCCCCATGTCCACCGCCCAGCAGGTGCCCGACATCCTCTCGCCCGAGTTCGCTGCCGACCCCTACCCCGCCTACCGCGCGATGCGGGAGACCGCCCCCCTCCTCTGGCACGAGGCGACCAAGAGCTACATCGTCTCGCGCTACGAGGACGTCGAGCGGGTCTTCAAGGACAAGGCCGGTGAGTTCACCACCGACAACTACGCCTGGCAGCTCGAGCCCGTCCACGGCAAGACGATCCTGCAGCTCAGCGGCCGTGAGCACGCCGTGCGCCGGGCACTGGTCGCGCCGGCCTTCCGGGGCAGCGACCTGGAGCGGAAGTTCCTGCCGGTCATCGAGCGCAACTCCCGTGAGCTGATCGACGCCTTCCGGCGCACCGGCTCCGCCGACCTGGTCGACGACTACGCCACCCGTTTCCCGGTGAACGTCATCGCCGACATGCTGGGCCTGGACAAGGCCGACCACCCCCGCTTCCACCGCTGGTACACCGCCGTCATCGCCTTCCTCGGCAACCTCTCGGGCGACGCCGAGGTCACGGCGGCCGGCGAGCGCACCCGGGTGGAGTTCGCCGAGTACATGCTGCCGATCATCCGTGAGCGCCGGGAGAAGCCCGGCGACGACCTGTTGTCCGTGCTGTGCAGCGCCGAGGTCGACGGCGTGCGGATGAGCGACGAGGACATCAAGGCGTTCTGCAGCCTGCTGCTCGCCGCCGGCGGCGAGACCACCGACAAGGCCATCGCCGGCATCTTCGCGAACCTGCTCGCCCACCCCGACCAGCTCGCCGCCGTCCGCGCCGACCACTCGCTGATACCGCGCGCCTTCGCCGAGACCCTGCGGTTCACCCCGCCCGTGCACATGATCATGCGGCAGTCCGCGACGGAGGTGACGCTCAGCGGCGGCACCGTGCCCGCCGGCGCCACCGTCACCTGCTTGATAGGCGCGGCCAACCGCGACGAGCGCCGGTACGCCGACCCCGACCGGTTCGACATCTTCCGCGACGACCTGACCACCACCAAGGCGTTCTCGGCCGCCGCCGACCACCTCGCCTTCGCGCTCGGCCGGCACTTCTGCGTCGGCGCGCTGCTGGCGAAGGCGGAGGTGGAGATCGGTGTCGGCCAACTCCTCGACGCCATGCCGGACGTACGGCTCGCCGAGGGGTTCCAGCCGGCCGAGCAAGGTGTGTTCACCCGCGGGCCGCAGAGCCTGCCGGTCCGGTTCACGCCGGTGGCAGGCTGACCGGTACCGGTCGCGTCGTCACTCCCGTACGCGCCGCCCCGCCCCGGCCGGATCGCGCACCGGCCGGATCGCGCACCGGCCGAATCCGGCCGCAAGGGGCCGTCCCGGCCGAGCTCCGCCGCACCAGGCCGTCCCGGCCGGGCCCCGTACCGGATGCGTCGGCCCCCGACCGGATCTCGTACCGTCCGTGTCCACCCGGCCAGATCCCGTACCGACCGGGTCCGCCCCGGCCGAATCCCGCCCCACCGGGCGCCCGCGAGGAGGCAGCGCCCCACCGGTCCGCCCACGGGGGCGGGGGAGCACCCCCGACCGTGAGAACCGCCCGTCGGCGGAGCCCTACTGCACCACCGGGGTGAACCGCACCGGCAGGTCCAGCAGTCCTCGCATCCAGATCGACGGCCGCCACACCAGTTCCTCCGGCTCGACGGCCAGGACCAGGTCCGGCAGGCGTTCCAGCAGCGTCTCGACCGCCGTGCGCGCCATGACGTCCGCGAGCAGCGGGGCCGGGTACGGGCAGCGGTGTTCGCCGTTGCTGAAGGACAGGTGCGCCGCGTTCTCCGCGCCCACGTGTCCCTCGGGCCAGATCTGCGGGTCGGTGTTGGCCGCCGCGAGCCCCAGCACCAGGCAGTCGCCGGCCCTTATCTGCCGGCCTCCGAGCTGAACGTCCCGTACCGCCCAGCGCCCGATGAAGTTCTGCGTCGGGGTGTCCAGCCACAGCACCTCGTTGAGCGCCTCGCCGACGCTGAGCCGGCCGCCCGAGACGTTCACCGCGAAGCGTTCGTCCGTCAGCAGCAGACGCAGGGTGTTGCAGATCCAGTTGGCCGTCGGCTGCTGGGCCGCCGCGATCACGGAGATCAGGTCCTGGACGACCTCCTCGTCCGTCAGCCCCGCCGGGTGCGTCAGCATCCGCGAGGTGACGTCGGGGCCGGGAACGGCCCGCTTCTCCTTCACCAGCTGCCGCAGCCGTTCACCCACGCGCGCGTACGCCGCGACCGGGTCGTCCCCCTCCCCCGCGTCCAGGGAGATCCGCAGGTCGTCGACGAGCCGGCGGGTGTCCTCACCGGTGGCCGGCATCCCGCACATCTGCACGACGGTGCGCATCGGCAGGGCGTGCACGTAGTCGGCCATCAGCTCCGCCTGGCCGCTGCCCGCGAACCGGGCGATGAGGTCGTCGGCGATCATCAGGCACTCGTGGGACAGCTCGAACTGGTCGATCCCCTCCAGCGCCTCGGTGATCACTCCGGCCCGCCGCCGGTGCTCCTCGCCCTCGGTGAACAGCACCGACGGCTGATAGCCGACGAAGGGCAGCAGCGGCCAGTCCTGCGGGATGTCCGCCCACTGGTTCCAGCGCCGCGAGTCCCGGGCGAACAGCTCGTCGTGGCTGGTCACATAGGTGACCTCGGTGTAGCCCAGCACCAGCCAGGCCGGGATGCCACCGTCGAGCAGCACCGGTGCGACGGGCCCGTGTTCCCGGCGCAGGGCGCGGTACAGCTCGGACGGCGTCTGCTGGTACTCCAGCCCCGTCAGCGGCACCGCGCCGGCGTGCGCGGGGCACCCCGGCGGCGGCTCCTCACCGGGGCGGGCCGGGTGCGCGAAGGGATCGGCCTGATCGGTCACAGTGTCGCCTCCTTGGCGGTGGCCAGGTCGTGGAGGTGGTTCACGAGGGTGATCAGCACGTCCTTGCCGGAGGCCCGGACCCGGGCGTCGCAGTCGACCATCGGCACGTGCGCGGGGAGGGCGAGCGCCTGGCGTATCTCGTCCAGGGAGTACCGGGCGTCGTCGTCGAACCGGTTGACGGCCACCACGAACGGCGTGCCGTGGTGCTCCAGCCGGTCGATGGCGTACCAGGAGTCGTCCATCCGGCGCGTGTCCACGAGGACCACGGCGCCCAGGGTGCCGGAGAACAGCCGGTCCCACAGGAACCAGAAGCGTTCCTGCCCGGGCGCGCCGAACAGGTACAGCACCATGCGGTCGTTGAGGCTGATCCGCCCGAAGTCGAAGGCGACCGTGGTGGTGGTCTTCGCGGCCACCCCGTCGGTCTCGTCGACGCCCACGCCGGCCTGCGTCATCACCTCCTCGGTGTTGAGCGGCCGGATCTCGCTCACCGAGCGGACCAGGGTCGTCTTGCCCACGCCGAACCCGCCCACGACGACGATCTTCAGGCCCGTCTCCGCCGTGTCTCTCAGCGGTGTGCGGTGGGTGGGCAGCTCAGAGGTTGCGGAGTCCATGGAGAACCTCTTGGAGTAGGGCGGAATCGGGCAGGGAGGCGACGGACGCCGCCGCGCGCGGGTGACGGGCGGTGATGCGCCCGGTGTCCAGCAGGTCGCCGAGCAGGATGCGTACGACCGTGACCGGCAGCCCGACTTCCGCGGCGATCTCGACGACGGCGACCGGGTGGGCGCACAGCTCCAGGATCCGGGCGTGCTCGGACTGCATCCCCGGAGTCGGCGCGCTCTCGCTGACGATCAGGGTGACCAGGTCGAAGGACTCGTCGGCGCGGCTGCGTCCCCCGGTGACGGTGTAGAGCCGGTCCGGGTCGCCCGTGTCGACGGGTTTGCGTGGGGTCACGAGGTGCCGCTCCCCGCGGATTCGGATCGCGGTTCGGCGCGCAGGTGCTCGCCGATCTGCTCGACCAGTTCCGTCATCTGGTGGCCGACCACGCCGGGGTCGGCGTCCTCCCCGGCGACGACGGCGAGGTGCGCCCCCTCGCCGGCCTCCACGATGAACAGCAGGCCGCCGTGGAACTCCGTCATCGACTGCCGTACGCCGCCGGTGCCGTCGCCGAACTCCATGGAGGCGCCCTGGGCGAGGGCCTGGATGCCGGAGCAGATCGCCGAGAGGTGGTCGGCGAGGTCGAGGGTCAGGTGCTCGCTCCAGCAGAGCTTGAGGCCGTCCCGGGACAGGACCAGGGCGTGGCGTGCGCCGGGGGTCCGCTCCAGGAGACCCTGCAGGAGCCAGTTGAGGCTGTTGTCGGTGGTCGTGGTCTGCATGGTGGGTGTTGGGACGGTGGTGTCCGGATGACCGGTCACCGGCCCGTTCCTCCTATCTCACGTGCTCGAGCGGGAAGGGGCGCCGTCGCCCCGGACGCCGTACGGGGCGGGGCGCCGTACGGGAGGGGGTGGACTAGGGGGCCGTGGGCGGGCGGGACCCGGGCCGGGGGTCGGTGCCGGGGGTGCCGGTCGTCCCGGGGGCGCCGTCTCCGGGCGAGCCGGCGGTCCCGTCGGCGGACGCGCCGGTGATGCCCTTGCCGGACGTACCGGTGATCCCGATGCCGGACGTACCGGTGATCCCGTTGCCGGACGTGTCGGTGATCCCGTTGCCGGACTGCCGTGCGCGGTGGAAGGCGCCGAACCGGGTGCCCGCGTCGCGTGCCCCGCGCCGCACCGACGCCGTGTCACCGGCCTGGGCGGTCGCCGACTGCCGCTGCTCGCGTTCGCGTTCGGCCTCGGCCATGGTGCGGCCGGGGGCGCGGACCGGGAGGCCGTTCGGCGTGGTGCCCTCGGGCTGCCGGTGCCGTCCCTGGCCGGGGACCGCGGACAGGTCGGACCGCTCGGTGCGGGCGGCGGGGCGCTCCGGGGAGGCGGGCGGCGTGGCGGCCGCCGGACGGACGTCGGCATCGTTGTCGGCACGGGAGGTGCCGCCGGTTCGGGAGGTGCCGGCGGTGGCACCCGTGCCGCCGGTTCGGGAGGTGCCGGCGGGCAGCGCGGCCGGGGCGGACGCGTCGGACGCCGCCACGGCGCGGGGGGCCGGGACGGGCACGCCGCGGGCGGTGACACCCCGGGCGGGGGTCGCCTCGGTGCGGCCGGCCGTCTCGTGCGGGGCCGGTTCGCGCTGCTGGGCGAGCAGGTGCAGGGGCAGCAGGGCGACGACGCCGGTGCCGCCTCGGGAGGACGGCCGGTAGTTGACGCTGATGCCGTACTTGGAGGCCAGCCGGCCCACCACCGCGAGGCCGAGCCGGGTGCCCTGCAGCGAGGCGAGGTCGGTGACGCGGCCGGTCACGGCCTCCTCGGCGCGGCGCATGGCCGCGTCGGCCATCTTCAGGCCGCTGTCCTCGATGGTGACGACGATGCCGGCGCTGCGGTCCTCGACGTAGACGTGCACCTCGTCGATGGGGGGCGAGAAGTTCGCGGCGTTGTCCATCAGTTCGGCGAGCAGGTGCATGACGCCCTCGGCCGCGAAACCGGCGACCGCGGTGCGGGTGGAGCAGTGCAGGCGCACTCGCTGGTAGGCCGCGATGCGGCCGGCGGCGCCGCGCAGGATGCTCTCCATCACGATCGGCTTGTTCCAGGCGCGGCTGGACCGGCCGCCCATCAGCAGCGCGAGGCGGTCGGTCATCAGGCCGAGCTGGGAGGTGCCGTGGTCCAGCTTCAGCAGGTCGCCGAAGACCTCCTCGCCGTGCCGTTCCTGCATCTCGCGCAGGTCGGCGAGCATCTGTACGGCCTTGGCCTGGACGCGGCTGAGCGCCTTGGCGGACGCGGCCTGGGCTGCGGCGGCGCGGCGCTCGCTGTGCGCGAGTTCACGGATGAACGATTCCGCCGGGACGCGCAGGGCGGGGTGCTGCGGCAGGTCGGTCTCGGCCAGCACGGTCTGGGCGGAGCGGCCCTCGCGGAGCCGGGCGATCGCGGCGGGCATCGTCTCCCGGGTGAACCGGTCGTGCTCGGCCGCGGCCCGGTCGAGTTCGCCGCGGATGGCGCGGTACTCGTCCTCCAGGGTGACCACCCGCCGTACGTCCTCCTCGACGGTGGCGGCGAAGGCGTGGGTGACGCGGGCGAGTTGCGGGTCGGACGGCGGGGGCACGCTGCCCAGTACGTCGGCGGCGCTCGCGCCGTCCCGCAGCCGCTCGGCCACGGCGGGCAGCGTCACCCCGGCCAGGTGGGAGATCTCCGCCGAGCGCCGGGCGGCCTCGGCCCTGAGGCGGCTGTTCTCCGAATCCCGCTCGGCGGCGGTGCCGCGGGCGCGCAGGACGAGGCGGTGGTCGACGAGGAGGGTGGCGGCCACGCACACCCAGCCGGTCGCCACGACGGCGAGGGCCCACGTGGTGGCGCCGGACGGCGCCAGGGCGACGGCCGTACCGCCGGCGGCGGCGCTCGCCACCAGCACGGCCACCCGTGCGGCGAACGAGGTGCGCGGCGCCCCCGCCGGTGGGTGCTGGCTGGGAGAAGCAGGCACTGGCATGGAGCGGTCCCTCGGTCGGTGAGAGCAGGGGAAGGGGCGGCCGCACGACGGCGGCCGCGGGTCGGGAAAGGGATCAGCCAACAGGAGGGCGATCTTCCGACCACGTACGGCTCATGCTAATCACCCTGATGCGCGCGGGAGCCCCGCTTACTGAACAGTGCGTCAGCAAAATGAGTTCGTCGTGAACCCATCGCTCGTACATTCCGCTGTGCTAGTCGGGACGAGGCCGGACGACCCCAGCCGGAGTGCGACAACGCACCCGCCACCCAACCTGACGGATCGTCATATTCGCCCCGCAGCACGTCACCCAGCGCTCCCGTCACTCACGCGAGGCAGCTATTTTCGGCCAACTGTGCGTATCCCAGATGCTCTTGACCCTCAGCCGTCGTAATGACGGGGACATGAGAGTGAAGGAATGCCGCCACTCGTGAAGCTCCGGTGACGACGGCCCGCGCCGGCTTGCGTGAGCGAGCGAACACGGGGCTCCGACGCAGGGCGACGGCGGCTCTTCCGGAGAGGAAGGGAGCGGCAGACGAGTCGGGCTGTACGCCGGGTTCTGTTCCGGCGGGTCCTCGCGGTCCCGCCGGCGACGGCCATCCATCTAGGGCCGGTGTTGCCACCGGCCTCGTGCGGTCTACCCGCGGACTCGGGCGGGCAGCCCTCGGTCGTCCGCGCAGAAGCACCGAGGCGCTTCCTCTTGACCTTGCTCCGGGTGGGGTTTACCTAGCCGCCTGAGTCACCCCAGGCGCTGGTGGTCTCTTACACCACCGTTTCACCCTTACCCGGCGCCGAAGCGCCGGGCGGTCTGTTCTCTGTGGCACTGTCCCGCGGGTCACCCCGGGTGGCCGTTGGCCACCACCCTGCCCTGTGGAGCCCGGACGTTCCTCGGGAAGCCCCCTAAGGGGACTCCACGCGGCCGCCCGCCCGGCTCGTCTGCCGTGTCGACCATGGTACCCGCCGGCCGGCGGGCTTCCGCTCCCCCGCGTTGGCCAGCACCGATCCGGTGAGGATCAGGACGAAGGCGGCCAGCACCGTCGCGGTCAGGGCCTCGTCCAGGAACAGCGCGCCGGCCGCCACCGCGATCGCCGGATTGACGTACGTGATCACCGAGGCGCGGATCGGGCCGGCCTCCCTGATCAGCTCCATGAAGGCGACGAACGCCACCGCCGTGCACACCACCCCGAGGGCGGCCAGCGCGGCGAGGGTCTCCGGGGTGGGGAGGGCCGCGGGGCGGCTCGCGATCGCCGCGGGGGCGTAGATCAGGGCGGCCAGGGCCAGGCAGGGCGTGATCAGGTGCAGCGTCGGCACGCCCCTGAGGTGGCGGTCGGCGATCAGCGGGGCCGTCGCGTAGCCGACGACCGTGACCAGGACCTCCGCCAGGGAGAGGGCGTTGCCGCCGGTCAGGTGGGGCACGGTGAGGACGCCCACGCCGCCGAGGCCGAGCGCGAGACCCGTGATCCTGCGGGCCCCCAGCGACTCCGCCCGGCCGAAGGAGCGGGACAGCAGCACGCCGACGATCGGCACGCCCGCGATGAGCAGCCCCGCCGTGGAGCTGGAGAGGTGGCGTTCGGCGTCGGTCAGCGTGTACCAGGGGCCGACGATCTCGATCACCGCGAACGCCAGCATCGGCTTCCAGTGCGTCCGCAGGTTCCGGACGAGGCCGGCCTGGCGCAGGGCGAAGGGGAGCAGCAGCAGCGCGCCGACGGCGCAGCGGGCGAACACCACGCCGGAGGGGGACACCTCGTCCACCGCCACTTTGATCATCAGGTAGGGAATGCCCCAGACCACTCCCATCAGGGAGAACAGGAACCAGCCGCGTGCAGTCATGCGAGGAGTGTCCGCCGGGTCAGCACCGCGCGTCTTGAACGCTGTTGCGGTACGCCGCCGGGGTCACCCCGAGCACCCGGCGGAACCACCGGGTGAGGTGCGCCTGGTCCGCGAAGCCGACGAGCGCGGCCGTCTCCGCGGGCCGCAGCCCGGCGTCCAGCAGGGCGCGGGCCCGGGCCACCCGGTACTGCGCGAGCCACGCGTACGGCGGCACGCCCATCGTCGTACGGAACGCCCGGAGCAGCTGGTAGCGGGACAGGCCCAGATCGGCGGCGAGGTCGGCGAGGGAGGGCGGGGCGAGGAGCTCGTCGGCGAGGCGGTCGCGGACGCTGAGGGCGACGGACCGGGCGCCGGGGACGGTGCCGTCGGCGGCGCGTGAGGTGGAGTGGCGGCGGGCGAGCGCGGCGAGCAGCCAGGGCAGGCGGGACTCGGCCTCCAGCGGGTCGGGGTGCGCGCTGAGGTCGGTGTGGGTGCGGCGCAGGGCGGCGGCCAGGTCCGGGTCGTGGAGAACCGGTTCGGGGAAGTACGGGCGGCCGGTGCCGACGGTGCTGTCGCCGAGGAGGGCGGGCGCGGCGTAGAGGGCGCGGTACGCGTAGCCCTCGGGGGCGGCAGGGCCTCCGGTGTGCATCTCGCCGGGTTCCAGGACGACGATCGAGCCGGGGCCGGACACGATGCGCCCGCCGCGGTAGGCGATCACCTCGAGGCCGCCGACGGTGACGCCGACCGTGTACTCCTCGTGCGTGTGGGGGGCGTACTCGTGCCGGTCGAAGCGGGCGGTGAGCAGATCCAGCGCGGGCCCGCACCGCCCCAGCCGCGCCCTGGTCCAGCGAGCCTGTTCCCGTTCGCTCCGCGCCACGTCGCACCCCCCGGTCACCAGGGGATCAGAGGAAGTCGGCGGTGTCCAGGTCGAAGGCGAAGGGTTCGGGGAGAGTGAGGGGCTTGCCGAGGGGACGGGTGCGGCGGTCCCGGTACTCGTCGTCCTCCGGGTCGCCGAACAGAGTGATCGAGGAGGTCTCACGGTCGACCAGGAGGTACAGGGGGATGCCGTCCCGCGCGTAGCACCGGCGCTTGGCCTCGCGGTCCGCCTCCGGCTTCGAGGAGGTCACCTCCACGACCATGGCCACGCCCTCGCACGGCATCCACGGGTCCGCGCCGCGGTAGAGGCGCAGCTCCGTGGGCGCGAAGGTGCCGTCCGGAATGACGTGGTTCTTCGGGCAGGCACCGCCGCTCCTCAGCTTCAGCCCTTTGTTCCCGGAGAACTGCATGTCGGTACGGGATCGTCTGATCACCGGCGTCACGATCAGCCCGATGTAGTCCTCGTGGTCCCCGTCCGGTGGCGGCGTCACGACGATCTCCCCCTCGATCAGCTCCGCCCGGAAACCCTCCGGGGTGTCCAGGGCGAGGAACCCCTCCAGCAGGACGTCCGCCTGCGTGAGCGGTTCATGGGCCATGGCCGTCATGTCACGCCCCTCCTTCGGTCGCTCGCCAGACTGGGGCATCGGCTGATCACCTGTCGTGGGATGGGGAACCGTTCCCTCGATCGTGGCACAGGAGCACGGCCCCCGCCGGGAGCCGCGGTGTTCGCTTGACCCTGCCGCGACGTCAACGTTTCTACTGAGGGCATGCGGATCGGAGAGCTCGCCACGGCCGTCGGGGTCACCACCCGGGCGGTGCGGCACTACCACCATCTGGGGCTGCTGCCCGAGCCCGGGCGGCTCGGCAACGGCTACCGGGACTACACCGTGCGGCACGCCGTCGTGCTCGCCCGGATCAGGCGGCTGACCGAGCTGGGGCTGGGGCTCGCCGAGGTGCGGGACGTGCTCGCGGACGAGGCCGGCAAGGACCTCGCCGAGGTGCTGGCCGAGCTGGACGAGGACCTGGCGCGGCAGGAGGCGGCGATCCGGGAGCGGCGGGAGCGGCTGCGGTCGTTGCGGGAGTCGGAGGGCGGGACGGCCGCCGAGGGTCCGGTCTCCCCGGAGCTGGCCGCGCTGTTCCGGAGCACCGCCTGGCTGTCCGACTCCCCCACGGCCGCCAAGGACCGCGAGATCCTCGCGCTGATCGAGACGTCCGCCCCGCCGGAGGAGCGGAAGCGGCTGATGGGGCTGATGAGCGGGGCGGTCGGGGCGCCGGGCGGGCGCGAGCGGGCCGCGACCGTGTACCGCCTGCTCGACGAGCTCGCCGACGCCGGCCCGGACGATCCGCGGGTCGAGGAGGCCGCCCGCGCGCTCGCGGAGTGCGTGCCCGCGGAACTGCTGCCCGAGGACGTGGTCCTGGACGAGAGCAACAGCTTCCTGGCCGCCCTCTACGCGGACTTCGCGCCCGCCCAGGCGGAGGCGTTCCGGCGGGCGCTGCGGATCGTGACGGAGGGGCGGGGATGAGCCGGCGGACGGAGGGAGAGGGCGCGGTGGGAGCTGCGGTGCGCGTCGGGTGGGCGCTGGTGCGGCACGAGGCGCGGCTGATGGCGAGCCTGGTGCTGTGGCTGGCGCGGCGGACGCACGGGGCGGGCGCAGGCACGGCGTTCGGGTACGCCCGCGGCGAGGCGGCCATGATGTTCGGGTTCGCGTTCGTGTGCGTGGTGGAGACGGTCGCGATGTCCGCGCTGCTGAGCGGCCGGCCGACGCTGCACGCGGTGGTGCTGTTCCTGGACGTGTACACGGTCGTCTTCGTCGTCGCCCTGTACGCCGCCTCCGCCGTGCGCCCGCACGTCGTCGGGCCCGACGGGCTGCGGGTGCGCCGGGCCGTCCACGTCGACCTGCGGATACCGCGTGAGCGGATCGCCTCCGTGCGGCGCGAGCTGCGGATGACGCACGAGCCGGCGGACGGCGAGCTGAATCTCGCCGTCGGCTCGCAGACGACCGTGACGGTGGAGCTCGCGGAACCGGTCCCGCACCGGTCGTTCTTCGGGCGCACCCGTGACGTCCGCGTGGTCCGCTTCCACGCCGACGACGCCGACGGCCTGGTACGGGCGCTCACCGCCGCCGCTCCGGGGCCCGCGGACCACGCCGTACCCTGACAGGCGAGCTCGATCGAAGGAGTACGTGTGCTTGTCCTGCTGCCGCCGTCCGAAGGCAAGGCCGCTTCCGGTCGCGGTGCCCCGCTGCGGACGGAGTCCCTGTCGCTGCCGGGACTGACCGCGGCGCGGGAGGAGGTCCTCACCGAGCTGGTCGACCTCTGCTCCGGCGACGAGGACAAGGCACGCGAGGTGCTCGGGCTGAGCGAGGGGCTGCGCGGCGAGGTCGCGAAGAACCGTGAGCTGCGCACCGCCGGGACCCGTCCCGCCGGGGAGATCTACACCGGGGTGCTGTACGACGCCCTGGACCTGGCCTCGCTCGACGCGGCGGCGAAGCGGCGGGCGGCGACGTCCCTGCTGGTCTTCTCGGGGCTGTGGGGCGCGGTCCGCGTCACGGACCGTATCCCCTCCTACCGTTGCTCGATGGGGGTCAAGCTGCCCGGGCTCGGCGCGCTGGGCGCGCACTGGCGGGCGGCGATGGCCGAGGTGCTGCCGGAGGCGGCGGGGCAGGGGCTGGTCCTCGACCTGCGCTCGGCGGCGTACGCGACGGCGTGGAAGCCCAAGGGCGAGGTGGCCGGGCGGACGGCGACGGTCCGCGTGCTGCACGCGCCGACCCGCAAGGTGGTCAGCCACTTCAACAAGGCCACCAAGGGCCGGATCGTGCGGAGCCTGTTGACGGCCGGGGCGGCGCCGAAGGACCCGGCGGAGCTGGTGGAGGCGCTGCGCGACCTCGGCTACGTGGTGGAAGGCTCCGCCCCGGCCCGGGCGGGGACGGCGTGGGCGCTGGACGTGCTGGTGGACGAGGTCCACTGAGCCCTCCCCGGACGGGACCTCCCGGACGGGACCCGGACAGGACCTCCCCGTACGGGTCCTCTCGGACGGATTGCAACATACGCAACGACCTTTGCGCAGGGTGCGCGCCGACGGCAGGATGACCGGCATGAACGCCTCCCTGCCGTCGCCCGCCGCGCCCGAACCAGCCGCCGCCCCTTCCGCCTCGGTGCTCGGGCTGGCGCCCGTGGTGCCGGTGGTCGTGATCGAGGACGCCGCCGACGCCGTACCGCTGGCGCGTGCGCTGGTGGCGGGCGGGCTGCCCGCGATCGAGGTGACGTTGCGGACCCCGGCCGCGCCGGACGCGATCCGGGCGATCGTCGGCGAGGTGCCGGGGGCCGTGGTCGGGGCCGGGACGGTGATCACGCCGGAGCAGGTGACCGGGGCGGTGGCGGCCGGGGCGCGGTTCCTGGTCAGCCCGGGGTGGACGGACGCGCTGCTGGCGGCCATGCGGGCGTCCGGGGTGCCGTTCCTGCCGGGGGTGTCCACGGCGTCGGAGGTGATGGCGCTGCTGGAGCGCGGGGTGCGGGAGATGAAGTTCTTCCCGGCGCGGGCGGCCGGCGGGACGGCGTTCCTGAAGTCGCTGGCGGGGCCGCTTCCGCAGGCACGCTTCTGCCCCACCGGGGGGATCGGCCCGGACAGCGCCCCGGAGTATCTCGCCCTGCCCAACGTGGGTTGTGTGGGCGGCAGTTGGATGCTGCCCGGGGACGCGGTGGCCGCGCGGGACTGGGACCGCGTCGAACGCCTGGCCCGCGAGGCGGCGGCGCTGCGGTGAGGTGGCGGCGCCGCAGTGAGGCGGGCGGGCCCCGCCGGGTCTACCGCAGGTGTGACGTGTCGTTGAACAGGCGGACGCTGGCGTTGCCGTCGGCGTAGTACGCGACGGCGGACAGCGAGGCCGCGGACAGTTCCATGCGGTAGAGCGCCTCGGGCGGGGCGCCGAGCGCGAGCCGGATCAGGGTCTTGATCGGGGTCACGTGCGTGACCAGCAGGACCGTACGGCCCCGGTACGCCGCGAGCAGCTTGTCGCGGGCCTGGGCGACCCGGGCGGCGGTGGCCGCGAAGCTCTCCCCGCCGCCGGTGGGTTCGACGTCCGGCGAGGCCAGCCAGGCGTTCAGGTCCTCGGGGTGGCGTTCGCGCACCTCGCCGAAGGTGAGTCCCTCCCAGGCGCCGAAGTCGGTCTCGCGCAGCCCTTCCTCCACGGCCACGTCCAGACCGAGGCGGGCGGCGACGATCCCGGCCGTCTCGCGGGTCCGGGCGAGGGGGGAGGCGACGACCGCCTGGACGGTGCCGCGCCGGGCGAGCGAGGCGGCGACCTTCGCGGCCTGCTCACGGCCGATGTCCGAGAGGGAGGGGTCGCTGCCGCCGCTGCCCGAGAAACGCTTCTGCGGGGTGAGGGGGGTCTCGCCGTGCCGCAGCAGCACGAAGGTGGCGGGCGCGCCCATGTCGGCGGGCGCCCACCCGGAGGAGGGCGTCGCCACGGCCTGCGCGGCCCGCCGATCGGCATCGGCACCCGTGCCCGTCACGGGGATGCCCCGCGCCGGTGCCGGCTTCCCGGATGCGGGGGTGTCCGTCGCCGGACGGTGCGCGGCGGACGGGTCCGGGCCGTCGGTCCGGGCCCCGGCTGCGGCTCCGGCCGCGGGGCGCTCGGCGGAGGTGCCCGCGTCACGGCCCTCCGTGGCCCGACCTGTCGACGCCGTGGCGTCGGCATCTTCCGTCCACGCCGGACCGCCGCCATCACCACCACCCGGGGCGGGACGCCCGTCGGCGGCCCCAGGCGTACGGGGCTCCGCCGTACGGTCCTTCGTCGTCGGCGTCATCGCCGCGCGGACGCGGGCCGCTCCCGCCGTCGCGTCACCGGGTGGGCCCTCGGGGGCCGGTACGGCCGAGGGTGTGTCGAGGTCGGCACGGCTCTCGGCGGGCGACCACTGCTCGCCCCGCTTCCCCGCGTCCATCGCCTCGTTGGCCAGACGGTCCGCGTGGGTGTTGCGTTCGCGCGGGATCCACTCGTAGGTGACCTGCCCCGGCGGGAAGACCGCCGCCGCCTGAGCCGCGAGCGGCTTCATCGCCGGGTGCTTGATCTTCCAGCGGCCCGACATCTGCTCGATGACGAGCTTGGAGTCCATCCGGACGTGGACCCTGGCCTCCGGGTCCAGGTCGCGGGCGGCGCGCAGGCCGGCCAGCAGCCCCCGGTACTCGGCGACGTTGTTCGTGGCGACGCCGATGTACTCGGCCGCCTCGGCCAGCGTCTCCCCCGTCGCCGCGTCGCTCACCACGGCGCCGTACCCGGCGGGCCCGGGGTTGCCCCGTGACCCGCCGTCCGCCTCGACGACGAACTCCCGCATCGAACTCGATTCCCCTGGAGAAGTCCCGGCAGGTCCTCTTACAGTCCCGACTCCGCCGTGCGGACCAGGATGCGGCGGCAGTTCTCGCAGCGCACCACGGTGTCCGGGGCGGCGGCCCGGATCTCGTTCATCTCGGTGATGGCGAGCTCCTGCCGGCATCCCTGGCAGGTGCGCGCGGACAGCTTGGCCGCGCCGACGCCGCCCTGCTGCTCTCGCAGCTTGTCGTACAGGCTGAGCAGCGGGGCCGGTACGGAGGTGGCGACGACCTCGCGCTCCTTGGTGGCGGAGGCGGTCTCGCCGTCGATCTCCTCGAGGGCGGCGTCCCGGCGGGCGGTGGCGTCGTCGATCTTGCCCTGGACGGAGCCGACCCGCTCGGTCAGTTCGGCGACCCGCTCCTGGGCGGACTCACGGCGCTCCATGACCTCGAGGACGACGTCCTCCAGGTCGCCCTGCCGCTTGGCGAGGGAGGCGATCTCGCGCTGGAGGTTCTCCAGGTCCTTGGGCGAGGAGACGGCACCGGAGTCGAGGCGCTTCTGGTCCCGGGAGGCACGCTGGCGCACCTGGTCCACGTCCTGCTCGGCCTTGGTCTGCTCGCGGGCGCAGTCGCTCTCCTCGGTCTGCGCGGCGACGAGCAGGTCGCGCAGCTGGGCGAGGTCGCGGTTCAGCGACTCGATCTCGTCGTGCTCGGGGAGCGACCTCCGCCGGTGCGCGAGCTGCTGGAGGCGGACGTCGAGGTCCTGGACGTCGAGAAGTCGGATCTGGTCGGCGGGCTCGGCGTTCAGTTGGGGGCTCCAGATGTGTCAGTGATGGCGCTGGACGACGCCGCGTGGGCGGTCCAGGGGTCGGTGACCGTGCGCGACACGTGGACCCTCAGGTCCCAGCCGTGCCGGTCGGAGATCTCGTCGAGCTGGGCGGCGGCCAGCTCGCACCAGGGCCACTCGGTGGCCCAGTGCGCCGCGTCGAGCAGCGCGAGAGGGCTGGGGGCGCTCACCGCGGTGAACTCGGACACCGGGTGGTGGCGCAGGTCCGCGGTGAGGAAGGCGTCCACGCCGGCGGCCCGGACGTGGTCGAAGAGGCTGTCGCCGGAGCCGCCGCTGACGGCGACGGTCCGTACGGGCGCGTCCGGGTCGCCGGCGACGCGGATGCCCTGCGCGGTGGCGGGCAGCCGCTCCGCGGCGCGGGCGGCGAACTCACGCACGGTGACCGGGTGGTCGAGCTCGCAGACGCGGCCCAGTCCCCGGCGGCCCTCGGGGTCGGAGGGGTCCGGCACCAAGGGGCGTACGACCCTGAGGTCCAGCGCGCCGGCGAGGGCGTCGGAGACTCCCGGGTCGGCGGTGTCGGCGTTGGTGTGGGCGACGTGCAGCGCGATGTCGTTCTTGATGAGCGTGTGCACCACGCGGCCCTTGAACGTGGAGGCCGCGACCGTGGTCGTCCCGCGCAGGTAGAGCGGGTGGTGGGTGACCAGCAGGTCGGCGTCGAGCTTCACCGCCTCGTCGACGACGTCCTGGACCGGGTCGACGGCGAACAGGACCCGCCGGACCTCCTGGCCGGGCTCGCCCACGACGGTGCCGACCGCGTCCCAGGACTCGGCCCGCTCGGCGGGCCACAGGTTCTCCAGCGCGGCGATGACTTCTGACAGACGGGGCACGCCGCCAAGGCTACCTGGCCCTTTCGCATGGCAGTACCGGCTCCGTTCGTACGGCGGCGACCGCTCCGCTCCCGCGGCGGCACGGGATCCGTCCCCGCCGGAGAACCGGCTCCGTTCCCGCGGCGGCACGGCATCCGTTCCCGTGGGTACCGGCTCCGTGGAGCACACTCCCTCGCCCTTCCTCGGCAGAATCGTTCCTGGAGCACCCTTACGTGTGAAGCGGGGCCCGCCGCTCCGCCACCTCCGCCCGCGAAAACTACGTTCGTCACCGGAGGTGACCGACACATGACGGTCTGTGCCATCGAACCTACGGCGGGACACGGGACGGGAGTGGGACGAGCGGGCTGCACCATCACCGCGGACGGCGGGTACGCCGCACGCCTGGCCCTCGCCGGCGACTCCCTGTTCCCGGAGCGCTGGACCCTGGACGGCCCGGAGCCGTACGCGGTGCCGCTGCCCGGCAACCAGCCCGAGGAGCCCGGCACCGAGGTGCAGCCCCTGAGCGACGGCCGGGTCCTCATCCGCCGCCTGGTGGACGGGCGGCACGCCTTCTCCCTGCTGTACCCGACCGGCCCCGGCACCGGCGAACTGCCGCTGGGCGCCGTCGAGTGCCCGGACGAGGAGACCCGGCTGCGACTGCTGCCGCCGGCCCCCGACGGACGCCGGGCCTACGCCCTCGCGGCGGGCCGGCACTCGGCGGTGGTGTGGCTGGTGGCGGGCGGCGCGAACGGCCCGGAGCGGGTCGCGGAGGTCCCGGGCGGCTGCTCGGGCGGGGTGTGGCTGGACCGCGCGGGCCGGATGCTGGCCCTGGACCGGGAGACGGGCGGGCGCACCAAGTCGGTCGTGGTGGACCTGGAACGCGGCGGCGAGATGTCCCCGCTGCTGCAGATCACCCCCGACAGCGACGACCGGGTCCTGCTCGCCGACCCGGACAGCGGCCTGCTGCTGATCCGCTCGGACGCGCCCTCGCCCGGCCGGGAGCGGCTGGGCTGGGGGGTGCTGGGCAGCACCCTGCCGGTGCGGTTCCCCGAGTGTCTGCGGCTGCCGGACCGCACGGTGACACCGTTCGCCATCCAGCCGGGGCAGATGCTGACCCCGGAGGCCTGCGCGGTGGCGCTGCGCGTCGACGGCGCGAGCGGCAGCTGGGTCGGCCTGTGGCGGCCGGCGGAACGGCAGGTGCACCACCTCGCGGCCCCCTCGGGGTGGCTGACCGGCACGGGCCGGTGGACGGCGGACGGCGTGCTGCGGCTCCCCTGTTCGACCCGCGCCGTCCCGTGCGGGATCGCCACGCTGACGATGCCGGGGGATGAACGTCGTGCGCCTGAACGGGTGTGGGAAGAAGATCCCGCAGAACGGGACGAGCGGCGGACAACGCACGGCGAGCTACCACCACTCGACGAGACGGGGTACTCCCAGCAACTAGCTCTTGTAGACACCTATATGACGGACAGTCACTCGCAACTCCCGCCGGTCTACGCGTCCGAGACCCCGTCGGCCCCCCGTCCCGTGCCCCTGCAACAGGCGCCTTTGGGGCGGCTTGTAACGAACTAGTGGCGGTTGGCGTGGCCGCCTGGATTCGGGGTGTGGTGTGCCGGTTAGACTCGCTCGGCTGTAGGAAAGATCATGTTTACGGGGTGAATTCCTTCCGATGAGCGACGTCATCACGCACGAGCCGCAGCCCGTCGAGTACGGGCAGGTTGCCGGGGGTCACGGCAAGCACCGGGGACCGGTTTCCACGCAGGAGACCGAGACGTCCCCGCGTGGCCGTCACCGCAGGCCCACGCAGGAGCACGAACACGCGGAGTCGGCCGCCTGACGCACGTCAGACGGCCGTTCACCTTCCGCGGGTGGAGCGAAGCACGGCCCCGATCGTCGTCCGACGGTCGGGGCCGTTCCCGTGTCCGGCGCGGCCCGCCGTCAGCCTTCCGTCACGTGCACCGTCGCGTCCGTGAGTACAGGGGTGTCCCCGCGTTCCACCGCGCTCACGCCCACCCGCACCGTGCCGTCCCCGCGCCACATCCGGACGCGCAGCGTCTCGCCCGGGTACACCACGTCGGTGAACCGGGCCGTGAAGGAGCGGACGCGGGTGACGTCACCGTCGAGCAGGGTGTCGACGACCGCCTTCAGGGTCATGCCGTAGGTGCACAGGCCGTGCAGCACGGGGCGGTCGTAGCCGGCGCGGCGTGCGAACTCCGGGTCGGCGTGCAGGGGGTTGAGGTCGCCGGTGAGGCGGTGGAGCAGCGCCTGGTCCTCCCGTACGGGGCGCTCGACGACACGGTCCGGGGCGCCCGGCTCCGCCCGCCCGCCCGCCGACGGCCCCCGATCGCCTCCCCAGCCGCCCTCGCCGCGTACGTACACCCGTGCCTCGGTCGTCCACAGCGGGCCGTCGGCGTCGGCGGCCTCGCTGCGCAGCACCAGGAGGGCCGCCCTGCCCTTGTCGTACACGGCGGTGATCCGGTCGGTGCGGGTGGCGGTGGCGCGGACGGGCAGGGGGCGGTGCACGGTGAGCGACTGGCCGCCGTGCAGGACGCGGGCGAGGTCGACGTCGACGCCGGGCATGGACAGGGCCGCGATCACCCCGGGCGGTCCGCCGCCGGCGACGGTGGCGAAGCTGGGCAGGACGTGCAGCCGGGACTCCAGCGTGTAGCGCAGTTCGCGGGGGTCGGTGGCGGGCACGCCCGCACCGATGGCGAGGTGGTAGAGCTGGACGTCCCCGGGGGCCCAGGAGATCTCGGTGGTGCGGGGCGCGGCGGTGAGCGCCCGGGCCGCGTCGACGGGCATGTGACTCCTGATCGCCGGGGTGTGGTCCGGGACCCTGTATAGCCCAGCGCCCGGCGCCCGTCAGCCGTGGCGACCCCTGGACATTCGTACCGGTGCGGACCGTACGGACGGCTCTGGGCGGGTGCCCCGGGCCGGCCCTACCGTCGACAGGGACCGCACCCGGCCGGGTGCGGCGGACCGGACACACCGCGAAACCGGGGGAAGAGACATGTCGACAACTTGTGAGGCGTACACGGAGGCCCGCGGCCGACGCGGTCCGGGGCTCGGCCATCCGCGGCTGCTGCCCTGGCTGCTGGTCGCGATGGGCGCGTTCTCCCACCTCCTCCAGGGCACCACCTCCGACCCGTGGGTCGGCGGCGCCGGGCTGCTGGCGTTCAACTCCCTGTACGTCTACCTGGCGTTCACCACGCATCCGTGCGGCAATCGGGACACCGTCGCGCGGCGCGTGGCGCTCGGTCTGCTGGCGGCGGTGACCTGCGTGCTCGCCGTCGGCTACGGCGGCGACTGGCTGCTGTACTTCCCGCTGCTCGGGCTGGCGACGGGCGTGGTGCTGCGCGGACGGCGACTGCTGGCCGTCGCTGCCGCGGTGACGGCGGTCGCGGGCACGGTCTCCTGGTACCACGACGGCTGGGGCAGCCTCGACATCCTCTACGCGACGGCCGTCTCGGCGCTGGTGACCGCCACGATCGTGCGGCTGGCGGACACGGTGTACGAGCTGCGGGAGGCCCGCCGAGAGCTGGCCCGGCGGGCGGTGGAGGAGGAGAGGCTGCGGTTCTCGCGCGACCTGCACGATCTGCTGGGGCACACGATGTCGGTGATCGTGGTCAAGTCGGAGGCGGCGCGGCGGCTGGTGCCGCGTGACCCGCAGGCCGCGCTGGCGCAGGTCACGGACATCGAGGCGGTCGGCCGGCAGGCCCTCACGGAGATCCGCGAGGCGGTGACGGGCTACCGGGAGGGCAGCCTGGACACCGAACTGGACCGGGCCCGCTCCGCGCTCACGGCAGCGGGCGTCGTCCCCGTCGTGCACCGCTCCGGGCCGGCCCCGGGACCGCGTACGGAGGTGCTGCTGGGCTGGGTGGTCCGCGAGGCCGTCACCAACGTCGTACGGCACAGCGCGGCGGGGCGCTGCGAGATCACGATCGTGACGACGGAGGAGGCGGCCCGGCTGACCGTCACCGACGACGGCACCGGGGCGGAGGCGGACCCCGCCGCGGACGCCGCCACGGGCTCCGGCGCGACGCCCGCGGGCGGGACGGGTCTGCGTGGGCTGGCCGAGCGGCTCGCGGTGGCGGGCGGCACGTTGCGGGCGGGTGAGGGCGCGGGCGGCGGTTTCGATGTCACCGTGGACCTGCCGGTGCACGCGGGGGCGGGAGCGGGGTCGGATGCGTCCGGCGCCGCACGGGAGCCGTCGGCGTCGGCGGTGTGAGCGGCCGTGACGTCACCGCTCGGCTGCGATCCGCCCACCGCGCCCTACGCTGCTGCCGTGAACGAGATGCCGCGTGAGCACCGGCCCGGCGGTTCCGTCCGGGTGCTGCTCGCTGAGGACCAGGGGATGATGCGCGGCGCGCTCGCGCTGCTGCTCGGGATGGAGCCCGACATCGAGGTGGTGGCGCAGGTGGGCACCGGGGACGCGATCGTGGACGCCGTCCTCACCCGGCGTCCCCACGTCGCCCTCCTCGACATCGAACTGCCCGGCATGAACGGGCTGGACGCCGCGGCGGAGCTGCGCGAGCGGGCGCCGGGCTGCCGGGTGCTGATCCTGACGACCTTCGGCCGGCCCGGCTATCTGCGGCGGGCGATGGACGCGGGAGCGGCGGGGTTCCTCGTCAAGGACGGACCGGTGGAGGAGCTGGCCTCGGCGATCCGCCGGGTGCTCGCCGGGGAGACGGTGGTCGACCCCGGGCTGGCCGCGGCGGCGCTCAGTGCCGGGCCCAGCCCGCTCACCGCCCGCGAGCGTGACGTGCTGCGGGAGTCGGCGGGCGGGGCGACCGTCGCGGACGTGGCCGCCCGGCTGCACCTGTCCGCGTCCACGGTCCGCAACCACCTCTCGGCGGCCATCGGCAAGACCGGCACCCGCAACCGCACGGAGGCGCTCCACGAGGCCCGCCACCGGGGTTGGCTGTGACGCGGACCCCCGGTCGGCCCGCACGCGCCGCGCGACGACCGCGCCGCCGTCAGGCCGACGGCTTCGCCGTCGTGCGGGGCAGCCAGGCCCACATCAGGACCGCGCCGACCGCCAGGACCGCCGTCCCCGTGGTGAAGACCAGGGCGTAGCCCTCCGTGAGGGCCTCGGGGGTGTCGCGGCCGTCCGTGCGGGCCGCCGCGAGGGTGGCCATGACCGCGAGGCCCAGGGACCCGCCAATCGTGCGCGAGGTGTTGACCAGGCCGGAGACCAGACCGGCCTCCTCGGGAGCCGCGCCGGACGTGGCGAGGGAGGCCAGCGGGGTGCCGGCGAGGCCCGCGCCCAGCATCATCAGGACGCCGGGGATCAGGATCGCGGTGAGGTAGTCGCCGTCCGCCGTCATCGTCGACTGCCAGGCGAACCCGGCCAGGGCGATCAGCGTGCCGAGCACGGCCACGGCGCGTGGTCCCGTCACCCGCATCAGGCGCGGGGCGGCCTTGGAGCCCAGGATCACGGCGACGGAGCTGGGCACCAGGGCGAGTCCGGCCTCCAGCGGGGTGTAGCCGAGGACGTTCTGCGCGTACAGGGTCATGAAGAACCACATGCAGAACATCGCCGAGCCGCTGAGGAACATGGCGACGTTGGCGGAGGCCACCGACCGCAGCCTCAGCAGACCGAGCGGCATCAGCGGGGCCTTGGCGCGGGCCTCGACGAGCAGGAACAGGGCGACGAGGGCGAGCCCGGCGGCCAGCGGCACCAGGGTGGCCGGGGCCGTCCAGCCCTCGGCCTCGGTCTGGGAGACGCCGTAGGCCAGGGTGGCGAGGCCCGCCGTGACCAGGACGGCTCCGGGCAGGTCGAGGCGCCGGCCGTCCCCGGCGCGGCTCTCCGTGATCCAGCGGGCGGCGGCGACCAGCACGACCGCTCCGACGGGCACGTTGATCAGCAGCACCCAGCGCCACGACAGCGCCTCGACGAGCACCCCGCCGACGAAGCCGCCGGCCGCGCCGCCGCCCGCCCCGACGGCGGTCCAGGTGGCGATGGCGCGGGCGCGGGCCGCGCCCTCCGGCACCGCCGAGGTGACGAGGGTGAGTGTGGACGGCGCCAGCACGGCCGCCCCGAGCCCCTGCACGGCTCGCGCCACCAGCAGCTGCCAGCCCTCCTGGGCCAGCCCGCCGGCCAGCGACGCCAGGGTGAACAGCCCGAGCCCGACCAGGAACATCCGCTTGCGGCCGTAGAGGTCGCCGGCCCGGCCGCCGAGCAGCATGAAGCCGGCGAAGGCGATGGAGTAGGCGTTGACCACCCACTGCAGGCCCTGTTCGTCCAGCGCGAGGCCGGTGCGCAGGGACGGCAGCGCGACGTTGACCACGGAGATGTCGAGGACGACGAGGAACTGGCCGGCGCAGGCGAGCGCCACCACCAGCCACACGGGGGGTGCGGTGCGGGCGGGGGCGCGGGTGGTGTCGGGGGCTTCGAGCATGAGGGTCATGCTCTCAACCGTCGCGAGCGGCCCGCATCGGCATTTCGCCCGACCCCCGTCTCCGCCCTCCGGCCGAGCGCGGTCGCACCCGCGCGTACGACCGGTGGGCGGAACGCTCAAGTCCGGGCGTACGACGGGTGGACGGGCACACGAGTCCGGGCGGAGGACCGGTGCGCGGACGCCCAAGGAACGGTCAAGAAATCGTTAGCGGGCCGAAACAACGGAATAGTTGCCTGGGCAGACAGGGTTCAGCATCCACGTAACAGCCGTTCGGTCGCCTGGAGGCACCCTTCATGACACAGACGACGTCCGTCCGTCCCCCCGGCAGAGCGGGCGGCGCGGTGGTCCCCGTCCTCGCCTTCGCGGGCATCGTCGTCGCGGTGATGCAGACCCTGCTGGTCCCGGTGATCAAGGATCTGCCGCAACTGCTGCACACGGCTCCGGCGGACGCCACCTGGGTCCTGACCTCGACCCTGCTGTCCGGCGCCGTCGCCACCCCGATCATGGGCCGCCTCGGCGACCTCTTCGGCAAGCGCCGCATGCTGGTCGTCAGCCTCGCGGTGATGGTGGTGGGCGCGCTGGTCAGCGCGTTCACCAACGATCTGCTGGTGATGATCGCCGGCCGCACCTTGCAGGGCTTCGCGATGGGCGCGATACCCCTCGGCATCGGCCTGATGCGGGACATGCTGCCGCGCGAACGGCTGGGCTCCGCGATGGCGCTGATGAGCTCCTCCATCGGCGTCGGCGGCGGCCTGGCGCTGCCCGCCGCCGCCCTGGTCGCCCAGCACGCCGACTGGCACGCCCTCTACCTCGGCGCCGCCGCGCTCGGTGTGCTCGCCATCGGCCTGACGCTGGCCGTCGTGCCCGAGTCGCCGGTGCGCGCCAAGGGCACCTTCGACCTGCCGGGCGCGCTGGGCCTGACCGCCGGGCTGGTGCTGTTCCTGCTGCCGGTGTCCAAGGGCAGCGACTGGGGCTGGACCTCCGGCACGACGCTGGGCCTGTTCGGCGCGGCGGCGGTGGTGCTGCTGCTGTGGGGGCTGATGGAACTGCGGGTGAGCGCGCCGCTGGTGGACCTGCGCACCACGGCCCGCCGCGAGGTGCTGCTGACCAACCTGGCCTCCATCATGGTCGGCGTCTCCTTCTTCGTCGTCTCCCTGGTCCTCCCGCAGCTGCTCCAGCTGCCCACCGCGTCGGACGGGCTCGGGCAGTCGATGGTGGTCGCGGGCCTGTGCGTGGCCCCGCTGGGCCTGACGATGATGTTCACCGCGCCGGTGTACGCCCGGGTCTCCGCCCGGTACGGACCCAAGGTCACCCTGATCGTCGGCCTGCTGATCATCGCGGCCGGTTACGGCGGCGGCCTCGGGCTGATGAGCGCCGCCTGGCAGACCGTGCTCACCTCGGTGGTCCTCGGCGCGGGCATCGGCCTCGCCTACTCCTCGCTGCCCGCGCTGATCATCGGCGCGGTCCCTGCCTCGGAGACCGGCGCGGCGAACGGTCTGAACACGCTGATGCGCTCCATCGGTACGTCGGTGTCCAGCGCCGTGATCGGCATGGTGCTGGCGAACACCTCGCACGTGGTCGGCGGGGTGGCGGTGCCGACCCTGCACGGGTTCCGCCTGTCGTTCGGTATCGCCACGGCGGCGGTGGCCGTCGGCCTGGTGCTGGCCCTGTTCCTGCCCGGCCGGCGCCCGTCGGCCCACCCGCAGCTGCGGGCGAGCAGCGAGGAGGAGGCCAACCTGGAGCGCGCGGAGGAGGCGCTGCGCGGCTTCCGCGGGCGGGTGCTGGACGCGTCCGGCGCGCCGGTCGCCCGCGCGCGGGTCACGCTCATCGACCGGCACGGCCGCCGGGCGGGCGCCACGGTCTCCGCGACGGACGGCAGTTACGCCCTCGCGGTCCCGGCCCAGGGCCCGTACGTCCTCGCCGCACGCGCTCCGGGCCACGGCCCCCTGGCCTCCCCGGCGACCCACACGGGCGGCAGCCACAGCATCGCCCTGGACCTGTCGCTCCCCCCGGAGACGGTCACGGCGTGACGTCCGCCGGTTCGCCGGCGACCGCCCGGCGCACTGGTCCGGGCCGGGCTCCCAGGCCCCGGACACCCGCCGCCCGAGGCCGGGCACGCCCCGCTCCCCGCACACCGTGCACCGGGACCCCCGCCGACGCTTCCCCGGCGCCCCGCTCACGGGTCACCGGGCTTGCGGAGACCGCTGACCGGAGGCCGGGCGGCACCGGGGCCCCACGCGGTGCGGGTGGCTCCCGCCCACCGGCGGGCGGGAACCTGGGAGGCGGGTCCAGGGCGGCGGACGGCACCGCGTCCGAACGTCGCCGACGCGCCCCCCTGGTGCACCGGCCGATGCCGGCAGCCGGGTTTGCGGGCTCACCGCCGAAGCGCGGTGGTCCGGGCCTTGCACGCACCCGGTCACCTCCCGGTACCCCCCTCCCCCGCCCTCGCGGGGACTACGGCAGCATGGCCCCGTGGAGACTTCTGTGACCTGCGGAGAGGCGGACCCCATGGTGAAGGCGCCGGAGGCGGCCGTGCTCGCCGCGTTCGAGGCGGCGAAGGGGTTCATGCCGCTGGACGAGGGCCTGGCCCTGTACGCGGCCGCCGTCGAGGCGGGGCGGCTGGGGCTGCCGCTGCTGGAGATCGGCACGTACTGCGGGCGCTCCACGATCCTGCTCGCCGACGCGGCCCGCGCGGCCGGCGTCACCGCCCTCACCGTGGACCACCACCGCGGCAGCGAGGAGCAGCAGCCCGGCTGGGAGTACCACGACCCGGACACCGTCGACCCGGAACTGGGCGTGATGGACACCCTCCCCACCTTCCGCCGCACCCTGCGCCGGGCGGGCCTGGAGGAGCACGTGGTCGCGCTGGTGGGCCGCTCCCCGCAGATCGCCGCCCTGTGGGGCCGTCCGCTCGGCCTGGTCTTCATCGACGGCGGCCACACCGACGAGCACGCGAGCGCCGACTACGAGGGCTGGGCGCCGCACCTCGCGGAGGGCGGCCTGCTGGTCATCCACGACGTCTTCCCGGACCCGGTGGACGAGTTCACCGGGCAGGCCCCGTACCGCGTGCATCAGCGGGCTTTGGCGTCCGGCGCGTTCACGGAGATCTCCGCCACCGGTTCCCTGCGCGTCCTGCGCCGTACGGGTGCGGCCGCCGGGCCCCGTTAGGGTGGCTGCGTGTCGTACACCGGTCCCGACTTCGATCCGCCCCCGAACCCCCGGTCCCGCCGCCGGCCGCTGACCGTGGCCGTCGCCGCGCTCGTCTGCGGCGGCCTGCTCGGGTGGGGCGTGTACGCGGCCACGGGCGGAACGGACGACGACGGGGCGGGCGGCGCGGAGGCCAAGGGCTCCCCGTCGGCTGCCTCCCGTACGCCGTCGCAGCCCGCCTCGCCCTCCGCCGAGGACACCGGGGACACCCGGGGCGGCGGGGACGAGGAGCCCCCCGCCTCGCGGCCGCCCTCCGCCTCCGCTCCCGCCGCGACCGGCCCGCTCAAGGGCAAGGTGGTCGTCATCGACCCGGGACACAACCCGGCGAACTTCCGGCACACCGCCGAGATCAACCGCCAGGTGGACGTCGGCACCCACCGCAAGGAGTGCGACACCACCGGCACCGCCACCAACGACGGTTACACGGAGGCGGAGTTCACCCTGGACGTCGCCCACCGGATACGCGTGCTCCTGCGGAAGCAGGGCGCCACGGTGAGGCTGACCCAGGACCGCGACCGCCCGTACGGGCCGTGCGTGGACGAGCGGGCCCGGATCGGCAACGAGGCGAAGGCCGACGCCGTCGTGTCGATCCACGCCGACGGCTCGGGCGCCGGCAACCGCGGCTTCCACGTCATCCTGCCGGGCGCGGTGAACTCGGGCGGGGCGGACACCCGCGCCATCGTGGGACCCTCGCGTGAACTCGGGGAGCGCGTCGCGGGCAACTTCGTGCGCGTCACCGGCACCGCGCCGTCCAACTACATCGGCGGCGGTACCGGACTCGTCACGCGGGAGGACCTGGGCGGTCTCAATCTGTCAACGGTTCCGAAGGTGTTCATCGAGTGCGGGAACATGCGTGACGGCAAGGACGCGGCGCTGCTGACCAGCGGCGCGTGGCGGCAGAAGGCGGCGCAAGGGATTTCCGAGGGAATCGTGAGCTTCCTGCGCGGGTAGGGATCGGCCCACTGATCCGGGCGGACAGCCCGATCCGGCGGACGATAGTGTCGTCCGTACGATCAGGGGCCACCCCCGCGCTTCGCACCAGCACCCTCCGGGCGACATGGTGGCAGCGACGCCTCTTCCGACGACGAGACGACCTACGAAGGACCTGAAGTGAATATCCGCTCCCTCACTCGAGGCGACGGCGTGGTGATCGGAGCAGCGGTATTGCTGTTCATCGCGTCGTTCCTCGATCTGTACTCGATCGACGGCGCCCCGGACAGCGTGGACATCCCCAGCCTGTGGGCCAGCGGTCCGGTGCTGCTGGGCGTCGTGCTGGCGGGCATCATCGGCGCGGCCCTCGTTGTGGTCGCCCGGGGTCTGCCGCAGCCGCCGAAGGTGGCGGGTCTCGAACTGGCGCCGTTCGGTGTGGCCTTCGCGGTGTTCGCCGCCTGGAGCGCGCTGGGCAACGTCTTCGACCCGGCCGGTGGCGCCGACAACTTCGGGGGGTCGAGCGACGGCCCCGACGCGGGCATCGGTCTGATCCTCGCGCTTGTCGCCACCCTGGTGATGGCCGCCGCCGCCGTGGCCACGCCGCTGGTGCCGGCGCTCAAGGGCGCGCTGCTCCCCGCCGCCCGTCCCGCCGCCGCCCCGCAGCAGCCGTACGGCGGGCAGCCGCCCAGCGGTTACGGCTACCCGGGCGCGCAGCAGCAGGCGGCCTTCGGCGGCGGTCAGCAGCCGGGGCAGCCGTTCGGCGGTCAGCAGCCCCCGCAGGGTCAGCCGGCCGCGGCGCCCGCCCCCGACTTCTCCCCGTTCTGGTTCGCCGTGCCGGTGCCGCGCCCGCTGTTCCCGGAGGACGGCTCGCCGACCCCGATCGCCGAACTGGCCCCCGGTACCTGGTACCTGGCGGTGGAGCAGCGCGGTCAGGTGCTGGTCGCGCAGACGCAGGACGGCCGCCGCGGCGTCCTTCAGGACACCTCGGGCATCCAGCGCGGCTGAGCCCCGGTTCCGTCGTCACGGCCCCTCGCCCGCGCGGGCGGGGGGCCGTTCGCGCGCCGGGACGGCGAACGGGGCTGGTTTCAAGCGGGCGTTCGGGGCCAGACGGACACCATGTCCCCTCGATATCGCTCTGGTTCCACCTCCGCGGGGACGGTCATCGCGGTGATCGCGGACGTCATGGCCGTCATCCTCGGACTGTGGATTCTGATGTATCTGCTGGACGCCAACCGGGCCAACGACCTGGTCCGGTTCGTCCATGACGCGGCCAACTGGCTGGCTGCCTGGTCGCGTGACCTGTTCACCTTCGACGAGGAGTGGGCCCGGGTGGTCTTCGGCTACGGACTCGCCGCCGTGGTCTACCTCTTCATCGGCCACGCCATCGCCGGCCGCCTGCGCCGCCACTGACCCCACCCCACACCCGCCCGACGACACGCCCACCCACGGCCCGGCCGCGTGACCCGGGGGTCCGGGGGCACCCCCCGGGAGAACACAGCACGTTCGACGAGGAGTGGGCCCGGGTGGTCTTCGGCTACGGACTCGCCGCCGTGGTCCACCTCTTCATCGGCCACGCCATCGCCGGCCGCCTGCGCCGCCACTGACCCCACCCCACACCCGCCCGACACCCGCCCCCGGACCTGCACTGATCCGGGCCGGCACTGACCCGGACCTGCACTGATCCGGGCCGGCACTGACCCGGACCTGCACTGACCGACCCGGACCCGTACCGACCCGCCCCGGCCGGCCCGGTGGGTTCACGCGCCGGTGCGGCGTCAGGCGTCCGGGCAGCAGTCCGGGTCCATGCCCTTCGGCAGCTGTTCCCCGCCGAAGACCGCGCAGGTCGGCTCGTGACCGCCGAGGGCGGCGACGGCCAGCAGCAGCGAGCCGGCCGTCCAGGTGGTCAGCTCGCGCGGCCATATGGCGTCGTCGTCGAAGACGTACCCTGTCCAGTACAGGCCGCTCTCCGGGTCACGCAGGTGCTGGATGGACTGGAGCACCTCCAGCGCGCGGTCGGACTCGCCCGTCGCCCAGAGCGCCAGGGCGAGTTCGGCCGACTCCCCGCCGGTCACCCACGGGTTGGGGACCACGCAGCGCACGCCGAATCCGGGCACGACGAAGCGTTGCCAGCCCTCCTCGATGCGGTCCCTGGCCTCGGCGCCGGTCAGCGCGCCGCCGAGCACCGGGTAGTACCAGTCCATCGAGTAGCGGTCCTTGTCCAGGAACCGCTCCGGGTGGCGCCGGATGGCGTGCCGCAGCGCGCCCACGGCCAGCTCCCAGTCGGGCTGGGGCTCCTCGCGCTGCTCGGCGATGGCGAGGGCGCAGCGCAGCGCGTGGTGGACGGAGGAGGAGCCGGTGAGCAGCGCGTCCGTGGTGGGCGTGCCGTCGTCGTCGCGCCGCCAGCCGATCTGCCCGCCGGGCTGCTGGAGCTTCAGCACGAACTCCACGGCCGCGCACACGGCGGGCCACATGCGGTCCAGGAAGGTGTCGTCGCCCGTGGACAGGTAGTGGTGCCACACGCCGACCGCGATGTAGGCGACGAAGTTGGTCTCCCGGCCCCGGTCGGTGACGTCGTCCGGGTCGCCGTCGGCGTACGCCGCGTACCAGGAGCCGTCCTCCAGCTGGTGCCGGGACAGCCACAGGTACGCCCGCTCGGCGGCCTCGTGCTCGCCCGCCGTGTCCAGCGCCATCGCCGCCTCGACGTGGTCCCACGGGTCGAGGTGGTGGCCCCGGAACCACGGGATGGCGCCGTCCTCCCGCTGCACGGCGAGGATCCCGGCGACGGTCCGCGCCGCCTGCTCGGCCGTCAGCACGCCCTCGAGGACGAGGTGTTCGGACTGCGGGGTGCGGGGGTCGCCGGCCGGGCGGGAGGTCGTCACGTGGCGTCCGCCTCGGCGCGCGGCAGGTGCGGCTTGGTCGCGTAGGCCACGAAGCTCTTGCCGATGACCGGGTTCAGCGCCCGCTCGGCGACCCGGGTGGCCAGCGGCTTCTTCATGATGTCCCAGACCAGCAGCTTGTGGTACGCCCGCACCGGCAGCGCCTTGTCGTTGTCCACGCCGAAGGCGCACTTCAGCCACCAGTACGGCGAGTGCAGCGCGTGGGCGTGGTGGGTGCCGTAGGGGCGCAGGCCGGCCTCGCGGATCTTCCCCAGCAGCTCGTCCGCCCGGTAGATGCGGATGTGGCCGCCCTCGACCTCGTGGTAGGCGTCGGACAGGGTCCAGCAGACCTTCTCCGGGCCGTACCGCGGGACGGTGATGGCGATGCGTCCGCCGGGCTTGAGCACCCGGACCATCTCGGCGAGGACGCCCTTGTCGTCGGGGATGTGCTCCATCACCTCGGAGATGATGACGACGTCGAAGGACTCGTCGGGGAAGGGCAGGGCGAGGGCGTCGCCCTCCATGGCGGTGGCGGTGGCCCCGGCGGGCGCCTCGCCGGCCTCCTTCATCGCCGCGAACCACTTGGCGACCTCGCGGATCTCCTCGCCGTTCTGGTCCAGCGCGACGACCTGGGCGCCGCGCCGGTAGCACTCGAAGGCGTGCCGTCCGGCCCCGCAGCCGAGATCCAGGACACGGTCGCCCGGGGCGAGCGGGAACCGGGAGAAGTCGACGGTCAGCACGTGGCCCTGCTTTCACGATCGGAGGTGTCGGCCGCGGTCACGGGTACGCCGCCCGTGTCCGCGAGAGCGTCGGGGACGAGGTCGAGGTCCTCGGGCGCCGGGGCCTTGGGGGCCGGTGCCGCCGCGCGCGGGGCCCCGCCCCGGCCGGCGCGGGCGGTGTCGATGGCCTCGCGGTAGCGGGCGACGGTGCCCTCGGCGGCGCGCGCCCAGGTGAAGTTGGCCAGGACGCGTTCTCGTCCGGCGGCGCCGAGGCGGGCGCGCAGCTCGCTGTCGCCGAGCAGCCGGGTCAGCGCGGCGGCCAGCGCGCCGGCGTCGCCGGGCGGCACGGCCAGGCAGGTCTCCCCGTCGCGGCCGGCGACCTCGGGGATGGCTCCGCCGGTGGTGGCGACGAGCGGGGTGCCGGTCGCCATGGCCTCGGCGGCCGGGAGGGAGAAGCCCTCGTAGAGCGACGGCACGCAGGCGACCTGCGCCGAGCGCACCAGGTCGACGAGTTCGGCGTCGGAGATGCCCTTGACGAACTCGACGGCGCCTTCGAGGCCGTAGTGCTCCATCGCCTGGGCGACGGGGCCCTCGGCGGGGCGCTTGCCGACCACGACGAGGTGGGCGTCGGGCTGTTCGGCGCGCACCTTGGCGAGCGCCTCGACGAGGAACACCAGGCCCTTCAGCGGCACGTCGGCGCTGGAGGTGGTGACGATCCGGCCCGGGACGACCGCGACGGACGGGTCGGGGGAGAACAGGTCGGTGTCGGCGCCGATGTGGACGACGTGGATGCGGTCCTGCCGTACGCCGAGGTCCTCGACGATCTCCGCGCGGGAGCTGCCGGAGACGGTGAGCACGGACGGCAGCCGGCGGGCGACACGCTTCTGCATGCGGGTGAACGCGTACCAGCGGCGCACCGACATGCGGCGCTTCCAGTCCTCGGCGGCGTCCAGTTCGAGGCGGCGGTCGACGGTGATGGGGTGGTGGATGGTGGTCACCAGGGGCGCGCCGACGTCGCCGAGCAGGCCGTAGCCGAGGGTCTGGTTGTCGTGGACGACGTCGAAGTCGCCGCGGCGGGCGCGCAGATGGCGGCGGGCGCGCAGCGAGAAGGTCAGCGGCTCGGGGAAGCCGCCGGTCCACATGGTGCCGACCTCGAGGGCGTCGACCCAGTCGCGGTACTCGTCGCGCTTGGGGGTGCGGAAGGGGTCCGGCTGGCGGTAGAGGTCGAGGCTGGGCAGCTCGGTGAGGCCGAGCCCGTCGTAGCCCTCGTCGAGCACCGGGTAGGGCTGGGATCCGATGACCTCGACGCGGTGCCCGAGCCGGGCCAGTTCGCGGGAGAGGTGGCGTACGTAGACGCCCTGGCCACCGCAGAACGGGTTTCCCTTGTAGGTGAGGAGCGCGATGCGGAGCGGTCGCGAGCCGTCGGATGCGGGGCCCGCCGAGGGCCCGGCCTGACTGGCCTCAGCGGTCACTGCGGGACCCCCTTCTGCCTGCGCTGTCCCGCGACAGTACGACGGGACGCCGATCTAGAACAAGTTTCAGAGTTGATCGTTCGGAGGATCCGAATCTACCGGCAGGTAAGAAGGCCGGCAGCGGTGGATCAGGTGATTCACGCCACGACGGACGCCGTGCCATGCTGTCCGATCATCGATCCTCACCGACTGTCACGGACGGGACCCATGCCCGCGGAAGCCCACAGGACCAAGGCGGCGCCGGACGCCGGGCGCACCGACCCGGCCTCCCCGCTCACGGAGCGGCAGGAGGCCCGGCGGCGGCGCATCCTCGAGGCGTGCGCGCGGCTGGCGTCCCGGGGCGGTTTCGACGCGGTGCAGATGCGGGAGGTGGCGGAGTCCTCCCAGGTGGCGCTGGGCACGCTGTACCGCTACTTCCCGTCCAAGGTGCACCTGTTGGTGGCGACGATGCAGGATCAGCTGGAGCATCTGCACGCGACGCTGCGGAAGAAGCCGCCGGCCGGGGACACGGCGGCGGAGCGGGTCGCGGAGACGCTGATGCGGGCCTTCCGGGCGCTCCAGCGCGAGCCGCACCTGGCGGACGCGATGGTGCGGGCGCTGACCTTCGCGGACCGCGGTGTGAGCGCGGAGGTGGACCAGGTCTTCCGGCGGACGACGGCGATCATCCTGGACGCGACGGACCTCACCGACCCGACACCCGAGCAGCTCTCGGCCGTGCGGGTCATCGGGCACACCTGGCACTCGACGCTGATCACCTGGCTGTCGGGCCGTGCCTCCATCGCGCAGGTGGGCGTGGACATCGAGACGGTGTGCCGGCTGATCGACCTGACGACACCGGAGCCCCCCGGCTCCCCCGACGACACCCGAGCCTCCGACTCCCCCGACGACACCCGAGCCTCCGACTCCCCCTGACAGGCCTGCCGGCCGCGTCGGCCGGCGCCGGCCCCACGCCCCTCGTGTGCCGCCCGTCTCACGTGCGCCGTGACCTCGGTCACCGCACGTGTCCGTGTGTCTTCCCCGCACACGCGGGCACCCCCGGCCCCCGCCCCGGGGGCGGGTAGAGTGGCCGCGTCGTCCACGCCGTACGGGGGGAAGCCGGTGCAAATCCGGCGCTGACCCGCAACCGTGAGCCGTCCGCGAGACGGTGAGCCGGAATGCCCCATACGGATCGTGACCGGCTCACGTGCCCGGCAGCCCGCCGGCGCACGGGCACCGTCGAGGTATACGGAGCCGAGCCGCCGGGGTGTCCCGCGCTGCCCGGCCCTCTTCAGGGAGAGGCCCCGCCCACCATGAACGTCCGCCGCAGCGCCGCGGTGCTGGCCGCCGTCGCCGTCATAGGCGCCGCCGCACCGGCCGCAGCCGACTCGTCCCCCTCGCCCTCGCGGCCGGCCCTGCCGTCCGCGCTGTACGGCGACACCGACCCGCAGTACGACGGGGTGTGGCGCCAGTCGCTCGCCCTGCTCGCCCAGCACGCGGCGGACGCCGAGCCGCCGAAGGCCGCCGTCGACTGGCTGACCGGCCAGCAGTGCGCCGACGGCTCGTTCGCGCCGTTCCGGGCCGATCCGGCCGCCGCGTGCGACGCGAAGACCATGGTCGACACCAACCAGACCGCCGCCGCCGTCCAGGCGCTCGCCACGCTCGGCGGCCACGACGCCGTCACGGACAAGGCCGTCGGCTGGCTGAAGTCCGTCCAGAACAAGGACGGCGGCTGGGGCTACACCAAGGGCGGCGCGAGCGACACCAACTCCACCTCCGTCGTCGTCGGCGCGCTCGCCGCGGCCGGCGAGAAGCCCGGCGAGGTGAGAAAGGGCGGCAAGTCCCCCTACGACGCGCTGCTCGGCCTGGAACTGCCCTGCGCGGGCAAGAGCGCGGGTGCCTTTGCCTTCCAGCCGGAGAAGGACGGCGGCCTGACCGCCAACCTGGACGCGACGGCGGCGGGCGTGCTCGGCTCGCTGGGTCAGGGCCTGCTCGTCGAGCCCGGCACGGGTGACGGCACCGCGGCCACCGGCTGCGAGAAGGCCACCACTCCGGAGCGGGCCGCCGCGAACGGCGCCGCGCACCTCGCCGGCGCCCTCGCCGCGAAGGGGCACCTCCTCGCCGTCACGCCCGGCGCGGAGGACCAGCCGGACTTCGGCAACACCGCCGACGCGGTGGTCGCGCTCGCCGCGCAGGGCGACGCGGCGCGGGCGAAGAAGTCCTACGCCTGGCTGGAGGCGAACGCCGCCGACTGGGCCGCGCAGAGCGGACCCGCCGGTTACGCGCAGCTGATCCTGGCCGCCCACGCGACGGGCGCGGACCCGCGCGACTTCGGCGGCACCGACCTGGTGAAGCAGCTCACCGCGACAGGCCCGGCCGCGGCGCCGGAGAAGACCGCGAAGACGGGCGAGGAGACCAAGGACGAGGAGAAGTCGGACTCCCCGTTCGGCGTCTGGTGGTTCGTCGGCGTCTGCCTCGTCGCGGGCATCGGCATCGGCTTCCTGATCAGCAACCGCGGCAAGAGGCAGCAGCCGTGATCCGCCGGGTCACCCTGCTGTTCCTGGCCGCGCTGCTGCCCCTGCTGGCGGGCGCCGGCCAGGCCCAGGCCGTCGGCTACCGCTACTGGTCCTTCTGGGAGCGGGACGGCGGCGCGTGGACGTACGCCACCGTGGGCCCCTCGCTCGTCCGGCCCGCGGACGGCTCCGTGCAGGGCTTCCGCTTCTCCGTCAGCGAGGACTCCGGCGACGCGGCCAAGCCGCGCGGCACGGCCTCCTTCGACGAGATCTGCGCGAAGACGCCCCGGAAGGACGGCTCGAAGCGGGTGGCGCTGGTCGTCGACTTCGGCACACCCGCCGACGCCCCGTCCGGGGAGAAGCCGCCGGCCGTCCGCACGGCGTGCGCCCAGGTGCCCGAGGACGCCTCGACGGCGGAGGCCCTCGCCTCGGTCGCGAAGCCCCTGCGCTACGACAGCAACGCCATGCTGTGCGCGATCGAGGGCTACCCGGCGAAGGGCTGCGGCGAGCAGGTCGCCCTGGACAAGGAAGGCGCTTCCTCCGGCGCGCGGGACGACACCTCCGGGCAGGACTCCGCGCGGGAGGAGGACGGCTCCGGGCCCTCGGTGGGACTCATCGCCGGTGCGGCGGTGGTGGTCGTGCTGGGTGCCGCGGCCGTCTGGCAGGTCCGTCGCCGTGCGTGAGTCACGCGGCTCCGGGCGCCCGGGCCTCACCCGGTCCCGCCCGGAGCGGGGGGCGCCGCCCGCCGGCGCCCCCGTCCCGCGCTCGCGCCGCGCGGGGCTGCACCCCGGCGCGTGGTGGCTGTGGGCCCTCGCGCTGGGTGCCGCGGCCACCCGCACCACCAACCCGCTGCTGCTCGCCCTCCTGATCACCGTCTCGGGTTACGTCGTGGCCGTCCGCCGCCCGCACACACCGTGGGCCCGCTCGTACGGCGCCTTCGTCAAACTCGCCGTCGCCGTGCTGGTGCTGCGGCTGGCCTTCGCGGTCGTCCTCGGCTCCCCCATCCCCGGCACGCACACCCTGTTCACCCTGCCCGAGGTGCCCCTGCCCGGCTGGGCGCAGGGCATCCGGCTGGGCGGCCGGGTCACCGCCGAGGGCCTCACCTTCGCCCTGTACGACGCGCTGCGGCTGGCCGCGCTGCTCATCTGCGTGGGCGCCGCGAACGCCCTGGCCAGCCCCTCCCGCCTGCTGAAGTCCCTGCCCGGCGCACTGTACGAGCTGGGCGTGGCCGTGGTGGTGGCGCTGACCTTCGCCCCGAACCTGATCGCCGACGTGCGCAGGCTGCGCGCCGCACGCCGGCTGCGGGGCCGCCCCGACAAGGGCGTGCGCGGTCTGCTGCAGGTGGGGCTGCCGGTCCTGGAGGGCGCGCTGGAACGCTCGGTGTCGCTGGCCGCCGCGATGGACGCGCGCGGCTACGGCCGTACCGCCGAGGTGCCGCCCGCCGTGCGGCGCACCACGGCCGCGCTCACGCTCGGCGGTCTGCTCGGCGTCTGCGCGGGCACGTACGGGGTCCTCACCGCTGAGGGCGGCAGCTACGGGGTGCCCGTGCTGCTCGCCGGTCTGGCCGCCGCGCTGGCGGGCCTCTGGCTGGGCGGGCGGCGCACCCTGCGCACCCGCTACCGCCCGGACCCGTGGGACGCCCGCGCCTGGCTGGTCACCGCGTCCGGCGCGGCGGTGGCGGCGCTCCTCGTGCTGGCTGGCGCGCGCGACCCCGGGGGCCTCAACCCCGGTGTGGTCCCGCTGGTGGCGCCCACCCTGCCCCTGTGGCCGGCGGCGGCCGTGCTGATCGGCCTGCTGCCCGCCTTCGTCACCCCCGCCCCCGAGGCGGTCCGCGACACCCGCAAGGAGCCGACGCCGTGATCCGCTTCGAGAACGTGTCGGTGACCTACGACGGCGCGGCCGAACCCGCCGTGCGGGACGTCGACTTCGAGGTCCCGGAGGGCGAACTGGTCCTGCTGGTGGGCCCGTCCGGCGTCGGCAAGTCGACGGTGCTGGGCGCGGTGAGCGGGCTGGTCCCGCACTTCACCGGCGGCACCCTGCGCGGGAGGGTCACGGTCGCGGGCCGCGACACCCGCACCCACAAGCCGCGCGAACTCGCCGACGTGGTGGGCACGGTGGGCCAGGACCCGCTGTCGCACTTCGTCACGGACACGGTGGAGGACGAACTCGCCTACGGCATGGAGTCGTTGGGCCTGCCGCCCGAGGTGATGCGCCGCCGGGTGGAGGAAACCCTGGACCTGCTGGGCCTCGCCGACCTGCGGGACCGCCCGATCTCCACACTGTCCGGCGGCCAGCAGCAGCGGGTGGCGATCGGCTCGGTGCTCACCCCGCACCCGAAGGTGCTGGTCCTGGACGAGCCGACGTCCGCCCTTGACCCCGGCGCCGCCGAGGAGGTCCTGGCGGTCCTCCAGCGCCTGGTCCACGACCTCGGCACGACGGTCCTGATGGCCGAGCACCGCCTGGAGCGGGTCGTCCAGTACGCCGACCGGGTGGCGCTGCTGCCCGGTCCCGGCGAGCGCCCCTGGCTGGGCGCTCCGGCGGAGGTCATGGCGGTCTCGCCGGTGTGCCCGCCGGTGGTCGAGCTGGGCCGGCTGGCCGGCTGGTCCCCGCTGCCCCTGACGGTCCGCGACGCCCGCCGCAGGGCGGCCCCGCTGCGGGAGCGTCTGGAGGGCAGGCAGCCCGAGCGGGAGATCGCCGCTCCCGCGACCACTCCCCCGGTGAGGCGTCTCTTCGGGCGCGCGAAGAGGGGAGCCGCCGACGCGGCCGAGCCGGTGGCCGAGGTGCGCTCCCTCGCCGTCCGCCGCGACCGCGTGCGGGCGCTGACCCAGGTGGACCTCACCGTCTCCGCCGGGGAGACGATCGCGCTCATGGGCCGCAACGGCGCGGGCAAGTCGACGCTGCTCGGCGCGCTGGTCGGGCTGATCGCCCCGTCCTCCGGGTCGGTCCGCACGGGCGGTGCGGTCCCGCACCGCACCCGCCCCCGCGACCTGGTCCGCAAGGTCGGCCTGGTCCCGCAGGAACCCCGGGACCTGCTGTACGCGGACACGGTCGCGGCGGAGTGCGCGGCTGCCGACCGGGACGCGGAGGCGGAGCCGGGCACCTGCCGCGCGCTGCTCACCGAGCTGCTGCCGTCGGTGGCCGACGACGTCCACCCCCGGGACCTGTCCGAGGGCCAGCGGCTCACCCTCGCCCTCGCGGTGGTCCTGACCGCACGGCCGCCCCTGCTGCTGCTCGACGAGCCGACCCGTGGCCTGGACTACGCGGCGAAGGCCCGGCTGACGGCGATCCTGCGCGGGCTGGCCGCCGAGGGCCACGCGATCGTGATGGCGACGCACGACGTGGAGCTGGCCGCGGAGCTGGCGCACCGGGTGGTGCTGCTCGCCGAGGGCGAGGTCATCGCGGACGGCCCGTCGGCGGAGGTGGTCGTGGCGTCCCCGGCGTTCGCCCCGCAGGTGGCGAAGATCCTGGCGCCGCAGCCGTGGCTCACGGTCCCGCAGGTCAAGGAGGCGCTGGAGCGATGAGCGAACCGATCTCCGTGCGGCGGACGGACCGCCAGGCCCGCGCCCTGCGGCTGGGCGCCCGCTCCTGGCTGGCGCTGGCCCTGGTGAGCGCGGTGGGCGTGGCCGGGTTCGGCTGGCCGTTCCTCGCCCCGCCCGAGTCGGCGGTGAACGCGCACGCCGCGGACGCGCCGTGGCTGTTCGCCGGGCTCCTCGTCCTGCTGGTGGCCGTGGTGGCGGCGACTCTCTCGGAGTCGAGCCTGGGGCCGAAGGCGGTGGCGATGCTCGGCGTCCTCGCGGCGGCGGGCGCGGCCCTGCGCCCCATCGGCGCGGGCACGGCCGGCCTTGAGCCCATGTTCTTCCTGATGGTGCTCAGCGGCCGGGTCCTCGGGCCGGGCTTCGGCTTCGCCCTGGGCTCGGTCACGATGTTCGCGTCGGCGCTGCTCACCGGCGGTGTGGGTCCCTGGATGCCGTTCCAGATGCTGGCGATGGGCTGGTTCACGATGGGCGCGGGTTTCCTGCCGGGCCCCGACCGGCTGCGTGGCCGTGCGGAGATCTGGATGCTCGCCGGGTACGGCTTCCTGGCCGCCTTCGCGTACGGCACGGTGATGAACATGGCGGGCTGGCCCTTCATGTCGGCGCTGAGCTCGAACATCGCCTTCTCCGCCGACGCCCCGCTGGCCACCAACCTGGCCCGTTTCGTCGCGTACTGCCTGGCCACTTCCCTGGGCTGGGACCTCGGGCGGGCCGTGATCACGGTGGTGCTCACCCTCACCGTCGGCGCGACGGTGCTGCGGGCGCTGCGCCGCGCCACGAGGAGGGCCGCTTTCGAGGCGCCCGTCACATTCGGCGACGCCCCTCGGTAGGGGTTCGGACGCGTGCGGTAGGCGAGTTGGTGAAGCACCCCACATGACCGGCGTCACATACGAACGGACACCGTAGACCGGCCACAGGCCCTACTGGGGCGATCCCACCCCACAACGGATGTTGCGGACGCAAGGACACCACCCCCTCCGACCGCCGGTAGTAAAAGGGACCTTTGCGGGCAATCCCGGGATTTGTTTCTGTGGAGCAGTCGCCAGGCGCCGACGTCCCCCACGGGTCGCGGCGCCGACGTTTTGCCCGGCCTCACGGCAGGGCGCGCGACTCCCCTGCTTCCGACCGAAAGGCCGCCTGTGTCCGCCGCTTCCTTCCTCCGCTCCGTCGCCACCCCGAAGAAGGCCATCGCCGGTGCCGCCCTCACGGCCGCCACCTGCGGCACGCTGATCGCCGCCGCGCCCGCGCAGGCCGCGCCCACGGCGGCCCCCACCGCCGCCTCGGCCCAGGCGACCGCGAAGAAGTTGATCGGCAACTCGGCCGAGTTCCAGTGCTTCTCGAAGATCGTCTCGCACGAGAGCGGCTGGAACCCGCAGGCCACCAACGCCTCCAGCGGCGCCTACGGCCTGGTCCAGGCGCTCCCGGCCTCGAAGATGTCCTCGGCCGGCTCCGACTGGAAGACCAACCCGGCCACCCAGATCAAGTGGGGCCTGGATTACATGAAGGACCGCTACGGCAGCGCCTGTGACGCCTGGTCCTTCTGGCAGGCCAACAACTGGTACTGACGAACGAGCGTCACCCTGATACCGAAGGCGGCGGCCCCCCGATCCCCGGGGCCGCCGCCTTCGCCTGTGTTCAGCCCAGGACCAGCGGAAGCCGCTCTCCGAGGCCGCCCGGCGTGGCGGTCTCGTCGGCGGTGGGCAACGCCTACTCGTCCCGACGAGCAGGGCGTCCGGGTCGGACAGCTCGCCCGGGAAGGGGGCACCCGCGATCCGCTCCAGCGCCGTACGGGCCGCCGTGAGGGTCTCGGCCGGGGGTAGCGGCGCCGACGGCAGACGGGCGATCAGGTCGAGGTGGTGCGGGGTCGGCAGCTTCCTGGCCGTCTCGATCCGGCGGCGTCCGACGCCGTGGAACTCGGTGTGACCGAACTGCTCGCCAACGTCGTCCGCCATGTTCCGGGCCGCCGTTGCGCCCTGCTGGTGCTGCGCCGGCCGCAGGGGGTCCGCGTGGAAGTGACGGACGGCAGCGACCAAGTGCCGTGCGTGCCGGACGGCTTGACGCCCGACGCGGAACACGGCCGCGGGCTCGTGCTGCCGGCCGCGGTGAGCGACGCGTGGGGTGTGGTGCCCGGGGAACGGGGCGGCAAGACCGTGTGGTTCGAGTGCGCCCTGAGGCCGCACACCTGACCCGCTTGTCGGATGAACGTCACGATGGCGTATGACGTCTCCATGATCGTGGCCTCTGCCGACCTCACCCTGATCCAGCGCCCGGACACGGTGCTGGAGCGGAGGCAACCCTTCCGCTCCTTCTGCCGGCGTCATCGCCTGCCGCTCCTGACGACGCTGCCCGTGCTGCCGCTGTACGCCCTGTGGTGGGCGCTGCTGGCCACCGGCGGCGGTGACCTCGCCGCTCAGGACGCGTGGGCCGGTTTCGCCGAACGGCACGGCTCTTCGGCATACAACCTCTTCTGGTACGGCGGTATGCACACCGCCAACTACAGCCTGATTTCGCCGTACCTGATGGCGGCGCTCGGGGTGCGGGCGCTCACCGTGGTGTCGGGGGTGGCCGCCACCTGGATCGCGGCGGTGCTGATCGGGCGGGCGCGGCCACGGAAACCGCTCGCGCCCGCGCTGCTCGCCGCGCTGGGCCTGTGGTGCAACGTGGCCTCCGGGCGTACCACCTTCGCCCTCGGGGTCGCCTTCGGTCTGGCCGGGTGTCTGTACCTCACCGAGCAGAAACGTCTCGTCCTCGCCGGTGCCTACGCCGCCCTCGCCACCATGGCGTCCCCGGTCGCGGGGCTGTTCCTCGCCGTCGTCGGGGCGGGCCACGTGCTGGTGCGCCGGCCCGGACCCGCCGTCGCCCTGCTCCTGCCGCCCGCCGTGGTGGTCGGGGCGACCAGTCTGCTCTTCCCCTTCCACGGGGAGCAGCTGATGCCGGCGGGCCGCATAGGGATACCCGCGACGCTCGGGATCGCCGTCGCCGTTCTGTCCCCGCCGTCGTGGCGGGTGGTGCGGTGGAGCGGCGCCGTCTACGCGGCCGGCACCGTGCTGGTGTACCTGATCCCCTCCCCCATCGGCACGAACGTCGAGCGCTTCGCGGAGTACGCGGCCCCGATCGCCTTTCTGGTCGCGCTGCTGGCGCAGCCGCGCATGGCCGCCGTGCGGCGCGGTCTGCTGGTGGTGGCGCTGGTGTTCTCCGTGGGGTGGACCGGCAAGAAGACCGTCGACGACCTGAAGGTGTCCACGACCGTCCCGGCCTGGGCGGCGCAGACGGACGGGGTCGTGCGGGCCCTGGAGTCGCTCGGCGCGGACCGCACCCGGGTCGAGGTGGTGCCGGCGCGCAACCACCGGGAGGCGGTGGCGCTGGCGCCGTACGCGCACCTCGCCCGGGGCTGGAACCGGCAGCTCGACATGGAGCGGGCGCGGCTGTTCTACGACGGCTCGTTCTCCGAGGCGGCCTACCGGGCGTGGCTGGACCGGTGGGCGGTCGGGTTCGTGGTCCTGCACGACGGCAAGCCCGACGGGTTCGCCGAGGAGGAGGCGCGGCTGGTCCGGGCCCAGCGGACCGACTGGCTGCTGCCGGTCTGGCAGGACGCCCACTGGCGGATCTACCGGGTCCGGGACGCCGTGCCGCTGGTCTCCGCGCCGGGGACCGTGGTGCGGACGTCCGGCGCGGAGCTGGTGCTGCGGGTGGCGCGGCCCGGGACGGTGACCGTGCGGATCGCGCACTCGCCCTGGCTGCGGGTGGACGGCGGCGGGTGTCTGAGCCGGGCGGGCGAGTTCACCCGGCTCAGCGTGTCGGCGCCCGGCGAGTACCGGATCAGCTCGGAGTACGGTCCTTCTCCGGAACCGGAGGCCCGCTGCTGACCTCCGTCTCCTTCTCCGTCTCTGTCTCCTTTTCCGCGGCTGCGGTGACCGTGCGGGCGCGCGGGCCCTGGAACAGGTAGGTCAGGCCGAAGCCGGCGCCGACGACGACCGCGCCGCCGGCCGCGTCCAGGATCCAGTGGTTGCCGGTGGCGACGATCGCGGCGGCCGTGAACAGCGGGTGCAGCAGGCCGAGGGCCTTCATCCACGCCTTGGGCGCGATGATCGCGATCACGAGACCGCACCACAGCGACCAGCCGAAGTGCAACGACGGCATCGCCGCGTACTGGTTGGTGAGCGCGGTGAGCGTGCCGTAGTCGGGCTGGGAGAAGTCCTGCACGCCGTGGACCGTGTCGATGATGCCGAGGTCCGGCATCAGGCGCGGCGGGGCGAGCGGGTAGAGCCAGAAGCCCACCAGGGCGAGCAGCGTGGCGAAGCCGAGGGCGGAGCGCGCCCAGCGGTAGTGGACGGGGCGGCGCCAGTAGAGCAGGCCGAGGACGGTCAGCGGCACCACGAAGTGGAACGACGTGTAGTAGAAGTCGAAGAACTCCCGCAGCCAGCCGACCTTCACGACGGCGTGGTTGACGGCGTGCTCGATGTCCAGGTGCAGGACGCGTTCGAGGTCGAGGATCTGCCGGCCGTGCTCCTCGGCGCGGGCGCGGCCCGCCGAGTTGCTGCCGCCGGTCGCGGCGAGGCGCACCTTGGCGTAGGCGGCGTAGGTGACGCGGATGAGCAGCAGTTCCAGCAGCAGGTTGGGGCGGATCAGCACCCGGCGCAGGAACGGCAGCAGCGGCACGAACGCGAACCGGGCCGGCACGGGCGGGGCGTACGGCGTCGGCTCGGGGTCGCGGAAGTACGGCGAGGTGCGGGCGAGGAACGGCACGGCGGTGGCGGCGGCCAGTGCGGCGAGCAGCACCACGTTGTCGCGCAGCGGGTACAGGAACGCCATGTTCGGCAGCATCATCTTGGCCGGCAGTGTCATCACCAGGACGACGGCGACGGGCCACACCAGCCGGTCGCGGGCCCGCTTGCCGACCCGGCCGACGACCGTGAGCAGCACCCAGAGCAGCTGGTGCTGCCAGGCGGTCGGGGACACCGCTATGGCGGCGCACCCGGTGATGCCGACGGCGAGGAGCAGTTGGCCGTCGCGGGCGTGGTGGACGGCGCGCCGCATGCCGAGGGCCACGACGGCGGCGCCCAGCAGCAGGAACACGGCGATCTCCAGCGGGCCTTCGAGGCCGAGGCGGAGCAGGGCGCCGTGCAGGGACTGGTTGGCGAGGGCGTCGGCGGGGCCGCCGAGGCCGACGCCCGCCATGTGGTGCACCCAGTAGGTGGTGGAGTCCTGAGGCATGGCGGCCCAGGCGAGCGCGGTGGCCGAGGCGAAGGTGACAGCCGTCGTGGTGGCGGCCTGCCGGCGGCCGGTGAACCACAGCAGCGGCGCGAAGAGCAGCAGGGTCGGCTGGAGGGCCGCCGCGACGCCGACGAGGACTCCGCCGGCCCGCCGGCCGTGGGCGACGAAGCAGCCGAGCAGGACGAGCAGCACCGGGATGATGCTGGTCTGGCCGAGCCAGAGGGTGTTGCGCACCGGCAGGGACAGCATGAGCAGGCTGACGGCGACGGGCGCGGCGAGCAGGGCGGTGCGCCGGCCGACCGGCCGGGGCAGCGCGCGGGCGGCGATCAGCGCCAGGGCCACCACCAGCAGCAGGGTGCCGAAGGTCCAGCCCCAGCCGAGGGTCTCCTCCGCCGATCTGGTGAGCGGTTTGAGGACCAGCCCGCCGAAGGGCGTGCCGGTGAACTCGGTGGAGTCGTAGAGGGACCCGCTGACGTGCAGGACGCCCGCGGGGCCGACCCAGGTCTCCAGGTCGGTCAGCCGTTCACCGCTGGGGGTGGTGAGGACGTGCGCGACCTGACGTACCGCGAGGACGGCCGCGAGCAGCCACAGTCCGAGGCGTGCCGCCCGCATCCGCGCCTGGGCGCCGCCCACGGCCGTCGCCCCGAAGGGCTCGGCCGGTCTCCCACCGTGTTCCGCATTCGCCACGCCTCGTCGGCCTCCCGCCCCGATTTCTCCCCACGCGTCCCGTGCGGGGGGATTCGTCGTGCGCAGCCTATGAGGCGCGCACCCCTCGACAAGGACGCGGGACACCGCCGCTTCACCTGACGGCCCGCTCTCTTTTGTCCGGATGACGATAGTCCGCGCGGGATCACGTTGCCTCGGGATGACGCGAGAAGGATCACAACCGGCCACGACGGAGGGGGCCTCGGGGCACCGCTGCATGCCTGGACACACGGCATTTAGATGCAGTGTGCAGCTAATTACGTACCGCCCGTAAGGGGGGAAACGGCGCCTATGGTCGCTTGCTTCGGCCCGCCCGACAGTGCCGCCGCGCGGACCCCGTCCCTGATCCCGACGAAAGGCAGGCGAGCGACGTCTTGTCGACTGTCCCGGTCGCCCCTCACCCCGTCGTCCCCGGTCCAGGCTCTCCCGCGCCCGGGAAGGCCGGTCCCGCACAGGCACCCGACCCCGCCGTCGGCCCCCCGACGGTCACCGACCCCGCGCTCGTCCGGCGCGCCGTCAAGGCGGCCGCGCTCGGCAACGCGATGGAGTGGTTCGACTTCGGTGTCTACAGCTACATCGCCGTCACCCTCGGCAAGGTCTTCTTCCCCTCGGGGAACCCCACCGCCCAGCTGCTCTCGACGTTCGGCGCCTTCGCCGCGGCCTTCCTGGTCCGCCCGCTCGGCGGCATGGTCTTCGGCCCGCTCGGCGACCGCATCGGCCGGCAGAAGGTCCTCGCCCTCACGATGATCATGATGGCGGCGGGCACCTTCGCCATCGGCCTGATCCCCTCCTACGCCGCGATCGGCGTGGGCGCCCCGATCCTGCTGCTCGCGGCCCGCCTGGTGCAGGGCTTCTCCACCGGCGGCGAGTACGCCGGCGCCTCCACCTTCATCGCCGAGTACGCCCCCGACAAACGGCGCGGCTTCCTCGGCAGCTGGCTGGAGTTCGGCACCCTCGCCGGATACATCGGCGGCGCGGGCCTGGTCACCCTGATGACGGCACTGCTGTCCACGGACGACCTGCTCTCCTGGGGCTGGCGGATCCCGTTCCTGATCGCCGGCCCGATGGGCATCATCGGCCTGTACCTGCGGATGCGTCTCGAGGAGACCCCCGCGTTCAAGGCCGAGGTCGCGAAGGCCGAGACCGAGCGCCCGAAGGTGCCGCTGCGCGAGATGGTCACCGGCCAGTGGCGCGCGCTGCTGCTGTGCGTGGGCCTGGTGCTGGTCTTCAACGTCACCGACTACATGCTGCTGTCGTACATGCCGAGCTACCTCACCAGCGAGCTGGGCTACGACGCGACGCACGGCCTGGTCGTCGTGCTCGGCGTGATGGTCCTGATGATGATCGTCCAGCCCTTCGCCGGCGCGCTGACCGACCGGGTCGGCCGCCGACCGGTGATCGCGGCCGGCTGCGCCGGGTTCCTGGCGCTGTCCGTCCCGGCGCTGCTGCTGATCCGCGACGGCTCGCTGCTCGCGGTCGCCGTCGGCCTGGGCGCGCTCGGCATGCTGCTGGTCTGCTTCACCGCCGCGATGCCGTCCGCGCTGCCCGCGCTGTTCCCCACCCGGGTCCGCTACGGCTCGCTGTCGATCGGCTTCAACGTCTCGGTGTCCCTGTTCGGCGGCACGACCCCGCTGGTGGTCACGGCCCTGATCGGCGCGACCGGCGACGTCATGATGCCCGCCTACTACATGATGGCGGCCGCCGTGATCGGCGGGTTCGCGGTGTGGCGCATGGCCGAGTCGGCGGGCCGTCCGCTGCCCGGCTCGGCGCCCTCGCTGGAGGCCGGGACACAGGCGGAAAAGGTCTGACAGCCGGCGGCCGTGCCCCGTATCTTCGACAGCCGACCCGGCCGGGCCGACCGGCCGGGCGACCGACGGAAGGTACGACCGCATGAGCGAGGCACAGCTCTGGCACACGGTGGACGAGTACTTCACCGGCCGGCTCCTGGGCGACGACCCCGACGAGGCCCTGACGGCGGCGCTGCGCGACAGCGACGCCGCCGGCCTCCCGCCCATCGCCGTCTCACCGCTCCAGGGCAAGCTCCTCCAGCTCCTCGCCCAGCTCCAGGGCGCCCGGACCATCCTGGAGATCGGCACCCTCGGCGGCTACAGCACCATCTGGCTGGGCCGCGCCCTGCCCGCCGACGGGCGGCTGGTGTCCCTGGAGTACGACCCCCGGCACGCCGAGGTCGCCGTCCGCAACCTCGCCCGCGCCGGGCTCGGCGAGCGGGCCGAGGTGCGGGTCGGCCCGGCCCTGGAGTCGCTGCCGAAGCTCGCGGACGAGCAGCCGCCGCCGTTCGACCTGGTGTTCATCGACGCCGACAAGGCGAACAACCCGCACTACGTCGAGTGGGCGCTGCGGCTGACAGCCGCCGGCAGCCTGATCGTCCTCGACAACGTCGTGCGGGGCGGCCGGGTGGCCGACCCCTCGAACGGCGACCCGGACGTGGTGGGCACCCGCGCCGCCCTGGAACTGTTCGGAACCCACCCGCGGCTGAGCGCCACCGCGCTGCAGACGGTCGGCGACAAGGACTACGACGGTTTCGCCCTGGCGCGCGTGGTGGCGTGAGCGGACCCCGGCGGGCGGCTCACGCCTCGCGGTTCACACCTCGTGGTAGAAGCCGACGTTGACGCTGCGCGGGGCGGTGCGGTCCTGGATCACGACCTCGCCGCTGCCGCCCCGGGGCAGCGCCACGCTGCCGCCGTAGGTGACCGGGTGGGCGTACTCCCCGACGGTCAGCCGCACCTCGGACGACGGCTCGGGCAGCGAGCCGCGCAGCCAGGTCAGGTGCCAGGTGCCGTCCTGGCCGCACTGGAACTCCAGGTGCACGCGGGAGACGAACAGCCAGTCGTCCGGCGTCGACAGCCGGCACAGGGACCTGTCCCGGCCCACCCGCAGCACCGCGCCCGGCTCGCTGGGCGCGTCGGCCATGAGCATCCCGGCCGTGGCGCCCGCTTCCGCCGCGGACACGGCGGCCATGGTGAGTTCGAGCACGTGCGCTCCTCCTGGGAGGTCCTGGGGGCCGGGGCGGGCCCGGCGCCGGCCGGGGCGGCCGGATCGGCTCCCCGCCGCCGCATGATAAAACGCCCGGCCGTACGGCGTCCGGCACAATGGGCTCATGACCGAGCGAAAGCCACCCGGCGTCGACTTCGAGAGCTGGGTCGACAAGCAGATCCGTGATGCCGACGCGCGTGGGGAGTTCCAGCAGCTGGAGGGCGCGGGCAAGCCCCTGCCGCGCGAGGTCGAGAGCACCTACGACGAACTGTGGTGGGTGAAGCGGAAGATGGCCCGCGAGGGCTTCTCGGTCCTGCCGCCGACGCTGGCCCTGCGCAAGGAGGCCGAGGACGCGCTGGAGGCCGCTCTCGCGGCCCCCTCGGAACGGATCGTGCGGAAGATCCTCACGGAGATCAACGCGAAGATCAGCGACATGATGTTCAAGCCGCCGCCCGGCCCCCCGCTGGGCAAGAAGCCGTACGACGTCGAGGACGTCGTACGCCGGTGGCGGGAGCGCCGGGCGGCGTCGGACTGACGGGATGGTCAGGACCGACTGGAAGCTCAGGACCGACGGGACGGTCAGGACTGACGGGACGGGCGAGGACTGAGGTGACGGGCGGGACGGCTCAGACGCCCATCAGGCGCTCCGCCAGCTCGCGGTAGTCCCGCAGCGCGAGGCGCAGTTGCTCGGTGTCGGCGGCCGGCGCGGCCCCGTCCTTCGGCTCGCCCTGGGCGGGCGCCTTCCAGTTCTGCGTGAGGGTGCGGCGGCGTTCGGTGAGCGCGTCGGTCAGCCGCTCGGTCAGCTCGTGCAGGACGAGGTCGGCCTCCTCGACCGCGTCCCGCGGCCGGTCCACGAAACCGGCCACCGCCTGCCGCAACTGCTCGGAGAGCCGGTCACAGGTGTCGGTCGGCAGCAGCCGCCCGTCGGGACCGGTCTGCGGGGAATTCCCGTGCGGGGTGCCGCCCTTGTGCAGACCGGCGGTCCGGGCGCCGGCACCGTCGTGGTCCGGGGTGGTGGCGTGAACGCCGGTCCCTTCACGGCCCGGGGTGGTGGCGTGCACGCCGGTGGTGTGGGCGCCGGTGCCGTCGGGGCCGGGGGCCGTGGTGTGGGTGCCGGTGGCGTGCGTGCCGGTGGTGTGGGCGCCGGTGCCGTCGGGGCCGGGCACGGAGGTGCGGTCGGTCGAGCCGGGCACGGAGGTGCGGTCGGTCGAGCCGGGCGCCGAGGTCCGGGCCGACGCGGTGGCGTCGGTACCGTGCGTGCCGGAACCGGGCGTACCGGTCCGGGTGCCACCGGCACGGTGCCTGGTGTCCGTCCCACGGGCGGCACCTGCCGCGTCCGTCTTGCCGTGCAGTGTGGTCGCCTCGTCCCCGGGGTCCGCGGCGGCGGAACCGGTGTGCGGGGCGTCCGGGGCCGGGCCGGACCCCGGGGTGCCGGGGAGCCAGGTGTCCTGGGTGTGACGGGGGGTGTCGGGCATGACGGTCAGCTCTCCTTCGCCTGGCGGCGGTGCAGCATCGACGGGGTGCGGTGGCCGGCGCGCTCGGTGGCCGGGGCAGTGCGGTCACCGGCGGCGGCACGGCGTCCGCCCTCGTGCCGCGACGGGCGCACCAGTTCCTCGAACAGCGCCCGCGCCTCGACCATCGCCTCGCGCATCTCCTCCGTGCCGGTGTTCACGTCGTGCGTGCCGTCCGGACGGGTCTGCGCGACGCGGTGCACGCGCCGGTAGCCCTCGACGTGGTGGGCGTGGTGTACGGACAGCGCGGCGAGCTGCTCCTCGTAGTGGCCGTCGGCGGGGAAGCCCCGCGTGCCGGCGAGTTCGGCGATCAGGCGGTCCGCCTCGACGACCGCGTCCCGCGGCGCGTCGACGAACCGCTCCTGGGCGGCCGTCCAGCGCGCCTCGTACCTCTCACGCTGGGCCGGTTCCAACGGCCGTACCTCCAGGGAGCCGTGGCGCTCCACGCGCTCGGCCAGCTCCCGCTCGGCGGCCTTGGTGTCCCCGTCGTGCCGGGCGACGGCACGCTCGTACTCGGGGCCGAAGCGGCGCTTCAGGTTCGCGCCGTGGCGCGGGCCGCGTGCGCGCAGGGTCAGGACGGCCGCGACGGCGACAACGACCGCGACAATCACGATCAACGCAATGATCAGGCCAGTGGACATGGATGCCTTCCGGGGTTTCGTCCCAACCGGCACTCCTCGCGAGCCGGTTCGCGCATCGGGTTGCCCGATGCGCCGCGCACAAACTGCGCGGCGCAGACGCCCGGCCCGCCGGCCACGCCCAATTCGCTTGCGCGGGCGCCCCGCCGGGCCCCGACAATGCGTGCATGACCTGGACCGTCGCACCGGAACAGCCCGACTCACCCGCCGCCTCCGCGCTCTGGCGGGCGTATTACACGGAGGTCAGCGACCGCTGGTACCTGCTGCACGAGGGCCGCCGTACCGACCCGGAGGAGCTGGAGCGGGAGGTCGCCGCCGAGTCGGGCGCCGATCTCGCCCCGCCCCGGGGCCGGCTGCTGGTCGCCCGGTACGCGGGCGAGCCGGCCGGCTGCGCGGGCGTACGGCTGCCGTCCGGCGGGCCCGCCGAGCTGACCCGGGTGTTCGTGCACGAGCGGATGCGCGGCCGGGGCGGCGCGGCCCTGCTGGTGCGGGCGGCCGAGGACATGGCCCGCGCCGCCGGCGCCCGTGACATCGTGCTCGACACGCGGGGCGACCTGGTCGAGGCGCGAGCGCTGTACGCCCGCCTCGGCTACCGCGAGACCGCGCCCCACAACACGGCCCCCTACGCCGAGCACTGGTTCGCCAAGCGGCTCGTGTGACGGACTCCCGTAGGGGCCGCCGGGTCAGCCGGTGGGGGTCACCGCGCGCGTGCTCTGGGGGCGTTCGCCCTGGGAGCCGCACAGTTCGTCGTTGAGTTCGTGCACGAGCTGCACCAGGTCGGTCGGGCGATCCGGCCCCCACCAGTCGCCGAGCAGCTCGGCCAGGGACTCCTCGCGCGCCCGGGCCAGTCGTTCGGTCACCTCGCGGCCCTCGTCGGTGAGCACCAGGTCCACGCCCCGGCGCACGGCGAGGTGCCGGCTCTCGACCTGGCGGGTGGCCTCCAGGACGACGTCCAGCGGGACGGGGTTGCGCTCGGCGAGCCGGGCCGGTTCCACCGAGCCGTGTCGGCGGATCCGCAGCAGCAGCCAGCTCGACGCCGGGAGCAGGTCGTAACCCGCGCGGTCGGTGATCTTGAGGTAGATCTCCCGGCGCCCCTCCCGGGTGCCGAGCACCGACAGGGAGCGGCACACCTCGTCGTGCGAGGAGCGCTCCACCGGGTTCGGGGCCAGGGTTTCGGACGCGTCGGGCGCGGTGACCGAGGCGCGCAGCGGGTCCTCCTTGAGGAACCAGGCCAGCACGAAGCCCAGCAGCGCCACCGGCACGGCGTACAGGAAGACGTCCGTGATGGCGGTGGAGTAGGCGTCGAGCGCGGCGGGGCGCAGGGCGGGCGGCAGGGCGCCGATGCCGCGCGGGTCGGCCTCCAGCGTGTCGGCGGAGACGCCGGCCGGGAGGTCCGCGCCGCGGAAGGCGGCCGAGAGCTGGTCGCCGAGCCGGCCGGCGAAGATCGCGCCGAACACGGCGACACCGAACGAGGCGCCGATGGACCGGAAGAAGGTCGCGCCGGAGGTGGCGACGCCGAGGTCCTCGTAGGGGACGGCGTTCTGCACGATCAGGATGAGGACCTGCATCACCAGGCCCAGCCCGAGGCCGAAGACGAAGAAGTAGGCGCTCATCAGCGCGGTGGAGCTCTGCGTGTCGAGCTGGTGGAGCAGCAGCAGTCCGACGGCGGTGACGGCGGTGCCCGCGACCGGGAAGACCTTCCAGCGGCCGGTGCGGCTGACGATCTGTCCGGAGCCGGTGGAGGACAGCAGCATGCCGGCCACCATCGGCAGCATGTGCACCCCGGACAGGGTCGGGCTGATCCCGTGCACCACCTGGAGGAAGGTCGGCAGATAGGTCAGCGCGCCGAACATGGCGAAGCCGACGATGAAGCTGATCACGGCGGACAGGCTGAAGGTCCGCACCCGGAACAGCTTGAGCGGCAGCACCGGTTCGGCGGCCCGCCGCTCCACCGCCACGAAGGCGACGATCAGTACGGCGCCCAGCACCGCGAGCCCGATGATCTGCGGTGAGGACCAGGGCCAGGTGTTGCCGCCGAGGGAGGCCACCAGCACCAGGCTGGTGGCGACGGAGGCGATGAGCAGGGTGCCCAGGTAGTCGATCACGTGCTTGGTGGACCGGCGGGGGATGTGCAGGACGGTGGCGATGACGGCGAGCGCGACGACACCGACGGGCAGGTTGATGTAGAAGACCCAGCGCCAGCTCAGGTGCTGGGTGAACAGTCCGCCGAGCAGCGGCCCGAGCACGCTCGTCGCACCGAACACGGCCCCGAACAGGCCCTGGTAGCGGCCGCGTTCGCGGGGCGGCACCAGGTCGCCGACGATCGCCATCGACAGCACGATCAGGCCGCCGCCGCCCAGGCCCTGCAGCGCGCGGAAGCCGATCAGCTGGGGCATGTCCTGCGCCGCCCCGCACAGCGCCGAGCCCACCAGGAAGATGACGATGGCGGTCTGGAACAGGCGCTTGCGGCCGTACTGGTCACCGAGTTTGCCCCACAGCGGGGTGGCGGCGGTGGACGCCAGCAGATAGGCGGTGACCACCCAGGACAGGTGCTCCAGGCCGCCGAGGTCGCTGACGATGGTGGGCAGGGCGGTGGAGACGATGGTCTGGTCGAGGGCGGCCAGCAGCAGGCCGAGCAACAGCGCGCCGATCGACAGCACCACGCTGCCGGACACCTGTTCCTTGCTGTGGGCGGTGCCCGGCGCGTCCCCGGCCATGCGGACCTCCAGAGGTTCGTTTCACCATCCATCGTGATCGGAGTGACCGCATATGGCCTGTTGAGTCCTTCCGGAAGTCGCCATTCCGGGGGCGCGCGGACGAGAGTGTGAAGAAGATCTGCATAATCTCTGGAGTTCGCGAGGGGAGGGACGACACGTGGAACAGCCGAACGGACACCCGTGCCCGGAATGCGGTGCGCCCAGGAACAGGGACAACACCCCGGCGTGCGGCTGCACCCGGCGTGCGTCCGAGGCCCTGCGCGACGCCCGCACGGCGGAGGCGGCAGCGGCGGAGGACTTCGACCCCCTGCGCATACGGCCGTACGTAGAACTGGACGACCGCCCCGCCCCCACTACGCCGGACGGGTCCCCGGAGTCCTCACGTACGCCTCCGGCGCCGGACGGAGGACGGGCGACGCCCCCCGCCGAGGCACCGCCCACGGACGGGGCACGGTCCGCTTCCACGCACGGGGGACCTCCCTCGCCCGACGGACCGGCCGCTCACGGGACGCCCGCGCCCCGAGGACCGCACGGACCCGCGCCGGAGGGCACGCCCGCCACCCCGTCCGCACCCGGCGGACCGGCACCCGACGCCACCATGACCCTGGCGGCGATCCACCCCGGCACGCCCTCACCGGGCACGCCCCCGACCGGGCCGGCGCACGGCACCGGGCCGGCAGACGCGACGACGCACGCCACGGGAGCGCACGGCACGGGACCACACGACGCGGGACCACACGGCACCACGGCAACCGGCTCCGGGAGGCCCGGCACCGGGGCGGCAGGGGCAGACGCCGCCGGGGCGACGTCGCCCGGCACGGGAGCCTCCGGCACCGGGACGGCCGGGCCGGCGCACAGCACCGGGGCGTTCGGGGCGGGAACGCCCGGCACGGGACTTCCCGGCACGGGACTTCCCGGCACCGGGGCGACCGGGGCAGACGCCGCCGGGGCAAGGACGCACGGGTCGGCCGCACATGACGCCAGGCCCCCCGCTGCGGCACCGCCCCACGCCGACGCGCCCCACGCCGGCGCTCCCGGCACGGGAGCCTCCGACGCGGGGGCGTCCAATGCGGGCGTATCCGGCGCCGGAGCGCTCGGCGCCGGTGCGCACGGCGCGGAAGGGCAGGAGGGCCGGCCGGGCGGCGGGGTTCACGCACCGGTGCCGGCGGAGGGGGCGGTCGACGCCACCATGACGCTGCGGGCCGTCCAGCCCGGCGCGGCGGCGGGAGCCGCAGGGACCGGCGCTGCGACAGCGGCCGTGTCCGACGGGGACGCCCCCGACCGTACGTCCGGGTTGCCCACCCCCCTCGCGCCGGGGACGGCACGGCCCAACGCCGACGATCTCGGCCTCTTCGACGACGCCACGCGCCCTCTCCGACACGTGCCGGCAGGGGCGGCGGCCGCACGGCACACGGGCGACGAACCCCCGCAGCGTGGCCGCCGCAGGCGCGGTGCGCTGATCGCGGCGTCCGGTGCGGTCGTCGCCGTGCTGGGCGCGGCGGGTTGGGCGAGCGGGCTGTTCTCCTACGACTCGCCGTCCCGGGACGCCGCGGCACCGGACGACATCAGGGCGAGCGTGCCGGACCAGCCGTCCGGGTCGCCGTCGGCGGAGCCGTCCCCCGACGCTTCGCCCGCGTCGCCGTCGGCGTCCCCCTCGGGCTCGGACTCCCCGTCCGCGAGCGCGAGCGCGTCCGCCTCCCCGTCGCCCTCGGCGTCCAGTTCCGCGCCGAGCGCCTCCGCGCCGGCCGAGCCGTCGGCGACCGCGTCGAGCGGCGCCGCGTCGTCCGCGCCCGCCGTGGCCCCGGAGCCGACGGACCCGGGCGGCACCTCGCCCGTGCTGCGGCGCGGGGACCGGGGACCGGAGGTCGCCGGACTCCAGCAGCGTCTGCGCCAGGTGTGGCTGTACCACGGCGACATCAACGGGCAGTACACCCCGCGCGTGGAAGAAGCGGTCCGCGCGTATCAGTGGTCGCGCGGCATCGCGGAGGAGCTGGGCGCCTACGGCCCTCAGACCCGCGCCCGCCTGGAGGCGGAAACCCGGGTTCCCTGAGCGCTCCGGGGCCGACTCCGCCCCGGCCCACGCTGCTCGAACGCCGGAGGGGCTGATTCCGGCCCGTCCGGCGCTTGAGGACGAGGCCCGCCAGGGCCGACAGGGGGTCCGGGGCGCAGCCCCGGACACGGGCCCCGCCTACGCGGCGATGTGCAGCCGGACCATCCCCGAAGGCATCCGCTCCACCCGCACCTGCGTCAGATCACGGACGACCGCGTCCGGCCCGTGGAAGCCGGCCCGCGGCCCGATCCCCACCACCCGCATCCCCGCGGCGCGCCCCGCCGCGATCCCCGCACCGGAGTCCTCGAAGACGACGCAGTCGGCCGGGGCGACACCCAGTTCCGCCGCACCCTTCAGGAAGCCCTCCGGATCCGGCTTGCTCGCGCCGACCGACTCCGCCGTGACGCGGACCGCGGGCTGCTCCAGCCCGGCGGCGGCCATCCGCGCCGTGGACAGGGCGACGTCCGCGGACGTCACGAGCGCGTGCGGCAGCCCGGCGAGGGACGCGAGGAACTCACGGGCGCCCGGTATCGCGACGACGCCCTCGGTGTCCGCGGTCTCCTCCGCGAGCATCCGGGCGTTCTCGGCGTGGTTCTGCTCCATCGGCCGGTCGGGCAGCAGCATGGCCATCGAGGCGTAGCCCTGGCGTCCGTGCACCACCTTCATGACCTCGTCGCCGTCGAGCCCGTGGCGGTCGGCCCAGCGCCGCCAGATGCGCTCGACGGAGGCGTCGGAGTTGACGAGGGTGCCGTCCATGTCCAGCAAGAGGGCACGGGCGGTGAGTACGGAGGGGGTGGCCGTCATCGGCTGCTCCAAGAAGCGGGGGGGCGGGACCTGGGGGCGGGGTCCGTCGGTGACAGAGCGGCCCCGCCCGCCGGTCAGGGGAAACGGGCGGGAGCCACTTTGTTCACCCACGGTACAAAACTACCCCGCTCTCCCGCCAGCGGGTGCACCGGGTGTTCGCCGGCCTGCCGTCCGGGCGTCACCCGGCGACCGCCTCCCACAGGCTCCACACACCGAGGGCCAGCATGAGCAGCGCCGCTATCCGCGTGATCAGCTTCAGCGGCACCCGCTTCATCAGCGCCTTGCCGCCGACGATGCCGAGACCGGCCACCGCCCACAGCGCGAGCACGGCGCCCAGGCCCACGGAGATCGGGTCGTCGTACCGGGCGGCGAGGTTCGCCGTCATGATCTGCGTGAGGTCGCCGAACTCGGCGACGAGGATCAGCATGAACCCGGCCCCGGCGACCTTCCAGAAGGACTGGTCCTCGGGCTTGCGGACCTCCTCCTCGTCGTCGTCCTTCTTGAACAGCAGCACCGCCGCGCCGCCGAGGAAGAGCACACCCGTGATCGCGTGAACAAGCTGCTGCGGCAGCAGGGTCAGCACACTTCCCGCCGCCACCGCCAGGGCGACGTGCACCGCGAAGGCGGCGGCGACGCCGGCGAAGACGTACGAGGCGCGGTAGCGGGTGCCGAGGACGAGCCCGGCGAGCGCGGTCTTGTCGGGCAGTTCGGCCAGGAAGACGACGCCGAAGACGACGGCCGTCACGGTCAGGCTGATCAAGGTTCCTCAATCGGTCGGGGGCTGCCCCGCCGAGAGTGACGAACTTGCGCGCAAGACACCTCGGCACGGCAGAACACACGGTGCCTGTGCCGTACGGCACAGGCGTGCACTGCTTGCCGAAGGTCTCGCCGGCCGACCCTCGCGGGCCTGCCTCCGGGCGCCGGCTCAGGCTGGCTGAGCAGTATGTCGACGGTCCGGCAAAGGGCTACTCCCCTTCTGCGCCGTCCATGGTACGTGACGTCCGCGCGGACCCCGAAAGCCCGTCCCCCACGACGGGTCCCGCACCCCCGTGCGCGGAAACTTCACATCTGAACCATAGACGTGTCATGAGCGCGTCATTAACTTCTTACCGGACCCACGCCTCCCGGCAACAGGGCGCCGCGAGCATTCCCCTGCCCGCACGCCAATCCCCGCACCCCACAAGGGAGTTCGCATGACGAAGTTCTACGCGCGTCGACGGCTCAGCATAGCCGCGGCCCTCACCGGACTCATAGCCTCCGCGGGGCTGTTCAACGCCCCGGCCGCCTCCGCCGCCCTTCCCACCCCGGTGAGCGCCGCCACCGCCCGCGGCTACCTCGCCACCCTCCCCGTGCGCACCGAGAGCCGCACCGGCTACAACCGCGACCTGTTCCCGCACTGGATCACCGTCAGCGGCAGCTGCAACACCCGCGAGACGATCCTCAAGCGCGACGGCACGAACGTCGTCACGAACTCCTCCTGCGCCGCCACCAGCGGCAGTTGGTACTCCCCGTACGACGGCGCCACCTGGTCCGCCGCCTCCGACGTCGACATCGACCACATGGTGCCGCTGGCCGAGGCCTGGGACTCCGGCGCGAGCTCCTGGACCACCGCCCAGCGCCAGGCCTTCGCCAACGACCTCACCCGCCCGCAGCTGATCGCCGTCACGGACAACGTCAACCAGTCCAAGGGCGACCAGGACCCCGCCACCTGGATGCCGTCCCGCACGGCCTACCGCTGCACGTACGTCCGCGCGTGGGTCCAGGTGAAGTACCACTACGACCTGGCGGTCGACTCGGCCGAGAAGTCCGCCCTTCAGGGGTACCTCAACAACTGCTGACGCGGCACGGCCCGAACTGCCGGGTGCGCCAATCTCCCCGGTGGCCTCCGTCGCTGCGTACCGTACGGGGCGACGGAGGAAGGGGTCACCATGGCCGGACTGCGGCTCGGACCACTGCTGAGGTACGTCGACGGCTCGTCCGCGACCGTCTGGGCCGAGACGGACGGCCCGGGCACCGTGGAGGTGCGCTGTCCGGACGGTTCCGGCGGGACGTCCGGCACCTTTCAGGTGGCCGGTCACCACTACGCGCTGGTGCGCGTCACCGGCCTCGCGCCGGGGACGGCCACCCCGTACGAGGTGTTCGTGGACGGCACCCGGGTGTGGCCGCTCGACCGGAAGCCCTTCCCGTCGTTCCCGCCGTCGGTGATCCGCACCCCGGCCGGCGACGACCGTGCGCGCATCTCCTTCGGCTCCTGCCGCTGGGCCTCCCCGCCCACCGGGGAGCCCGACCCCGTGGGACCCGACGCCCTGGACGCGCTGGCGAAGCGCATCGCCGCCGATCCGGAGGGCGAACGGCCCGACGTGCTGCTGCTCCTGGGCGACCAGGTGTACGCCGACGAGACCTCCGAGGCCACGAGGGAGTGGCTGGCCGGGCGCCGCGACCTGAGCCGGCCGCCGGGCAGCCAGGTGGCGGACTACGAGGAGTACACCCACCTCTACTACGAGTCCTGGCTCGACCCGCAGGTGCGCTGGCTGCTGTCCACCGTGCCCACGTGCATGATCTTCGACGACCACGACGTGATCGACGACTGGAACACCTCCGCCTCCTGGGTCGAGGACATGCGCGCCACCTCCTGGTGGCGGGAGCGGGTGCTCAGCGGACTGATGTCGTACTGGGTGTACCAGCACCTGGGCAACCTCTCCCCCGCCGACGTCGACGCCGACCCGCTGTACGCGGCCGTACGGAAGGTCCCCGACGGCACCGACGCGCTGCGCGCCTTCGCCGCCGAGGCGGAGGCCGACGCGACGGCCGTGCGCTGGAGCTACCGGCGCGACTTCGGCCGGGTGCGGCTGGTCATGGTGGACAGCCGTGCGGCGCGGGTGCTGGAGGAGGAGCGGCGCTCGATGCTCGACCGGGACGAGGCCGACTGGCTGCGCGCCCAGGTGTTCGACGACCGCGCCTCGTACGACCACCTGCTCATCGGTACGTCGCTGCCCTGGCTGCTCCCCCACCTGGTGCACGACGTCGAGGCGTGGAGCTCCGTGCTGTGCCGGGGCGACAAAGGGCCGCGCTGGGCCCGTCTCGGGGAGAAACTGCGGCGGGCCGCGGACCTGGAGCACTGGTCGGCATTCCCGGACTCGTTCGCCGAGCTGGCGGAGCTGGTCGCCGACGCGGGCAGCGGCCCGGACGCGCCCGCCACGGTGTGCGTGCTGTCGGGGGACGTCCACCACGCCTATGTCGCCGAGCCGAGCTGGCCGGGACGTCCGGCGCCGGACGCACGCGTGCTGCAGCTGACCTGCTCGCCGGTCCACAACTCCATCCCCTCCTCCATGCGGGCCGGCTTCCGCTTCGGGTGGAGCGCCGCGGCCCGGCGGCTGGGCCGGGTGTTCGTGCGGCACGGCGGGCTGGGGCGGCCGCCGGTCGGCTGGCGCCGGACGGGCGGGCCCTGGTTCGGCAACCAGCTCATGACGCTGGCCACGCGGGGGCGTTCGGCGGCGCTGCGGCTGGAGCACGCCCAGCAGGAGCAGGCCGGTGTGCGGCTCCGGCGCGTGATGGAGCGGCAGTTGAGCCGCTGAGACCGGCGTGCACCTGTGAGTCCGCTGTGCAACGGGGGGTGGATCCGGTCACCCCGGCGGCCGGGCGGGCGGGCCGGTGCGCGCGGTGACATGCGCAGAGGGGCCTCGGGGGCGGCCGAAGGAGGGCTGAACCCGTGGCCAAATGTTGAACTTGCAAGCATCTTTTAGGCACACCTAACGTGGGATCACGACTCGGTTCCGCCCCCAGGACCGGCCTCTTCCGGGGGCCGGTTCGTGACCGAAGGAGATCCCCCGCATGAACGGACGCCTCACCAGCGCCCAGCCCTACGCCCTGGGCCTGTTCCGCATGGTCGTCGGACTGCTCTTCGCCTGCCACGGCGCCGTGTCCCTGCTCGGCCTGCTCGGCGGCACGGACGGCAACGGCGGCACCGTCGAGACCGGCACCTGGCCGGGCTGGTACGCCGCCCTGATCGAACTCGTCGGCGGCGGGCTCGTCCTGCTCGGCCTCGGCACCCGCGCCGCCGCGTTCATATCGTCCGGCGCGATGGCGTACGCGTACTTCAAGGTGCACCAGCCCGAGGCCCTCTGGCCGATCCAGAACCGCGGCGAGGGCGCGGCCATGTACTGCTGGGCCATGCTTCTGCTCGTCTTCACCGGCTCCGGGGCCTTCGGGCTCGACCGCCTGCTCGCCAAGCGCTCCACCGCGCAGGAGGGACAGCCGGCGGAGCAGACCCCGGTGACCGCGTGACCGGCCCTGACCGTCTGATCGCCTGACCGCTTCACCGCAACGACCGCACGACCGCACGACCGCACGACCGCCGGAGCCTCCCCACGGCACCCGCACCGAGTCGCACACGTCGCCCCCTGCCGCACACCGGGCAGGGGGCGCCCTCGTGTCCGGAACGGGAACCGGCGGCGCCGGGCGTACGAACCCCCCGTGACCTTTCTGTCACTTACCGGGCGTACGCTGTATGGCTGTCATCGGCCTCTCCTGCCACTCCTGCCGCTTCCCCCGCGACAGCGCGGCGGGGCACGGGCCCACGGGGGCGTACGGGGAGTGCGAGTGGAGAGTGTCGGGTCGCTGGTCGGCAGCCCGTGGATCTACGCGGTGGTGGCCCTGTCGGTCCTGCTCGACGTGTTCCTCCCGGTGTTGCCCAGCGGGGTGCTGGTGATCACCGCGGCCACGGCGGCGGCCGCGAGCACCGCGGCCTACGTGCCCGACATGTTGATCCTGACGCTGTGCGCCGCCACCGCCTCCGTCCTCGGCGACCTGGTCGCCTACCGCCTCGCCTGGCGCGGCGGCCCCCACCTGGACCGGGCCATCGCCCGCTCCCGCCGGCTGCGGAGCGCGCAGGAACGTCTCGGCGCGGCGCTCGCCCGGGGCGGCGGCGGCCTCGTGGTCCTCGCGCGGTTCGCGCCGGCCGGCCGCTCGGTGGTCTCCCTCGGCGCCGGCGCCGCCCGCCACCGCGCCCGCGACTTCCTCCCCTGGTCGGCCCTGGCGGGCCTGTCCTGGGCGGGCTACAGCGTCGCCCTCGGCTACTTCGGCGGCCAGTGGCTCGGCGCCACGTGGCTGGCCACGGCGGTCTCCGTCGGCGCGCTCTTCGCGGCGGGCGCCGGCGCCGCCTACCTGATGCGCCGCCCGCGCCCCTCCCAGGCCCAGGCGCAGTAACCGACGCGCGGCCGACACGGGGGGCAGGTCGGGCGACCGCCGACCGTCGCGAACGGCCCGCCGTCAGCACTCAGCACCCGCCGGGACCGGCCATTCCGCCCGGGACCCGCACCCGGCGGGTGCGCGGCGCGATCCGCAGGCGTCGCGGAGCCCGCGCGGCCACCCCAGGCCGGCGGGGCGCCACATCACGGCGAGGCCCGCAACGGGCGACACGGCCGCCCACCCAGTGTCCGGCGAGCGTCACCGGCAGACGCACCATCCGGCTTCACGGCCCTCGCCGGGGGCCTCGCGCCCCCTGGCGCCACGGGTCGACGGCGTGCCGTCGGCCCGCCGACGGGGGTTCAGCTCGCCGCTTGGCGGGCCGGGGCGCCCCGGACCTCCAGGTTGCCCAGGAGGTCGGCCGTGGCCTCGGCGATCGCCTCGACCGCGCGGTCGAACACCTCGCGGTTGTGGGCGGCCGGGGCCCGGAACCCGGACACCTTCCTGACGTACTGCAGGGCGGCGGCCCGGATCTCCTCCTCCGTGGCCTCCTCGGGCAGCGCGGGCGGACGCAGGGTCTTGATACTCCGGCACATGCCCCCAGTCTTGCGCCTCGGGCCGCCCGGGGCCACGAAGGAGTGAATCCCGCTCCAGGACCCCTGAGTAACTCGCCACCCAAATTCGAACAGGCGTATCATTGTCGTGTGGCTGCGACCTATGACTTTCCGAGTGACCTCCGTGCCGGTCAGGAGGAACTGCATCAGGTCCGGGCCGAGCTGTCGGCCCTGCTGAAGCGGCTCCCCTGGTCGGTCGAACCCCTCGACGGGTTCAGTGACGACAACGGCTGGCGCAAGGTCGAGCGCCCCGCCTCCCCCGGCTGGACCGAGGACGAGCAGGCCGAGGTCGAGAAGCTGCGGCGCCGCGAGCACGAACTCGCGGTGTTCGTCAGCACCCACCGCTACTGGACCGCACTCACCGGCACCGACCGCGTGCACGCCCGCTCCGCGCTGAAGCACGCCCGCGAAGCCGCGGAGGACTCGCCGTAGTTCCCGCGCACGGCCAGTGGATTGCACGTGGGGCATCCCGGCAGCAGCATGGAAGTGGACCATCGTTCCAGCGGCCGTGCGTCACATGCGGAGACCACGAGAGGCAGAGGTGAGCAGCCGAAACGTCCTGCGCAGGGGGTTCGCACTCGTGGCCGGGGGCGCGCTGCTGCTCGTCGGCGTCGCGCTGCTGGTGCTGCCCGGCCCCGGACTGCTGCTCATTCTCGCCGGGCTGCTGGTCCTCGCCGAACAGTTCCCCACCGTGGCCCGCTTCGTCGACCCCGTGCGCCGGCGCGCCATGAGCGCGGCCAGGGAGAGTGTCTCCTCTGCCGTCCGGATCGCCGGCTCCTGCCTCGTGGCGGCGGCCTTGCTCGCGGCGGGTCTGTTCTGGGGCGTCATGCCCGAACTGCCCTTCGGCGGCTGGCCGACAGGCGCGGGTCTCATCCTGTCGGCTGTCATCCTCATCGCCCTGCTGGTGTACAGCTACCGCACGACGCGCACCGGTGTCCGCGGGACCGGCTGACCGCGGGACCGGCTGACGAGATCACCGGGCCGGGCTGTCCGCGCGGTCTGATGAGAACCTCCCGGACGACCGGAAAGAGGCCCCTCACCGGGTGGGTGAGGGGCCTCTGGCCTGTGTGGGCGCGGACGGTTTCGAACCGCCGACATCCTGCTTGTAAGGCAGGCGCTCTACCCCTGAGCTACGCACCCCCGGCCCGGGCGGCACCGCCCAGGTCGAGTGGACAGCCTACATGGCCGGGGTCGCGGTCCCGCAAACCCCGTCGGGCCCCGGACCCTGGGGTTATCCCCACCCCATATCCGCCGGTCGGCCGGATCCCCGTGCGACCCCCGGCTCCGTACGGTCGAAGACATCCGAACACCGCCGCAGGGCCAGCCGTCCGTTCCAGGGGGAGACCGTCATGACCGCCACCACCCGCGCCGCCCGCACCACCCGTAGCTCCGGCACCCGGCGGGCGCGGGCCCTCGCGCTCGCCGGTGCCGTCGTGGTGCTCGGCGCGGCCCTGACCGCCTGCGCGTCGGCCGACGACGACACCGAGCCGGACCACCGCACCTTCGCCCTGCCCGGCACCACCCTCACCATCGACTCCGACGACTCGGCGCTGGAGATCGTCGCCTCGGACGCGCAGCCGGCGGGCGAGATCGCGGTCACCCGCTGGTTCCAGGGCAGCGTCACCCTCGGCTCGGGCCCGGAGGTCACCTGGTCCATGGAGGGCGACCGGCTGGTGCTGCGCGAGAAGTGCTCGGGCTTCGTAGCCGACTGCGCCGCCAAGCACCGCATCGAGGTGCCGCGCGGGGTCGCCGTCACCGTCGAGGACAAGGACGGCAGCGTCCGCGCCGAGGGCTTCCAGGACGCGCTGAAGATCCGCACCACGGACGGCTCGGTCCGGGTCACGGACACCAGCGGCCCCCTTGAGCTGCGTACCGGCGACGGATCGGTGCGCGCGGAGGTCTCCTCCCGCAGCGTGCGCACGCAGAGCGGGGACGGCTCGGTGCACCTCACTCTCAGCGCCGTACCGGACCGGGTGGAGTCCCGCAGCGGCGACGGTTCGCTGACCATCGAACTGCCCCGCGGCGCGTACCGGGTGGACACCTCCACCGGGGACGGCGCCGAGGACGTGTCCGTGCCGCGCGACGACTCCAGCGCCCACGAGGTGACCGCCCGCACCGGCGACGGCACACTCACCGTCCGCACGGCGAACTGACGGGCCCGTGTGTTCGTCCTGTACCGGTGGGAGAATGACATCGGGCCGGGCGAACGACAGTACGGGAGAGGGATGTGACGGCGACACCAGCGCAGCCGTACTCGCCGTCGGAGCCGCGCGTGCCTCGCGCGCGCCGGACCGTGTCCCCCCTGCCGCCGGGGCGGCGCCGACGCCGGGCCGCGGAGCCGCTGCGTGACACGCTCGCCCTCATGGCGCTGCCGCTGGTCGCGGCGCTGACGCTGCCCGCCGCGTTCGCCGGCGGCGGCACCCGCCGCTGGTTCGGCGGACGCGCGGAGAACCAGCGCGCCGAGGCGCAGGCCGCCAAGGACGCGGCGGCCGCCGCCTTCTACGAACTCGACACCGCCCAGCGTGATCTGCGGATCTCCGTCGAGACGATCACCGCCGTCGACGACTCCCCCGCCGCCCGCCGGGTCGTCGACGACTTCGCGGCGCTCGGCCGCCGCATCGACGAGGCCAGCCACCACTACATCGCCGCCGTCGACGCCCACGACCTCGACCGGGACGACCTGGACGCCGCCACGGCCTCCCGGGCCCGCACCGAGCTGACCGCCGCCACGGAGGAGCTGGACCGGGTCAGGCAGGACCTGGACCGGTTCGCGGACGGGCTCGGCCCGCTGCTCGGCAAGGCCGAGACCCAGCTGGCCCGGCTGGCGCCCGCCGTGGAACGCGCCCGGCAGGCGCTGCTCGCCGCCTCCCAGGCCCTCGACACCGCCCGCGGCTCCGGACTCAAGGCCGACGACCTCGCGGCCCGGCTCGCCGCGCTCTCCCCGGAGCTGACCAAGCTGAACCAGGGCGCCGGACAGCACGGCGTGCCCGGCACCCTGGACCGGGCGGCCCGCGTCACCCGCGAGGCCGAGGCGGTCCGCGTGGAGGCGGAGCGGCTGCCGGAACGGGCCGCCGAGATCGACCACCGGCTGGTGTCCCTGCGCACCCGCGCCGAGGCGCTCACCACCCGTTCCGGGCAGGTCGAGCCGGTGCTGAGCGAGCTGCGCCGGCGCTTCACCGTCGCCTGCTGGCAGGACCTCCAGGGCGTGCCCGAGATGGCCGGGCGCAACGTCCGGCAGGCGGAGGAACGGCTCGCCGAGGCCCGGGCGGCCCGTGACGAACAGCGCTGGGCGGACGCCACCGCGCTGCTGTCCACCGCGCGGGCGCTGCTGAACACCACCGACGAGGCCGTGTCGGCCGCCGGCGACCGGCTGCGGCGGCTGAACGCCGTGCAGAAGAACCCGGAGCGGGAGATCGAGCGCACCCGGTTCGCCATCCGCGACGCCCAGCGGCTCGCCATGGCCGGCCGCAACACCCCCGATCCGCGCCACGCCCGTCCGCTGGACGACGCCGTGGCCCGGCTGGAGCGGGCCGTCGCCGGGCTGGAGGGCCGCCACCCCGACTACTGGCACTTCCTCACCGAGACGGAGGCGGTACGGGAGACCGTGGGCCGTGTGGTCGCCGGGATCCGGGAGGAGCGCGGGGCCGGCGCCAACTGACCGGTCCGCTCCCGCCGGTCCGGTTAACCTGTGCCCATGCCTCGCTACGAGTACCGCTGCCGCACCTGCGGCGACACGTTCGAAATGAGCCGTCCGATGGCGGAGTCCTCGGCCCCCGCGGCCTGCCCGGCGGGCCACGACGACACGGTGAAACTGCTGTCCACGGTGGCCGTGGGCGGCACCGCGTCCGCGGCGGCCCCGGCGCCCGGCGCGGGCGGCGGGGGCGGCGGCTGCTGCGGTGGGGGCTGCTGCGGCTGACCTCCGTCCTCAGGTCCCCTTCAGCTTGGTCTTCCTAGCGTGGGGGCATGACAGCCGGCGCAGCATACGGGATCACATCCGCCGCGGACACGGGCGGCGGACCGCAGTGGGTCAACGGCCTCATGGACGCCCTCGGCGCCCCCGGGGCCGGGCTCGCCATCGCGCTGGAGAACCTCTTCCCGCCCATCCCCAGCGAGGTGATCCTGCCGCTCGCGGGGTTCGCCGCGAGCAGCGGGCGGATGAGCCTCGTCGCCGTGCTGCTGTGGACCACCGCCGGCTCGGTGGTCGGCGCGCTCGCGCTGTACGGGGTGGGCGCGCTGCTCGGCCGGGAGCGGACGCTGGCGCTGGCGGGGCGGCTGCCGCTGGTGAAGGCCGGGGACGTCGAGAAGACGGAGGCGTGGTTCCTGCGGCACGGACCGAAGGCGGTGTTCTTCGGCCGGATGATCCCGGTCTTCCGCAGTCTCGTCTCGGTGCCGGCCGGGGTGGAGCGGATGCCGCTGCCGCTGTTCCTGGGCCTGACCACGCTGGGCAGCGCGATCTGGAACACGGCGTTCGTGCTGGCGGGCTGGGCGCTCGGCGACAACTGGACCGAAGTCACGTCCGTCGTCTCGGCCTACTCCAAGGTGGTGCTGGCGGCTGCCGCCCTGGCCCTCGTGACCTTCGTGATCCTGCGCCTCCGCCGCGCCCGCACCGCCAAGGCCGACGCGGCCGCCGGGCCCGATGACACCCCTCCCGGCCCCTCCCCCACGGACACCCTCACCCTGCGCCGCCCCGACTGACGGGACCGGCCCCGGCCCTCCCGCCCACGTCGGCGCGACCACCGACACCGTCACCACGCGCCTGAACGCTACCCCGGCACCACCGCAGCCCCGGCAGCACCGCAGCACCGCAGCCCCGGCAGCACCGCAGCACCGCGGCACCGCGGCACCGCGGCACCGCGGCACCGCGGCACCAGGAAACCCCAGGACACGCCACACCACACGGCTTCCACAGCCGCACGCACCGGTGAGCCACCCGCACGCCTGCGTCCCACGGGCACGCGCCCGCACCGGACGGTCGCCGTCGCCACGCGCACCGGTGCGCCCACCGGGACACCGGCGTACCTGGAGGGACTCCCCCACCGCGTGGCTTCTGCCGCCACGCGCACCGGACGGCCCCCGAACACCGGTGCGGGCCCCCTTCGGCGCCGCGCCACCGCGCGACCGTCTCCGCTTCGCCGCGAACGCCTCTGTCGTCCAGCCGGACGGCGGAGGCGGCGCGCCGAGCCGGCGCCCCACGGTGCCCGCACCGCCGCAAGGCGGGACGGGGTCAGCGGGAGCGGATGGTGCGGAGGAGTTCGCGGAGGATGCGTTCGCCCGCCGCGACGCCCCGCTCGGGCAGGGAGCGGATTCCGGGGGCCGTCCAGTCGGCCTCGGCGAGTTCGCCGTGGCCGGGTCGCCAGCCCAGGTCGGCGGCGAGCAGCAGGTCCGCGTCGAGGAGGGAGTCGCCCGCGGCGAGGGTGAGATCCGCGCCGGTGCGCCGGGCGACCTCCCGCATGGCCGCGCTCTTGGTGAGCGGCTTCGGCACGGCGTAGATCTTGCGGCCCTGGAGAGACACCGTCCAGCCGCGGTTCTCCGCCCACTCGCCGAGTTCCTTCACCCACTCCTCGCGCAGCAGCTCGCGCTCGACGACGAGGTAGGCGAAGAGGTCCTCGGCGGTCCGGTGCTTGCGCACCCACACGGGGTCGGCGGTGCGCAGCAGATGCTCCTGCACCTCGGCCAGCGGGGCGCACTCGTCGGCCAGCCGCGCCTGGACCCGCGCGTGCCAGTCGGGGTCGGAGACGCCGTCGACGAGCAGGTGCCCGCCGTTGGCGCAGATCGCGTACGTCGGGGCGGGGCCGGGCAGGTTGATGCGCTGGTACTGCTTGCGGGTGCGGGTCGTGGTGGGGACGAACAGGGCCTCGTCACCCAGCTCGGTGAGGAGCTGGGCGGCGGTCTCCGTCAGGTAGGAGAGGGGCCGGCTCTCGTGGACCTCCACGCACAGCAGCCTGGGCGCCCGCGCGTCGGGCATGGTCAGGGCGAGGGCGGCGGCGGAGTAGATGAGGGTGCGGTCGAGGTCGCTGGCGACGATGACGGGCATCAGCGGCTCACCGCCGTGCCGTCGGCGCCGGTCGCGCCCCGGGTGTAGCGGGGGTGGATCAGGCCGACGCAGGTGTACGGCAGGTCGGCGACCTCCTCGACGGGGACGCCCCGCTGCTCGGCGAGCAGCCGGACGTGGTCGAGGTCGCTCCCGGCCCCGGCACGGGCCAGCACCTTCCACGGCACCCGGCGCAGCAGCACCCGGGTGGTCTCGCCGACGCCGGGCTTGACGAGGTTCACGTCGTGGATGCCGTACTCCTCGCTGATGCGCTCCACCGCTGCCCAGCCCTCCCAGGTGGGCGTGCGGTCGGCGGCGAGCAGCTCCTTGGCCTCTGCGCAGGCGGCCTCGGTGACCTCGTCGAAGCGGGCGGCGACGGCGTCCAGGAAGGCCACCGACAGGTCCGCGCCGGCGAGTTCACGGTAGTACTTGGCGCCGTGGTAGTCGTCGGGACCGACCAGGTCGGCGCGCAGCACGGTGCGCGAGATCAGGCCGGACACCGTGGAGTTGAGGCACGCGGACGGGATCAGGTAGTCCTCACGGGTGCCGTACGTACGGACGCAGGAGCCGGGGTCGGCGAGGACCGCGATCTCCGGGTCGAAGCCGGTGACGCCCTCGGCCTTCTCGAACTCCTCGACGGCCTGGGCGAGTTCGCGCGTGATGGCGCCCTTGCCGGTCCAGCCGTCGACGAACACCACGTCGCGCGGGTCGTGGTGGGCGGCCAGCCAGCGCAGGGCGTTGGCGTCGATGCCGCGGCCGCGCACGATGGACACGGCGTAGTGCGGCAGGTCGAGGCCGTGCCGGTGCTGCGCCCAGCGGCGCATCAGGATGCCCACCGGGGTGCCGGCGCGGGCCAGCGACACCAGGACCGGGCGGGGGGTGCGCTCGGCGAGGACGGTCTCGGTGACCACGCCGACGGCGTGCGCCAGCCGGGCCGCCGACGCCTCCAGGGCGCTGTGGAAGAGCTGCTGGTACTGCTCGCTAGGCTGGTACTCCACCGGCAGCGACTCGGCGTAGTGGGCGCCGCCGCTCTGGATCGCTTCCTCGCGCTCCTCGGTCGGCGCCTCCAGCGTCACGTCCGAGAGGTCCTGGAGCAGCCAGCCGACCTCCTCGGGCGCGTACGAGGAGAAGGCGGGGCCTCGGAGGGGCTCGGGCAGCATGGTGGCGGGCCTTTCGGGGGCGTCCTGGGCGGCGGGCGCGGCGGGCACGTACGACGGTACGACCGCGAGGAGGACCCGCGGGGTGTGTTCGGCGAGCCGGGCGAGCAGGCCGTCGGGCGCGTGCAGCGCGGGGGTGTCGGCGGCCGAGTCGACGACGGCGACGACGGCGTCGAAACCGGCGCCGGCGACGTTGTAGGCGTAGCGCTCGCCGGGGCCGTCGGCGGGGTCGTCGTGGGCGGGGAAGACCAGACGGGTGCGGATGGCGTAGCCGGGGTCGTCGACCGCGAGGACGGGTGAGCGGGTGGTGGTGGAGTAGCGCACCTCGGCGCCGGTGGTGCGCTCCAGCTCGGTGGCGAGGCGCAGGGGGGCGTACATGAGTTCCTCGAAGCCGAGGACGAGCACGCGGTGCGTTTCTTCGGGGAGGGCGGCGGATATTCGGGCCGCCATGGCGGGGAGGGCGTTCTCGAGTGCGGTGCGGTGGGCTGGGGTGAATCCGTGTCGACCGCCGTCAGGCAGACGCGTCGGCCAGCGGAGGTCGACTCGGGTGACGCGGTCGGACGGCGACTGCGGCCCGGTGGGGGCCGGTCGCGCACTTCCCCGCGCCCCTGAGGGTGCTGTCGCCGAGGCGCCTGGAGGGGGCGCGGGGAACTGCGCGCTCGACCCCGACGGCGCCGCGGCCGTCTCATGTTCCGCGACCAGCGCCTGCCCCTTCTCCAGGACGCCGTCAGGCAGCCGCACCGTCCCCGACGCGACCGTCACCAGATCGATCCGCGCCCCGATCTCCCGGCCGAACTCCTCCAGCCGCCCGGCGTCCGCCGCCGACCGCATGTCGACCAGCGCGACGACGACGTACCTCCCCCGCGGATACCGCGCGTGCAGAGCGCGCACGGTGTTCAGCACCGTGTTCCCCGTCGAGAACTCGTCGTCCACCAGCACCAGCGGCCCGTCCCCCGCCAGCAGCGCCGGATCCTCCGGCAGCAGCAGGTGGGAGGTGGCGTGCGAGTGCGACTCCTCGAAGCCGCCGGCGGTGGCGACGCCGGCGACCGGCCGGCGCGTGGAGTGCAGGTAGGGGGCGGTGCCCAGGCCGTCGGCGACGGAGTGGCCGAGACCGGTCGCGGTCTCGGCGTACCCGAGCACGACGGCCCGCCCGGCCGCCTCCTCGCCCAGCAGCTCCCGCACCCGGCGGCCGAGCTCGACGCCGTGCCCGTGGACCACGGACGGAGCCTGGGGGACGTGCTTGCCGAGGACGTTGGACACCAGCAGGTGGGCCCGCTTGGGGTTGCGGCGCAGCGCCAGCCCCAGCAGGCCGGGCAGCCGCTCGTCGCCGGTCAGCTCGACGCCGAGCCGCTCGGCGACCCAGGTGCCGGACCAGGTGTCCGCACCGGCCGGGGTGTCGTGACGCGCCGGCCGGCGCATCCCCTCGTTCACAGCCTTGTTCTCCCTCTCGGTCACTCCGCCAGACCCGCCGCGAGCAGTTCCACGAAGCCGATGTCCTCGTTGGCGACGCCGAAGACCTCGGCGCGCAGCATGGTCCGCTCCGCCCAGGCGCGGTGCGGCTTCACCTCGTTCATCTTGTTGGTGTACGCGGACCTGAGTACACCCCCGCCGCCGCGTTCCGGCCGCAGGATGTCCTGGGCGTCGCTGTACTCCTCGTGACTGACGACGGACAGCGCGTGCACGGGCAGCACGTGGGACGGGTGGATGCAGGTCTTGCCGAGCAGCCCGTTGGCCCGGTCGAGGGCGATCTCGCGCAGCAGGCCGTCCATGGCGTGTTCGATCAGCGTCTCGCGCAGCGCCGTGGCCTGCACCTCCAGGAAGGGGCTCTGCCGCAGTTGTGGCTTGAACATGCGCTCCTGGACCCGGAAGTACTCCCAGACGGGACCGGTCACGGTGAACCCGGTGCCGTCGGCCCGGGCCAGCATGTTCACCACGTCGGAGATCACCGAGGCGACGACCTGGATGTCGTACGCCGTCATGTCGGGGCCCCGGCGCAGCCCGTAGGAGGAGCAGAAGTCGGTGACGCCCAGGCGCAGGGCGAGCACGCGGTCGCGGTACTTGTCGACGGCGCCGAAGATGCCCTCCAGCGTCTCCACGCGGCTCTCGCGGTAGAGCAGCTCGGGCGACTCCAGCACCGGCATGGCGAACAGCCGGCGGCCGCTCGCGGACTCGGCGGCGGTGAGTGCCTCCAGGAACGGCAGTCCGCGCTCGGCGGTGAACTTCGGCAGCACGAATCCGGACAGCAGCGAGACCGCGGGGCCGAGGCGGCGGACCAGGTCGGGGATCTGCTCGGGGGCCCGGACCCGGATGAACAGCAGGGGCAGGTCCGCCCCGGGCCGTCCGGCCAGGTCGGTGAGCTGGCGGACCAGGTTCTCCTCGCCGGCGACGACGTCGGCGTCGCTGATGGAGTCCTCCAGGCAGAGCACCATGGAGACCACGCCACGGGCGCCCTGCTTGACGACGTCGTCGGCGAGCCGGGACCGGGTGGCGGGGCTGTAGAGGGTGGCGCCGAGCGCGGCGGACAGCACCCTGGCCGGTGAGTCGGCGGTGAAGGAGCAGGGCTCCCGGTAGAAGAGACGTTTCCTCACCGCAGGGGCGATGTGCCCGAAATGACGCATTGAACTCCCCCGTGGCTGTGGTGGACGCTGTGATGTGCCGAAAGGTGGCCGGTAATAGTACGTAGAAGTCCGTGTCGGCGGTTCCCGCCGGGCATGAACTTCAGGTAACCCCGTGGTGACGGAGCCAACCCCCCGCATTGTCGTGACCAGGACGGAGAAGGCAGGATGACCGCATGACGCACGCGATGCTGAAGGGGTCGAACGTTCCTCTCGAGGCCACCACGGTACGCGCCGTGCTGCGCTGGTCGCCCGGGCAGGGGGTGCCGGACGTGGACGCCTCCGCGCTGCTCCTCGGTCTCGACGGCCGTGTGCGCTCCGACGAGGACTTCGTTTTCTACAACCAGCCCCGGCACCCGTCCGGGAAGGTGTGGCGGCTCGGCAAGAAGCGGGTCACCGAGGGCCTGACCGACACGATCCAGACAGACCTGGCCGGTGTCGAGTCGGGTGTCGGCCGGATCCTCCTCGTCGCGTCGGCGGACGGGGTCACCTTCGACCGCGTGCGGGACTTGCGCATCCTGCTGTACGACGCGCAGACGTCCGACGGCGAGGCGCTGGCGTCCTTCGACGTCAAGCCGGAGACGGGCCGGGAGACCGCGCTCATCTGCGGTGAGCTGTACCGGCGCGGGGAGGGCTGGAAGTTCCGGGCACTCGGCGAGGGCTACTCCAACGGGCTGAAGGGCCTGGCGACCGACTTCGGCATCTCGGTGGACGAGTCGGAGGCCGCCGAGGGACCTGACGCGGACCGCCCGGCCACGCCGGAGCCGCTCGCTCAGGCCCCCGAGGGCGTCTCGCCCGACGCGCTGACCCAGCCGCAGGCCCCGGTGGTGCCGGCGGCCCCGGACGTGTCCCGCCCGCTGCCGCCCGAGCAGCCGCCCGCGGGGGTACCCACGCAGCCCGCGTACGGCTATCCCCCGCAGCAGCCCCCGGCCGCGCAGCCCGCCTACGGCTACCCGCACCCGACGAGCCCGCCCGCGTACGGCTATCCGGCGCCCGCGCCCGCCACGGCGGCGGCCCAGGCGGGGCAGGACCGGTACGGCTTCCCGCCGCCGGCCACGGGCGCGCCCGACCCGGACTTCCGGCTGCCGCCGCAGGGGCCGCAGTTCATCGGACGCTAGACGGGACAGCTCCCGGGCCGGCCGCGCTTCAGCGGTCGGCCTTCGTCTTGTAACCCCTGCCCCACTGCAGGCCCCAGCCGTAGAGCCGGTCCAGCTCCGCCTGGAAGCCGTAGACGAACCGCACCTCGCGGTGGACGAGGATCTCGTTCTTGACGTTCTCGATCATCACCACCGCGCAGGAGCGGGCCTGCGGGTGGCGTTCGTCGAGGGAGATCTCGATCCGCGGGCCGTTGCTCGGGTAGAGCGTGACCACGGCCTGGGTACGGTCGAAGGCCGGCGTCTGGTCGTAGATGTAGGCGAAGATCAGCAGGCGCTTGATGTTCTCCCGCTGGTCCAGGTTGACGTACATGGTCTCGCCGGAGGCGGAGCCGAACCGGTCGTCACCGCTCAGCTTCACGTACGGCGGGTCGTTGACGTCGCCGAGGAATCCGCCGAGGGGCTGCACCACGCCCTTGGTGCCGTCCTGGAGTTCGTACAGGCAGCCGAGGTCGAGGTCCACGTTGACCATGGACTGGCTGTGCCCGACGACCTCCGGCGGCTTGAGCGCCTTGAACGGGTGGCGCAGCAGGCTCTCGCGCTGCGGGCCGCCGAAGTCGGAGGTGCGCATCCGCCAGCTGAGGTTGATCCGCAGATGGCCGGTGGCCGCGCCCTGCTTGGTCAAGGACACGTGGCCGTGCCGTTTGGTCAGCTCGATGGCGTTGGTGGCCGCGTTGCCGGAGTCGAAGGCGTTCCCGCGCCCGCGCCACAGTCCGTCCAGGAAGCTCATTCCCGCCCCAAGTCCACTCGTCGAACCCCCGCCGGTGGCCGCGGGGCGCCGGGGCGCCGCACGGCCGACGGGGCGGCATCGAGGACTGGTCCTCGGTGCCGCCCCGTCGAGAGCGTTCCTCACCCGGAGGGCTGTCACACCCCGGACGCGACCTCTGTCTTGTCGCCCGCCCGCGCCTCGGCCTCCGCGATGCGCTTGTTGCGCCGCACGGAGGACCAGAAGGAGGCGCCGATCAGGACGACGCCGACGAGACCGGTGATGATCTCGTTGATCTGGTACTGGATGGTGACGAGCAGGATCAGCGCCAGGGCGCCGATGGCGTAGTGCGCGCCGTGCTCCAGGTACACGTAGTCGTCCAGGGTGCCCTGGCGGACCAGGTAGACCGTGAGCGACCGGACGTACATGGCGCCGATGCCGAGGCCGAGCGCCATCAGCACGATGTCGTTGGTGATGGCGAAGGCGCCGATCACGCCGTCGAAGGAGAAGGACGCGTCCAGCACCTCGAGGTAGAGGAACATGAAGAACGCGGCCTTGCCGGCCAGGGCGATCGCCGATTTGGGCTTGCCCTCGCGTGCGGCCTTCTCCTCCTCCTCGTGTTCCTGCTCCTCCTCCTCTTCGAGTTTGTCCTCGAAGTAGCCGGAGAGCCCGCCCACGATCATGTAGGTGATCAGACCGGCGATGCCGGCCAGCAGGACCGTCTCCGCCTTGTCCACGTGCGTGCCGCCGTGCTGATGGGCGTTGGCGGCGAAGGTCATGGCGGAGATCAGCAGGATGATCAGCGCGATGCAGACCGACAGCATGTCGACCTTGCCGAGCTTGGCCAGCGGCCGCTCCAGCCAGGCCAGCCACTTGATGTCGCGGTCCTCGAAGATGAAGTCGAGGAAGATCATCAGGAGGAACATGCCACCGAAGGCGGCGATCGCCGGGTGGGCGTCGGTGACGAGCTCCTGGTAACGGTCCTTGTCGCTGAGCGCGAGGTCGACCGCCTCGATCGGACCGAGCTGTGCGCTGACCGCGACGATGACGACGGGGAAGACCAGTCGCATGCCGAAGACGGCGATCAGGATGCCGATGGTGAGGAAGATCTTCTGCCAGAAGGCATTCATCTTCTTCAGGATTCCGGCGTTGACCACCGCGTTGTCGAAGGACAGCGAGATCTCGAGGATCGAGAGGATCGCCACGATGCCGAAGGCGGTCCACCCCCCGAAGAGGACCGCTGCGACCAGGCCGAGCGCGGTGACCGCGAACGACCAGCCGAAGGTTTTCAGAACCACTGGCTACCCCATGTGTGTGTACGGGTCTCCCCCGCCGCCGTGGCGGCTTTACGAAACGTTGACCCCGAAGTCTAGAGCGATGCCGCGCAGGCCTGACGCGTACCCCTGCCCTACTGCACGGAACTTCCACTCGCCCTGGTAGCGGTAGAGCTCACCGAAGATCATCGCTGTCTCGGTGGAGGCGTCCTCGCTCAGGTCGTACCGGGCGAGTTCCTGGCCGTCCGCCTGGTTCACCACGCGGATGAAGGCGTTGCTGACCTGGCCGAACGTCTGGCCGCGCTCGTCGGCCATGTGGATGGAGACCGGGAAGACGATCTTGTCGCACTGGGCCGGCACCTTGGACAGGTCGATCAGCAGGGACTCGTCGTCACCTTCACCCTCACCGGTGAGGTTGTCGCCGGTGTGCTCCACCGAGCCCTCCGGGCTCTTGAGCTGGTTGTAGAAGATGAACCACTCGTCCCCCATGACCCGGCCGCCGCTGCACATCAGCGCGCTGGCGTCGAGGTCGAAGTCGGCTCCCGTGGTGGAGCGCGCGTCCCAGCCGAGCCCGACCATCACCTGCGTGAGGTTGGGTGCGGCCTTGGACAAGGAGACGTTGCCCCCTTTGGCAAGCGTGACGCCCATGATGCTGGTCCCCCTCCGGGTGGTGTTTCTCAGGTGGTCCTGCACGTCCGGCGCCGCACGTAAACCGTGCGGCGCCGGGCGATGTGGCCGTGCGGGACGGCCGCCCGGGCGTAGCTGCCCGGGGGGTGCGCGTCTCAGACGTTCACACCGAAGTCCTGCGCGATGCCGCGCAGACCGGAGGCGTACCCCTGGCCGATGGCGCGGAACTTCCACTCCGCGCCGTGCCGGTACAGCTCGCCGAAGACCATGGCGGTCTCGGTCGAGGCGTCCTCCGACAGGTCGTAACGGGCGATCTCGGCGCCGCCGGCCTGGTTGACGACGCGGATGAACGCGTTGCGCACCTGGCCGAAGGACTGCTGGCGGTTCTCGGCGTCGTAGATGGACACCGGGAAGACGATCTTCTCGATGTCCGCCGGGACACCGGCCAGGTTGACCTTGATCTGCTCGTCGTCGCCCTCGCCCTCACCGGTGAGGTTGTCACCGGTGTGCTCGACGGATCCGTCGGGGCTCTTGAGGTTGTTGAAGAAGACGAAGTTGGCGTCGTTGCCGACCTTGCCCGAGTTGTTCAGCAACAGGGCACTGGCGTCGAGGTCGAAGTCGGTGCCGGTCGTGGTGCGGACGTCCCACCCCAGTCCGACGATGACCGCGGTCAGGCCCGGCGCCTCCTTGCTCAGCGATACGTTGCCGCCCTTGCTGAGGCTGACTCCCACGAGTCCTCCCTTGGTGTCCAGGGGCGGGATGCCCCGTTGTGCTTGGATGTCGGATCAACGAGTCGATCCTAGTGACGGGTTCCCCGGGGCCGCAGTCCCTGGCGGCGAACGATCACAGCGCGTCGAGCGCCGCGAGGTACTCGTCCGGGTCACGGGCGTCCGCCATACCGCTGCTCACGGTCCGGCGTACGACACCCTCCTTGTCGATCACGAAGGTCTTCCGTACCGCGCATCCCTTGTCCTCGTCGAGGACGCCGTAGGCGCGGGAGACGTTGCCGTGCGGCCAGAAGTCGCTGAGCAGCGGGAAGGGAAGATCCTCCTGCTCACCGAAGACGCGGAGGGTGTGCATGGAGTCGTTGGAGACGGCGAGCACCTCGGCGTCACGCTCGGCGAACTCCTTCAGCCGGTCGCGGATCTCGCCCAGCTCGCCGGTGCACACACCGGTGAACGCGAACGGGTAGAAGAGCAGCACGACGTTCTTCTGCCCACGGAAGTCGGACAGACGCACCGGGGCGCCGTGGTTGTCCTTGAGTTCGAAGTCGGGAGCCTGCTCGCCGACCGGGATCGTCATCGTCGTCCTCGTCCCTCCGCGGTGGTGCGCTGCGACCACCCTACGCAGGGGAGACGACGGTCCCGCGAACGGGCCGACGCGTGCCACGCACGACGCCGCCGGCCCGTCCGGGGGTGGTTCACCGCTTCGACTTGGCCGCCTTGGGGGTCGCCAGCCGGCTGCCGCTCCAGTCCTTGCCGACGCTGACGCTCTTGGACGCCGTCAGGCCGGCCGTGGTGGCGGCCTCCGAGATCTCGCTCGGCTCGACGTAACCGTCCCGGCCGGTCTTCGGCGTGAGCAGCAGAATCGCGCCGCCCTCTTCGATGTACGTGGTGGCATCCACCAGCGCATCCGTCAGGTCGCCGTCGTCGTCGCGGAACCACAGCACAACGGCGTCAGCCACGTCGTCGTAGTCCTCGTCGACAAGGTCGCTCTCGATGACGCCCTCGATGGCCTCGCGGAGCTCCTGGTCGACGTCGTCGTCGTAGCCGATTTCCTGGACCACCTGCCCGGGCTGGAACCCCAGCCTGCCGGCAGGGTTCGTCCGCTCCTCCGCGTGGTCCGCGGTCGCGCTCACGGGTTGCCTCCTGATCATGTCTTGGGAATGTCTCAGCCACGCGCGTGCGCGAAGCATTGGCCGTAGTCCACACGGGCGGGACCGATCGCGCAAGTACCCGGCCGTGCGCACCGCCGAAACGGTGACGATCCTGGCCGGGTCACCGCAACTTCAGGCACACCATCATCGCCCGCAGTGATGGACACCACACCTTTGTGCCCCGTTTGGGCGTTTGGGAACCGTCTGTGGGTACGAGACTCGAATGTACTCGCCCCTTGCCTCACCGTACCGGCCGGACCTTCGGATTACCTCTCGGTAGAGATGACGTCCGAGGTCCAGGGGTGGAGCATGGGACCGGCGCAATCCGGGCCGTGGCGAGCGAGACGACGGCCCTTTCACGGCCCTCCGACAGGTAAGGAACAGCGTGGCTTCCGCATCCGATCGCAACCCGATCATCATTGGCGGCCTCCCGAGTCAGGTTCCTGACTTCGATCCCGAGGAAACCCAGGAGTGGCTCGACTCCCTCGACGCCGCGGTCGACGAGCGCGGCCGGGAGCGGGCCCGTTATCTGATGCTGCGGCTGATCGAGCGGGCCCGCGCCAAGCGCGTCGCCGTGCCCGAGATGCGCAGCACGGACTACGTCAACACGATCCCCACCCGGGCCGAGCCGTTCTTCCCGGGCAACGAGGAGATCGAACGCAAGATCCTCAACGCGACCCGCTGGAACGCGGCCGTGATGGTCTCGCGCGCCCAGCGCCCGGGCATCGGGGTGGGCGGCCACATCGCCACGTTCGCGTCCTCCGCCTCGCTGTACGACGTGGGCTTCAACCACTTCTTCCGCGGCAAGGACGAGGGCGACGGCGGCGACCAGGTCTTCTTCCAGGGGCACGCCTCGCCGGGCATCTACGCCCGCGCGTACCTGCTGGACCGGCTGAGCGAGCAGCATCTCGACGGCTTCCGCCAGGAGAAGTCGAAGGCGCCGTACGCCCTGTCGTCGTACCCGCACCCGCGGTCGATGCCGGACTTCTGGGAGTTCCCGACGGTGTCGATGGGCCTCGGCCCGATCGGCGCCATCTACCAGGCCCGGATGAACCGTTACATGCACGCGCGCGACATCGCGGACACCTCGAAGTCGCACGTGTGGGCGTTCCTCGGCGACGGCGAGATGGACGAGCCGGAGTCGCTGGGCCAGCTGACCATCGCCGCGCGGGAGGGTCTGGACAACCTGACCTTCGTCGTCAACTGCAACCTCCAGCGGCTCGACGGCCCGGTGCGCGGCAACGGCAAGATCATCCAGGAGCTGGAGTCGGTCTTCCGGGGGGCCGGCTGGAACGTGATCAAGCTGGTCTGGGACCGCACCTGGGACCCGCTGCTGGCCCAGGACCGCGACGGCGTGCTGGTCAACAAGATGAACACCACGCCCGACGGACAGTTCCAGACGTACGCCACCGAGTCCGGCGCGTACATCCGCGACCACTTCTTCGGCGACGATCACCGGCTGCGCGCGATGGTCGAGGGCATGACCGACGACCAGATCCTGCACCTGGGGCGCGGCGGCCACGACCACCGCAAGATCTACGCGGCGTACAAGGCGGCCCTGGAGCACAAGGGCCAGCCGACGGTGATCCTGGCGAAGACGATCAAGGGCTGGACGCTCGGCCCGAACTTCGAGGGCCGTAACGCCACGCACCAGATGAAGAAGCTGACGGTCGACGACCTGAAGCACTTCCGGGACCGGCTGCACCTGCCGATCTCCGACAGGGACCTGGAGTCCGGTCCGCCGCCCTACTACCACCCGGGGCCGGACACCGAGGAGATCCAGTACATGCACGACCGCCGCCGGTCCCTCGGCGGGTACGTGCCGACGCGGGTGGTGCGGTCCAGGCCGCTCGCCCTGCCGGACGACAAGACGTACGCGACCGTGAAGAAGGGCTCCGGCCAGCAGTCCATCGCGACGACCATGGCCTTCGTCCGGCTCCTCAAGGACCTCATGCGGGACAAGGAGATCGGCCGGCGGTTCGTGCTGATCGCGCCGGACGAGTACCGCACGTTCGGCATGGACTCGTTCTTCCCGAGCGCGAAGATCTACAACCCGCTCGGCCAGCAGTACGAGTCCGTGGACCGGGAGCTGCTGCTCGCGTACAAGGAGGCGCCCAACGGGCAGATGCTGCACGACGGCATCTCCGAGGCCGGCTGCACCGCCTCGCTGATCGCGGCGGGCTCGGCCTACGCCACGCACGGCGAGCCGCTCATCCCGGTGTACGTCTTCTACTCGATGTTCGGCTTCCAGCGCACCGGCGACCAGTTCTGGCAGATGGCCGACCAGCTCTCCCGTGGCTTCGTGCTCGGCGCCACCGCGGGACGGACCACGCTGACCGGTGAGGGTCTGCAGCACGCCGACGGCCATTCGCAGCTGCTCGCCTCGACCAACCCGGCGTGCGTCGCCTACGACCCGGCGTTCGGCTACGAGATCGCGCACATCGTGCAGGACGGGCTGCGCCGCATGTACGGCTCCTCCGCCGAACACCCGCACGGCGAGGACGTCTTCTACTACCTCACCGTGTACAACGAGCCGATCCAGCACCCGGCGGAGCCGGCGAACGTGGACGCCGAGGGCATCGTCAAGGGCCTGTACCGCTTCAGCGAGGGCCCGGCGGGCTCGCTGCCGGCGCAGATCCTGGCGTCCGGGGTCGTGATGCCGTGGGCGGTCGAGGCGCAGAGGATCCTCGCCGAGGAGTGGAACGTCAAGGCGGACGTCTGGTCGGCGACCTCCTGGAACGAGCTGCGGCGCGAGGCCGTGGACTGCGAGCGGCACAACCTGCTGCACCCGGAGGAGGAGCAGCGCACCCCGTACGTGACGCGCAAGCTGGCCTCGGCGCAGGGTCCGGTGGTGGCGGTGTCGGACTGGATGCGGTCGGTGCCGGACCAGATCGCGCGCTGGGTGCCGGGGACGTACCAGTCGCTGGGCGCGGACGGCTTCGGCTTCGCGGACACCCGCGGGGCGGCCCGGCGGTTCTTCCACATCGACGCGCAGTCGATCGTGCTGGCGGTGCTGACCGAGCTGGCCCGTGAGGGGCACCTCGACCGCTCGGTGCTGAAGCAGGCGATCGACCGGTACCAGCTGCTGGACGTGTCGGCCGCGGACCCGGGTGCGGCGGGCGGCGACGCGTAACGCCTCCGGCGGGGGCGGGGGACGCCACCCGGGGCGGTGGGGCGGCCGCGGGTGCGTCTGGGCCGATCGCGCGGTTCCCCGCGCCCCTGGGGGACCGTCCCACCGCCGGCCCGGAGGCGCGGGGAACATCAACGCGTGTCACGTGCGGCGGCAGCATCGGTGAGGGGGCCTCCGGCTGGTTCGCCGGAGGCCCCCTCACCGATGCTGCCCCGCCGGGTCAGAGCATGCCGGAGCCCATGGCGCCCGCCCCGGCCAGCCAGATGACGGCCAGGAGCGTGTCGATGGCACCGAGGACCAGGGCGATCAGGGCCGGCACCGAGCGGGAGCCCGCCCAGCTGCGCCCCATCGCGAGCCAGCCGCACACCATCGCCACCGGGCCGAGCACGATGCCCAGGACGAAGAAACCGGCGACGGCGCAGATGGCTCCGATGATCCCGAGCGTCGCGCGATCCGGCCCGGACCGTGACCACGTCCGGCCACTGGAGCGGGGGTGCCTGCGCGTACCTTGTCCGAAGCTCGCCATCATCAACTCCCTGATGGGTTGGTTGACATGGCGGGTACCCCCGCTTCCGTCCTGAATTCCCCTTGTGTGTACGGCGGATGACCGCCGAGGCGCGCCGCACCCCTCCGGCGGCGCGCCCCGGCGGTCCTCACGGGCCGTCAGATGTGACCGACGCCCGCGCCCGCCTCCGCGTTCTCGCCGCGCTTGGTGAACAGCGCCACCGCGACGGCGACCGCGGCGACCCCGGCGGCCACCAGGGACGCCAGGCTCATGCCGGAGATGAAGGTGTCGTGGGCGACGTCGGTGATCTTCGCGGCGATCGCCTCGGGGGTGCCCTTGGCCACCGGCGGCACACCGACCTGGACCGCCTGCGAGGCCGCGGCGGCCTGCTCCGGGTCCAGCGGCGGGAGCCCGGCCTTGTCCCAGTTGCCCGGCAGGTCGCCGTCCACCTTGGAGGCCATCACGGCTCCCAGCACGGCGGTGCCGAGGCTGCCGCCGACCTGCATCGCGGACTGCTGCAGACCGCCGGCGACACCGGAGAGCTCCAGCGGGGCGTTGCCCACGATGACCTCGGTGGCGCCGACCATGACGGGGGCGAGGCCGAGGCCGAGCAGGGCGAACCAGACGGACATGGCGAGGCTGCCGGTGCTCTTCTCCAGCGTGGAGATGCCGTACATGGCGAGCGCGGTGCAGGCCATGCCGCCGGCCAGCGGGATCCGCGGTCCCACCTTGGTGATCATCACGCCCGCGAGCGGGGAGCCGACGATCATCATGCCGGTGAGCGGGAGCAGGTGCAGACCGGCGTCGACCGGGCTCAGCCCGTGCACGTTCTGCAGGTAGAAGGTGACGAAGAACAGGCCGCCCATGAAGGCGATGGCCATGAGCACCATCAGTACGACGCCCGCGGACAGCGGGACCGAGCGGAAGAGGGCCAGCGGGATCAGCGGCTCCTTCACCCTGGTCTCCCAGAAGGCGAAGGCGACGAAGCCGACCACCGAGGCGGCGATGAACCCCCAGGTCCTGCCGTCGCCCCAGCCCCACTCGGGGGCCTTGATCAGGGCCCACACGAGGCAGAACATCGCGCCGGACAGCAGGACGATGCCGGGGATGTCGAAGGAGCGGGGCGCGTTCTCCGCGCGGTGGTCGAGCAGGATCCAGGCGCCGAGCGCGACGGCGACGACACCGACCGGCACGTTGATGAAGAACACCGACTGCCAGTTGACGTGCTCGACGAGGACGCCGCCGAGGATCGGGCCGCCGGCGGTCGAGGCGCCGATGACCATGCCCCAGATACCGATGGCCATGTTGAGCTTCTCGGCCGGGAACGTGGCCCGCAGCAGGCCGAGCGCGGCCGGCATCAGCAGCGCGCCGAACAGACCCTGGAGCACACGGAAGACGATGACCAGGGTGATGCTGTCGGACAGGCCGATCGCGCCGGAGGCGGCGGCGAAGCCGACGACACCGATGAGGAAGGTCTGCCGGTGCCCGAAGCGGTCACCGAGCTTGCCCGCGGTGATCAGGGACACCGCGAGGGCGAGGAAGTACGCGTTGGTGATCCACTGGACGTCGGCGAGGGTGGCGCCGAGGTCACTGGCGATGGCGGGGTTGGCGATGGCCACGATGGTGCCGTCCAGGGCCACCATCATGACCCCCACGGCAACGGTGAACAGCGTGAACCAGGGGTGCCCGCGCAGCCCCTTGCCCGGCGTCGCCTCCGACGGGGCGCCCGAGGGTCCGTCCCCCTGCCCCGCCTTGTCGATGGTGGTCTGACTAGTCATACGTTCGAGGCTAGTGACAGCCACTGACACTTGACAAACCAATTCACCAGTCAGTAACTGACAGGACATGCGCCTATAGCCTGAACTGGAAGAACGGTTCGAGGAGGAGCCATGGAATCGGCCGGGACCGTCGCGGGCACGCTGCCGCGACCGGGTCTGCGCGAGCGCAAGAAGCAGCGCACCCGGGACGCCCTGGTCCGGGCCGCCCTGGAGCTGATCGCCACCCGCGGGTACGACGGGACGACCGTCGACGACATCGCCGCGGCCGTCGACGTCTCGCAGCGCACCTTCTTCCGCTACTTCGCCAGCAAGGAGGAGGTCGCGCTGTTCGTCCCGCGCCTTGCGGAGTCGCAGATCGCCGACGCCGTCCGGGCGCGCCCGCGGGACGAGGCGCCGCTGGAGGTGCTGCGCCGGGCCGTGCTGGACAGCTGGGACGCGATCAACGAGGCCGTCGGGCGGCTGGTCCCGGTGGAACTGCACATGCGGGTCTACCGGGTCATCGAGTCCACGCCCGCGCTGCTCGCGGCGCATCTGCGGCGGGCGGCGGAGCTGGAGGAGGAGCTGGCGGGCATCATCGCCGAGCGCGAGGGCCTGGACGTGGACGCCGACCCCCGGCCGCGGATCCTGGTGGCCGCGTTCGGCGGGGTGATCCGGGTGGCGGAGCGGCGCTGGTCCGCCGGGAACGACCTCAGGCCCGAGGCGCTGAGGGATCTGATGCGGATCTGCCTGGACCACGTCGGACCGGCCCTCGCCACGAACTGGCGTACGGAAGCATCCCCGGATCGGCACAACGAAACGTGATCCCAGTCACTGGATTGACGCGAGACACTCTCGTTCTCCTAGTGTGTCCTCCCAGTGACTTCCTTCGACACCTCCCCCCAGCTGAACATGTGGCGGGCGCTGCTGGCGCTCGCCGTGGTCTTCGTGATGCTGGCGACCACCGGCTGGACGGCACTGCGCCACCAGCGCCACCCCGCTCCCCTGCAGGCGTCGATCGCCGCGTGGGAGGACGGCCGGGTGGCCGGGAAGCGGCTGCCCGACCCCGAGTCGGCGCCCCTGCGGCTCGCCCGGTTCTTCGCCTCGCTCACCGAGGGACAGCGGGTGCGGCTCGCCCACCGCTATCCCCTGGCGGTCGGCAACATGAACGGCGCGCCGGTCGAACTGCGCTACCGCGCCAACCGGATCGCGCTGGCCGAGGCCCGCGAGGTGGAGCTGCGCCGTCTGCACGACAGCCGTCTCACCTCCTCGGGCCAGCAGCAGGCGGCCCGCAGGATGGACCGCATCGAGGCGCTGATGCGGCCAGGACGGCACATCCTCGCCTTCGACCCGGCGGGCTCCGGCCGCGTCGCGGAGGTCTTCGGCGACCTGCGGCACGCCGAGCGGGTGTCCGTGGTCGTCCCGGGTGTCGACACCGACCTGCTCACCTTCCAGCGCGCCCGGCGCGCGCACTCCGCCCCCGTCGGCATGGCCACGTCGCTGTACGCGGCCCAGCGCGCCGCCGACCCGGCGGCCCGTACGGCCGTGATCGCCTGGGCCGACTACACCGCGCCCAGCGGTCTCGGCATGGACGCGGCCACGGCGATGCGCGCGGAGGACGGAGCGGCCCGGCTGAACGCGATGGTGCGGGGACTGCCGGGCGTGGCCCCGGTCTCGCTGTTCTGCCACAGCTACGGCTCGGTGGTGTGCGGGCTGGCCGCGCACCGCGTGCCGGAGCGGGTGAGCGACATCGCGGTGGCCGGCAGCCCGGGCATGCGGGTGGAGAACGCCGCGCAGCTGCACACCACCGCGCGGGTGTGGGCGATGCGGGACGCCGACGACTGGATCCAGGACGTGCCGTACCTGGAGCTCGGCGGGCTGGGCCACGGGGCCGACCCGGTGGCCGACGGCTTCGGCGCGCGGGTCCTGTCGGCCCGTGAGGCCAAGGGGCACGCCGGGTACTTCGTGCCCGGGACGGACAGCCTGCGGAACTTCGCCGAGATCGGGGTTGGCGCATACCGGGCGGTTTCCTGTGCGCGTCAGGACGACGTCTGCCGGGCGGGTTTGTCCGGTACGACCCCTACCGGACGCGCGTAGAAGCGGAGATACTGCGGTATGCGTGGGGAGGGGACGGAGAAGCTCGTGCCGCATACGATGAGCCGCATGGGTGACGTACTGGCCGGATTTCATGCCGCCTGGGAGTTCGAATCCGACTCCGTGCTCATCCGTTACGAACGAGGGATTCGAACACCCAAGCTGTTCCAGGCGCTCGGTGAGCGGCGTGTGCCGCTGGAGGCGATCGAGGGCGTGAGCCTCACACCCGGCAAGCGCGGGTCCGTGGTGCTGCGTCTGGAGCCCCGGCCGGGAGCCGATCCGCTGATGGAGGCGGCCGCCGGGCAGTTGAAGGAGAGCAGCGACCCCTACCGGCTGGTGCTGCCCGCCGAGCGGGAGACGCTCGCCGAGTACTACGCCGACGAACTGCGCGACCGGCTCACCGAGTCGGGCCCGGCCGAACGCCACCTGGTGGCGGCGCCCGAGGCGCCGCTGCAGTTCAAGGCGTACGACGGCAAGGCGACGTTCGACGGCACAGCGGTGGCGTTCCGCTGGTTCTGGACCGGGGCCTCGTCGGCGAAGTGGAAGGCCGGCGACCAGCGGTTCCCGATAGCCGAGCTCGGCGGGGTGGAGTGGCGGTCGCCGGAGGTGTTCGAGGGTCATCTGCGGCTGCTGCGCCGGGACACGGCGGTGCCGGCGCCGGCGCAGGCCGACCAGGACCCCGCCGCGGTGGTGTTCGGACTGGGGTACGGGCCCGTGCACGAGTCGCTGCCGTTCGCGGCGGCCGTGCTGGCCGCTGTGCGGGACTGTGCGGCGGTGCCGGTGATGTCGTCGCCGGCGATGGCGGCGCCGGTGGCCGCGGCTCGGCGGGATCCGGCGGACATCGCCGAGCGGATTCGGCATCTTGGGGAGTTGCATCAGGCGGGGCTGGTGACGGATGAGGAGTTCTCCGCGAAGAAGGCGGAGTTGCTTGCGGAGCTTTAGCCCTGCCGGGTGGGGTGAGTTGTCGGGTGCGGGTGCGTGGGGGCTTGTCGCGCAGTTCCCCGCGCCCCTGGAAGGGGGTGTCCTCGCGGAGTTGTGAGGGCCCGTTCCTTCGCGAGGCGTTGCGCAGTTCCCCGCGCCCCTGAGGGGCGGTCCCTCAGGGGCGTTGTGGCGTTGCCCGCGTTTTTCTACTCCCTGCCTGCTGAGGTGAAGGTCATGTCCGCGTAGCGGGGGCCCGCCACCTTGTCGGCGATGGGGTCGAGGGACGCCAGCTCGGACTCGGTGAGGGCGATGCCGGTGGCCGCCGTGTTCTCCTCCACGCGGGACGGGCGGCGGGTGCCCGGGATCGGGACGACCGGGAGGCCGTGCACCCGCGCCTGCTGGTGGACCCAGGCCAGGGCGATCTGGGCCGGCGTCACGCCGTGTGCCTCGGCGGCCGCGCGGACCGGTGCGAGCAGGGCGGCGTTGGCGGCCGCGTTGTCCCCGGTGAACCGGGGCATCGTGCGGCGGAGGTCGTCCTCGCTGAGGTCCTTGGAGGCGTCCGCGAAGGCGCCGGTGAGGAAGCCCCGGCCGAGCGGCGAGTACGGGACCAGGGTCACGCCCAGCTCACGCGCCGCCGGCACCACCGCGGCCTCGATGTCCCGGCTGAACAGCGACCACTCCGACTGCACGGCCGCGATCGGGTGCACGGCGTGGGCGGCGCGCAGTTCGCCGGCCGTCACCTCGCTCAGCCCCAGCTGCTTCACCTTGCCCTCGCGGACCAGCTCGGCCATGACGCCGACGCTCTCCTCGATCGGGATGTTCACGTCGCGCCGGTGCATGTAGTAGAGGTCGATGACGTCGACCTCCAGGCGCCGCAGGCTCTCCTCGACGGCCTGCCGGATGTACGGCGGGTCGTTGCGGACGATGCGCCGGGTGGGCTCGTCCGGCGGGATCGACAGGGCGAACTTGGTGGCGATGACCACCTCCTCGCGGTGCGCCGCGAGGAACGGGGCGAGGAAGCGTTCGTTGTCGCCCGCGCCGTACGCGTCCGCCGTGTCGTAGAGGGTGACGCCGAGGTCCAGGGCGCGCTCCAGGGTCGCCCGGGAGGCGTCCGCGTCGGCGGGGCCGTAGGCGAAGCTCATGCCCATGCAGCCGAGGCCCTGCACACCCACCTCGGGGCCGTCCGCGCCCAGCGTGGTCGTGGGGATCGTGTGCTCGCTCATCATGCCCTTTCCGAAGCCAGGGCGCGCCCGGCGTCCGCGTAGAAGCTGATCTTGCGGTCCAGGACGGCGAGGGTGCCCTGAAGTTCGGCGATGCGGGCCAGTACGTCCTCGCGGGTCGCCTTGAGCAGTTCGAAGCGCTCGGTGTACGTGTGGTCGCCGGCCCGGACCAGCTCGGCGTAGCGCACCATGTCGGCGACCGGCATGCCGGTCAGCCGGAGCTTGCCGACCAGGGCGAGCCAGTCCAGGTCGCGGTTGGTGTAGCGCCGCTGCCCGGTGTGGGAGCGGTCGATGTGCGGCATCAGTCCGATGCGCTCGTACCAGCGCAGGGTGTGTGCCGTCAGCCCGGTGAGGGCGGCCACCTCGCTGATCGTGTACTTGTCCTCGCCGTCCGGCCGCCGGTTCCCCTGCGGGGGTCCGGCGCAGGTGTCGGTCCTGGTACCCGTGGTCTCCGTCACCGTCATGGCTTCCACGCTAGATCCTTGGAGTGCGCTCCAGGCAAGCGACGCCGAAGAGAAATGGGCGGCACGGGTCAACGGCGTCCGACTACCGTGCCGCCATGACTCCTGTACGCCGTGCGACGCCCGACGACGCCGAGGAAGTGCTGCGGCTGCGTCAGGTGATGATCGACTCGCTCGCCCGGTCCGACCCGTCCACCGCGTGGCACGCCGAGTCGCTGCCCGTGCTGCGGGAGAGACTGGCCGCGCCGGACGACGGGTTCGCCGCCTTCGTCGTGGACCACCCCCGGCGGGCGGGCGCCCTCGCGGCACTGGTGGCCGGCACGATCGAGTACCGCATCGGCGGCGCGCACAACCCGCGCGGCACCGACGGCTACGTCTTCAGCGTCGCCACCGACCCGGACGCCCGCCGCCGGGGCTACGCGCGGGCGTGCATGGACGCGCTGCTGGAGTGGTTCCGCGAGCGGGGCGCCGTGCGGGTGCGGCTGACCGCGAGCCCGGAGGCCGAGCCGATGTACCGCGCTCTGGGCTTCAGCCCCAAGCCGGACCCTTTGCTGGAGCTCAGGCTGTGAGCGCTTAGGCTCGACGGCATGTCGCTGAAGAGCCTCGCGTCGATCGAGAACTGGCCGGTTCCCACCGCTGCGGCGGGGGTGGTACGGGCGGACGGCACCGTCCTGGGCACGCACGGACCGGCCGGGCACCGCTTCTGGCTGGCCTCGGTCACCAAGCCGCTGGCCGCGTACGCGGTGCTCGTCGCGTACGAGGAGGGGGCGGTCGAGCTGGACGAGCCGGCGGGCCCGGACGGCTCGACGGTCCGCCACCTGCTCGCGCACACCTCGGGCCTCGCCTTCGACGAGCACCGGGTGACCTCCGCGCCGGGCGAGCGGCGGCTGTACTCCAACGCCGGGTTCGAGCAGCTGGGCGACCACGTGGAGAAGGCGACGGAGATCCCGTTCGGCGAGTATCTGCGGCAGGCGGTCCTCGAGCCGCTGGGGATGACGTCCACCTCGCTGGAGGGCTCCCCCGCGAAGGACGGCGTGTCCACGGTCGACGACCTGCTGCGGTTCGCGGCGGAGGTGCAGGCGCCGCGCCTGCTGGACCCGCGGACGGTGGCCGCGGCGATGACCGTGCAGTACCCGGGCACCAAGGGCGTGCTGCCGGGCTACGGGCACCAGAACCCCAACGACTGGGGGCTGGGCTTCGAGATCCGGGACGGCAAGGCCCCGCACTGGACCGGCGGGTCGTCCTCGCCGCGCACCTTCGGGCACTTCGGTCAGTCGGGCACGTTCCTGTGGATCGACCCGGACGCGGGCGCGGCGTGCGTGGCGCTCGCCGACCGCGCGTTCGGCCCCTGGGCGGTCGAGGCGTGGCCGCCGTTCACGGACGCGGTGCTGGCGGAACTGCGCGGCTGACCCCCTGTCCCGCGGCCGGACACGGCGGCTGATCCCGCCCCCCGCGGCCGGACGAACCGGAACACCCCGTACGACCTGGGGCGTTCGCGTGGGCCCGATGTGAAAACCCTGTGGAAGCGATGTCGGTGGGGCGCCCTATGATGCGCCGGACGATCACGCGGACCAGGGGAGGGCGCGACATGTTCGGCAAGTTGTTCGGCAGGGGCGGGGACGGACCGGGGGCGGATCCGTACGCCCTTCCGGCACCACGCAGGAAGAACGGGACGTACGCCCTGCGCGCCCTCGGGGACGCGCGGGTGCTGGCGGCCGTGGAGGCCGCGGACGCGGGTGACTGGGAGGCGGTCAAGACCGCCCTGGCCCCCTTCGACCTGGGCCGCGACCATCAGGTCCTCGGCCAGCTGGCCGTCCTGGACGGGGTGCAGGACTGGATCGGCCGCGCCGTCGAGGAGGACAAGGAGCACCGGGCCCTGGCCCTGCTGATATCCGGGGCGCGGCACGTCGAATGGGGCTGGGAGGCGCGGACCAGCGCGCGTGCCGTGGACGTCACGCGGGAGCAGTGGCAGGTCTTCCGCGAGCGGCTCCAGATCGCCGAGCAGCAGCTGTTCGAGGCGGCCGAGCTGCGTCCCGACTGGATCACACCGTGGCGCCACCTGCTCACCTCGGCGCGCGGCATGTCGCTCGGCTCCACGGTCGCGGAGACCCGGCGCGACGCCGCCCTGCGCCGCGATCCGCTCGACCTGGAGGTCCACCTCGCATGGCTGTCCCAGCTCCAGCCCCGCTGGGGCGGTGAGCCGGGCGAGGCCCTGGAGTTCGCCCGCGCGGCGTTCGCCAAGGCGCCCGAGGGCCACCGGCTCGGCTGCGTGGTCGCCATGGCGTACATCGAGGAGTGGGTGGAGTCCGACGACAGCGCCTGCCTCCAGGATCCCAGGATCCGGACCGTGCTGAGGCAGGCGGCGGAGCGCAGCGTCCTGCACCACGCCTACCAGCGCCGCCTGGGCTGGCAGGGCGACTACAACATCTTCGCCATGGCCCTGTCCCTGGCCGGAAGCAGCACGGCCTCGAACGTCTTCCGCGAGCTGGAGGGCGCGTACACCGAGTGGCCGTGGACGTACATGTCCGAGCCGCAGAAGACGTACGCGCGCTTCCGCAAGGCCTTCTGAGCCCCGGCTCGCCCCCTCTTCCGCCGCCCGTCGCACGCCTTCACACCCCGGACCGCCGATGACCCTGCCCGAGAACACCGCCGACCGCACCTTCCAGGTCGACCTGCGCGGCCTCGTCGACCTGCTCTCCCACCACCTCTACTCCAGCCCCCGGGTCTATCTGCGTGAACTGATGCAGAACGCGGTGGACGCGCTCACCGCCCGGCACGCCCTCGAACCGGCCGCCCCCGCGGGCACCTTCGGCATCCGGCTGTACGCCGACGCCGCCGTGGTCCGCGTCGAGGACGACGGCGTCGGCCTCACCGAGGCCGACGTGCACACCTTCCTGGCCACGATCGGCCGCAGCAGCAAGCGCGCCGACAGGATCGCCGAGCAACGCGGGGACTTCATCGGTCAGTTCGGCATCGGCCTGCTGTCCTGCTTCCTGGTCGCGGACGAGATCCACGTGGTCAGCCGGTCCGCCCGTACGCCCGGCGCGCCCGCCGTGGAGTGGCGGGGACGCGGCGACGGCAGCTACACCGTGCGCACCCTGCCCGCCTCCGCCCGGTCCCGGCCCGGCACCACGGTCACGCTGACCCCGCGCGCCGACGCCGGCGAGTGGACCCGGCCGGCGCAGGTGCGTGCGCTGGCCGGGCACTTCGGCTCGCTGCTGCGCCACCCGGTGACCTTCGACGACGGCACCGGCCCCGCCGTGCCGGTCAACCCCGAGGCGGCGCCCTGGGCGCGGACGTACCCGACGCCGGGTGCCCGCTCCCGCGCGCTGGCCGCCTACGGCGAGGAGGTGTTCGGCTTCGCCCCGCTGGACACCATCGAGCTGGACCTGCCGGCGGTGGGTCTGAAGGGCATCGCGTGCGTGCTGCCGGAGGCGGTGCCCGCCGGGCGCCGTCACGGCCACCGGGTGCACGTCAAGGGCATGCTGCTGTCGGAGCAGGCGGAGGAGATCCTGCCCGACTGGGCGTTCTTCGTCCGCTGCGTCGTCGACGCGGAGAGCCTGCGCCCGACGGCGTCCCGTGAGTCCCTGTACGAGGACGACACCCTCGCCGCCGTCCGGGACGCGCTCGCCGAGAAGCTGCGCGCGTGGATCGCCCGCGTCGCCGCCAGCGACCCGGACCTGCTGCACCGCTTCCTCCAGGCGCACCACCTGTCGGTGAAGTCGCTCGCCGTGCACGACGACGAGATCCTGCGGATGCTGCTGCCGTGGCTGCCGTTCGAGACGACCGACGGCCACTGCACCCTGGACGAGTTCTCCCGCACCCACCGCACCGTGCTGGTGACGTCCAGCGTGGAGGAGTTCCGGCAGGTCGCGGCCATCGCGTCGGCCGCCGGGCTCGGCGTGGTCAACGGCGGTTACACCTACGACCGTGAACTGGCGCACCGGCTCCCGGAGATCAGGCCCGAGGTGAGCGTCGCCGACCTCGACCCGGCGACCCTGACCGCGCACCTCGACCCGGTCGACCGGGAGACGGAACTGGCCGCCGCGGCCTACCTGGCGCTGGCCCGCGACGCCCTCGCGGTGTTCGACTGCGACGTGGCGCTGCGCGCCTTCCAGCCGGCGTCCGCGCCCGCCCTGCTCGTCGACAGCCGCGAGGCCCGGCACGAGCGCACCCGCTCCCGGCTCGCCCGTGAGCAGGAGGGCGGCCTGTGGGGCGACATCCTCGGCGCCCTGCAACAGGAGGCCCCCCGCGCGCAGCTGATCCTCAACCAGCTGAACCCGCTGGTGCGCACCGCCGTCGCGATCGACGAGCCCGAACTGGCCCGCACCAGCGCGGAGGCGCTGTACGGGCAGGCGGCGCTGCTGTCCCGACGTCCGCTCCGGCCCGCCGAATCCAGCCTCATCAACCGCTCCTTCCTCGACCTTCTCGCCCACGCCCTGCGCAAGGACAGCTGACGATGCAGACCGCACCCCAGACCACCGACGAGCTGTTCGAGGCGCTGCGCGAGAACGACCGGCGCCCCTACGGCCGCACCCGAACCGTCACCGCCGAGGAACTCGCCGAGGCGGCCGAGCTGTTCGACGAGCCGGTGCCGCTGATCCACGCTCTCCTGGAGCTCCAGGAGGCGTACACGTACGGCTCGGAGCCGCGGAAGTCGCCGGTCGTCTTCGCCCGGCTGCTGAACCTCTTCGACGAACAGCCCGACGTGTTCGACGACCGGCTGCGCCACCAGCTGTTCTGGCGGTTCAAGTGGGTCGCCAACGCCCTGCGCTGCCTGCCCGAGGTACCGCTGGCCAGCCTGCGCCAGTGGCAGACGGAGATGCGCGACCGCTACGAGAAGGCCGGGCTCGACCTCCAGCCGTACTACGGGCAGGCCTACCAGCTCGCCGCCCACGTCGGTGAGGACACCGCCCTCGCCTACGAGCTGTGGGCGGGCCGGACCCGCGGCATGCTCAGCGACTGCGAGGCGTGCGAGACCTGCGAGCGCGCCCTGTACCACCTGGCGGCGGGCGACGACGAGCGGGCCCTGCGCGCCTGGGAGCCGGTGCTGGCCGGCGAGGAGTCCTGCCAGGAGGAGCCGGCCCGTTCCGTGTCGTACGCGCTGCTGCCGCTGCTGCGCGCCGGCCGCACCGACGAGGCGCGCCGGCTGCACCTGGCGGGGTACCGGGGCTGCCGCCGCAACGCCTCGATGGCCGGGGAGATCGGCCGCCACCTGGAGTTCTGCGCGCTGACCGGCAACGAGGCGCGCGGTCTTGAACTGCTGGCGGAGAACCGCACCCTGTTCGACGAGGTGGACTCGCCGCTGGCCCAGCTCGACCTGTTCACCGGCGTGGAGGTGCTCCTCGCCCGGGTCGAGGCGCTGGGCCACGGGGAGCTGCCCGCCGCCGGGTTCCCCGCCCGGAGCTGGACGGTGGCGTCGCTGCGCGCCGAGGTGCGGCGGCGCGCCGACGACCTGGCCGGCCGCTTCGACGCCCGCAACGGCACGACGGCCCACACCGACCGCCGCACGGCCCGTCTCGGCCGGGCGCCGCTGCTGGAGTCGCTGGAGCTGACCCTGCGGCCGCGCACCCTGGAGGACGTGGCCCCGGCGACCGCCCCGGCCGCGCCGGAACCGGCCGAGGCGCTTCCCGAGGCGCCGGCCGACCTGATCAGGCGGGCACGGGAGCTGGACGAGCAGGGTCATCCTGACGCGCACGCCTGCTGGGCGCGCCTGCGCACCCTCACCACCGCCCCGGACTACGTCCACCCGGACGACCCGGAGGTGGGCCCGCTGGTGCGGCTGCGGGCGGACCTGCTGGAGGAGGAGGCCACGCTGGCGGAGCGCAAGGACGCGCACGCCGACGCGGCGGCGCTGTACGAGGAGGCGGCGGGCCTGTACGAGGACGCGGGTCTCCCGGGCCACGCGGTGGTCGCCCGCGCGTGCGCGGTGCTGGCGGGGGCGCAGGTGGCTCCGCCGGGGGCGGCCAAGGAGGGCGCTGATCCTCAGGCGCGGGCCGCCGCCCAGGTCGCGGTGTTCACGGAGGCGCACGCGGAGCTGGTGCGGCTGCACGGGCAGACGTCCGCGATCGACCCGTACCTGGAGGCGCGGCTGCTGCGCCTGCGGGTGAGTGGGCGCGGACTGCGGCTCCAGGCGTCCGGGGACAGCGAGCACGTGGCCCCGATCCTCGCCGAGGCGGAGCTGCTGTACGACTTCGCCGTCCGGCACAACCTCACCGGGCAGATCGCCGCCGCCCGGCTGCTGCGCGCCACCGCGCACGCCATGGCCGGCGACCTGCCCGCCGCGCTCGCAGAGGTGGACGGACTGGTCGAGCTGCTGCGGACGGACGGCCCCGCCTGGCACCTGCCCCGCGCGCTGTCCCTGCGCGGCAAGATCCAGCTCGGCCTGGGGGACGCGGAGGCCGCCCACGCGAGCCTCAGCGAGGGGATACGGCTGGCCGCCGAGTGGCCCGCCGAAGCGGTCGACGCTTCGACCCTGCACGGCGAACTGGCGCAGGCCTGCATGGGCCTGGGCCGTCCCGACGAGGCGTTGCGCCATCTGACCCGGTCGGCGGAGCTGGAAATGCGGGCGGGCACCCGGTTCGACGCGTTCTGCACCTACAGCAACGCCGCCCAGCTCAGCCTCGACCTCGGCCGGATCGACGACTGCATCGCGCTGCTCGACTCCCTGCTCGTGGAGCCGGACGTCGTGGGCGGCGAGCTGGACGACCGGCTCGTCGCCCAGCTGCGCCTGACCCGCGCCCGCGCGTTGCGCGCCGGCGACGACCTCAAGGCCGCCACCGCGGAGTTCGTCGCCCTCGCGGCCGAGTCGGCCGGCTGGGACGACGACCCGGGCAGCCACGCCATGATCGCCGCGGAGACGGCCGTCCTGCTCGGTGAGGCCGGGGAGTTCGCCAAGGCCCGGGAGGCCGTGGACCAGGCGCTCGCCGCCCACGCCCGCGACCCGCGGTACGAGCTGGTCAGCAACGCCCTACGGGAGCTGGCCCGGCTCCAGGCCCAGCAGCAGGGCCCCGAGGGCCTGGCCGACGCCCGCGCCTTCCTCGACGGCGCCGGCCGGGTCGCCGACGCGGCCCGCGCCGTCGGCTTCGAGGCGCACGGCCGCTCCCTGGACTCTGCCCTGGCCTACGAGTACGGGCGGATCAACGCCTACGCCGGCGCGTACGACGAGGCGCTGGCCGCACTGGAGAAGGCCGTCGGGCTGCTCGGGGAGCCGGGTGAGGACGCCGACGTGGCCGGTGAGTGGGCGGAGTGCGTCCGCCTGGCCGGTGTCGTGGAGGGCGTCTACCTGGAGCGCACCGCCCCGGCCCTCGCCCGGGTCGAGGCGGCGGCGCACCGGCTGACGGCCCTCGGCCACACCGAGGAGGCCGAATCCCTGACGGGGCTGGCGGAGCGGCTGCGCGACGAGGAGTGAGCGGTGCCGGTGCCGGGGTGGGGCGCGTGTGTCCCTCCCCGGCACCCCGAGGGGAGCCGGGCGCCGTCCCGTCTCGCGATGCGGGACGAGCGGCCGCACCGGCCCCACGCGGTGACTGTGACGGTGATCTCGTTTACGGAGCGTATCTGCGCCTTTGATGACCTTGTGTCACTGCCTCTTTGTGGCACGGACGTTAACGCCCGCCTGAACCCCTTGTGCAATCCGCGTAGACAGATCAATCTTTCGCCTGGCGGCAGGACATGCGGAGCGCGGCCACAGCGCCCGTGTTTGGCATGTTCCTGACACTTGCTCGTCCCGGTGACCTGGTGCGGACGTCCGCCGTGCGGCGCCTCACCCCCAGAGGCGCCACCCCCACACTCCCCACCTGTCGAGGAGAAACCTCAGATGGCAGTGAAGCGAAACACCAAGCGCAGATCGATCGTCGGCGTCGGCGCGGTCGCCGCGGCGGCTCTGACGGGCGGTCTGTTCACCGCTCCCGCCGCGCACTCCGCCGAATCCCCCAAGGGGGCGATCGCCTACGCGGACGCGCCGAACGCGGTCGAGGGCAGCTACATCGTCACCCTGACGTCGGGCACCAAGGCCACGTCCGCCAAGGGCAAGGGCCTCGCCAAGAAGTACGGTGCCGACGTCGAGCACACCTTCCGCGAGGCCGTCAACGGCTACACCGTCGAGGCCACCGAGGCCGAGGCCGCCGAGCTGGCCGCCGACCCGTCGGTCGCGCTGGTCGAGCAGAACCGCGCCTTCACCATCCAGGCGACGCAGACCAACCCGCCGTCCTGGGGCCTGGACCGCATCGACCAGACCTCGCTGCCGCTCAGCGGTTCCTACACGTACGACGACACCGCCGGCCAGGGCGTCACCGCGTACATCATCGACACCGGTGTGCGCGTCTCCCACAGCGACTTCGGCGGCCGCGCCCGCAACGGCTACGACGCCGTGGACGGCGACAACGTCGCCCAGGACGGCAACGGCCACGGCACGCACGTCGCCGGCACCGTCGCGGGCAGCGCCTACGGCGTCGCCAAGAAGGCGAGCATCGTCGGCGTGCGCGTCCTCGACAACAACGGCTCCGGCACCACCGCCGGCGTGATCGCGGGCGTCGACTGGGTCGCCGCCAACGCGGTCCTCCCGGCGGTCGCCAACATGTCGCTCGGCGGCGGCGCGAGCACCACGCTCGACAACGCGGTCCGCAACGCCATCGCGGCCGGCGTGACCTTCGCCGTCGCCGCGGGCAACGAGTCGACCACGGCGACCGGTTCCCCGGCCCGGGTGGCCGAGGCGATCACCGTCGGCGCGACCACCAGCACGGACGCCCGCGCCAGCTACTCCAACTACGGCTCGAACCTGGACATCTTCGCGCCGGGCTCGTCCATCACGTCGACCTGGAACACCAGCGACAGCGCCACCAACACCATCTCCGGCACGTCGATGGCCACCCCGCACGTGGCGGGCGCCGCGGCGCTGTACCTCGCGGACAACCCGTCGGCCACCCCGGCGCAGGTCTCCTCCGCGCTGGTCGCCGGCTCGGTCTCCGGCGCGGTCACCAGCCCCGGCACCGGCTCCCCGAACCGTCTGCTGTACGTCGGCGGCAACGGCGGCACCACCCCGCCCACCGGCAAGACGTTCACCAGCTCGACGCGGTACACGATCAGCGACCGGACGACGGTCGAGTCCCCCATCGCCGTCACCGGCGTCTCGGGCAACGCCCCCTCGACCCTCAAGGTCCCGGTGAACATCGTCCACACCTACATAGGTGACCTGACGGTGTCCCTGGTCGCCCCCGACGGCTCGGTCTACACCCTCAAGTCCTCCGGCACCGGCGGCTCCACGGACAACATCAACACCACGTACACCGTGAACGCCTCCTCGGAGACGGCCAACGGCACGTGGAAGCTGCGGGTCACCGACGGCTACGCCGGCGACACGGGCTACATCAGCGGCTGGGGCCTGACCTTCTGAGGTCCTGACCGAAGCGCTCCTCCTCCGCCCCGGCACGGACGTCCGTGCCGGGGCGGAGTTCGGCCGACTGGCTGGTCGTCCCCGTCCCACCCCGGCCCCGTTGTCCGACCCGTACGCCATGATCTCCCCGTAATGCCTTCGAGCACGGTACGGGGAGACGGCATGACGGCGGACGAACTGCCCACGGCACGACGCGACATGGCGGTGCTCGACGACCACGGCGTGGGGGACGCCCTCAGAGGGCTGGTGGACGGCGCGGGGTACTGGACCCGGGCCGGATCGCTGGCCGCCGTCGAGCGCACGGGACGCTACCTGGCCACAGGCGAGGGAGAACCGGGCACGGCGGGCGAGGGCTCCTGGGCGGCGTTCATAGGCCGCGTCGGCGCCCTCGCGCTGCGCGCCGCCGTCGAGCCCACGCGCGACGACCGGCGCCAACGCCTGCTCGCCCTGCTGGAGATCTGGGCGGCGGCTCCTTTCGCCGACCCCTCGGCCCGGATACGCACCGGGCTGGTCCGTCTCGCGCAGCACGGCGCCGAGGCGGCACGGGACGAGCGGGGCGCCGCGGCGGCCGTCGGCTGGGCCGCCGGAGGACTGCGGAAGTTCGTCGACCTGCGGGCGGGCGTGGCGGAGCCGCCGAGCCTGGGGACGGTCGAGGAGGTCACCGACGTACCGCGTGGCGGGTGGGGCCGCCCCGGGCAGATACGCCGGCTGGTGGACCTCGTCCGCGAGCGCGGGCCGGTGCCGTGGGACCGGGGCGCCGTGGAGGCGCTCGGGCAGGGCACCGGGATGGGCCGGGCGCAGGCGTCGTACGCGCTGGCGGGGCTGATCGAGGGGTACCTCGATGACGAGGAGCGCGCGGTGCACGGGCTGAGGGTGACCGAGATCGAGGACTGCGTCCGCGGGTCCGGCCGGACCCGCCCGCTCGACCGCCTGGACCTGCTCGCGGACGTTCTGCCCGAGGACCCGGCCGGGCTGTGGGAGCCGGGGGCCATGCACATGGTGGCCGACCGGCTCGCACGGGCGTGGCGGGAGCGGTACGGCAGGCGGACCGTGGTCCCTGAGCGCACGTTCGCCACGGTGATCGAGCTGCACCCGTTCCCGCTGTCGGCGGGCCGCTTCTGCGCGGCGTTCACCGACCACGCGTCGATCCGCGGCCTCGGCACGGACCTCGACACCTGGCTCACCAACAGCGAGTTCGGCCCGTACGCGACCGGCGGGGACCGGGAGCTCATCGACTTCAGAGACACCCTGCGCGCCCTGGCGGGCCTGGTCTCCCGCGTCTACGCCGAACTCCCCGCGGGGGACCCGGTCCGCGCCGGGGCGCCGGGCCTCCTGCGGTCCCTGCGCCGGCGCCTGGACCACCCCGGCCTGCTGCTGAACGCCGGACGGCTCAGCCGCACGGTCGGCCACCGGCTCTCCGACGTCCACGACAGGTTCGGCACCCGCCCCTACGCCGCCCCCGAGCCCCTGGACGCCGAGGCCGTCGACGACGGACTGACGGTGGCCGTGGACGGCACCGTCGACCGCCGGGGCGAGCGTTCCCAGCCGAGCCTGTACTTCCGCCCCGCGTACTACGGCGTCGACGAACGCTCCGAGCGCCTGCTGACGGCCCGCGCGGGCTCGCCCCGCGACCCGGAGTTCGCGGTCGTCGAGTGGCTGCGCGGACCGGCCTGCGAGCGCCTGGTGCAGCGGCTGGAGGACCCCTCGCTCCCGCCCGGCTCGTACGAGACGAACCCTGCCCTGTCCGCACCCGGCGTCCTGAAGAAGGCCGCAGACACCCTTCGCCTGGACGAGGACGCGACCACGCTGTACCTGCAACTGCTCACCCTGTACGCCCCGACCGACCGCAACGTCCGCACCTGGAACGGCTGGAAGCCCGCCCGCCACCGGCAGGCCGCCGCCGCCCTCCTCGACCGTGGGCTGGTCGTCGAGGACAAGCGCCCCCGCGCCGGCCGCCGCCTCTTCCTCGGCGGCGACTGGCTCCACGCCGACAAGCCCTACCAGCCCATGGAGCTTTGGAAGGCGGACCTGCTCGGCCTGGAACGCTCCTACAACGGCCGCCTGAACACTCCCCTCCCCCTCCCCACCCGCACCCTGCCCGAGCTCTTCCCGCACGCCTGGATGCTGGTGGAGTCGGGCCGGGGGCCGTCGGTGCAGCCCACCCCGTAAGACGTCGCTTCCTGTAGCTCGCGCGGACAGGCGGCATGGGGTTCGGGGCGTGCGAGTCAGTGCCGTTGCCTGATCTCGGCGCCGCTCACCAGGGCGCGGGCGTTCCGTCCCAGGAGAAGAAGCCACCGGTGGGGCCGTCGTCCGACAGCAGGGCCAGGCGGGCGGCTCCCTGGGCGGCCTCGGCCGGGTCGTCACCGGCAGCGGCGGCCAGGGGGTTGAGGTCGGTGGCCCGCATGCCGGGGGCGAGCGCGTTGACCTTGAAGCCGTCCTCGGCCAGCGTCTGGGCGTAAAGGACGGTAAGGGCGTTGAGGGCGGCCTTGGACGACCGGTAGGCGGCTGCGCCACCGCCTCCCGGGGTGAAGTGGGGGTTGGGGTTCGTGCTCCAGGTCAGCGATGCGGTACCGCTGGAGATGTTGACGATGCGCGGCTGCGGGGACCGGCGCAGGGCGGGCAGGAAGGCATTGGTCACCGCCACCACCCCGAAGACGTTGGTCTCGTACGTGCGCCGGACCTCCTCGACGCTCGTGTCGGTCGGCAGGGCGAGTGACGGTGAGATCCCGGCGTTGTTGACCAGCACGTCCAGACGGTCCACCTGGGTCGCGGCCCGTGCGATGCCGTCGGGATCTGTCACGTCGAGGACCAGCAGGCGGGCGCCTTCGCCGATCTCCTCGACGGCTCGCTGTCCGAGCCCGCGGTCGCGAGAGCCCACGTACACGGTGAGGCCCTCGGCGGCGAGGAGCCGGGCGATGTGCTTGCCGATGCCCTTGTTGGCACCGGTGACAAGAGCTGTGCGATCGTTCATGGCACCTAGCGTTCCCTGGCTGTGGGCGCCCTGCCAGGGACAACCTGTACCAGGCAGCGGGAGGAAGCGGCATGGCACGGCAGGAACTGGCCCGCTTCCTGCGGGAGCGCCGGGCGGGCCTGCGTCCACACGAGATCGGCCTGACGGTGACGGGCACCGATCGCCGGACACCTGGTCTGCGCCGCGAAGAGGTGGCGGAACTCGCCCACATGTCGGTCGACTACTACACGCGGCTGGAGCAGGCCCGGGGCCCACGGCCGTCCACTCGGATCCTGGACGCGTTGTCCCAGGCACTACGGCTTACACCGGCCGAGCGCAGCCACCTGTTCCGCCTGGCGGGATCGAGCGCGCCGCCCGGCATCAGCGCCGTGCGGTGGGTACGCCCGCATGTGGCCCGGATGCTGGAGCGGTTGCCGGAGACCGGTGCCGTCGTCACTGACGCGACGTACGGCGTCGTCGCCTGGAACCCCCTGGCCCAGGCACTGTTCGGCGGCGATCTCGAAGGCGGGAGGACGAACCTGGCCCGGCGCCGCTTCCTTGGCCAGGGGCGGATGTACGAGAGCTCCAGCGCTGAGGAGTTCGGCCACATTGTGGTGGCGCGGCTGCGACGGGCCGCCGACCGCTACCCGCATGACCCGCGGCTGACCGCTCTGCTGGCCGAACTGCACGCCGGCAGCGAGGAGTTCCGACAGATATGGCAAACGCGTCCGGTCCACGCCCCCGGGCACCGCACCAAGATCCTCGATCACCCGGAGACCGGCACGCTGCGGTTGAACTGTGACGTCCTGCTCGTGCCCGAGGACGACCAGGAAGTCGTCCTGATCACGGCCGACCCCGGATCACCCGCCGCGCGGGCCCTGCACAGGCTGGCCAGGCAGGCGGCCTGAAACGCAGGACTGGCACAGGTCTCGCCATGTCACTCACGAGACCGGCGAACCGGACCGATCCCCCTCACGCAATGCGCCCTTCAGCGAAGCATTCGCGAGCGGGATTTCGAAACTCCCGGCTTCTCTCCGGCAGACCGGGCCCTCCTTCACCTGACGAGGGAGGTCGTCCAGCAGCCTCGCGTGAGCGACGGAACCTTCGAGCCGGCTCGTCGATACTTCAGCGATCGCGAGATCGTCGAAATCCTCCAGGTCACCGGCTACTACTGGTCGTTCGGTCGCATCGCGACCGTTCTGGACGTAGAGGTGACCCAGGCCTACGGAGACGAACCGGACGGAACAAGCTGACCTCAGCGCCGCGACCCGGTCGTTGGCGGCCCGAACCTCCGGCTCAAGGAAGCAGCCTGGCTCCGTCGACTCACGGACGGCGAAGGCTAGCTCCGCTTGGGGCAGAGGTGGCGGCGGAAGAAGCGGAGTGTGTTGTCCAGTTCGGTGGGCGGCATCTCGCCGTGTCGGCCGGGGTTGGCGTGGAGCGTCTTCTCCGGGGAGGCCAAGGCGTCGAAGAGTGCCAGGCTCTGGTCCCTCGGGACGCGCTCGTCGTCCCACTGCACCAGGAATTCCACCGGGGCCGTGATCCGCGCTGCCGCCTCGGCTGACGCCGATGCCCCGCCCAGGCCCAGGACTGCCGCGCGCACCCGTGGCTCCGCCGCGACGAACGGCACGCCGAGTCCGCAGCCCAGCGAGACGCCCCAGTAGCCCACCGGGCCGGTGCCCACGTGGTCGAGCCGCTGCACCGCGTCCAGGACCGCCCGCCATTCCGGCACGGTCCGCCGGGCCACGAGGGCCTGGAAGCCGGCGATCAGCGGGGCCAGTTCCTCGCCGGCCTCCACGCGGGCCTGGTTCTCGGTCGCGATCCGGTCGTACTCCTCGACCGTCGGCCGGTCGCCGTGGGCGGGAACGTCGACGGACACGGCCGCGAAACCGCACTCGGTCACGAAACGGCGGGCAAGGGTGAGGATCTCGGGGTCCCTCTTGTGCCGGCCGCCGCCGTGTCCCAGGAGGACGAGCGGCAGCGGGGTGGCGGTGTCGTCCGCCGGCGTCCACAGGACGCCGGGGATGTCACCGAGGGAGAAGAGCTGTTCGCGGACGCCGTCGGACGACGTGTCGGAGAGGAAGCGCATAGCGATGCGTGCCTTTCGGGAGACCTCTGCGGGCGCTCCCTAGGCCATGCGAGGGAGGGAGGCCCGACCTGTCGAAGCGTTGATCGGTCTCACCTCCTCAGGACGCAGCAGTGCACGGCGGCAGGAACGTACCACGGCGGCCTGTCGGGACGCCCCCGTCCGCCTATGGCTCGTGGCGCGCGAAGTCCGGTACCCCGTCGAGTGCTTGCGGATCGCCCAGCGACCTCGTCGGCACGGGCGCACAGGAGGGCCGATCCGAAGGCGGGGCCTCGTCGTGGGCGGCCGTCCGGATGCCGTCGACCGGCCCCCGCCGGAGGCTGGAGGGGTGGAGGCGTCGGACGAGTGTTAGATTACAGTCGACATATAAACGCACCGGAACGGAAAGAGACCGACATGAGCACCTACCTGATCAACCACCTGCGGATCCCCGGTGACGTACCCAACGAGGCAGGGCTGTCCTACCTGGAGCAGGTCGAGGCGACCGTCGCGCCGTTCGGGGGCAAGTGGCTCGCACAGGGAGACGTGGACGTGGTCGAAGGAGCGTGGCCGGGGACGGTCGTGCTCATGGAGTTCCCCGACCGCGCCGCGGCGGAGGCCTGGTACAACTCCCCCGAGTACCGGGACATCCGTCCCCTGCGGGTCAACAACGCGATCTCGGATCTCATCCTGGTCGACAGCCTTCCCGACGGTTTCACCGTCCGCGGCTTCGCACAGCAGGTCCGCGCCATGGTGGCGCAGGCGTCCGACAGCTGACATCGCCGGAGCCGGAGGCCGACACGGGGAGGTCAGAACCCTGACATCTCCCACAGCAGCAGCTCCGCCTCCGTGACCGCCACCGCCTCGATGTTCTTCTCGTCCGTGAGGCGGGCCGCGTCGCCCGGTTCCAGCAGCTCGCCGTCCAGGCGGACCGTGCCGCGGACCACATGGGCGTAGACGTACGGCGCGTCCGGGACCGCCGTCCGCCCGCCCGGCGACAGGCGGCGGACGTGCAGCATCGCCCCCGCCTCCGGGAGGGCGTACGGCGTGGAGTCCGCTATGCCGCGGACGACCTCGTAGCGCGGCTCGCCGCCCGGCTTCAGCGGGGCCAGCCACATCTGGAGGAAGGTCAGCGAGGACCGGCCCGCGTTGCGCTCCACGTGCCGCACGCCCGACGCCGCACTGAGGCGCTGCACGTCGCCGGGGCGGATCACCGTCTCCTGCCCCGTGGAGTCACGGTGGGTCAGCTCGCCCGCGACCACCCACGTGACGATCTCGGTGTGGCTGTGCGGGTGCTCGTCGAAGCCGGCGCCCGGGCCCAGGTGCTCCTCGTTGCAGGCGATCACCGCGCCGAAGCGGAGGTTGTCCGGGTCGTAGTGCGGGCCGAAGGAGAGGGCGTGCCACGTCTCGATCCCGGCCGCCGGATCGCCGCCCCGAAAGCGCTCGCTCGCCCGCCTCACGTCCATCACGGCATCCACCGTAGGCCCTGTGCGGCGGGGCCGGGACGGCGCACGGCGGGGGCACCGGAGCCCGGGCGCGGGGCACGGACCGGCGGCCGGGGCGCGACCCGGGGCACGCGCGGCCGTCCGGATGAGGCAGTCTTGTCCCCGTGCCCGAACCCGAAACCAGTACGCCCGAACCCGACGCACGCCCCGCCCATCCGCACCCGGCGACCCTCAAGCGGCTGGAGCAGTCGTCCGGCAGTCTCGCCGCCCAGGCCATCGCGCGGATGGACGAGACACTGTCCTGGTACCGGGCCATGCCCCCGGAGAACCGTTCCTGGATCGGTCTGGTCGCCCAGGCGGGCATCGCCGCCTTCACCGAGTGGTTCCGGCACCCCGACGCCCCGCAGGCCATCTCCACCGACGTCTTCGGCACGGCGCCGCGCGAGCTGACCCGGGCCATCACACTGCGCCAGACCGTGGAGATGGTGCGGACCACGATCGAGGTGATGGAGACCGCCATCGACGAGGTGGCGGCGCCGGGCGACGAGAGCGTGCTGCGCGAGGCGCTCCTCGTGTACGCCCGCGAGATCGCCTTCGCCACCGCCCAGGTGTACGCCCAGGCCGCCGAGGCACGCGGTGCCTGGGACGCACGCCTGGAGTCGCTGGTGGTGAACGCCGTACTCAGCGGGGAGGCCGACGAGGGCGCCGTGTCGCGGGCCGCCGCCCTCGGCTGGAACTCGCCGGAGCACGTGTGCGTGGTGCTGGGCACCGCCCCCGACGGGGATTCCGAGCTGACCGTGGAGGCGATCCGGCGGGCCGCCCGGCACGCCAAGCTCCAGGTGCTCACCGGGGTGCTCGGCGACCGGCTCGTCGTCATCGCGGGCGGCAGCGACAACCCGCTGGCCGTCGCGAAGTCGCTGATCGGGCCGTACGCGGCCGGTCCCGTCGTCGCCGGGCCCGTGGTGCCGGACCTGCTGGCCGCGACCCGGTCCGCGCAGGCCGCCGCCGCCGGCCTCAAGGCGTGTTCCGCCTGGCAGGACGCCCCGCGCCCGGTACTGGCGGACGATCTGCTGCCGGAGCGCGCGATGGCCGGGGACCCCTCGGCGCGCGAGCAGTTGGTGGAGGAGATCTACAGACCGCTGGAGGAGGCAGGCGCGGCGCTGCTGGAGACACTCAGTGTGTATCTGGAGCAGGCGAGCAGCCTCGAGGGCGCGGCACGCATGCTGTTCGTGCATCCCAACACCGTGCGTTACCGGCTTCGACGTGTGACAGACGTCACCGGTTGGTCACCCTCCGATGTACGCTCTGCGTTCACCCTGCGGATCGCGCTGATCCTGGGGCGTCTGGTCGATGGCGATCCCCAGTCCTAGCCTTTTGTGGGGGGTCGACAAAACCCCCCTCGGTTCTTCGTCCTTGTCCCCACGGGCGGCCGCGCCCGTCCCCAAGAGAGAGTGTGAGAGTGCTCGTACTCGTCGCTCCCGGCCAGGGCTCCCAGACGCCCGGCTTCCTGACCGAATGGCTCGAACTCCCCGGTGCCGCCGACCGTGTCGCCGCATGGTCCGACGCCATCGGACTCGACCTCGCCCACTACGGCACGAAGGCCGACGCGGACGCGATCCGCGACACGGCCGTCGCGCAGCCGCTGCTGGTCGCGGCCGGGCTGCTGTCCGCCACGGCACTGGGTGACATCGCTCCCGGCGCGGTCGCCGGTCACAGCGTCGGTGAGATCACCGCCGCCGCCCTCGCCGGTGTGCTCGACGACACCGCCGCCCTCTCCCTGGTCCGCAAGCGGGGTCTGGCCATGGCCGACGCCGCCGCGATCACCGAGACCGGCATGGCGGCGCTGCTCGGCGGCGACCCCGAGGTGACGGTGAAGCACCTGGAGAAACTGGGGCTGACCCCGGCGAACATCAACGGCGCCGGCCAGATCGTCGCCGCCGGCACCAAGGAGCAGATCGCCGCGCTGGAGGCGGACAAGCCCGAGGGCGTCCGCAGGGTCGTCCCGCTCAAGGTCGCCGGCGCCTTCCACACCCACCACATGGGCCCCGCGGCCGAGACGCTGGCGGAGGCCGCCAAGGCCCTCGCGCCCGCCGACCCGAAGGTCGCCTACGTGTCCAACAAGGACGGCAAGGCGGTCGCGACCGGCACCGAGGTGCTGGAGCGCCTGGTCGGCCAGGTCGCCAACCCGGTCCGCTGGGACCTGTGCATGGAGACCTTCAAGGACCTCGGCGTCACGGCCCTCCTGGAGCTCTGCCCCGGCGGGACCCTCACCGGCCTGGCCAAGCGTGCCCTCCCCGGCGTCAAGACGCTGGCCCTGAAGACCCCCGCCGACCTCGAAGCGGCCCGCGAGCTCGTCGCCGAGCACGCCGCCTGACGCCCTTAAGGAGCCGACCCGCATGGCGAAGATCAAGCCCAGCAAGGGCGCCCCGTACGCGCGCATCCTCGGCGTGGGCGGCTACCGTCCCACCCGGGTCGTGCCGAACGAGGTGATCCTCGAGACGATCGACTCGTCCGACGAGTGGATCCGCTCGCGCTCCGGGATCGAGACCCGGCACTGGGCCTCCCCCGAGGAGACCGTCGCCGCGATGTCGATCGAGGCGTCCGGCAAGGCGATCGCGGACGCCGGGATCGACGCCGCGCAGATCGGCGCCGTGGTCGTGTCGACCGTGTCGCACTTCGCCCAGACCCCGGCCATCGCCACCGAGATCGCCGACAAGCTCGGCACGGACAAGGCGGCCGCCTTCGACATCTCCGCCGGCTGCGCGGGCTTCGGCTACGGCCTGACCCTCGCCAAGGGCATGGTCGTCGAGGGTTCCGCCGAGTACGTCCTGGTCATCGGCGTCGAGCGGCTCAGCGACCTGACCGACCTGGAGGACCGCGCGACGGCCTTCCTGTTCGGTGACGGCGCGGGCGCCGTGGTCGTCGGTCCCTCGCAGGAGCCGGCCATCGGCCCGACCGTGTGGGGCTCCGAGGGCGACAAGGCGCAGACCATCAAGCAGACCGTCTCCTGGGACCGCTTCCACATCGGGGACGTCTCCGAGCTGCCCCTGGACAGCAAGGGCAACATCAAGTTCCCCGCAATCACCCAGGAAGGCCAGGCGGTGTTCCGCTGGGCCGTGTTCGAGATGGCGAAGGTCGCCCAGCAGGCGCTGGACGCGGCCGGGATCAGCCCGGACGACCTGGACGTCTTCATCCCGCACCAGGCCAACGTGCGGATCATCGACTCGATGGTGAAGACCCTCAAGCTGCCGGAGCACGTCACGGTCGCCCGTGACATCCGCACCACCGGCAACACCTCGGCCGCCTCGATCCCGCTCGCGATGGAGCGGCTTCTGGCGACCGGCGAGGCGAAGAGCGGCGACACCGCGCTCGTCATCGGCTTCGGGGCGGGTCTCGTGTTCGCCGCGACTGTCGTTACCCTCCCCTAGGCACTCCGTGCCGGATCATGCGTCCGGTACGCGAGGAAACACCGCCACACCCTCTGGAATCACAAAGAAGGAGCGCCACCATGGCCGCCACTCAGGAAGAGATCGTCGCCGGTCTCGCGGAGATCGTGAACGAGATCGCCGGCATCCCGGTTGAGGACGTCCAGCTGGACAAGTCCTTCACCGACGACCTGGACGTCGACTCGCTGTCCATGGTCGAGGTCGTCGTCGCCGCCGAAGAGCGCTTCGACGTCAAGATCCCGGACGACGACGTCAAGAACCTCAAGACCGTCGGCGACGCGACCGACTACATCCTCAAGCACCAGGCCTGAGCACGCGCGGGGCGTGAGCCCCGTCAGGGCCGGGGATCACCCCGGCCCCGCCACCCGGCGGTGGCGCCGTACGCATCCTCGTCAATCGTTGGAGAAAGAATTCCGATGAGCTCGACCAATCGCACCGTGGTCGTCACCGGTATCGGCGCAACCACACCGCTGGGTGGCGACGCGGCCTCTACCTGGGAGGGCCTCGTCGCCGGTCGTTCCGGCGTGAAGCCCCTGGAGCAGGAGTGGGCCGCCGAGCAGGCGGTCCGTATCGCGGCCCCCGTGGCCGTGGAACCCACCGAGGTCATCCCCCGGCCGCAGGCCCGCCGCCTGGACCGCTCGGCGCAGTTCGCGCTCGTGGCGGCCAAGGAGGCGTGGGCGGACGCCGGGTTCGAGGCCAAGGCCGGCGAGGACCCGAACGTCGACCCCGACCGGCTGGGCGCCGTGATCGCCTCCGGCATCGGCGGCGTGACGACCCTGCTGGACCAGTACGACGTGCTGAAGGAGAAGGGCGTACGCCGTGTCTCCCCGCACACCGTCCCCATGCTGATGCCGAACGGCCCGTCCGCGAACGTGGGTCTCGCGGTCGGCGCCCGCGCGGGCGTGCACACCCCGGTGTCCGCGTGCGCCTCGGGCGCGGAGGCCATCGGCTACGCCATCGAGATGATCCGCACCGGGCGCGCCGACGTGGTCGTCGCGGGCGGTACGGAGGCGGCGATCCACCCGCTGCCGATCGCCGCGTTCGGCAACATGATGGCGATGTCCAAGAACAACGACGACCCGCAGGGTGCCTCGCGCCCCTACGACGTCGCCCGGGACGGCTTCGTCCTCGGCGAGGGCGCGGGTGTGGTCGTCCTGGAGTCCGCCGAGCACGCCGCCGCGCGCGGCGCCCGCGTCTACGCGGAGGCGGTCGGCCAGGGCATCTCGGCCGACTCGCACGACATCGTGCAGCCGGAGCCGGAGGGGCGGGGCATCTCGCACGCCCTGCAGAACCTGATGGACCGCACGGACCTGGACCCGGCGGAGATCGTGCACGTGAACGCGCACGCGACGTCGACGCCGGCGGGCGACATCGCCGAGCTGAAGGCGCTGCGGAAGGTCTTCGGGGACGACGCGGACCACATGGCGGTCTCCGCGACGAAGTCGATGACCGGGCACCTGCTCGGTGGCGCGGGTGGCGTGGAGTCCGTCGCCACGGTGCTGGCGCTGTACCACCGGGTGGCGCCGCCGACGATCAACGTGGAGAACCTGGATCCTGAGGCCGAGGCGGCTGCGGATGTGGTGCGCGGTGAGGCGCGGAAGCTGCCCGTGGACGGGCGGATCGCCGCGTTGAACGACTCGTTCGGGTTCGGTGGGCACAACGTGGTCTTGGCGTTCCGGACGATTTGATCGCCCCCCGGGGCGGTCCGGAAGGGGTTCACCTCTGGGAGGTGGGCCCCTTCTGGTGTTCGCCTTGAGCGCAGTCCCCCGCGCCCCTGGATGCCTGCGGGCCGGTGGGGGCTTGTCGCGCAGTTCCCCGCGCCCCTTCGGGCGCGTGCCTGGCTGCGGGTTCGTGGGGGTTGAGGGCGCAGTTCTCCGCGCCCCTTCGGGGCGCTACACGACCTGGTGGAGCCAGCGGACCGGGGCGCCTTCGCCCGCGTAGCGGAAGGGTTCCAGTTCGTCGTCCCAGGGCTTGCCGAGGAGCTTGGCGATCTCCGACTCGAGGTCGGTCTCCTCCGCGCGGGAGCGGACCAGGGCGGCGCGCAGGCGGTCCTCCGGGATGAGGATGTCGCCGTGGATGCCGGTGACGGCGTGGAAGATGCCGAGGTCGGGGGTGCAGCTGTAGCGCTCGCCCTCCGCGCTGGGGCACGGCTCGGAGGTGACCTCGAAGCGCAGCATCTGCCAGCCGCGCAGCGCGGAGGCGAGCTTGGAGGCGGTGCCGGCCTGGCCCTGCCAGGAGAACTCCGAGCGCCAGGTGCCGGGGGAGGCCGGCTGGCGGATCCAGTCCAGGCTGACGCGCGTGCCGAGCACCGCGGCGACGGCCCACTCGACGTGCGGGCACAACGCGCGCGGCGCGGAGTGCACGTACAGAACTCCACGAGTCGTCACCGGAACCTCCGGGCTGAGCGGGTCGTCTTCGATCGGGCGGAACAGCCACGGCCCGCCGGGCCGCGCTGATGGCGAGGCTACCGTGCGACGGCGCAAGGAGTGTGACGTACCGTCCGTCCCGGCGGGGGGAAAGTCGCGCCGTTCACCCGGCAGGACGCCGGTGCGGGTGACGTGGGTTGCTTCCGGACGGGCCCCCCGGACGAGCGGGAACTCCCGTGCGTTGTTATGGGTTGGGGGTCGGACGGATGACAGCGGGACGTGCGGGGAGGCGACGGATGGAGCAGGCGACGCGGAGGCGGGGCAGGGCCGTGCTCGCCGCGGTGGCGGCCGTCGCGTTCGGCGTGGCGGGCTGCGACGCCGTCGGCGGTGACGCTCCCGGCGCCGCGGGGACGAAGGCGTCGTCCGCCCGGCCCACGCCGCTGTGGGACACCCGCCCGGACTCGGTGGCCGCCGTCGGTGACTCGATCACCCGGGGGTTCGACGCGTGCGCGGTGCTGACGGACTGTCCGGAGGTGTCCTGGGCGACCGGCGGCAGCGAGGAGGTCGACAGTCTCGCCGTACGGCTGCTGGGGCGGGCCGGCGCGGCCGGGCGGAGCTGGAACTACGCGGCGACCGGGGCCCGGATGGAGGACCTGCCCGCACAGATGGAGCGGGCGGTGCGGCGCGCCCCGGAGCTGGTGGCGGTGATGGCGGGGGCGAACGACGCCTGCCGGGAGAGCGTGGCGGCGATGACACCGGTGGCGGAGTTCCGCGCGAACTTCGAGGCGGCGATGCGTACGCTGCGCCGGTCGCTGCCGAAGACGCAGGTGTACGTGGCGAGCGTGCCCGACCTGAAGCGGCTGTGGTCGCAGGGGCGGACCAGCGCGCTGGGCAAGCAGGTGTGGCAGCTGGGCATCTGCCCGTCGATGCTGGGCGACGCGGACGCGTTGGACGCGGCGGCGACCGAGCGGCGGGCGACGGTGCAGAAGCGCGTGGAGGACTACAACGAGGTGCTGCGCGAGGTCTGCGCCAAGGACCGCCGCTGCCGTTCCGACGACGGCGAGGTGTACGCGTACCGGTTCGGCACCGCGCAGCTGAGCCGCTGGGACTGGTTCCACCCGAGCGTCGACGGACAGGCCAAGCTGGCGGAGATCGCCTACCGGACGGTCACGGCGCCAGGCCCGTGACCTATTGTTTCGCACATGAACGAACTCTTCGGCACACTTTCCGACGGCACGCCGGTGCACCGTTGGACCCTGGAGCGGGCGGGCGTACGGGTACGGATCCTGTCGTACGGCGGCATCGTGCAGGACGTCGAGGTGCCGGACCGGGACGGGCGGACCGGGAACGTAGTGCTGGGGTTCACCGGCCTGGACGGCTACCTCGCGCATCCGGAGCCCTTCCTGGGTGCCCTCATCGGCCGGTACGCCAACCGGATCGCGGGCGCGCGCTTCACCCTGGACGGCGTCGAACGCACCCTCGCGCCGAACGACGGGCCGAACTCGCTGCACGGCGGTGAGCGGGGCTTCGACAAGCGCGTCTGGGACGTCACCGAGGTGGAGCACGGTCTGCGCCTGTCGCTGGTCTCCGAGGACGGCGAGGAGGGCTTCCCGGGCCGCCTGGAGGTCACGGTGACGTACACGCTGGACGAGCGGGGCGCGCTGCACCTCGCGTACGAGGCGGTGACGGACGCCGCGACGCACGTGAACCTGACGAACCACACGTACTGGAACCTGGCCGGTTCCGGCTCCGCCTCCGGACACGAGCTGCGGCTGGCCGCCTCCCGCTGGACGCCGTCCGGCCCGGATCTGATCCCGACCGGTGAACCGGCGGACGTCTCCGGCACCCGCTACGACTTCCGCGAGGCGCGCAAGACCGGCAGCGGCTACGACGACAACTTCGTGCTGGACAAGGGGGTGACGCCGGCCGCCGAGGAGGTGGCCGAGCTGTACGACCCCGCGTCGGGCCGGGTGCTGACCGTGGCGACCACCGAGCCGGGCATGCAGGTGTACACGGCGGACCACATCGGGGAGCCGTTCGAGCCGGGTGCGGGCATCGCGCTGGAGACGCAGCACTTCCCGGACTCGCCGAACCGTCCGGAGTTCCCGGGCACGGTGCTGAGGCCGGGCGAGGTGTTCCGCTCCGAGACGGTGTACGGCTTCTCCGCGCGGTAGCGGGCGGGCCTCGCGCGGGGCCCAGGCGCGGCGGGCCCGGACACACATGAGCCCCGGTCCGGGGTCAGGGTCCCGGGCCGGGGCTGTTCATGGGGTACCCCGCCGGGACCCGACGTTAACCGCTGAGCCGCTTCCGGTCGCTGCCGATCCCGCTCCCGCGGCGAATCCCGTACGAACCCTTCACATTCGGCCAGTGGTGTTCCCCCGCCGCTCCGGTACGCGTCGGGCGGTGTCCGTCGCACCGTGGTGTGATCCACCCCGGTCACGCGATACTGCGGGCCTCCGGCATCCACCCGTACCCCACGACGACGGAAGGCCCCCATCCCGTGATCTCTCCCCGTGTGCGCATCGGTGTGCTCGGTCTGGCCCTGCTGACCGCCCTGTCCGCCCCCACGACCGCGACCGCGACCGGACCGGCGGCCCCGACCACCGGCACCGCCGCACCGCCGACCGTCGAGGAGCTGCGTCTCGACGAGGCCGCGCCCCAGGAGATACTCCGCCGCTCCGGCTTCGACACCGTCGCGCCCGCCTTCGCCCGTGCCCTGGACCGGGCCCGCTCCTACGCCGAGGCCCGGCGCGTCGTGGAGCGGGAGGGCTCCGCCCTGTGGCGCGGGGCGGTGGACCGGGCGCAGGGGCGGGGCCCCGCGGGCGGCGACCTGAGCCGGGACGACGACCGGCCGCTGTACTGGGCGCGGCTCGGCATGACCCGCGAACTGCGGGGCTGGGAACCGCGGTTCGGGCTGGACGAGGCGCGGCGGGCGAAGCTGCTCGACACGCTGGAGCAGACCTCGCGCGGGCAGACCGCGATCAGGTATCCGCACGGCAAGGGCCTGAAGCGGGTGCTCGTGACCGGCTTCGACCCGTTCACCCTGGACCGGGACATCCGCATCTCCAACCCTTCGGGCGCCGTCGCGCTGGCCCTGGACGGCACGGTGATCGAGACGGCGAGCGGCCCGGCGCGCGTCGAGACGGCCGTGTTCCCGGTGCGCTGGCGGGACTTCACCGACGGCACGGTGGAGCGGGCGCTGCGGCCGCATCTGCCGGAGGTCGACCTGTTCACCACGGTCAGCCAGGGCCGGGTGGGCCGCATCGACGTCGAGCGGACGAACGGCGCGTGGCGGGGCGGCTTGGGAGACAACGAGAACACCGGCACCCCCGAGATCGTGCCGGTCTCCGACCCCGCCTCGCAGCCGCAGTGGACGTCGACGACACTGCCGTACGCGGCGGTCGTCGCGGCGGACACCGGCCGGTTCCCGGTGTACGACAACACGACGGTCACGGAGATCCCGGCGGGCGGGACGGAGAAGGTGGACCGGCCCGACGGGCCGACGCCCGGCTCGACGGCGCGGGCCGGGGGCGGCGGCGACTACCTGTCCAACGAGATCGCCTACCGGGCGACGCTGCTGCGCGACCGCCTGGGACTGCACGACACGCTTCCGGGCGGACATGTGCACACCCCGGTGCTGGAGTTCGGCGCGGGCAACACCACGGAGGTCACCGACCCGCGCTTCGTGCGGAACCGGCTGGACATCATCGCCCAGGTGCGCGCCGTCGTGGCCGTCGCGGTCAGTGCGTCGGAGCGAGCGCGAGGCTGACGCCGAGGCCGGCCAGCGCGGTCCCGATCACCTTGTTGAGGACCCGCTGGCCGCGCAGCATCAGGCCGCGCATCCGGTCGTGGGAGAAGAACAGCGCGACGACGCCGAACCACAGCAGGTGGGCCAGCGACATGAACAGGCCGTAGCCCGCCTGCCTCAGGAGCGGGGTGCCGGGGTCGACGACCTGCGCGAAGGTCGAGACGACGAAGAGGGTCGTCTTGGGGTTGAGGACGTTGGTCAGGAACCCGGTGCGCAGGGCGGCGAGCGGTGTCAGGCCGGTGCGGTGCTCCAGGTCGACGGTGACCTCGGCGCGGGTGCGGAAGGTGCGGACGCCGATGTACACGAGGTAGGCCGCGCCGGTCAGTTTGACGACCGTGAAGAGGAAGGCGGAGGAGGCGATCAGCAGCCCCACGCCGAGCATCGTGTAGGTGACGTGCACCAGGACCCCGGCGGCCACCCCGGCGGCACCGAGCAGCCCGGTGCGGCGGCCGTAGAGATAGCTGTTGCGGACCACCATGGCGAAGTCGGCGCCCGGGGCGATCACCGCGAGGACGGTGATGACGGCGACGGCGAGGACCTCGGTCACGCGTCGACGCCCTCCTCCTCGGACTCGGCGGCGCTGTCGTCGTCCTTGGTCTCCTCGCCGAGGAGGTCCCGGGCCATGAGGGTGGCACCGGCGACGGCGCCGGGCATCAGGAACACCGCGACGAACGGCACGAGGAAGGCGACCGCCAGGGGGGTGCCGAAGCCCCACACGAGGGTCTTGCGGGACCGCAGCAGCGTGAGGCGTTCGCGCAGCTGCACACCGCGCCGCTGGAGGGCGACGGCGGTGAGCTCCTCGGTGAGGAAGAACCCGGTGACGAAGAAGCCGATCACCGGGACGACGGTCTGTCCGGCCACCGGGATGAACCCGAGGGCGAACAGCAGCACCGCCCACACGGCCGCGCGCACCACGATGCGGAGGCTGTCGCGGGCGGAGATCCACAGCTCGCGCCAGAGCGGCAGGTCCGACTCGGGCGCGGTGCCGTCGGGCGAGACGTCACGGTCGACCTTCTCGGAGAGGCTCTCGTAGAACGGCTGCCCGACGAGCAGGGTCACGGCGGTGAAGGTGAGCACGCTCAGCAGCAGGCCGAGCGCGAACAGCACGGCGGTGAGGAAGCCGCGGAACAGGCCCGCCCAGGGGTCGGCCCAGTCGTCGGCGAACGGCGTCGCCCAGCCGACCAGATCCGCGCCCCACAGGGCGAGCGAGATCAGGGCCGCCGCGTACAGCACCAGGGTGATCAGTCCGGGCAGCAGCCCGAAGCCGTAACTCCTGCCGTGCCGGCCGACCCACTTCTGGCCCTTCAGCAAGTACCGGAACCCTGCCCCGAGATCGCGCATGGGAGGACTGTAGCGGGCGCCCGGACGGGTGACGGGCGTGGGCCGCACCCCACGTCCAGGGATGCGGCCCACGCCGTACGCAACGAGGCCGGCCGGGCGGGCGTCACGGCCCGCCCGGCCGGCGTCTGCCGTCTGTCGCCCGCCGTCAGAGCTTGACGATCATCTTTCCGGTGTTGTCGCCGCGCAGGACGCCGAGGAAGGCGTCCAGGTTGTTCTCGATGCCCTCGACGACCGTCTCGCGGTACTTCAGCTCGCCCGAGCGGATCCAGGCGCCGACCTCCTGGACGAACTGCGGCTGCAGGTCGTAGTGGTCGCCGACCAGGAAGCCCTCGATGCGGCCGCGGGTCTGGATCAGCCGGGCGAGGTTCTTCGGGCCGGGTGCGGCCTCGGTGTTGTTGTAGACGGAGATGGCGCCGCAGATGGCGATGCGGCCGTCCCGGTTGAGGGAGCCGATGGCCGCCTCCAGGTGGTCCCCGCCCACGTTGTCGAAGTACACGTCGACGCCGTCGGGGGCGGCGGCGCGCAGCTGCTCGCTCACGGGGCCGTTCTTGTAGTTGAACGCGGCGTCGAAGCCGTACTCCTCGGTGAGGAGCTTGACCTTCTCGTCGGACCCGGCGGAGCCGATCACCCGGGAGGCGCCCTTGAGCTTGGCGATCTGGCCGACCTGGCTGCCGACGGCGCCGGCCGCGCCGGACACGAAGACGGAGTCGCCCTCCTTGAAGGAGGCGGTGCGCAGCAGGCCCGCGTAGGCGGTGAGGCCGGTCATGCCCAGCACGCCCAGGTACGCCGACAGCGGGGCGGCCTCCGGGTCCACCTTGACGGCGGTCTTCGCGTCGACGACGGCGTACTCGCGCCAGCCGTAGAAGTGCAGGACGTGGTCGCCGACGGAGATCCCCTCGGCGTTCGACGCGACGACCTCGCCGACGGCCCCGCCCTGCATGGCCTTGCCCAGCTCGTACGGGGCGACGTAGGACTTGGCGGCGCTCATCCGGCCGCGCATGTACGGGTCGACGGAGAGGTACTCGTTGCGCACCAGCACCTGGCCCTCGCCCGGGGTGCGGACCTCCGCCTCGACGAACGCGAAGTCCTCCGGCTTGGGCCAGCCGACCGGCCGGCTCGCCAGCTGCCATTCGCGTGCGGTGGCGGGGGGCGTGGGGGTGTCGGACATGAAGAGGACCTTTCCTCGAATACTTCAGTACCTGAAACAACCATGCGACTGAACATTTCAGGCTGTCAAGCAAGTGGGTACCCTGGAGAGCATGGCCACACCCCGCACCACGCCCAGCCGCCCCGACGATCTCACCCTGGAGGTCGTCGAGCTGATCGGCGCGGTCGTGGCGCGCTACCACGAGGAGTACGAGGAGGCGGCCGCCGGATACACGCTGACCGGCGCCCAGGCGAAGCTGCTGAGCCTGCTCAGCCTGGAGCCGCTGCCGATGCGGAGGCTGGCGCAGCGGCTGAAGTGCGAGCCGTCGAACGTCACCGGCATCGTGGACCGGCTGGAGGCGCGCGGACTGGTGGAGCGGCGGCCGGACCCGGCGGACCGACGCGTGAAGCTTGCGGCGGCGACGGCCGAGGGGCGGCGGGTGGCGCGGAGCCTCCAGGAGTCCTTGCGGTTCGCCCGCGCCCCGCTCGCGGGCCTGTCGGACCAGGAACGGGTGGCCCTACGAGACGCGCTGCGACGCATGCTGGGGCCGGAGAGCGACTAGCCCCCTACTCCGACGGGGGCGCCGGCCGCCACGCTCGGGGGACGGCGGGGCCGCTGTACCCCTGGGAGACGGCGCGCGGGGGCCGCTGCGGCTGGGGGCGGTAGGACGCGCCCCGGTACGCCCCAAGGCGGCGGGCGCCGCCCGCAGTGCGCGCCTGGGGGACGGCGAGTGAGGGCCGCTGGGCCCGGAGACGGCTCACGGTGGCTGCTGTGGTCGGGGGCGGCTCGCGGCGGCCGCGGTACGACCGACGGCTGCCGGTGGGGCCGCTGCCCGGCACGGCGGGTGGGGGCTGTTGGGCGGCCGCCGGGTGTGATGTTCGGGGGCGCGCTGCGGCGGCCCCCGGGTGGAGGCCGTTCAGGTCACCGGGATCGGGTGCGGTGCGGGCCGCGTCCGGGTCAGGTGCACCACCAGAGGAACTTCTTGCAGGTTTGCGAGGGTTCGGGTTCCGGCTCCGGCTCCTCGGTGGTCGGATCGGGGTCGGGGGCCTCCGTCTCCGGCGGGTCCTCCTCGGTGGGAGGTGTCGCCGGCTCGGTCGTGGGCGCGTCCGCGGGCGCCGACGACTCGGTCGCCTCCGCCGACTCCTCGTCCGCCCCTTCCGACTCCTCGTCCTCGGGTGAGGACGCGGACGCCGAGGCGGACCCAGACGCCCCGGGGCTGGGTGACGTCCCGGGCGTCCCGGCCTCCGCGGCGGAACCACCGCTCTCCGACGCGCTCGGCTCGACCGCCTCCGCGCCCCCGTCGACCGACTCCTCACCGGCGACCGCCGGGCGGGCCTCCGACCCGGGCGCGTCCAGCCCCAGTTCCGCCAGGCTCAGTCCGCCGGCCGCGAGGACGAAGCCCGCGACGACCATCAGGGTGCGGTTGCGCCGCCTGCGGTGGGCCGCCGCCTTGCGGTCGCGGCGGCTCGGCCCGGTGTGCCGGTCCTCGTCCTCCGGCTCCCGCCCCCGGCGCCGGGCGGCGCGCCGTCCCTGCGGCGGGGCGTCGGCCTCGACGTCCTCACGGTCCTCGCGCACGTCGTCCGGGCGGTCCTCGGCGCGGGCGTCGTCACCCGCGTAGGCATCGTTGTCGGCGTACGCGCCGTGGTCGGCGTCCTCGCGGAGGTGCGCGTCGCCGTCGCCCCGCACGGGCGCCGGCGCGCCCTGCCCCTGCTGGGCGCGCAGCGTCTCGACGGGCGTGCCGCAACCGGGGCAGGCCAAAGCGCCGTTGAGGTGCCGTCGGCACGGCTGACAAAAGTCCATGACGCGGGAAGGTTAGATTCCGGTCCGGTCCGGTTCCTAGGCCTTCCTGTGAAGGTTTGGTGCGGACGCTTACGCAATGGTTTCGAACCTGCCGAAACCGTTATGTGCGCGACCCATTGACACCCCCGCCGCACCGTCCTTAGTGTCTCGCCAGCATTTCGAACGTGTGACGAAATATCGAACGAGTCGATCCACCGCACACGCCGATGACAGTCCATCACCGCAGCGAGGGGCAACCGCCGTGCGCATCACCGGAATCAGCACACACGTGGTCGGGACGCCGTGGCGCAACCTGACGTACGTCCAGGTGCACACCGACGAGGGAATCACCGGAGTCGGCGAGACCAGGATGCTCGGCCACACCGACGCGCTCCTGGGCTACTTGAGGGAGGCCGAGGCCAACCACGTCCTCGGCTCGGACCCGTTCGCCGTCGAGGACCTGGTCCGCCGCATGAAGTACGGCGACTACGGCCGCGCGGGCGAGATCGTGATGTCCGGGATCGCGGTCGTCGAGATGGCCTGCTGGGACATCAAGGGCAAGGCGCTCGGCGTCCCCGTCTGGCAGCTGCTCGGCGGCAAGGTCACCGACAAGGTCAAGGCGTACGCCAACGGCTGGTACACCACCGAGCGCACCCCGGAGGCGTACCACAAGGCGGCGCGGACGGTGATGGAGCGCGGCTACCGGGCGCTGAAGATCGACCCGTTCGGCACGGGCCAGTTCGAACTCGACCACAAGGACACCCTGTACGCCGTCTCCCTGATCGAGGCGGTGCGGGACGCGATCGGCCCCGAGGCCGAGCTGATGCTGGAGATGCACGGCCGCTTCTCCCCCGCCACCGCCGTCCGTCTCGCGCACGAACTGGCGCCGTTCAAGCCCGCGTGGCTGGAGGAGCCGGTGCCGCCGGAGAACCTCAAGGCGCTGGAGAAGGTCGCCGCGAAGGTCGACATGCCGGTCGCCACCGGTGAACGCATCCACGACCGCATCGAGTTCCGCGAGCTGTTCGAGAGCCAGGCGGTCGACATCCTGCAGCCGGACGTCGGCCACATCGGCGGCATCTGGGAGACCCGCAAGCTCGCGGCGACCGCCGAGACGCACTACATGCTGGTCGCCCCGCACAACGTCGGCGGCCCGGTGCTCACCGCCGCGTCCCTCCAGGTCGGCTTCACCTCCCCGAACTTCAAGATCCTGGAGCACTTCAACGACTTCGCCGACGCGGAGATCAAGAAGGTGGTCAAGGGCGCACCCGTGGTCGACCCGGAGGACGGCTGCTTCCACCTCTCCGACGCGCCCGGCCTCGGGGTGGAGCTGGACGTCGACGCCGCGGCCGAGTTCCCGCAGCAGCAGGCCCGGTTCGACCTGTGGGCCGAGGGCTGGGAGCAGCGCAAGCCCAAGGGCACGAAGTGAGCGCCCCGGACGCCCCCGCCGGGGGTGCCGCCGTCGTCGTCGAGGCGCCCGGCGCGCACCGCCTGGTCCCGCACGAGCCGCGCGAGCCCGGTCCCGGCGAGGCGCTGGTCCGGGTGCACGCGGCCGGCATCTGCGGCAGCGACCGCGAGGTCTACCAGGGCAACCGGCCCGAGGGGTACGTGCGGTACCCGCTCACGCCCGGCCACGAGTGGTCCGGGACGGTGTGGCGGGTGGGCGCGGGCGTGCCCGGGGAGCTGGCCGGCCGCAAGGTGGTCGGCGAGGGGTTCCGCAACTGCCAGGTGTGCGACCGCTGTCACGCCGGTGAGACGACCTTGTGCACCGCGGGCTACGAGGAGACCGGCTTCACCCAGCCGGGCGCCATGGCCCCCACGCTGACCCTGCCCGCCCGCCTGCTGCACGTCCTGCCGGACGACGCCGACCTGTCCGCCGCCGCGCTGCTGGAGCCGGCCGCCTGCATCGCCGCCGCCGCGCTGAAGGCGCGTGCCGTGCCCGGTGAGCGGGTGGCGGTGGTGGGCACCGGCACGCTGGGCATGTGCGCCACGCAGTTCCTGCGCGCCGCCTCGCCCGCCGAGCTGCTGGTGGTCGGCACCAGGGACGACCGGGAGGCGCTGGCCCGGCAGTTCGGGGCCACCTCGTTCCGCACCAAGGACCAGCCGCTCCCGGACGACTTCGACGTGGTGATCGAGACTGCCGGGTCGGCCGACGCGGCCCGCACCGCGGCGGGTCTGCTGCGGCGCGGCGGGCGACTGGTGCTCACGGGCATCCCGGCGCCGGGCGCCGACGGGCTCGACCCGACGGATCTGGTGGTGCGGCAGCTGGAGGTGCACACCGTCTTCGGCGCGCCGCCGGACGCCTGGGCGCACACGGTGCGGATGTTCGCGGCCGGACTGCTCGACCCGCTGCCCCTGGTCACCCACGAACTGCCGCTCGCCGAGTTCCCCGCCGCCATCGAGCTGGTGGGGTCCGGTGATCCGAAGGTGGGCAAGGTCCTGCTCCGTCCCTGATCCGCGCCGGTACGAGGACGAGCCGACGACCCTCGTACCGGCGCGCTCCGCCCGCGTCCCGACCGCGCCGGCTCCCTGTCCCGTTCCTCCCGCTCCCGTCACCCGTACCGCACCGGCCCCGGTCGGCCCGCATCCCGGGTCGCGAACCATGTCCGGTATATCGAACACGAAGGACACCCTGTGACCGACGTTTCCGTCACGGCGCCCCGCAGGCCCGGTGAGCAGGCGCTCGCCGCGCTCGGCCTGGGCGCGCCCGCCCTCGACCCCGTCGACGCCTCGCCGCACTCCTTCCCCGGCGGCGGCCGCTGGCGCACCGAGGTCCCCTCCTGCGAGGGACCCGAGGCGCTGGCGGTGGTACTGAAGGAGTCCTCGCGCCTCGACGTGCCGGTGCACCGGATCAGCCAGGGCAGCGGCGTGTGGATGCTGACCGACGCCGAGATCACCGAGATGGTCGAGGCGACCGCCGAACGGGACATCGAGCTCTGCCTGTTCACCGGCCCGCGCGGCACCTGGGACATCGGCGGCTCGGTCCGCACCGACTCGAACGGCGCCGGGCTGCGCGCCCGGGGTCACGACGCGGTGGCCGGCTGCGTGGAGGACGCGGTGCGCGCCACCGAGCTGGGCGTGAAGTGCCTGCTGGTGGCCGACGAGGGCGTGCTGTGGACGCTGCACCGGGCGCGGGCGGCGGGCATCCTCCCGGCGGACACCACGCTGAAGGTGTCGGCGCTCGTCGGGCCGGTCAACCCGGCGTCGTTCGCGGTGCAGGAGCAGCTCGGCGCCGACTCGGTCAACGTGCCCAGCGACCTGACGCTCACCCATCTCACGGAGATCCGGCGGGTGTCGGCGGCCCCGATGGACATGTACATCGAGGCGCCGGACGACCTGGGTGGTTATGTGCGGATGTACGAGGTGGCGGAGCTGATCCGGCGCGGCGCCCCGGTGTACCTGAAGTTCGGGCTGGCCAAGGCGCCCGGCATCTACCCGTACGGCCACCACCTGCGGGAGGTCGCCCTGACGACGGCGAAGGAGCGGGTGCGGCGCGGCCGGCTGGCGCTGGACCTGCTGGCCCGGCACGGCGCCGACGGCGACATGGCGCCGCTCGGTTCGCGGCTGCCGGGCGAGCTGCGCAGGTTCGACACCCCGTCATAACGTTCCGGAAACGCGGCTTCACACAAGTGGACACAGCCGCGCACAATCCCACACACCTGTTCTCGGCCCAGGGGGCGAACGCCCTTCCGGCACAGGCCCGGCACCGCCTCGCACACGGCACCACCGACTCCACCGACTCCACCGAGTCGCCCGATCCGCTCAACCCGCCCGACGATCAAGGATGATCATCATGCGCAACCGCAGAGCCGCATTCGCCACCACGGCCACCGCCGTCTCCCTCGCCCTCGCCCTGACCGCCTGCGGCCAGAACAGCGAGGGCGGCAGCGAGAACAAGAAGGGGAGCTCCGAGGGAGCGACCATCGGCATCGCGATGCCGACCAAGTCCTCCGAGCGGTGGATCGCCGACGGCAACAACGTCGTCAAGAACCTGGAGGACAAGGGCTACAAGACCAAGCTGGTGTTCGGCGAGGACGAGCCGGACCAGCAGGTCTCCCAGATCGAGAACATGATCACGCAGGGCGTGGACGCCCTGATCGTGGCGGCCATCGACAACAAGTCGCTGGGCAACGTGCTCCAGCAGGCCGCCGACGCCGACATCCCGGTCATCTCCTACGACCGCCTGATCCTCGGCACCGAGAACGTCGACTACTACGCCTCCTTCGACAACGAGAAGGTCGGCGAGCTTCAGGGCACCTACATCGCCGAGCAGCTCGGCCTGGCGGACGGCAGCGAGAAGGGCCCGTTCAACATCGAGCTGTTCGCCGGCTCCAACGACGACAACAACACCCGCTACTTCTTCCAGGGCGCGATGAACGTCCTCCAGCCCTACATCGACAAGAAGCAGCTCGTCGTCCGCTCCGGCCAGACGGAGCTGACCCAGGTCACCACGCTGCGCTGGGACGGCGCCACCGCCCAGCGGCGCATGGACGACATCCTCACCAAGTCGTACAAGAGCGCCAAGGTCGACGCGGTGCTCTCGCCCTACGACGGCATCTCCATCGGCATCCTGTCGGCGCTGAAGTCGGACGGCTACGGCACCGCGAGCAAGCCGCTGCCGGTCATCACCGGCCAGGACGCCGAGGTCGCCTCGGTGAAGTCGATCATCGCCGGTGACCAGTCGATGACCGTCTACAAGGACCTCCGCAAGCTCGCGAAGGTGTCCTCCGACATGGTGGACGCCCTGCTCAACGACAAGAAGCCCGAGGTCAACGACACCAAGACGTACGACAACGGCTCGAAGGTGGTGCCGGCCTACCTGCTGGAGCCGGTCGCCGTGAACAAGGACAACTACGAGAAGGCCCTCGTCGACTCCGGCTACTACAAGGAAAGCGACCTCAAGTAACCGCCGCCCCCTAAGGATTGGAAGGCACGACCATGGCGGGACCCGTCCTGGAAATGCGCTCGATCGTCAAGACCTTTCCCGGCGTCAAAGCGCTGTCGGACGTCAACCTGACCGTCCGGCAGGGCGAGGTCCACGCCGTCTGCGGGGAGAACGGCGCCGGCAAGTCCACCCTGATGAAGGTGCTCTCGGGCCTGCATCCGCACGGCAGTTACGAGGGGGAGATCCTCTTCGACGGAGAGGTCTGCCGCTTCAAGGACATCCGGGCGAGCGAGCAGCGCGGCATCGTCATCATCCACCAGGAACTGGCGCTGGTGCCGTTCCTCTCCCTCGCGGAGAACATCTTCCTCGGCAACGAACACGCCCCCCGCGGGTTCATCGACTGGAACGAGACCCTCCGGCACGCCACCGAGGTGCTGCGCCGGGTGGGGCTCGACGACCACCCGGAGACCCGGGTCGCCGACATCGGCGTCGGCAAGCAGCAGCTCGTGGAGATCGCCAAGGCGCTGTCGAAGAAGGTGCGGCTGCTCATCCTCGACGAGCCGACGGCGGCGCTGAACGACGAGGACAGCGGCAAGCTCCTGGACCTGATCCTCGAGCTGAAGAAGCAGGGCATCACCTCGATCATCATCTCCCACAAGCTCAACGAGATCCGCCGGGTCGCCGACTCGGTGACCATCCTGCGCGACGGGCGGACCATCGAGACGCTCGACGTGAAGGCCCCGGAGACCACCGAGGACCGGATCATCAGCGGCATGGTCGGCCGGGACCTGGAGAACCGCTTCCCGGAACGCACCCCGCACCAGCCGGAGGAGGGCGCGGCGCCGGCCCTGGAGATCCGCGACTGGACCGTGCACCACCCCATCGACCAGTACCGCAAGGTGGTCGACGACGTGTCGCTGCACGTGCGGCGCGGGGAGATCGTCGGCATCGCCGGGCTGATGGGCGCGGGCCGCACGGAACTGGCGATGAGCGTCTTCGGCCGTAGCTACGGCCGGTACGCCGGCGGCACGGTGGTCAAGGACGGCGAGGAGATCCGCACCCGGAGCGTCCCCGAGGCGGTCAAGCACGGGATCGCCTATGTCACCGAGGACCGCAAGCACTTCGGGCTCAACCTCATCGACACCATCAACCGGAACATCTCGCTGAGCGCGCTCGGCAAGGTGTCGAGGGCCGGTGTGGTCGACGAGCACGAGGAGCGGACGGTCGCCGAGTCCTTCCGCACGTCCATGAACATCAAGGCGCCGACCGTGTTCGAGCCGGTGAACAAGCTGTCGGGCGGCAACCAGCAGAAGGTCGTCCTCAGCAAGTGGATCTTCACGGGCCCCGACGTGCTGATCCTGGACGAGCCCACCCGCGGCATCGACGTGGGCGCCAAGTACGAGATCTACACGGTCATCGACCGGCTGGCCGCCGAGGGCAAGGCGGTCGTCTTCATCTCCTCCGAGCTGCCGGAGCTGCTCGGCATGTGCGACCGCATCTACACCATGGCCGCCGGGCGGCTGACCGGGGAGTTCTCACGGTCCGAGGCCACGCAGGAATCGCTGATGCGCCAGATGACGAAGGACAAAGAGGTAACGCGATGAGCACGGATGTGACCGCCAAGACGCCGGCCCCGGCGCCGTCCGGCAAGGGCGGCGGGGCCCCGGGCGGCGGACTGTGGGGGCTGGTCCTCGAGGGCATGCGCCGCAACATGCGGCAGTACGGCATGCTGATCGCCCTCGGCCTGATCGTGACGCTGTTCGCGGTGTGGACCGACGGCGACCTGCTGCTGCCCCGCAACGTCTCCAACCTGGTGCTGCAGAACAGCCATATCCTGATCCTCGCGATCGGCATGATGCTGGTCATCATCGCGGGCCACATCGACCTGTCGGTGGGATCACTGACCGCGTTCGTCGGCGCCCTGGCCGCCGTGCTCATGGTCAAGAACGACATGCCATGGCCGCTGGCCGTGGCGCTGTGCCTGGTCATCGGCGCGGTCTCCGGGGCCGTGCAGGGGTTCCTCATCGCGTACGGCGGCATACCGTCGTTCATCGTCACCCTCGCGGGCATGCTGATCTTCCGCGGTCTGACGGAGATCTACCTGGAGGGCCAGACCCTCGGCCCGTTCCCCGAGGGCGAGCAGAAGATCGGCATGGGCTTCCTGCCGGAGGTCGGCCCGGAGACCAACTACCACAACCTCACGCTGCTGCTCGGCCTGGTGCTGGTCGCGGCCGTGGTCCTCCAGGAGGTCCGGGACCGCAGGCGGCAGCAGTCGTTCTCGCTGGACGTGCTGCCGAGGAACCTGTTCCTGCTGAAGCTGGTCGCGGTCACCGCCGCGATCCTCACCGTCACCCTGCTGCTCGCCAGCTACAAGGGCACCCCGGTCGTGCTGCTGATCTTGGGCGTGCTCGTGGTCGGCTACAGCTACGTGATGCGCAACGCCGTGTTCGGCCGTCACATCTACGCGATCGGCGGCAACCTGCCGGCGGCCAAGCTGTCCGGCGTGAAGGACAAGAAGGTCACCTTCTACGTCTTCCTGAACATGGGCATGCTCGCGGCCCTGGCCGGTCTGGTGGTCGCCGCCCGGCTGAACGCGGCCTCGCCGAAGGCGGGTCTCAACTTCGAACTCGAGGCGATCGCCTCGGCGTTCATCGGCGGGGCCTCCATGAGCGGCGGTGTCGGCACCGTCCTCGGCGCCATCATCGGCGGTCTCGTCCTCGGCGTGCTGAACAACGGCATGAACCTCCTCAGCGTCGGCACCGACTGGCAGCAGGTCATCAAGGGCCTGGCCCTGCTGGCCGCGGTCGGCTTCGACGTGTGGAACAAGCGCAAGGTCGGTTCGTAAGTCAGCCCGGGCCCCGCCGCACGGCGGGGCCCCTTCCCTTCAGGGAGCCGCACTGATGGAACTGAACAGACGCACGGTCATCGCGGGAGCCGCCGCGGCCGGCGTGGCAGCCACCACCGCCCTGGGCGGCGGCACGGCGTACGCCTCGTCCGGGGGACGGACCAAGCCGGTCCGGGAGCCGTTCGGCAGGCTCGCGGACGGCACCCGGGTGGACCGCTGGACGCTGGAGAACGGCGGAACCCGGCTGAAGGTCCTCTCCTACGGCGGCATCGTCCAGTCGCTGGAGATCCCCGACCGGCGCGGCCGGCGCGCCAACGTCTCCCTCGGCTTCGCCGCCCTGGAGGACTACGTCGCCTCCAGCCCGTACTTCGGCGCGCTGATCGGCCGCTACGGCAACCGCATCGGGAAGGGCACCTTCACCCTCGACGGCAAGCGGTACCAGCTCTCCGTCAACGACGGCGAGAACAGCCTGCACGGCGGCGCGCAGGGCTTCGACAAGCGGGTGTGGGACGTCGAGCCGTTCACCCGGGGCTCCGACGTCGGCTTGTACCTGTACTACACCTCCTCCGACGGCGAGATGGGCTACCCGGGCACCCTGCGCACCAAGGTGACGTACACCCTCACCCGGGACGGCGACTGGCGTGTCGACTACGAGGCGGTCACCGACCGGCCCACGGTCGTCAACCTCACCAGCCACGTCTACTGGAACCTGGCCGGCGAGGGCAGCGGCAGCGTCCTGGACCACGAGCTGTCCGTGGCCGCCGCCCGCTACACGCCGATCGACGCGGGGCTGATCCCCACGGGCGAGCTGGCGAAGGTCGCGGGCACCCCGTTCGACTTCCGGCGGGCCAAGCCGGTCGGACGGGACATCCGCACCGCCCACCAGCAGCTGCTGTACGGGCAGGGCTTCGACCACAACTGGGTGCTCGACAAGGGCATCACCGCCCGGCCGGAACACGTGGCGACCCTGCGCGACCCGTCCTCCGGCCGCACCCTTCGCATCGCGACGAACGAGCCGGGCCTGCAGTTCTACTCCGGCAACTTCCTCGACGGCACCCTCGTCGGCAGCGGCGGCCGGGTGTACCGGCAGGGCGACGGGCTGTGCCTGGAGACCCAGCACTTCCCGGACTCGCCCAACCGTCCCTCGTTCCCCTCGACCGTGCTGCGGCCGGGCCGGACGTACCGGACGACGACGGTCCACTCGTTCGGGGTCTGAGGAGGTCCTGACCCACCTCCGGGAGGTGTGAGCGCGTTCACAGGGCGTCCTCACATTTTCCTCACACGTGCTGAACGGCCCCTCGGTCCGTTCCGTATGTCTGGGTGGCCCGTGCTCCCCCGCGCGGGCCACCCAGGCATGACGGGCCCGTCACGTCCCCGGTGGGCCCGCCGCACACGGAGGTTCCCTTGGCCGACAACGTCACCTCGTTGTTCCGCAGCACCGCGGCGCACAGCCCGTCGATGGCGGCGCTGACGAGGGAGAGCGACGGGGCCGGCCCGGTGGACTTCTGCATTCCCTGCAACCCGTACTTCCCGACCCCCGCCATGTTCGAGGAGCTGGCGGCCCGGCTGCGCGACATCATCACGTACTACCCGAGCAGCGCCGACACCATCACCGCCGAGCTGTGCAGCCTGCTTCGACTCCCCCCGCAGTGCGTGGCGATGGGCAACGGCTCGACGGAACTCATCACCTGGATCGACCACCTGCTGGTGCGCGAGTCGCTCGCGGTGCCGGTGCCGACCTTCGGCCGCTGGACCGACCAGCCCATGGAGACCGGCAAGCGGGTCGACATGTTCCCGCTCCAGGAGTCCAGCGGTTTCGCCCTGGACCTCGCGCAGTACGCCGAGTTCATCCGCGCCCGCGGCACCCGGGTCGCCGTCGTCTGCAACCCGAACAACCCCGACGGCGGCTTCCTGCACAAGCACGCGGTCGTGCAGTTCATGGACGCCATGGCCGACCTGGACCTGGTGGTGATCGACGAGTCGTTCCTGGAGTTCGCGGACGCGGAGAACGAGCCGAGCGTCGTGCAGGAGGCGATGCTCCGCCCCAACGTCATCGTGCTGCGCAGCCTCGGCAAGAACTTCGGCCTGCACGGCATCCGCTTCGGCTACCTGGTGGCCAACCCCGCGCTGGCCGGGCGGATTCGTTCCATGCTGCCCAAGTGGAACCTCAACTCCTTCGCCGAGTACGTGGTGTTCATGCTGAAGGAGCACGGCGCCGAGTACGCGCAGAGCCTGCACCAGGTCCGCCGCGACCGGATGGACATGTCCGGCCAGCTCTCCTCGCTGCCCGGCCTCACGGTCTACCCCTCGCAGGGCAACTTCCTCTTCGTGCGCCTGCCCGTCGGTGCCGAGGGCACCGTGGTCCGCGACCGGCTGCTCACCGAGCACCGGATCCTGGTGCGCGAGTGCGGCAACAAGATCGGCTCGTCCAGCCGCTTCCTGCGTCTCGTGGTGCGCCCCCAGGTGGACGTGCGTCGCCTGGTGTCCGGCCTGGAACAGGTGCTCTACGGGACGTCCAGGAGGGGAGCCGCCGTGCCCGAGCAGGCCACAGGGACCGGCTACAGCTCGGGCACGGCGGCGGTGGACCGCCTGGTGAGCGAGACCAACGGGGCCGGGACGCACGGCCTCGCCCAGGCCGCCGGTGCCGGCATGCCGCTCCCCGCCGCCGCGTCCGCCCCGGCGGTGGGCGCGGGCGGCGGGATGCCGGTGCCGGCCGCGGCCGGGCTGCCCCAGCCGGAGGCCCGGCCGGTCGTGCGGGAGGCGCCCCGGCCGCAGCCCGTACCGCAACCGGCGCCGCAGCCCGTGCCGCAGCCCGTGGCGCAGCAGCTTCCGCCGCTGGTGCCTTTCCCGGAGCCGGCCGGGCAGCCCGCGCCCGCCGCCCCTCCACTGGCGCCCGCCGCGGCCGCCTTCCCCGCGCCCGCGCCCATGCCCGCCCCGATGCCCGCGCCCGCCCCGATGCAGGCGCCGGCTCCGATGCAGGCGCCGCCGCCGCCCACCGGGCCCACGCCGCCCGGGGTGCCCGCCCGTGGCGGTCTGACGGCCGCACAGGTCCGCGGGACCGACGGGCTGTCCATGGCCCCGGCCACGGGCTGGCCGGGGGCCCAGAGCTGGCCGGAGGCCGCGGGCATGGGGCAGACGGGCTGAGTCACCGGCCCGCCTGTCTCCGTCCCCGGTTCGTCACTGCTCGGACGAGGTCGCCGTCGGGGTCGGGCAGGGCGCGTCGGGGTCCTGCGGGGTGGGGCTGGGGTCGGGTGTGGCCGACTCCGGGGAACAGGGGTCCGGGGTGGTCGGGTCCGGCGACGGTTCGGGAGTCCCGGTGGGGGACTCGCCGGGCGGCTCCGTGGGCTCCTGGCTCGTCGGGGGCTCCGTCGGAGTGTCCGTCGGGGAGGTGCTGGGCCCCGGTGACGGTGATGTGGGCGCCGAGGGGTCCGGAGAGCCGGGAGAGGACGGGGACGGGCGCGGGGACGGTCCCGTACCGCCCGGAGGGCTGGGCTGCGGCCCGATGACGACGCCTCCGCCGCCGTTTCCGCCGTCGACCGGCTTCGTCGCCGGGGTGTCGCCGCCCGCGCCGGGACTGCGGGGGACGACGCCCTTGCCGTCGGGCACGGCGTGGACCCCGTGGCTGTAGAACGCCAGCCAGTACCTGACCAGGCGCAGGTAGGAACGGGAGTGGTTGTAGCTCAGGACCGCCCGGTCCAGGTCCGCGGGACGGCCCAGGTTCCGGTCGCCGGCGCACAGGTAGTGGCCGGCCGCCAGCGCCGCGTCGAAGATGTTGTTCGGGTCGGCGCGGCCGTCGCCGTTGCCGTCCGTGCCCCAGCGGGCCCAGGTGGAGGGCAGGAACTGCATCGGGCCCACGGCCCGGTCGTATACCGTGTCGCCGTCGTGGGCGCCCCCGTCCGTGTCCCGGATCAGCGCGAAGCCGCGTCCGTCGAGGGGCGGCCCGGTGATCCGGCCGAGGGTCGTGCCGTTCCTGTCGACCGCGCCGCCGCGCGCCTGGCCGGACTCGACCTTGCCGATGGCGGCCAGCAGTTCCCACGGCAGCCGGCAGCCGGGGTCCGTCCTGGCGACCGAGGTCTCGGCGGCGCGGTAGGCGCGCAGCACGGTGGCCGGGATGCCCGACTGCGCGCGGACCTCCCGCCCGAGCACGGGCGAGGCGGAGGTGGTGGCCTTCGCGGTGCGCAGCGGCGGCAGTTCGGTGTGGTACGAACCGTCACCCGGGGGAGCGAGTGCGGCGTAGGGGTCGCCCACGGTCGGCGGCTCCGCGCCGTCGCCCGCCGGTTCGGCCCGGGCCTTCTCGGCGTCCCGGACGAGACCGGGCGCCTGGGAGGCGGTCAGGGCCGTCATGGCGGCGACGGCGAGCACGGTCGTGCGCAGTCCCCTGCGCACCCGGCCGGAGTACCGGCGTCGGGATCGGCGTACGGACATGGGTGTCACTCCTGTCGGATCCGTCCGAGGTGCGTGCTGGCCGCGGGCGTGGGGGTCCCGGTGGGGACGGGGTCCCGGCGGGATCGGGGTCCCCGGCGGGTGCGGGATCCCCGGCGGGTGCGGGGTCCCGGCGGGTGCGGGGTCCCGGTGGGTGCGGACCGTTCCGGTGGCCCGGGGTCCCCGTGGCGGCGGGTGGTTCCGGTGGCGCGGGGTGTCTGACGGGTGCGGGTGGCTCCGGTGCTACGAGGGCGTTCGGTGCGGGGCGTGGGCCGGGACGGGGCACGGTGAGGACCGGAGGGTGCCTCCGGTGGCGGCCCTAGCCGCGGCCGAAGGTGTCGAGGGCGGTGACGAGCCAGCGTCCGTCGCGATGCACGACGTCCACGGCGAGCATGGCCGCCGCGTACACGCCCTCGTCCCGCGCCGCGTCCTGCCCCTCGCCCGCCTTGGCGCCGGCGGTGGCGACGCTGCTCTGGTCGGCGTAGACGAGGACCCGGGCCCGGTCGCCGTCGATCCGCTCGACCGCGGTCTCGGTGACCGTCGTGGTGATCACGGCCTTCTGCGCGTCGGCCCGCTTGCGGACGTCGGCGAGCAGGGCCCGGTGCTGGGTGACGGCCTTCCCGGTCAGGAGGTCCTTCGCGGCCTTGTCGAACGCGCCGGGGTCGGCGTGGTCGTAGGAGAACAGCAGGTCGACGGCCTCGGCCACCTGCCCCTTGATCTCGCTGGTGCGGGCGAGGTCGGTCAGTGCGGTGTTGCTCCGCGCGGGCTCGGCGCGCAGCGACTCCGCCTCGGCGTGGGCCCAGCCCGCGAAGGCGCCGAGGAGCAGCGTGAGCGCGCAGAGCGCCACCAGACCGAAGGGGCGGCGCGGCCGGGACCGGGCGGTCGCGCTCCCCCCGTCCGCGGCCGGTTCGGGCCCGCGCGGGGAGGGCGGCGCCTTCACGGCGGTGCGGACGGCCCCGCCGCGCTTGCCGGTGCGGTCCTCCGCGGCCTCGGGGCGAGGGGCGGCCGTCGCGGTCGCGGCGGGGCCGGCGACGCGGGCCTGACGGCGCCGCTGGCGGTTGATGTGGTGACGGGTCGTCGACATGGTGGTGTCCTCCTCGCTGCGGCCGGCTGGTGCGGTACGTAACCGGTCAGCCGGCCGGTGTGCCGCCCACGGGTGCCTGGCCGAGGGCGCTCAGCTTCCACCGGCCATCGGTGCGGGTGAGTTCGCCGAGCATGCGGCTGTCCTTGTCGGTCCGGGTCCCGTCGGACGCCTCGACGGTGACGCGCAGGGCGACCAGCACCCGGGCACGGCCGGCGCGGTCGTCGAGTTCGGTGACGGCGCCGGACAGCACCCGGGCGGTGCTGACCGTCCTGGCCTCCTTCACCTGGTCGGCGAAGTCCGTCCGGCCGGAGCTGAGTTGCTCGTGCAGTTCCCCGGTCGTCGACGCCTCCCAGAGGTCGAGTCCCTGGTTCACGTCACGGTGGTCGAGCGTGTTGAGGTTCTGCACGGCCTGCTCCCCCGCGGCGAGCGCCGCGTCCCGCTGCACGGCGTAGGCGGCCCGGTCGTCGTGGGCCGCCCGGTACCAGTCCTGGCCCGCCCACGCGGCGAAACCGCCGGCGGCGAGGGCGAGAGCGAGCGCGGCGGCGTGCAGCGTCCGGAAGCGGCTCGCGGCGAAGCGGCGGACCGGTCGTTCCATGGGGTGCTCCAGTCTCCCGCGCATGGTCAGCGGGCCTTGATGTCGACGATCCGCCACCGGTCGTCCTCGAGCCGTGCCGTGACCGTGAGCTGGGCCGCCGCGGTGGTGGCCGCGTCCCCGCCCCGGCGCGAGGCCTGGTCGAGGAAGACCAGCAGGCGGGCCCGGTCGCCGTCGAGTTCCACCACGCCGGTGCGGACGGCGCGGGTGCTCAGGGTGACGCGTTGCGCGGTGAGGTCCTCGCGGACGCGGTCGAAGAGGGTCGCGTACTGGCGGGCGGCCCGCCCGTCGAGGGCGGTGCGCGCGGAACGCTCGGCGGCGGCGGTCCCGTCGGGCGTGTAGGAGAAGACCCGGGCGAGGGCGTTGCCGACGTCCCCGGCGACCCGGGTGGTGGCCTCGGTGTCGGTGAGCGCCCGGTTGCGGGCGGACTCGGCCGACCGCAACTGGTGGGCCGCGTAGAAAAAGCTGCAGCCGCCGAGGAGCAGGGTCGCCGCGGCCCCCGCCGCGACGGCCCGCCGCAGCCGCGTGCCCCGCGAACGGCCGTCGCGGGCGGCGGAGTTCTCCGGGCGGTCGTCGCGGGCGGCGGAGTTCTCCGGGCGGTCGTCGCGGCCGTCACCGGGCTCGCCCTCGGCGGAGGCGTCCCCCGGCACATCGTCGTCGGCCGTGAGTCCCTCGCCGGCGGGGTCCTGTCCCGTGCCGGGCTCACGCGCGCCGGCCCCGCGGGGCAGCCACGTCCGTGTCATCGGTCGCTTCCCTCCCTCTCACCTTCGACCGGGACGGCGCTCAGCGCCTTCACCTTCCACACGTCCTCGCCCGTGCGGGCCAGAACGGCCTCCAGGCGCTTGCGGTCGACGGCCGGCTTCTTCGTCCCGGCCGGCGTGGTCTCGACGCGGACGGTGGCGATGAGCTTGGCCGTGCCGGAACGGGTGTCGAGCGCGGTGACGGCGGCCTCGGTGACCGTGCCGCGCGCCGACGCCCCCGCGCGGACCCCGGTGCCGCCGAGTTCCTCGCGCAGCGGGCCGGTGGACACCTCACGCCAGTCCCGGACGCTCCGCTGCGCACGCTGCCGTGTGGAGGCGTCGATCGTGGTGAGCACGGCGAGGGCCCGGCGCCCGTCGGCGAGCGCCTCGTCCCGTTCCCTGCCGTACGCGAGACCGTCGTCGGTGCGTGCCTGGGCGTACGTCCACGCGCCGGTGCCGCAGAAGCCGGCCGCCAGTGCGAGTGCCACTGCGGCGAGGATCCGGGCGCGCCTCATCGGGTCCCTCCGGTGGCCGGAAGGAGGACGCCCGTCAGGTCGCGCGGTGCCTCGCCGCTCTGTCCGGGCAGGGCGAGCGCGCCGGGAGGCGCCGCGTTGCCGCCGCGGGCGGCGTCGTCGCTGCGGGCCGCGCCGCTGCCGGAGGGCAGGGAGCCGGGGCGGGCCGGTGCGGGCACCGCGCCGCCCTTCGGGGCGTTGGCCGCGCCGCGCACGTTCTTGCCCGTCGACGGTGGTGAGGTGCAGGCCGCGCCGGTGTTCAGGGGCGGGGCGGTGCCGAGGTCGAGGCCGTTGCGGTAGCGCGTGGCGCCGTATCCGGCCGTGCAGGGCAGGGGGTCGAAGAAGGTGACGGCCATGCCGAGGTTCAGCTTCCCTCCGTCGACGGCGGTGGAGCCGGCGGAGACGACCGCCGGGTACGTCACGAGCAGTTCCTCGATGCCCCGCTGCCGGGTGACGGCGACCTCGGCGGTGGTGAGGAGGTTGGCGAGCACGACGCCGAGGCTCGGGTCGAGGTCCCGCAGCACGCCGCTGACCTGGGTGGCGGCCTCGGGGGTGACCGCGAGGAGGCGGCGCAGGTCGGCGTCGGACCCCTTGAGGGCCCGCGCCAGTTCCTCCGCCCCGGTGGCGAAGCCGCGGATCGCCTCGCCCTCCTGGGCCTGGGTGCGCAGGACGGTCTCGCCGTCGTGGATGAGCAGGGTGGTCGACGGCAGGGCCCGGTCGGCGGCCCGGACGAAGTCGCTGCCGCTGTCGAGCAGCACCTGAAGGTCGTCGCCGTGCCCCTCGAAGGCCTTGCCGAACTCGTCGACGACCGTGCGCAGATCGTCCTGCGGGACCGACCGCACCAGGTCGTCCACACTGGCGAGGACGTCGGTGACGGGGGCGGGCACGTGGGTGTCGGCCTGCTCGATGCGGGTGCCGTCCGTGAGGTAGGGGGAGCCGTCGCTCTCCGGCCGCAGGTCGACGTACTGCTCGCCGACGGCGGAGAGCCCGGCGACCACGGCCTTGGTGTCGGCGGGGATGCGGGGGGCGGACTTCTTGATCCGCAGCTCGGCGACGACGCCGTCGTCGGTCAGCCCGATCGGGCCGACACGGCCCACCGAGACGCCTCGGTAGGTGACGTCCGCGTGGGTGAACAGGCCGCCGGTGCGGGGCAGTCGTACGTCGACCGTGTAGTGGTCGGCGACGCCGACGTGCCGGCCGAGGTCGGCGTAGCGGATGCCGAGGTAGGAGAGGGCGAGGACCGCGACGAGGAGGAAGGCGAGGTTCTTCAGCCGTACGGCGAGGGTGATCACCTGCTGTCACCCGCCTCCGGGCTCGACGGTGCGCTGCCCGCGCCGGCCGTGGGCGGGGACACGGAGGGCAGGGGCAGCGAGGAGGCGCCCCGCGACCGCGTCGACGAGGAGGGGGCGGAGGCCTCGGGGGGAGCGGAGGGCGTCGGGGAGGGCCGTGGGTCGTCGATCGGCGGGATCACCTGGGTCCCGGGCACGGCGACCATGCTCAGGTACGCGTTGAGGTAGTCGCCCTTCACCCCGTTCAGCACCTCGTCGGTGAAGGGGTAGGTCACCAGCACCTGGAGGGAGTCGGGCAGGTCCGCGCCGGCGTCGGCGAGCTCCTTCAGCGTCGGCGCGATGGCCTTGAGGTCGGCGATCATGTCGTCCTTGCTCGCGTCGATGGTGGACACGGCGACGCCGGAGAGCGTGTCGAGGGAGCGCAGCATGGTCAGCAGGGAGCCGCGCTGCCTCTCCAGCGTCTTGAGTCCCGGCGAGAGGTCGGTGAGGACCGTCCCGACGTCGTCCTTGCGGTGGGCGAGGGTCGAGGAGAGCCGGTTGACGGCGTCGAGGGCGTCGGTGATGTCCTCGCGGTGGTCGTCGAGGTCGGTCACCAGGGTGTTCACCCGCCGGAGCATCGAGCGGACCTCGGGTTCCCGGCCGCCGAGCGCCGCGTTGAGTTCCCGGGTGATGGTCTTCAGCTGGTTGACGCCACCGCCGTTGAGCAGCAGGGACAGCGCGCCGAACACCTCCTCCACCTCGGTGTTGCGGCTGGTGCGGGCCAGCGGGATGACGCTGCCGTCGGAGAGCCGGCCGCCCGCGCTCCGCCCGCGGGGGGCGACGAGCTGGATGTACTTCTCGCCCAGCAGGCTGGACTGCTGGAGACGCGCGGTCGCGTCGGCGGGCAGCGTGACGTCGCCGTTGATCTCCATGGTGACGCGGGCCGACCAGTCGTCACCGAGTTCGATGCCGGTGACCCGGCCGACCGCGACGTCGTTGACCCGCACCGCGGAGTGCGGAACGAGACTGAGGACGTCACCGAGTTCCGCGGTGACGGTGTAGGGCCGGTCACCGAGGTCGGCGCCGCCGGGCAGCGGCAGGTCCTCGATGCCACCGAAGCCGCCGCGGGGCAGGGCGGCGACCCCGCCGACGGCGAGGGTGAAACCGAGGCCGAGGGCGATCAGCCCGCCCACGGTGAGGCCGGCCGCCCGGCCGGTGGTGAAGACACCGCGTCCGAGGGCCGAGGCGGCCCGTTCGCCGGTCCGTGTGCCGCGCCTCATCTCTGCCCCTCCCCCTGGGCCGCGGGCCCGCCGCTCGTGGCGGAGGCGCCGGTGACGGGCAGTGGGAGCAGGGGGCCTCCCATGCTGATCTCGTTGAGGTTCGCGCGGCCGTCGAGGGTGCGGGTGTCGGGGTTGTAGGCGTTCACGACGTTGCCGGCGGCCAGCGGCGCCACGTCCAGCGCCTCGGCCAGCGAGGCCCGTTGCTCGACGAGGGTGCGGGTGATGGGGACGAGCCGGTCGACGTTCTCCTTCAGCTCGCCCCGGTGGTCCTCGATGAAGGTCTTCACCTGGCCGAGGGCCTTGCCGAGTTCCTCGAGGGCGCCGGTGAGGTCGTCCTTGTTGTCGGCGAAGAAGCCGACGACCACGTCGAGGCGTTCCTGCGCGGTGCGCACGTCGGTGTCCTTGTCCTTCAGCATGGTGGTGAACGTCTGGAGGCTGCGGAGCGTCGAGAACAGGTCGCCGCTGCTGCCGTCCAGGGTCTTGGCCGCCTTGCCGAACTCCTCGACGCCGTCACCGATGGCCTCGCCGTTGCCGTCCAGGTTGGCGGCGCCGGTCCGCAGCAGCCCGGACAGGGCGCCCTCGGCGTTGGCGCCGTCCGGGCCGAGCGCGTCGGCGAGTTCGGTGATCGAGTCGTAGATCTGGTCGATCTCGACGGGGATCCGGTTGCGCGAGGCGGGCAGGACCGCTCCGTCGGCGAGGACGGGGCCGCCCGTGTGGGCGGGGGTGAGCTGCACGTAGCGGTCGGCGACGACGCTGGGGGCGACGACGACGGCCCGCGCGTTCTCGGGGACCTTGACCCCTTCGTCGAGGCGCAGGTCCACGCGGACGGTGGTGCCCTGCGGCCGCACCGACTCCACCTCACCGACCCGCACCCCGAGGATGCGCAGGTCGGATCCGGCGTAGACGCCGATGACGCGGTCGAAGTAGGCGGTGACGCGGACGCCGTCGGGGGCGAGGGCCGAGGCGGCGGTCAGTCCGCCGGCGGCCAGCACCACCAGGGCGAGCAGTCCGCCGAGGATCTTTCTGCGTCGGGTCATCGCTCACCGCTCCCCGCGGCCGCCGCCTGCTGCTTGGGAGGCAGGCATCCGCTCTCGGGCTGGGACGTCTCCGGCAGGTAGTCGCGGGGCACGACGCCGCACAGGTAGCTGTCGAACCAGCGGCCGTTGCCCAGGGTGTTGCCGACCATGCGGTAGTACGGGCCGACCAGGGCGAGCGTCTTGCCGAGCTGGTCGTTGTTCTTCTCCAGGACGCCGGTCACCCGGCCGAGGGCCTTGAGGGTGGGGCCGAGCTGTTTCTCGTTGTCCTCCACCAGGCCGCCGAGTTCGGTGCCGAGGTCGCGGCTGCCCTTGAGCAGGGCGCTGATCGCGGTCCGCCGCTTCCTGAGTTCGCCGAGCAGGGAGCCGCCGTCCTCGATGAGGGTCTCGAAGCTGGACTTCTTGTTCTCCAGCGTCTTGCTGAAGCGGGCACTGCCCTTGAGGAGGCGGGAGAGTTCCGCGTCGCGCTTGGAGACGGAGCGGGACAGGTCGGACAGGCCGGTGGCGGCCTTGCTCACGTGGGGCGGTGAGTCCTTGAAGGTGTCGGAGATGGTCTCGAAGCTCTCCGCGAGCCGGCGGGTGTCGATGGCGTCGACGGTGCCGCTGAGGTCCTGGAAGGCCTGGGTGACGTCGTAGGGGGAGGTCGTGCGGGTCGACGGGATGCGGCTGCCGGGGTCCTGCGGCCGGGATCCGAGCGGGTCGACCGCCAGGTACTTGTCACCGAGGACGGTCTTGACGGCGATGGCGGCGGTGGTGCGGTCGCCGATCCAGGCGTCTTCGACCGTGAAGGAGACCTTCACCTTGGCGCCGTCCAGCGCGACGCCGGTGACCTTGCCGACCTTGACGCCGGCGATGCGCACCTCGTCGCCCTCGTCGAGGCCCGCCGCCTCGGTGAAGTCGGCGCTGTAGCCGGTGCCGCCGGTGAACGGGAGCCGGTCCGCGCCGTAGGCGAGGCCGCCGAGCAGGGTGAGGGCGAGCAGGCCGGCGATGCCGACGGCGACGGGGTTGCGGTCCTTGACCGGCTTCAGACGCGGGCGCCTCATCCGCGGCACCTCGATTCGGTGATCGCGATGCCGGTCGGCGGTTCGGAGCCGTCCGAGGTGGTCACTCCGCTCACGCGTGCCTCGCAGAGGTAGAGGTTGAACCACGATCCGTAGGAGGACAGTCGGGCCAGGGCGGTCATCTTGGCGGGGGTCCGGTCGAGGAACTCCTCGATCTGCGGGGTGTGTTCGCCGAGGTTGCCCGAGAGGCGGCCCAGTTCGCGGATGTCCCGCTTTAGGGGGGCGCGTCCGTCGTCGAGGAGGTCGGCGGTCACGGTGGTCAGGTCGCCCATGGCCACGACGGCCCGGCCGAGGGGCTCGCGGTCCTCGTCGAAGCCGGAGACGAGGTCCCGCAGGGTGACGACGAGGTCGTCGAAGCTGTCCTCGCGGTCGTTGAGGGTGTCCAGCACGGTGGTGAGGTTCTCCACGACCGCGCCGATCACCTTGTCCTTGGCGGCGACGGTGGTGCTGAGCGAGCCGATGCGGCGGATCAGGCTGTCGACGGTGGCGCCCTCGCCCTGGAGGACCTGCACGATCGATCCGGCGAGCTCGTTGACGTCTTTCGGCGAGAGCCCTTCGAACAGCGGCTTGAAGCCGTTGAAGAGGAGAGTCAGGTCGAGTGCCGGCGTCGTGCGGTCCAGCGGCACGGTGGCGCCCTCCTCCAGGGTGCCGCCGAGGTCGCCGCTGCCACGTCCGAGGGACACGTAGCGCTGGCCCACCATGTTGAGGTACTTCACCGCGGCGGTGGTGGAGCGCGGCAGCCGGCGGTCCTCGCGGACGGTGAACGTGACCTGGGCGAGGCGCTGTCGCACGACGCGTACGTCGGTCACCTCGCCGACCGTCACGCCCGAGACGCGCACGCTGTCCCCGTCCCGCAGGCCGGTGACGTCGGTGAAGAGGGCCTTGTAGGTACGGCCGCCGCCGCCCGTCCCGGAGCCGGCGACGCCGAGGCCGAGCAGGGTGGTGGCGAGGGCGGTGACCACCACGAAGGCGAGGGACTTGAGCAGCGGTCCGGTCAGCGGCCGGCGCCGGGTGTGCGCGGTGTCGTCCCTGGTCATCCGAGGGTCACCTCCGTACCGCGGTAGACGGGACCGACGAGGAGGCTGCTCCAGTCGGGAAGGTCGCCGGGGGCCGCGCCGGTGGCGGGGGCGAGCAGTTCGTTGACGAGGTCGTTCTCCGCCGGGGAGTTGGCGGGTCCGAGGTCCTCGTCGGCCGCGGCGGAGGCGGACCGCGCGGTGGGCCGGGGCAGCGGGCCGACGTAGGGCACGGAGGGGCAGCGCGGCCCGCCGGCGGAGTCGTACACCGGGGTGTCGCGGCCGGGGCGGTAGGCGCCGCGCGCGGCGACGGAGGTGACGTCGACGTGGATGCCGGGCCGGTCGGTGCCCTTGCCGAGTGCCCGGTCCATGTCCGGGACGAACTCGGCGAGGGTGCGCAGGGTGCACGGGAAGGAGGAGGAGTACTCGGCGAGCAGTTCCAGGGTCGGCCGGCCGGCGGCGGTGAGGCGGATGAGGTTGCCCCGGTTCTTCCGCAGGAAGGCGGTCATGTCCTCGGCCGTCCGGGTCGTGGTGCCGAGGGTGGAGGCGAGTTGGGCCTCCTGCTCGGCGAGGGTGCCGCTGGTGGTGGTGAAGTCGGTGAGCGCCGTGACGATGTCGGGTGCGGCGTCCGCGTAGATGTGGCTGACCTTCACGAGTTCCCTGAGGTCGCGGTTGAGGGCGGGCAGGTGCGGGTTGAACTCGGCCAGGTGCTCGTCCAGCAGGCTCAGCGTCTCGCCGAGCCGGCCCCCGCGGCCTTCCAGGGCCTGCGAGACGGCCGACAGGGTCGCGGAGAGCTTCTGCGGCTGGACGGCGGTGAGCATGGGCAGGACGTTGTCGAGCACCTGCTGGAGTTCGACGGCGTTCGCGGAGCGGTCCTGGGGGATGACGGCGCCGGCGGCCAACGGTTCGGCCGACGGGTTCTCGGGCGGTACGAGGGCCACGAACCGTTCGCCGAACAGGGTGGTGGGCAGCATCTGGGCGCGGACGTCGGCAGGGACGGAGTCCAGCGTGCCGGGCTTCATGGCGAGGGTGAGGCGGGCGCCGTCGCCGGTCGCGTCGATGGCGCGGACCTCGCCGACGACGACGCCGCGCAGCTTCACCTCGGCGCCGGGGTGCATCTGGTTGCCGACACTGCCGGTCTCGACCACCACCGGGTCGGACGCGGTGAACTTCTTGTCGTAGACGGCGACGGCCAGCCAGATCAGCAGGGCCGGCACCAGCACGAACACCACTCCGGCGAGCCGGTGGCGCAGGGTCTGTCCTCGGGATCCCCGGGGTCCGTTCATGTCACCCCGCCACCTTCACGGTCGTGGTCGCGCCCCACAGGGCGAGCGACAGGAAGAAGTCGGTGACGCTGATCAGGACGATGGCGTTGCGCACGGACCGTCCGACGGCGACGCCGACACCGGCGGGGCCGCCCGAGGCGCGGAATCCGTAGTAGCAGTGGGCGAGGATCACCATCACGCTGAAGATCAGCACCTTCAGTACGGAGAGCAGCACGTCCGTCGGGGAGAGGAAGAGGTTGAAGTAGTGGTCGTAGGTCCCCCGGGACTGTCCGTTGAACAGGACGGTCACGTAGCGGGAGGCGAGGAAGGAGGAGAGCAGCCCGATCGCGTAGAGCGGGACGATGGCGACGACGCCGGCGATGATGCGGGTGGTGACCAGGTACGGCACGGAGCGGATGCCCATGCCCTCCAGGGCGTCGACCTCCTCGTTGATGCGCATGGCGCCGAGCTGGGCGGTGAAGCCCGCGCCGACGGTCGCGGAGAGGGCGAGGCCGGCGACCAGGGGGGCGATCTCGCGGGTGTTGAAGTAGGCGGAGACGAATCCGGTGAACGCGGCCGTGCCGATCTGGTCGAGGGCCGCGTAGCCCTGGAGTCCGACGACGGTCCCGGTGAAGAGCGTCATCGCGATCATCACGCCGATGGTGCCGCCGATGACGCCGAGGCCGCCTGAGCCGAAGGCCACCTCGGCCAGCAGGCGCTGCACCTCCTTGAGGTAGCGGCGCAGCGTCCGCGGGATCCACAGCAGGGCCCGCACGTAGAACAGCAGGTGGTCGCCCGAGCGGTCGAGCAGGGCGAGCGGGGAGGCCATCGGGACCTCAGCCTCCCTTCGGCGGGACGATCTGGAGGTAGACGGCCGTCATCACCATGTTGACGAAGAAGAGCAGGAGGAACGTGATGACGACGGACTGGTTGACGGCGTCGCCGACGCCCTTGGGCCCGCCGCGCGGGTTGAGGCCCCGGTAGGCGGCGACGATGCCGGCGATGAACCCGAAGATCAGCGCCTTGAGTTCGCTGACGTACAGGTCGGGCAGCTGGGCGAGGGCGGAGAAGCTGGACAGGTAGGCGCCGGGGGTGCCGCCCTGCATGACGACGTTGAAGAAGTAGCCGCCGAGGATGCCGACGACGGAGACCAGACCGTTGAGCAGGACGGCGACGCCCATGGCGGCCAGGACCCGGGGCACGACCAGCCGCTGCACCGGGGAGACGCCCATGACCTCCATCGCGTCGAGTTCCTCGCGGATGGTGCGGGAGCCGAGGTCGGCGCAGATGGCCGAGCCGCCGGCGCCGGCGATGAGGAGGGCGACGATGAGGGGGCTCGCCTGCTGGACGACGGCGAGGACGCTGGCGCCTCCGGTGAAGGACTGGGCGCCCAGCTGCTGGGTGAGGGAGCCGACCTGGAGGGCGATGACGGCGCCGAAGGGGATCGAGACGAGGGCGGCGGGCAGGATCGTCACGCTCGCGACGAACCAGAACTGTTCGGTGAACTCGCGGAACTGGAAGGGTCTTCGGAAGACGGCGCGGCTGACCTCGGCGGCGAGCGCGAAGAGCCGGCCGGTCTCGCGCAGCGCGCCGGTGATCATGCGCCGCTCCCGGCGACGGGCGCCGTGACGGTGGCCGCCGCCGCGTCCCGCGCGTAGGTCTCCCGGATGGCGGAGCGCGCGGCCGGCGGCAAGGTGTCGATCATGCCCATGACGCGCTCACGCCGTCGTGCGACGGCGCGGCGCGGCGGAAGACCGGGGGACGGCTCCAGCTGCGGCACGATCAGCCGGGGCGCGGCGGGCGTCGCGGAGTTCGCCTCGGCGGCGAGGGTGGCCGCGTCCTTCTCCTCGGACATCCCGATGGGACCCTCACGCCGGCCGCCGAGGAACTGGGAGACGACCGGCTCGTCGCTGGTGAGCAGCACCTCGCGCGGGCCGAAAGTGACGAGCTCGCGCCGGAAGAGCATGCCCATGTTGTCGGGCACGGTGGCGGCGATGTCGAGGTTGTGCGTGACGATCAGCATGGTCGCGTCGATCTGCGCGTTCAGGTCGATCAGCAGCTGCGAGAGGTAGGCGGTGCGGACCGGGTCCAGCCCGGAGTCCGGTTCGTCGCACAGGATGATCTGCGGGTCGAGCACGAGCGCGCGGGCCAGGCCGGCCCGCTTGCGCATGCCTCCGCTGATCTCGCCTGGAAGCTTGCCCTCCGCGCCCAGCAGTCCGACGACCTCGATCCGCTCCATGACGATGCGGCGGATCTCGGACTCCTTCTTGCGGGTGTGCTCACGCAGCGGGAAGGCGATGTTGTCGAAAAGGGACAGGGACCCGAAAAGGGCTCCGTCCTGGAACATGAGACCGAACAATTTCCGGGTCTCGTAAATATCCCTCTCGGGGCTGTTCACCATGTCCACCCCGTCGATGAGGACACGGCCCTTCTCGGGTTTGAGCAACCCGATGAGCGACTTCAGGAAAACGGTCTTCCCGGTGCCGGACGGACCCAGCATCACACTGACTTCTCCGGCCGGGAGAGTGAGTGACACGTCCCGCCAGATGTTCTGCTTACCGAAGGACTTGGTCAGCCCTTCGACCACTACTTCGATTCCCATATCACCTCCAGCGGACGTCCGTGACACACAGGGCGGGCGCACGTCGCCCTCCACGACTTGTCACCACGCAGACAACACATCGGCCCGGCACCCGAGCCGAGGATCAGGGGCGGGGTCTCGCGCCGCCGGGGGGCGGAGCGACGCGAGTCCCCGCCGACGAACGCACCGGCCGGCGGGAGGGTGGGCCGGTGGAACGTCCGTCGGGACTCCGTCCGCCAGGGGTCCGCGACCCGGAGCCGAGCACCGCACCGGCACGTTACGGCCGAGTAACCTCAGCGGGCAACACCGCATTACGAGTTTTCCGGGATACCGGCCCACCCCCCACGGAACCTGTCAGCGGGAGAACAAGAAACCCCCGAGAACTTGTCCGCCGGTGAGCAACACGATCCGCCGCCCGCACCCGCTGGGCAGCGCGACCCCGGAACCGGCCGCACACCCATTCCTTGACAGCACGTGATGAACGCGACCCAGGGATTCCTCACCCAGGGAACAGCTTGTTCCCTTTTCCGAAAGAATCATGGGACGCCGCATTGTTCGGCTAAGTTTACCGCCAGTAACGTCGTGTTCATGGACAGGCAACAGCGTCCAGCCGCGGTGCGTACGTCCGCTTTTCCGGGCGCATACGGACACGGCCCGTCTCAGCCGGTCGACCCTCAAGGAGATTCCCGGACCATGAAGAATTACCTGAAGAGATCAGCCGTCGCGGCGTGTGCGGCCGCGGCCGCGCTGACCCTCACCGCCGGTACCGCCTCCGCGGCGCCCTCCACGGTGTGGACCGTCAGCCCGTCGCCCGCCGCCTTCACCGCCGTGAACGTCGGCAACATCGTGCTGACCGCCACCATCCCGATGACCTGCACGGCCTCGAACGCGAGCGGGACGATGGCGAGCACCACCGGCAACCCGGCGACCGTCGCCGCCATCAACACCATGAACTTCGGAAGCTCCGGCGCTCCCTGCACCAGCGTCCTGGGCAACGTCACCACCGTCGCCGTCACCCCGTGGAACGTCGTCGCGACGGACTACAACTCCGCGACCGGCGTCACCACGGGCTACATCGGCAACGTCAAGGCCAACGTGAGCGCCGGCGTCTGCAAGTTCACGGTGTCGGGCAAGGCCTCGGCCACCTACACCAACAGCACCGGCGTCCTGGCGGTCAACAGCGTCGCCGGTGAACTGACGGTCAGCAACCCCGTCAACTGCGGGGCGATCGTCACGCCCACCACCAAGCCCACCTTCAAGGGCAACTACGCCGTCAAGGTGGCCGGTACCACCACCATCCCGACCATCGTCGGTTCCAACCCGTAAGCCGCCACCCGCTCGCCCTCGCCCGGCCGGCACCTCCGGCCGGGCGTTCGCGGGCTGCGTCCCGGATCCCACCGACACCGTCCCTCCCGCCGAGCGGAGTTGTATGAGAGTCCAACGAGCCGCCACCGCGCGGCCACGCCGAGCCCGCGCCAAGCTCACGTCGATGGCCGCGTTCGTCGTGCTCGCCGCCCTGATCCCGACCACGGCGTCGGCCGCGGACACCCAGGAGGTCGACGCCGAACTCCCCTACGTCTGCGCCTTCCCCTCGGGGACGGCGCCCGTGACGGTGCGGATCTCGGCGGAGTTCCCGCAGCGGACCCGGGCGGGCGAGGCGTTCTCCCCCACCGGCGTCACCACCGCTGTGGAGCTCCCGGCGGAAGTGGTGGCGGACCTCGCCGCGCGCGACGCGTCCGAGGTACGCGCCGGTACCGCGCTCGCGGTGGACGTCGCCCAGGGCTCGGCCACGGCCACGGCGACGTGGCGGGGCAGCTCCGACCCCGTCGCCCTGCCGGAGTCCGGGCCGCTGACGCTGACCACGCGGGGCGACGTCCCCACGGTGACGGGCCGGAGCGACGACGACCTGACCTTCACCGCGGGCGGCATGGCGATCGACCTGACGCCCGGTCCGGGGGACGACGGCGGCGGCACGGGGACCGGCCCGCTGACCGTCGACTGCGCGCTCGCCGAGGACGCGCCGGACATGGGGCTGCTGGCCACCGTGCCGGCTGGACCGGACGCGCCGGGGGCGAGCGCTTCGCCGTCCGCACCGGCACCCGGCGGGACGTCCCCGGCACCGGGAGGCGGACCGCGGGACCGGCAGGGCGAGCGGTCCTCCACGGTGCCGGAGAACGCACCGGGCACCGCCGTCGACCGTGACGACGTGCCGCCGTGCCGCTACGACGAGCAGAATCCGCCCACGCCTCTGTCGCTCAGCGCCTACGTCACCGGCTACGCCAACGTGAAGAAGCAGAAGGCCGCTTCGTACCTCCCGCCGTCCTGCGTACTGATCGACGGCGGAGAGTTCCAGATTCCGGTCGACGAACCCTTCGACCCGGAGTACCTGGTCATGACCCTGGAGACGACCGGCGAGTTCAGTTACCAGGGGCGCAAGGAGACGCCGCCCTACGACAGCACCTTCCTCTCCTTCGACTTCACCCCGGTGAAGACCACCATGGTGCTGAAGCAGACGGGCCCCATGACGATCGACGCGCGCATGAAGATGCGCTTCTCCGACTCGTTCATCACCACGGAGACCTACGTACGGGCCCCCCTGGTCGCCCACGTCACCGCCCTCGAGGTCAACGGCACCCCGCTGGACGTCGGTCCCGCCTGCCGGACCGAGACGTCCCTCACCTCCGTCGACCCGGACCCCGCGAAGCATCCCGGCGACCACGTGGTGCTGTACGGCAAGGCCGAACAGGTCATCGGCGAGGACGTCACCGGCTACACGGTCCTCACCGGCGGCCCGCTGTCCGGCGAGGTGACCATCCCGGCCTTCACCGGCTGCGGCACCGACGGCGAGGACCTCGACCGCCTGCTCACCGCCTCCGTCTCCGGCCCCGGCAACTACATCAAGCAGGTCCAGGGCCAGACGTGCACCCCCCTCGTCCCTGTGTTCGAAACCCCCGAAACCCGGGGCCAGTGCACGGAGGACCTCCAGCCCTACCAGATCCCGGTCGCCGAGCGCTGAGCCGCCCGGCCCGCCCCCTCCCCGCGAGAAAGGCCACCACCATGCACGCGTTCACCCCCCGCACCAGACTCGCCACCGTCTCCGCGCTCACCGCGCTCGGCGCCTTCGCCTCCCTCTCCACGGCGACCGCGGCCGATCCCGCGCTGAACGGCGAGTGGGCGCCCTTCACCCGCTGTCCCGTGGACGCGCCGGCGATGCTGGCCGCCGACGGCTTCGAGAAGACCCCGCAGTGCGTGGTGTCCACCTCCTCCGGCGGCTCCATCAAGCTGGGCGACACCACCGTCGTCACCGGGAAGACGAACCTGCAGATCGGCATCGTGCAGAACGCGGACGGCACCAGCAGTGTGGTGGCCCCGCCCGGCGGCGCGCTGATCGCCGAGCCCGCCACCGTGCCCGGCGGGCTGCTCGGCCTGATGTGCCCGAGCGCCATACCCGTGATCACGGGCCTGTGCGAGTCGCTGGAGAACTCCAGCCTCAACAAGATCACCGCGACCATGGAGTCGGTCGGCGCGCCCTACGACTTCAACCAGACGGCCGGCGTCCTGACCGACATGCCCATCGTCGCCCTGCCGGTCCGCATCCACCTGGAGAACCCGCTGCTCGGCAGCAAGTGCTACATCGGCACGGCCGCCAACCCGATCGTGCTGCTGCCCGAGAACCGGAACTACCCGGACTTCGGCATGACCTTCTTCCAGGGGAACGGCACCACCGACCCGGCCGGTGAGATGAGCCGTATCGACCTCACCGGCGCCACCCAGAACGACAGCACCTTCGCGGTCCCCGGCGCCACCGGCTGCGGACTGAACGTCGGTCTCATCAACGCCGCGGTCAACGCCAAGACCGGGCTGCCCTCCGCCGCCGGGAACAACAGCCTGACCCTCAACGACACGCGGACCTACCTCACCGGCCTCAACGCCCCCGGCACCGCCGCTCCGCGGGCCGGCGAGGTCCTGGCGGAAAACTGGCACTCCGCCGTCCGGTGACACCCGGCCGACCGGCCCTTTCCCACGTCTCCCGGGGGTCGACACCGGCCACTGTGAAGCGGTTGCTGCCCAAGAGGTGTACAAGACAATTAAGTTGACTTACCGTCAGCTTTTCAGACCGGTGCACGTGGCGGCCCGACCGGGCTTCGTCCCGCGGGGCGTAACCCGGTCGGGCCGTCCTGCCGGACAGGTCGGCCAGCAAGGGATCAGTCATGCCCTCAATCGCACGTCCTTCGGTGCTCGGCGAGCCGCTCGACCCGCTCCCCCGGCAGTTCGCCGCCTTCATGCGGCCGCTGCTGCCGGGACTGCTGAACGAGATACGGACCGAGGTCACCCGCGCCTTCCCGGTGTACGGCAGGCTGCTCAACGGCCCCGACGGGCACGCCATCCGCCAGGGGGTCGAGCAAGCGCTCACCGCCTTCGTGGACCGGGTGGCCGACCCCGGCACCAGCTCGGAGCTGCGGGACGACCTCCTGCGCAGGTTCGGCCGGGTCGAGGCATACGAGGGCCGTGACCTGGAGGTGCTGCAGGGCGCCTACCGGCTCGGCGCGCGCATCGCGCTGCGCCGGGCCAAGACCCTGGGACGGCAGCACAGCCTCTCCCCCTCCCTGGTCCTCGCCTTCGCCGACGCCCTGTTCGCCTACGTCGAGGAGCTGGAGGCCGTCACCCGGGAGGGGTACACGGAGGTGCGGGACAGGGCGGCCTCCGAGGTGTCCGCGTTACGAAGACAGCTGTTACACCTGCTCCTGGCCGCCTCCCCGCTCCCCCAGACGACCATTTCCGAACTGTGCGCGTCCGCGGCCTGGGAACTGCCCCGGACGTGCTTCCTCGTCGCCCTGCGTCCCCCGGTTCCCGAGCACATCCAGGCAGGACTCGACAGCGATGTCCTCGCCGACTTCGACATCCCCCAGCCGCATCTGCTGGTGCCGGGAGAACTCACCCCCGAACGTCTCGAGATGATCCGCACCGCCCTGTCCGGTACCCGCGCCGCGGTGGGCCTGACCGTACCGGTCGCCCAGGCGGCGGACTCCGTCCGCTGGGCACGCCGCGTGCTCCAGCTCGTCGACGACGGCGTCGTGGCCGACGCTCCGCTGGTCCGCTGCGAGGACCATCTGACGACCCTGTGGCTGCTGTCCGACCCCGCCCTGGTCGACCGTCTCGCCGCCCGTGAGCTGGCGCCGCTCGACGGGCTGACCGCCAAGCGGCGCGACCGCCTGGTCGAGACCCTCCGGCTGCACGTGTCCACCCGCGCCCCGGCCGAACAGGTCGGCGAGATGCTGGGGGTGCACGCCCAGACCGTGCGCTACCGGCTGCGGACGCTGGACACCTACCTGGGCGACCGGCTCGCCGACCCCGACCACCGCTTCGCCCTCGAGGTGGCCCTGCGTTCGCGCCACCTGCGCGGCCGCGACGGCGCGCGGTGACGTCGTCGCCGTCGCGGCGGGACCGCGGATCGCACGCCGCGTGTGACACGGCGGGGGCGGGCGTCCGCCCGCCCCCGCCGTCCGGTCACTTCGCCGGGCACTCCTTCCACGCGAGGTGGTACACCGTGTTGATGTCCCCGTCCGTGGAGTCCATGGTCATGTAGCTGACCTTCCGCGGGTCTGTCCCGGCGGTGACTCTCAGCTCGGTGTTGATGTTGAAGTTCCGCTGCACGCCGCAGGGCGCGTAGACGAGCTGCGCCCAGTCGGTCTCGTCCGTGGCCTGCCAGTTGTCGTCGTACGGACCCGCGTAGGGGTGGCTGCGGTACTCCGTGTTGGGCGACCCCTGGAAGTAGTACGAGGCCCGCTGGGTGGCCCGGGCGCCGGGCTGGAGCGCGGCGAAGCCCCGGTAGTCGGCGCTGGCGATGGCGTAGGTGAAGCCGGCCGGTACGTGGACCAGCAGGCTGAGCTGGCAGTTCCTGCGGCCGGCCGTGGGGTCGGAGTTCCCGCCCGCCTGGGCGAGGTAGTCGCTGTAGGTCACGGTGAACGCGGTGTTGTCGGCCGAGACGGCGACGGCCGCGGTACCGGCGGGACATCCCGACCCGTTCACCGTGGCGACTTTGATGACGATCTTGTCCGGCGGGGGGTCGTCGAATCCGGTCGCCGGGTTGTGCGCGGGTAACGCGGCGCCGAGCAGCGCGGCCGCCGCCACGCCGAGAAGCAGGCCACCAGCCATGGTTCTCCGTCCTTCGGTGGGGGGTGGTGTCGTACGGGGTGCCGTACGAGGTGCTGTGCGGGGTTCTGTGCGGGGTGCTGTGCGATGATTGAAGCGTCATGTACACGCCAAGCCGACGGGCACACGCACTCCCGGCTTCGTGAAGGAGACATGAAGGAGCGGTGAAGACCGGGAGCGCTCGCATCGTAGGGACGCGCGGAGCCCGGGGGACAGGGCGAACTCAGGCCATTCACTCCGGTCCGTAAATCACCGGTGCACAGGCGGGCGTACCGGGCCCGCCGTGTGAACGGCGAGCGCTCCGGTTCGTGGACAATGGCCCAGCACCGCTTGTGGCACAGACCAGGAGGCGCTCCCTTGGAGCTCAGCAGGCGCACCTTCACCGCCCTGACCGGCACGGCCGCGCTCGGCCTCGCGCTGGCCGGCAGCGGCGGGGCGGCGACCGGCCCGCAGGGGCCGCGCGTCGTGCCGACCGGACCGCCGCCCCCGCCGCCGGCCGCCGACGGCGGACGCCACCGCGTCGCCTTCGACCGGCACTCCCTGCTGGTCGACGACCGGCGCCTGGTGCTGTGGTCCGCCGAGATGCACCCCTTCCGGCTGCCGAGCCCGTCGCTGTGGCGGGACGTGCTGCAGAAGCTGCGCGCCCACGGCTTCAACGCGGTCGACGTGCCCGTGCCCTGGAACCTCCACTCCCCCGCGCCCGGCGTGCACGACTTCACCGGGGTGCGCGACCTGAACCGCTTCCTGTCCACGGCCGCCGAGGAGCGGCTGTACGTGGTGCTGCGGCCCGGCCCCTACCTCGGCGCGGACCTGGACGCCGGCGGCCTCCCCGGCTGGCTGACGGCCGCCGCGGGGACCGCGCGCACCGACGACCCCGAGTACCTGCGGCACGCGGAGGAGTGGCTCGGCGCGGTCGACGCGATCGCTGTCCGCCACCTGTTCACCGCGGGCGGCGGCACCGTGCTGCTGTACCGGCTCGAGGACGGGAGCCCGGTACCCGCCGACGACCCGGCCGCGCGCGCCCACCGGTCCCGCCTGTACGCGAAGGTGCGCGCCGACCGCATCGACGTGCCGGTGCTCGACGGCGAGGGCTGGTTCGGCGACCGCGGCTCCGGGCCCCGCACGGCCGGCTTCTCCGCCGGGGCGGGCGGCGGTGCGGCCGACCCGTGGGGCGGGGCGCCCTCCGGCGGCGAGGGGTACGCCCGGGTGCGCGAGGTCCACGACGCCGTGCAGGAGCGGCGGCGCCGCCTCACCGCCCTCGCCGGCCGGGTCACCGTGCACCACACCGGCATGGGGTTCGGCGGGACGTCGTGGGGCTGGCTGCCCGGGCCGGGCGTGTACACCTCGTACGACCACGGGGCGGTGCTCGACGAGGGGCGCCTGCCGGCGCCGAACATGGCCGCCGTCCAGCAGCTCGGGCACCTGGTGCGGACCGTGCCGGACCTAGCCCGGCTGGAGGAGGCCGGGGACGGCCCGCGGCGGGCGGCGGACGGCCGGCTGACGGTGCGCCACCTCGCCAACCCCGACACCGGCGCGCGGGTGTACGTGGTGCACAACGACACCGACGAGGAGGTCCGCGCCCCGCTGCCCGGCACCGGCATCGAGGTGCCGGTCACCGTGGCCGCCGGGGACGCCAAGCTGCTCGCCACCGGCCTGCGCCTCGGCCACCGCACACTCGCCTGGACCACCGCCCAGCCGATGCTCAGCATCTCCACCGGGCGGCAGGACGTGGCCGTGTTCGTCGGCCGGCACGGGGAGAGCGCCCAGCTGGCGCTGGACTGCGAGCGGCAGCCGGGCGTCGACCGCGCGGACACCGAACCGGCCTGGGCCTACGAACGGGGCCGGCTGAACGTGGTCGTACCGCTCGGGGTGGGCGGCCTGAGCCGGGTGCTGGTCAAGGACGGCGACTCCGAGACCCCCCTCGTGCTGCTGTTCGCCGACGACGAGACCGCGCTGCGCCTGTGGCCGTACGAGACCCCGGCCGGGCCGCTGCTGGTCTACGGCCCCGCCCTGCTGCGCTCGGCCGAACTGCGCGACGCCACACTCCACCTGACCGGCGACGTCGGCATCGAGACGGGCGTGGAGGTGTGGGGGCCGCGCGGGATCGCCGAGGTCACCTGGAACGGCGAGCCGGTGCCCACCTACGTCGGCCGGGCCCGCAGCCGGGTGATGGAGGGGCTGATGCCGGCCGTGCGCGCGGTGGCGCTGCCCGCCCTCGACGGCTGGCGGTTCCGCACCGAGAACCCGGAGTCCGACCCGGACTTCGACGACTCCGCGTGGACGGTGGCCGACCGCACCACGTCCCACAGCACCACACCCGTTCCCGAGGGCGGACCCGTGCTGTTCGCGGACGACTACGGCTTCCACCACGGCGACGTCTGGTACCGGGGGCGGACGGAGGACACCACCGGCATCCGGTCGGTGGCGCTGTCGTACAGCACCGGCACACAAGGCCTGCTGATGGCCTGGCTGGACGGCCGGCCGCTTGGCACCCACCGCATGCCGGTACCGGACGAGGACACCGCCGGACAGGGCACCTGGACGGCCACCGCGCGCCTCGACGTCCCCGAGGCGCTGCGCACCCCCGGGGAGCATGTGCTGTCCGTGCTCGTACGGCCCATGCAGCACGCCGGGACCGCTCCCGGCGAGGACGCCCACAAGGCCGCGCGCGGGCTGGTCGCCGCCGAGTTCACGGGCGGCACCCCCGCCGTCGAGTGGCGCATCAGGGGCGCCGCCGAGCCGGAGCGGGTGTGCGGGCCGTACAACAACGGCGGGCTGTACGGCGAACGGCGCGGCTGGCATCTGCCGGACCACGACGACCGCCGCTGGCGGACGGTCGAGCTCCCGCGCGCGGAGCGGCGGCAGGGCGTGGCCTGGTACCGCACCCGCTTCCGGCTCGGGCTCGGACCCGACCTGGACGCGTCCGTCGGGCTCACCCTGGAGGACGACCCGGAGCGCGCCTACCGGGTGCAGATCTTCCTCAACGGCTGGAACCTCGGCCAGTACGTCAACGACGTCGGCCCGCAGCACACCTTCGTGCTGCCGAACGGCATCCTGCGGGCCCGCGGCTCCAACACCCTGGCGCTGGCGGTGCTGTCCGACGGGACCACGCCGGCCGGGCCGCACACGGTCCGGCTGACGCTGCTGGACGCGGTACGCGGCGGTGTCCCGGTGGAGCCGGTGGACTCACCGGGGAGGTGAGCCCACCGGGCGGCGGCTCACGCCAGCCGGATCACGTTCCACGACAGCGGCTCCAGCACGGCGGTCAGCCGCCCGCCGCCCAGGGTGGTGCCCTCGGCCGCGTGCGGCACCACCCGTCCGGGCTCGGCGAGGGTGTTGCGCGCGTCCGGGTCGGCGTCCGCGAGCACGCTGTGCTCGACGACGGACGTCGGGCCGAGCCCGTTCAGCGCGACGTCCAGCGGCAGCGGTTCGGTGCGCGAGCGGTTGACGGCGAACACGGTGACCGAGCCGTCCTCGCCGCGCACGGCGGTCGCGTGCAGCAGATCCGCCTCCCCGTACTTCTTCGTGTCGTACGTCGGTGAGTCCACGCGCACGTCGAGGACCTCGCCGCGGCCGTACTTCGAGGCCTGGGCGAACGGGAAGAACGTCGTCTGCCGCCAGGCCGGGCCGCCGGGCTCGGTCATGATCGGGGCGATCACGTTGACCAGCTGGGCGAGACAGGCGACGGCGACCCGGTCGGCGTGCCGGAGCAGCGCGATCAGCAGCGAGCCGAGGACGACGGCGTCCGTGACGCTGTAGTTGTCCTCCAGCAGGCGCGGCGCCTCGGGCCAGTCCAGGGCGCCGACCTGCTCCTCGGTGCGGGACATGTACCAGACGTTCCACTCGTCGAACGAGAGGTTGATCTTCTTCCGGGACTTCAGGCGGGCCCCGACGTGGTCGCAGGTGGCGACCACGTCCTCGATGAAGGTCTCCATGTCGACGGCGGAGGCGAGGAAGGAGTCCACGTCCCCGTCGAGCGGCTCGTAGTAGGCGTGCAGGGAGATGTGGTCGACCAGGTCGTACGTCTCCCGCAGGACGGTCGCCTCCCACTCGGCGAAGGTCGCCATGGACCGGCCGGAGGAGCCGCAGGCGACGAGCTGCACGCCGGGGTCGATCTGACGCATGGCACGGGCGGTCTCGGCGGCGATGCGGCCGTACTCCTCGGCGGTCTTGTGGCCGGTCTGCCAGGGGCCGTCCATCTCGTTGCCCAGGCACCACAGCCGGATGCCGAAGGGGTCCTTGTCGCCGTGCTCCGCGCGCAGGTCGGACAGGGCGGTGCCGCCGGGGTGGTTGGCGTACTCCTGGAGCTGGAGGGCCTCGGCGACGCCCCGGGTGCCGAGGTTGACCGCCATCATCGGCTCGGCCTGCGGGCCGACCTTCCGCAGGAACGCGATGTACTCGGACAGGCCGAAGCGGTTGGTCTCGGTGGAGCGCCACGCCAGGTCCAGCCGGCGCGGGCGGTCCTCCACGGGGCCGACGGAGTCCTCCCAGCGGTAGCCGGAGACGAAGTTGCCGCCGGGATAGCGGACGGCGGTGACGCCGAGCTCGCGGACCAGGTCCAGGACGTCGCCGCGGATGCCGTCGGCGTCGGCGGTGGGGTGACCCGGTTCGAAGACGCCGGTGTAGACGCACCGGCCGAGGTGTTCGACGAAGGAGCCGAACAGGCGGGGGTCGACCGGGCCGACGGTGAAGGCGGGGTCCAGGGTGAAGCGGGCGGTGCGCATCGTGTCCTTTCGACGGGTCGGGTCCTGCTGCGGGCGCGTCACCGGGCGTCGGCTCCGGTACCGGGCGCCGCGAAGCCGAAGCTCCCCGCGACCCAACCCCCGGAACCTGGCGAGGAGTTGCCCGCGGTCAGGCCAGGCCGTCCCATTCCCTGCCCCATCTGCTCGCGTGCCATGCCCGTCGGAGGTGTACGACTGTTCGGTATCTCGAATGACGCCCGTAACTTCGAACGGGACCGTAGGTGTCGGGTGGTGCCGCGTCAATGCCTCGGACGGAACTCGCCCGGCCGCGCACCCCGCACGGCCGTCCCCGGCCGCCCGGCGGTCACCGGATCGCGTGACGCGGGCACTTCCGGCCGCGTACTCTCGAACGGCCTGACGTGCGGCGGTCGCACGGGCGAGGGGACCAGATGGATGGCGCGGGCGCACGGACGCGGGCCGTACGGCTCGCCTCCACGCTGCGGCGCTCCCGCACCCGCGCCGCCCTGCGCCGCCTGGCCCGCGATCTCTCCGCGGCGCTGCGCGCACGGCCCCGGCCGCCCACGGACGTGCGGGCGGCCTGCCGGGGACTGTGCGAGGAGATGACCGCGCGGCGCGGCGGGCGGCCCGTGGTCCTGCGCTTCGAACGCTTCCCGGACGAGATCGAAGTGACCGGCCTGTGGGTGGAGTTCCAGGACTTCGACCTGGTCATCGTGGAGGAACGGGCGGAAGCCATGCAGCAACTGGTCATCCTCGGGCACGAGTTGTGGCACATGCACGCCGGACACCGGCAGCACGCCCCCGCCGGGGCGCGGCGGGTCCTGGCGGGTGACGCACCGGACTGGGACACCGCGCTGGTGATGGCCGCGCGCCACGGCTCACGCGAGGCCGACGAGGCCGAGGCCGACGAGTTCGGGCACCGGATGGCCGCCGCCGTACGCCCCCTCCTGGACGACCGGGGCACCGGCGACGGCGGCGGCCTCGTCCAGCGGGCCCTGGGCTACCGCGGCGGGAAAGGCACGCGCCGGTGACCGCCCCGCTCGCCCTCACCCCCGCGGACGTCCTCGACGACCTCTACATCTCCTTCTGGATCCCCACGGGCGTCCTCACCGCGGCCCTCATCATCAAGCTGCCCACCATCGTCCGTCTGTGGCGGGACCCGCTGCTGCGCGCGGTGGGCGGACTGCTCCTGCTCGCCTGCACGGTCTTCGTCTTCGTGGCGCCCACGACCATCGCCCGGGTCAACCGCCTCACGGGGGTGCCGAACATCTCGGCGCCGTGGTGCTACTCCCTGCTCACCGCGTTCTGCGCCTCCTGCCTGCTGCTGATCATCGCCTGGCGCAACGGGCTGTCGGACCGCTCCGCCGCCACCCGGCGGGCGATGCGCTGGGTGGTCTCCCTCTACTCCGGGGTGATCGTCGCCCTGTGGGTGCTGTTCTTCCTCGCGGACGCGTCCGAGGAGCGGCTGCGGGACCTGGACACGTACTACGCCACCACGCCGTTCATGCGCGAGCAGATCCTGCTCTACCTGCTCGCGCACACCGTCGCCGTCCTGATCACGTGCCGGCTGCTGTGGAACTGGGTACAGACCGCGGGACTGGACGCCTGGCTGCGCTGGGGCCTGAAGTGCCTGGGCGTCGGCTACGCGCTGAACCTGGTCTTCGACGCCGCCAAACTCACCGCCGTGGGCGCCCGCTGGACCGGGAACGACCTGGACTGGCTCAGCACCGACCTGGCGCCGCCCGTCGCCTGCCTGTCGGCCATCCTGATCGCGGTGGGCTTCATCCTCCCGCACGCCGGCCAGTACCTGCACGAGCGCTGGCGCGTCCGGCTCGCCCACCACCGGCTGCGGCCGCTGTACGAGCTGATGCGCTCGGCCAACGGCAGGAGCGTGCCGTTCCTGCTGCGCGCCACCCCGGAGCTGCGGCTGATCCGCCGGGAGACCTTCATCCGCGACGAACTGCTGTCCCTGGCCCGGCACATCGACGAGGAACGACGCGGCCGCACACGCGAGGCGGCGCGCGGCCTCGGGTTCCCGCCGGAGCGGGCCGGGGCGCTGGCGAACGCGGTGGCGATCCTGGAGGCCGTCGAGTGCAGGCGCCGTTCGCCGGACGGCGAGGGCGCGCAGGACTCCGACACCACCGACCTGCTGCGGGAGATCGGTGCCGTCTCCCGGGAGCTGCGCCGCCCCCACACCGTCGAGGCGGTCCGCGCGCGTGCCGCCGCCCTCGCGCCGGACGCCCCCGAGGGCGTCCCGCGCGGCACGTCCGCCGGGCGCGGGGAACCGGCCCGGTGACCGCCGCGCCCGCCCGGCGCCGAGGACGGGCGCGCACCGGAGGAACAGATCCCCGTGAGATCCCCGTGAGAACCGACGACAGGTCAGGAGAACGAAGAGCGTGCCCGCCGTCCCAGAGAGAAGACGCCCGTCCATGAGCGGACGTCCCGCCACCGCCGTCGTGCTCGGCGGATCCTTCGCCGGACTGCTCGCCGCGCGGGCCCTGGCCCCGTTCGCCCGGGTCACCGTGGTGGAGCGCGACGCGCTGCCCTCGGGTCCCGAGCCCCGGCGCGGCGTCCCGCAGGCCCGGCACGCGCACCAGCTGTGGTCGGGCGGGGCGCGCGCCCTGGAGGAACTGGTCCCGGGCACCACCGGGCGGCTGCTGGCGGCGGGCGCCCACCGCCAGCCGGTCACCGCGAACACCGTGGTGCTGTCACCGCACGGCTGGTACCGGCGCTGGGACGAGTCCCACTTCATGCTGCTGTGCACCAGGGACCTGCTGGAGGCGACCGTACGGGCGGAGGTGCTCGGCGACGAACGGGTCGAACTGCTCGACCGGACCGAGATCCTCGCGCTCGACGGCACCCGCGCCGCCGTCACCGGTGTCCGGGTCCGCGCGCACGACGGCGCCGAACGCACGCTGCGGGCCGATCTGGTGGTCGACGCCACCGGCCGCGCCTCCCGCACCGCCCGGTGGCTGACCGACGCCGGTCTGCCCGCTGTCGAGCGCCGGGACGTCGACACCGGGCTGGTGTACGCGAGCCGCCTCTACCGCGCCCCGGAGGGGGCCCGGAACGGCTTCCCGGTCGTCAACGTGCAGCAGGACCCGCGCACCGGCGGGCCGGGCCGCGGCGGGGTACTGCTGCCCGTGGAGGACGGGCACTGGCTGGTCACCCTCTTCGGTACCCGGGGCGGCGAACCCACCTCCCAGGCAGACGACTTCGAGCGGTACGCCCGCGAGGAGCTGCGCCACCCGGTGATAGCCCACCTGCTCGGCGCGGCGGTCCCGCGGACGGAGGTGTCCCTCACCCGGGCCACCGGCAACCGCCGCTTCTTCTACGAGCGGATGAAGGAGTGGCCGGAGAACCTGGTGGTGGTCGGGGACGCGCTCACCGCGCTCAACCCCGTCTACGGCCACGGCATGGCGGTGGCCGCGCGCGGCGCGGCGGCGCTGCGCGCGGCGGTGCGCCGGCACGGGTGGGGGACGCCGGGACTGGCCCGCCGCGCACAGCGTGCGGTGGCCCGGCCGGTGGGCGCGGCCTGGGACCTCGCCCTGGGCCAGGACGTGTTCTACCCGGGCCCGACCCACGGCGCCCCGTCCGCGCGGGACCGGTGGCTGGCCGCGTACGTCGGCCGGCTGATGTACACGGCCACCGGGAACGGGCGCATCGCGCGGCGGGTCACCGACGTGACCTCGCTGGAGCGGGGCGCGGGGGTGCTGCTGGCCCCGTCCGTGCTGATGGCGGCACTGGCGGGGCCGCTGAAGCCCGCCCTGACGGCCCCGCCGCTGACGGCGGAGGAACGCAAGGCGGCCGGCCTGACCTGAGGTCCGGCCGGCTCAGCCGGCGAAGGCGGGCTGGGCCACGCCCTTGCCCGCACCCGGCACCACCAGCAGGGACCCGGCGAGCGGGTGCGGGGCGGTCAGGCCCACGCGGGCCGTGGTGATGTAGAGGTCGGTCAGCGCGGGGCCGCCGAAGGCGCAGGCCGTGACGCGCGGGACGGGCAGCTCGATCACCCGGTCCAGCTCGCCGGACGGGGTGTAGCGGCGCACCGCCGCCCCGTCCCACAGGGCCACCCACACACAGCCGTCGGCGTCGACGGTGAGGCCGTCGGGGTAGCCGGCGCCCTCCTCGATCACGGCGAGCGGGCGGCGGCCGGAGACCGTGCCGTCCTCGCCGGCGTCGAACACGTCGACGCGCCGGGTGGGGGTGTCGATGTAGTACATCAGCCGGCCGTCGGGGCCCCAGCCGGTGCCGTTGCTCACGGTCGCGTCGTCGAGCAGGACGGTGACCGTGCCGTCGCCCGTCACCCGGGACAGGGTGCCGCCGCCGGTCGCCTCGTCGTAGCGCATGGTGCCCGCGAAGAGGCTGCCGTCGGGGGCGACGGCGGCGTCGTTGCCCCGGCGGCCGGGGACCGGTTCGCGGTGCAGCCAGCGGAAGGAGCCGTCGGGGTCGAGCAGGCCGATGCCGTCCCGCAGGTTCAGCACCAGGCCGCCGCCCGCGCGGGGCTTGACCGCGCCCACGTGCTGCTCGGTGCGGCGCACGGTGCGCCGGCCGGTGGCGGGGTCGTAGGTGTGCAGCCGGGAGCCCAGGATGTCGATCCACAGCAGCCGGCCGGTGGCCGGGTCCCAGGTGGGGCCCTCGCCCAGTTCCGCCTCCGCGCGGACCGCGACGTCGAACGCGAGTGTCATGCCATGCTCCTGTGGCCAAGGCGCTCGGAGAGTTCGGCGGCGCCCTTGACGGCGAGCTGCTCCAGCTCGCCCAGGCGGTCGTCGCTCCAGCGGATCATCGGTACGGAAATGGACAGCGCGGCGACCACCTGTCCGGTGCGGTCGCGCACGGGCGCGGCGACGCAGGAGACGTCCGGGTTGGACTCCCGGCTCTCCACCGCCACGCCCCGGCCGCGGATCTCCGCGAGTCTCTCGCGCAGGACGGCCGGGTCGGTGATGCTGTTCGGGGTCATCGCGGCCAGCTCCGCGTCGTCGGGGAAGCGCGCGGCCAGTTCCGGCTCGGGGAGGGAGGCCAGCAGCATCTTGCCGACGGACGTGCAGTGCGCGGGGAGCCGGCGGCCGGCCGCCGACACCATCCGCACCGCGTGCGTGGAGTCGACCTTGGCGATGTAGATGACGTCGGTGTGCTCCAGGATCGCCACGTGCACGGTCTCGTCGCAGGTCTCGGCGACGGACCGGGCGACCTGCTGGCCCTCGGCGGCCAGGTCCAGGTGCTCGGCGTAGCGGGCACCCAGCTGGTACGGCCGGACGCCCAGCCGGTAGCGGCCCGGCTGACCGGCCACCGGGACGATGTACTTACGTGCCGCGAGCGTGGTGACCAGCTCGTGGACGGTGGTGCGGGGCAGTTGCAGCTTCCGCACGATGTCGGGGGCGGAGAGCGTGCCGTCCCCGTCGAGGAAGAGCTCGAGGATGTCGAGAGCCCGGGTCACGGCTGGTACGAGTCGTCCCACGACCGGCCCCCTCCTAGCGTTCGATATACCAACACACGATCGGCATGACGAACACAGGCTAGCCACAGCCCATCCAGCCAGGCAATGGGCTACAGCCCCCACACCCGCGCCCCTTGAAGAGGCGCGGGGAACTGCGCACCCAGCCACAGCGCCCCCGCACCCACAACCACCACCCACACCACGGCCGCCCCAAAGGGGCGCGGGGAACTGCGCGACCAGCCACAGCGGCCCCGCACCCGAGACACCACCCGCACCACAGGCTCCCCAAAGGGGCGCGGGGAACTGCGCACCCAACCCCCACGCACCCGCACCCGCACCCGCACCCGCACAGCCCCCCACACACAACTCCCGGAGAGCCGCCGATGGGCGACGATGAACCCGTGCCCACCGGACAACGCCCACCTGAACCGTTCACCCCCCTCCACTTCCAACTGGTACTGCTCCGCCGCATGGCCGACCACAACCCCGGCCCGGTGGAGGACGCCCGGCGTCGCCTGGGCGCCTCCCTCGCCGACATGCGCCAGGCCAACCGCCGCTGGCAGGCGATGGTCCGCTCACCCCGCCCCCGCCCGGCGCTGTCCCGCTACCGTTCCGTACTCGGCGAGCCGGAGTCACGCACCCCGCGCCGGGTCGGCGACCTGGACTGCGAGGCATGGCACTGGCCGGTCCCGCTCTGGCCGGACCTGCGCTTCGAGGTGCTGACCCCGGCGGGCGGGGGCACGGTGTGGAACGAGTGGCTGGTCCGCGCGCCGGGCGCACCGGCCCCCGTGCTGCGCACGCTGGAGGACCTCACGCCCTGGTCGTGCACGGTGGACGAGGCCGCCCGTGCCTTCGCCCCGGCCCGCCCGCTCGAGGGCTCGGCGCCCACCCGCTGGGGTCTGGCCTTCACGGCCCCCGATGCGGCGGGCGCCCGTCAGGAGGTGGTCGCCGAGTTCACCTGGGGCCTGCTCCAGCGCACGGCCGTCAGCGGCCGGCCGCCTCGATGATCCGCTCCACGACCACGGGCACCGACTCCGGGTGCAGCCACAGGAACAGGTTCGGCTCGACCAGTTCCAGCTCCATCACCCGGGGCAGCCCGTCGTCACCGTCCACCAGATCGACGCGCGCGTAGAGCAGGTCCGGCGCGCCGGGCACGGCGGCCAGGGCGCTCTCGGCGACGGCGGTCTCGGCCTCGGTCGGCGTCCAGTCCGTCAGCCCCGGGTGGGCCACCTTGCGCTGGTCGTAGGGCGTACCGGGGGCGAGCACGGGGCCCTTCCGGCTGGCGTGCAGCAGCGTCCCGCCGAAGAACTGCAGCGCCCGCTCCCCGCCGGTGTCGATGGCCCGCACGTACGGCTGCACCATCGCGGTGAACCCTTCGGCGTGCATGTGCCGCACATGCGCCACGGCCGTGTCGCGCTCGCGGGGCGTGTACCGGGCGGCGAACCGCGCACCGGCCCCGGAGGCGGGCTTCACCACGAACTCGTGGCCGTCCGGCAGGTCGACGTCGTCCCCCGGCGCCAGATACCGCGTCTCCACCACGGGCACACCGGCCGCGGCGAGGTCGGCGAGGTAGCGCTTGTCGGTGTTCCACCGCACCACGTCCGCCGGGTTGGCCAGCCGGGTCAGCTTGCCGCAGCGTTCGGCCCACGCGGTGAACTCCGCCGCGCGCCAGCTGTAGTCCCAGGTGGACCGGATGACGGCGAGGTCGAACCGCCCCCAGTCGACGGCGGCGTCGTCCCACACCTCCGCGGACGCCTCGACCCCGGCCGCGTCCAACGCCCCCACGAGCCCCGGCAGGTCCCGGTCCTCGGCCACATCGGCGCCACCCGCACAGGTAACCAACGCAACCCGCACCCCGCCACCCCTCCCTCGACCACATCCTTGCCGAAGGAGGCTAACAACCACCGCCCACCCGGCGTCACGGGCGCCGACCCCGCCGGTGCCGGCCCTCCGCTGCGCCACAATCACCCACATGTCCCTGTCCGGAACGCACGCCCACACCATCGCAGCCGATCTGCCGCCCCTGGTGAAGCGCGCCGTCGCCGCGGCCCGCGCCCACGGCTTCCCGTACTCCTGTCGCCCCGAGCAGGGCCGACTCCTGTACGCGTTGGCGGGCGGGGCCCGGGGGTCCGTCGGAGAGACCGGCACAGGGTGCGGAGTGAAACTGGCGTGGCTCGCGTCCGGCGCACGCACGGGCGTACAGCTGGTCAGTGCGGAACGGGATCCGGAACGGGCCGACGTGGCCGCCGAGGTCTTCGCGGACCACCCGGACGTGACCGTCCTCGTCGGTGACTGGCAGCGCACCGAGGCCGGCCGTCGGCGATCACGTCGAGGATGGCCTGGTGCTGAAGAAGGAGCGGTGGGAGGCCCAGGTTGGCGCAACCACTCCGTGCGGCCATCGGCGATCTGGTTCGCGACAAAGCGCATGATCTACCGAGCAGCCCGCTGTGCGCTGCCGCCGTCACTGCCGTGTGGGACCGGCAGCCGCCCTACGCGCCCGCGCCACCCGCCTCAGTTCCCTCCGCCGTGTGGGCGCGTGCGGCCCGCGGCGCGGTCAGGGCGTCGTCCGGGCGCCGCTCGCGGCCCGGGCCGGGAGCGGTGGTGGGTGGCTGGTGGTGGTCGTGCCGGGTTGGGGGTAGGACCCTGGACGCAGCGGGTCCCGGCGCACCACGGCCGCGGGACGGCGGCGGCCGACGACAGCTACCCAAGGAGTACGACGCGTGTCCTCTCTCTTCCCGGCCCTCACCGACGGCCCGGCCGGCAGCTCCGCCGGCCGTCCCGCCCTGCGCTTCGGCGAGCGCGCACTGACGTACGGGGAGCTCGCCGTCGCGGCCGGCGCGGTGGCCGGGGACCTGAAGGGGGTGCGCCGGGCCGCCGTCTGGGCCACTCCGGCCCTGGAGACCGCGGTCGCGGTCACCGCGGCCCTGCTCGCCGGGGTGGTCGTGGTCCCGCTCAACCCGAAGTCGGGCGAGCGGGAGCTCGGCCACATCCTCGGCGACAGCGCCCCCGACGTACTCCTCACCGCACCGGGCACCGGCCTGCCCGCCGCACCGGCCGCCCTCCCCCGCGTCGACGTGGACCCGGCAGCCCGCGCCGAGGCCCCTGGCTCCGTGCCCGACGACCGGGAGCGGGACCCGGAGGACCCCGCCCTGATCGTCTACACCTCCGGCACCACCGGCCCGCCCAAGGGCGCGGTCGTCCCCCGCCGTTCGATCGCCTCGACGCTGGACGCCCTCGCCGACGCCTGGCGGTGGACGGCCGACGACGTGCTGGTGCACGGCCTGCCCCTGTTCCACGTGCACGGCCTGGTCCTCGGCACGCTCGGCCCGCTGCGCCGCGGCGGCGCGGTGCGCCATCTGGGCCGGTTCACCACCGAGGGCGTGGCCCGCGAGCTGAACGACGGCGCGACCATGCTGTTCGGCGTGCCGACGATGTACCACCGGATCGCGGAGGCGCTGCCCGCCGAGCCGGAACTGGTGCGGGCGCTGTCCGGGGCCCGACTGCTGGTGTCGGGGTCGGCCGCGCTGCCGGTGCACGACCACGAGCGGATCACGGCGGCGACGGGGGCCCGGGTCGTCGAGCGGTACGGCATGACAGAGACGCTGATGAACACCAGCGTCCGCGTGGACGGCGCGACCCGCCCCGGCTCGGTGGGCGTGCCGCTGCCGGGGGTCGAACTGCGCCTGGTGGAGGAGGACGGCTCCCCCGTGACGTCGGACGACGGTGAGACGGTGGGCGAGATCCAGGTGCGCGGGCCGAACCTGTTCACCGAGTACCTCAACCGGCCGGACGCGACGGCCGCCGCGTTCACCGCCGACGGCTGGTTCCGCACCGGGGACATGGCGGTGCGCGACCCCGGCGGTGACGTCCGCATCGTCGGCCGCAAGGCCACCGACCTGATCAAGAGCGGCGGCTACAAGATCGGCGCCGGTGAGATCGAGAACGCGCTGCTGGAGCACCCAAGCGTGAGGGAGGCCGCCGTCACCGGGGAGCCGGACGCCGACCTGGGCGAGCGGATCGTGGCCTGGGTGGTGCCGGCCGACCCGCAGTCACCACCCGGCCTGGAGGAACTGGCCGCCCATGTGGCCGCGCGTCTCGCCCCGCACAAGCGCCCCCGCGTGGTCCGCCATCTCGACGTCCTGCCCCGCAACGACATGGGCAAGATCATGAAGCGGGCGCTGACGCATGGCTGACCGTCCCTCGGCCCGCGAGGCCGTCGCGCTCGTCACCGGCACGTTCACCGAACTGCCGTATCCGCGGCGGCAGTCGTCGCCGGACGGACCGCTCGGCTGGCCCGGTTACGACGCCGCCCGCGCCCGCGCCGCCGCACGCACCGGCGAGGACGAGTCCGTGGTCTGCGGGGTCGCGGACGTCGAAGGCACCCGGGCGGTGCTCGTCGCCTTCGAGTTCGGCTTCCTCGGCGGCTCCCTCGGCGAGGGCACCGGTGACCGCCTGGAGGCGGCGTACGCGCACGCCCGCGCCCACCGGCTGCCACTGGTGTCCCTGGTCGCCACCGGCGGCAGCCGGATGCAGGAGGGCATGCTCGCCCTGACCCAGCTCCAGCGGGTGGCACGCGCGTCGGCGCTCGCCCGGGAGGCGGGGCTGCCGCAGATAGCCGTGCTACGCGACCCCACGACGGGCGGCGGCTGGGCCACGCTGGGCGCGGGCGCCGACGTCGTGCTGGCGCTGCCCGGCGCGCAGGTCGGTTTCGCCGGCTCCCGGGTCCGCCCGGCGGACGCGGACCCGGCGGCGTACACGGCCGAGGCGCAGGTGGCGGCGGGCGCGGCGGACGCGCTGGTCCGCCCCGAGGAGCTGCGCGGCACCCTGGGCCGCTGGCTGCGGCTGCTGACCCGCCCCTCCGCCGAGCCGGCCCCGCCGCCGCACGCGCTGGGCGCGCCGGACCTCCCGGCCACCGGCTGGGACGCCGTCCGCCAGGCCCGCTCGTCCCGGCGCCCGCGCGCCGCCGCCTACCTCGACGTGTATTTCACCTCGCGCGTCACCCTCTCCGGCGACCGCTGCGGCGGCACCGACCCCGACGGCATGCTCTGCGGCTTCGGCGAGCACCAGGGCCGTACGGTCGCCTACGCGGCGCAGACCGGCACGGCCACCCGCCCCGCCGGCTACCGCACCGCGACCCGGCTGGTCGGGCTCGCGGACCGGCTGGGCATCCCGGTGCTGACCCTGGTGGACACCCCCGGCGCGGCGAACGACGCGGACGCGGAACGGCAGGGCGCGGGCGCCGCCATCGCGGACCTGTTCGGCGCGGTGGCCGCCGCCCGCACCCCGCTCACCACCCTGGTGATCGGCGAGGGCGGCTCCGGCGGCGCGCTGGCGCTGGCCGCGCCGGGCAACACGTGGGTAACGCCGGACAGTTACTTCTCGGTGATCGCCCCGGAGCTGGCCGCGGCCATCCTGAAGCGCCGCCCGGACGAGGTGGAGGCGACGGCGGACGCGCTCCGCATCCGCCCCCAGGACCTGGTGGAGCTGGGGGTGGTGCGGGGGGTCGTGGGCCCGGCGGGCGCTCAGCCCACGAGTTCCGCCTGAGCGGCCTCGGCCTCACCGGGCAGCGGCTTCCCGGACCGGTTCTTCACCAGTTCGACCTTCTCCACGAACAGCTGGAACAGGAGCTGGCTGGGGCCGAGTTCGCGGCCGTTCTTGCCGTTGTTGCCCTGCGCGATGCCGAGGCTGTAGGGCTCCTTGTCCTCGGCCTTCACGCCGATGTACCCGCCCAGCGTGCCCTCGTTCGCCGTCGCGTTCTGGTACGTCCCGCCGCTCTTGTTCGCCTTGCGGATCAGGTCGTTCTTGTACCCGGGGCCGAGTGCCATGTGTTCCGGGCTGAAGAGGAGTTCGTGGGCGCCGGGCCGCAGCGTGAACCTGAGCTGCACCACGTAGGACTCGCCCTCCATGTCGAAGTACCCGTCGGCCTGCCCCTGATCGCCGAGGTGCGCGCCGATCGTGAGGCCCGTGAATCCCTTCTGGCGGAACTCCTTCGCCGTGCCGGTCCCGGAGGCGACGTACGCCAGCAGCTCCTCGCGCGCGCCCTCGTCCCCCCAGTAGGTGAGGGCGGCGTACGCCTCTTCGAAACTCATGGAGCGGTACAGCTCCAGCTGCCCGCCCGTCTGCGGCTTCGTCGCCAGTTCGGCGAGGAGGCGGGGGCCGACGGACGCGATGATGTCGTCGATCCTGCGCGGCTTGCCCGCCTTGAAGCCTTTCGCCTTCTTCTTGGACTCGGCCTGCAACTTGGCCTTCTCCTTGGCGGACGCCTTGTCCTTCCCGCCCACCCCCGCCTTGCCCTCCCAGTACTCCTCCGTCAGGCGGTCCTGCGGGTTCTCCACGCGCTGCACCGCGAGCCCCGCCCCCGACGGCGCCGGGGACTCCGTACGGCGCTGCACGTCCGTGGCGGCCCGGTGGCCGGGCGCCATGACCCGGGCGGCGTTGGCCTCCGCCTCGCGCTCGAAGCGGTCCGACGGGTCGGAGACCTTCAGCCCCGCGCCGTTGTCGGTCCCGGCGACCGGGCCCTGACGCTGCTGGATGACATGGGTGAGTTCGTGGGCGAGGGTGTGCCGGTCCCCGCCGCCCGCACCGAGGACGACATGACTGCCCGAGGTGTAGGCGCGGGCCCCGACCTCGGCGGCGGACGCCCTGGCGGCGCGGTCGTCGTGGACGCGGACGTCGGAGAAGTCCGCGCCGAGGCGGGCCTCCATGTCACCGCGGGTGGCGTCGTCCAGGGGGCGCCCGGAGGTGCGCAGGACGTCGTGCACCGCCGACCGCTGCACCGGCCGCTCACCGGCCGGCGCGTGTCCGCACCCGTCGGTGTGCCGGTGCTGCTCCTCGTCGCGCGGGTGACCGGCCTGCCGGAGCATCTGTACGACCGCGGCGTTTCCGGCGCTCGCCTGAAGCCCGCTCAGCCCCACGGGCGCCGGGGCCGCCCGGGACGTCACGGCGGGGCCGGGAGGCAGCAGCGCCTGCTCGTCGGTCTTCAGCGCCGGGCGGGGTTTCTTGGGACTCACGGGATCGCCTCTTCGCTCCGTCGGGGCCGTCGCCCGTCTCGACCTGTCGTTCTGAAGCATTATCAGGAGAGCCACGGGCGCTGATCCTCCGTTCGGCGCCCGGCGCCCGCTCTCTGCCCGGACGTCCCCCGGGTTGTACGGCGGACCTGCCCTTTGAGGCAGTTCCGCCCGCCCCCGCGGCGTCGCGGAGCGAGGGGCCCCCGTTCGGCGGCCCCTCGCCCGGCCCCCCAGAAAGGGCGCCACCCCCGCCCGGCGCGCACGATGCGAAGAGGCCCGCCGACCGGCGTGCCTCCGGCCGCGCACTCGGGAGGAACTGCCGTGACCGCCAGTCTGGAGCAGCTGCGCCGCTGCCACTTCGGCGTCGACCTGGGGGCGGCTCGCACCCGGGTCTACGTCAAGGGCGCCGGCCTCGTCGTCGACCAGCCGTCCGTCGCCGCCGTCAACACCCGTACCGGAGCGCTGATCGCCGTCGGCGAGTTCGCGGAGAAGATGACCGGGCGCACCCCGGACTACATCCGCGTCGTGCGGCCCGTGACCGGAGGCACCGTCGTCGACATCGAGATGGCGCAGCGGATGCTGCGTCAGCTCATCGGCGACCGCACCCGCCGCGCGCTGCGCCGCAAGCCACGGCTGCGGGCCGCCGCCTGCACCCCGCACGACGCGGACCCGCTCGCCCAGCGCGCCGCGATCGAGACGCTGGTGGGGCTGGGCGCCCGCCGGGTGGAGCTGGTGGACACGCTGATCGCGGCGGCCGTGGGGTGCGGGCTGCCCGTGGAGCGGCCCGAGGCGACCATGATCATGGTGTGCGGTGCGGCGGCCACGCAGGTGGCCGTGCTGTCCCTCGGTTCGATCGTGCGGGCGGAGCGGATCCCGGTGGGCGGCGAGGCGGTGGACGCGGCGATCGTGCAGCACCTGCGCCACCAGCACGAGCTGATGCTCCCGAGCCAGTCCGTACGTCCGCTGCAGCTCGCGCTGGAGGGGAACGGGCTGACCCCGCAGGGTCCGGAGGTCACGGAGATCCACGGCCGGGACGTCGCCACCGGCCTCGCCCGCTCGGTGAAGGTGGACACGGCGGCGGTGCGGCGGGCCATCCAGACGCCGCTCACCGCCGTCCTCGACGGCATCGGCAAGGTGCTGCGGGGCTGCCCGCCCGACCTGGTCGCCGACCTCGCCGACCGCGGCATCATGATGGTCGGCGGCAGCGCCCTGCTGCCGGGCCTGGACCAGATGCTGCGTCAGGCGACCGGCATGCCGGTGCACATCGCGGAACGGCCGGAGCTGTGTGCGGTGGAGGGTCTGGGCGCGATGCTGGAGGGCCGCATCGCCCCCATGGTCCTCGACCCCCTGGGCGCCTGACCCACCCCCGACGGTGCCGGACCGCCCGGACGACTGACGTCGCTTCGGGGCGCCGCCCGGGTGAGGCGACTGGCCTCCCTAGGGGGCGCTGCCCCGGCGGGCGACTGGCCCCCGCCACAGGGGCGCCGCCCGGGTGAGGGTGCTGACGACGCCGGCGGCACCGGCGCGGCCAGGCGCCGGCGAACCCGCCGGGCCCCTGTGGGGCGCCCGGTGAAGTGGCGCCCGCCCGGCCCGTCACCCTCCCGGCAAGGCTGAACCCACCGGCGTCCGACACCCACCCGCAGTGCCACGGCCCCTGACGGCCCCTTACGGACCCGAACCGTCCGGCCCTCTGACACCGCCCCGACAGCCCAGGACCAGCCGGACTCTGACGACACCCCCACGCTGCCGAACCAACCGGGCGCCCGGCACCGCCCCGGCCCCGGACCTTCCGGACCCTGACACCGCCCCCGTGGCCCCCGGACCCGCCGCGCCCCCCGACGACACCCTCACCGCGCCGAACCAACCGGGCGCCCGGCACCGCCTCGACCGCCCCGACGGCCCCGGACCATCCGGGCCCCGGCGCCGCCCCGACGGCCCCGGGCCGGCCGGACCTCCGCCCCCCGGCCGTGCCGGACCGGCCGGCCCTCTGCACCGCCCCGTGGGTCACGGCACGGCCCCGGCGGGGCTGAACCCACCGGTGTCCGCACCCGCCCCCGTCGCGCGGCGGATCCGTGTGACACCCCCGCCGGCCTGCCCGCATCCATGCGGGCAGGCCCTCGTACGTTCCAGGCCATTCCGGGGCACGGTGTGTACCACCGCTCAAGGTGGGCAGGCGATCCGCAGCGCAGCAAGGCCGTGCGCAGCCTCTCGTGCGGGTACCGGCGGCGGCCGGGGCCGCCGGGACGGGCGGCCCGCCACGAGTACCGAGAGGGCGGTGACATGACTTCCGCGGCGTCGTTCCCCCCGGGAAGGCAGGACACCTTGGTCATAGCCGGTCGCATGGACGCGGACCGCGCGCTGCTCACCCCGCGCGGGGAGCTGGTCCGCGGCTGCGCCCAGATGCTGGCCGAGAAGCTGGCCGAGCTGCCCGCCGGTACCGCCCGGGTGGACCTGGACATGAGCGGCGTGCACTTCATGGACACCGCGGGCCTCGAGTTCCTCGAGGTGCTGCGCGACCACGCCCGCAGGCAGCGCATGCCCGTCACGACGACCCGCTGGAGCGGTCAGCCGCGCCGCATCCTGGAGCTGGCCGGGCTGGACACCACGGACCCGCTGCGCTCCCCGGCCCCCGCAGTGGGGATGTCGTCGGTCGCCTCGGCGGTGGCGCTGGAGCGGCAGGAGCGGCTGCACCTGCTGCAGGAGGAGGTCGAGCAGCTGCGGCAGGCCATCGCCTCCCGCCCGGTCATCGACCAGGCCCGCGGCATCCTGATGGCGACGTACGGCTGCTCCTCGGACGAGGCCTGGCACATCCTGCGGGACGCGTCCCAGCTGTCGAACACCAAGCTCCGGGCGGTCGCCGAGTCGCTCACGGCATCCGCGGCGGCGGAGGGCATCGCCCCGCCCCCGGAGGTGCGCACCGCGCTGGCCCGGGCGCTCGAGCGGCGCTCGACGCGGTGACTCCGCCCCGTGCGGGGTACTCGCCGGGAACGGGCCCGCGCGAAGGAGGCAGCATGACCGAACACACTCCGTCCCAGGCCGAGGGCGACCGGGACGACAGCGAATGGACCATCCCCGACGTCGTGCACACGACGCCCTCCCAGGCGGAGGGTGAACGCGATCCGGCGGACGCCCCGACGGAGGCCGACGACAACGCCGTAAGGGGGCGGACCGGGGCCGGCTGACCCCGGCTCGGGAGGCGACGGTTCCGTGGAACCGGGCGTGGTGGGGCGGGTGGGACTCGAACCCACGGCCGACGGATTATGAGTCCGCTGCTCTAACCGGCTGAGCTACCGCCCCATAGCGGCGTGTCGCGTACACGTGTGCGCGCCGTCTGCCGCAGCATAGCCGCTCATACGATCTCCTGCTTCGGATGGTCGCCTGCGTACGGCCCTGTTGACCATGAAGACTGCGCCGCGTCGCGCACGGTTCCACGGCACATGAAAAAGGACCCCTACGGGGTCCTCGTTCACCATGCTCCCCCGACTGGACTCGAACCAGTAACCTGCCGGTTAACAGCCGGCTGCTCTGCCAATTGAGCTACGGAGGACCGAGCTCCCCCGACTGGACTCGAACCAGTAACCTGCCGGTTAACAGCCGGCTGCTCTGCCAATTGAGCTACGGAGGAATGCCTCGTTCTGCATCGAACGCACCCGCCTGGGTATTCGCCAGAGGGCGCGCGCTCGCTGCGACACATACATTAGCGCAAGCAGGGGGGTGCTCCGCCAATCGGTACTCCCCGGCCCGTCGCCGCGCCGGAGACCCACGCAACTGCAACAACGGGAAGGGTGGCCGCCATGCGTTACCGGCTCACGTTCGTCGCCGGAGTCGTCCTTGGTTACGTGCTGGGCACGAAAGCCGGGCGGGAGCGCTACGAACAGATGAAGAGGTCCGCGCTGCAGCTGGCGCAGAACCCCGCTGTCCGCAACACCGCCGAGTCCGCGGCCCAGCAGAGCCGCGAGTTCGCCGACAAGGCGTACCACGTGATGAGCGACAAGGTCGGCGACCGCGTGCCCGACTCGGTCACCCAGCGCGTGCACGCCCTGCGCGAGCGCAGCACCCACGGCCCGGCCGAGGACGACTGGGGCACGAGCAACACCTGAGAACCACGCACCTGTCCCCATGCGGCAAAATCGCCGTATGGGGATAGTCGCCGGGTTGGACAGTGCGCCCGATTTCACTCGCATCGTCGTCTGTGACGCGGACACCGGAGCCGTGGTCAGGCAGGGGTACGCCCCGCATCCGGTGCAGGGTCCCGACGGCGGCCGCAGCTCGGACGTCGACCCGCAGGCCTGGCTGCTGTCACTCGGCGAGGCCGCGGGCGGCGGGCTGCTGGAGGGCGTGCAGGCCATCGGCGTGTCCGCGCAGGCCGGCGCCCTGGTGCCGCTGGACGCGCAGGGCAACACCGTGCGCCCGGCGATGACCGGCGGCGACAAGCGCGCGCAGGTCGCGGCGGCCGATCTGGTCGACGCGTTCGGCGGGCGCGGGGCGTGGGCGCAGGCCGTGGGCTGTGTGCCGGCCGCCGCGCAGCCGGTGACCAAGCTGCGCTGGATGGCCCGCAGCGAACCGGAGAACGCGGCCCGCACCGCCGTGCTGCTGCAGGCCCACGACTGGCTCGTGTGGCAGCTGCTGGGCCGGCCGGTGCGCCGCACCACCGACCGGGGCGGCGCCTCCGGCACCGGCTACTGGGCGGCGGCCACCGGCAACTACCGGCCCGACCTGGTGGAGCTGGCGCTCGGGCACCAGGTGATGCTGCCCGAGGTGATCGGCCCCGCGGACGCGGCCGGCACCACGCCCGAGGGGCTGCTGATCTCCGCCGGTACGGCCGACACGATGGCGGCGGCGTTCGGGCTCGGGATCGGGCTCGGCGACGCGGTGGTGTCGCTGGGCGCGTCCGGCTCGGTGATGGCCGTGCACCCCGAGCCGCTCGTCGACCACAGCGGCATGATCACCTCGCTGGCCGACGCGACCGGCATGCATCTGCCGGTGGTCACCACGCTGAACGCGGTCCGGGCGCTGCGCGGCACCGCGGAACTGCTCGGGCTGCCGGACCTGGAGAGCCTGTCCGACCTGGCGATGAAGTCGACACCGGGGTCGCACGGTCTGGTGCTGCTGCCGTACCTGGAGGGCGAGCGCACCCCGAACCTGCCGCACACCGCCGGGACTCTGGCGGGGCTGCGGCGCGAGTCGATGAAGCCGGAGCACCTGGCGCGGGCGGCGTTCGAGGGGATGCTGTGCGGGCTCGCCGACGCCCTGGACGTGCTGCGCGGCCGGGGCGTGGAGGTGCGCCGGGTGTTCCTGCTCGGTCCGACGGCCGAACTGCCCGCCGTGCAGGCGGCGGCGCCGGCGCTGTTCGGGGCGCAGGTGGTCGTGCCGCAGCCCGCGGACTACGCGGCGACGGGCGCGGCCCGGCAGGCGGCGTGGGCGCTCGGCGTGTCGCAGGGCACGCTCGACCCGCGCACCCCGCCGGTGTGGCCGGGTCCGGTGGCGCAGGTGCTGGACCCGGGCGAGGAACTGGCGGTGGGTCAGGCGGTGCGCCAGCAGTACGTCGCGGTGCGGGAGCAGACGCATCCGGGAGCGTTCCGGCCGTAGGCGGCAGCCGGAAGCGTTCCGGCCGCAGGCGGCAGCCGGGGGCGTTCCGGCCGCAGGCCGCGTCCGGGGGCGACGCGCGCGGGCCCGTAAATGGGTTGAGGTAACGCGGGTGGAGTGTTCGACGATAGGGGCCACGGGCAACCGAATGGCCCCGCCGACCACTCCGAGAGATGCAGCGTGCTCATACGACTTCTTCGTGACCGTCTACGGCCCTACAAAAGACCCCTGGCCCTCCTGGTGGCCCTGCAGTTCCTCCAGACCTGCGCCACCCTCTACCTGCCCACGCTGAACGCGGACATCATCGACAACGGTGTCGTCCGGGGTGACACCGGTTACATCCTGGGCTACGGCGGCCTGATGATCGGCATCTCGCTGGCGCAGGTCGTCTGCAACGTGGGGGCCGTGTACTACGGGGCCCGGACGGCGGCGGCCCTGGGGCGGGACGTGCGCGCCGCCGTGTTCGACCGGGTGCAGTCCTTCTCCGCCCGTGAGGTGGGCCACTTCGGCGCCCCGTCCCTGATCACGCGGACGACGAACGACGTCCAGCAGATCCAGATGCTGACCCTGATGACGTTCACCCTCATGGTGTCGGCGCCGATCATGTGCGTGGGCGGTGTGGTGCTGGCGCTCGGGCTGGACGTCCCGCTGTCCGGGGTGCTGGTCGCGGTGGTGCCGGTGCTGGGCATCTGCGTGACGCTGATCGTGCGCCGGCTGCGGCCGCTGTTCCGCACCATGCAGGAGCGGCTCGACACGGTGAACCGGGTGCTGCGCGAGCAGATCACCGGCAACCGGGTCATCCGGGCGTTCGTGCGGGACACCTACGAGCAGCGGCGATTCGCGGGGTCCAACACCGAGCTGACCGATGTGTCGCTGCGCACCGGCAACCTGCTCGCGCTGATGTTCCCCGTGGTCATGACGGTGGTGAACCTGTCGTCGATCGCGGTCGTGTGGTTCGGCGCGCACCGCATCGACAGCGGCGGGATGCAGATCGGCGACCTGACGGCGTTCCTCGCCTATCTGATGCAGATCGTCATGTCCGTGATGATGGCCACCTTCATGTTCATGATGGTGCCGCGCGCCGAGGTGTGCGCCGAGCGCGTCCAGGAGGTGCTGGACACCTCCTCCAGCGTGGTGCCGCCCTCCGCGCCGGTCACCGAGCTGCGCCGGCACGGTCATCTGGAGATCCGGGGCGCGGGCTTCCGCTACCCGGGGGCCGAGGAGCCGGTGCTGCGGGCGGTCGATCTGGTGGCGCGGCCCGGTGAGGTCACCGCCGTGATCGGCTCCACCGGCAGCGGAAAGTCGACGCTGCTGGGGCTGGTCCCGCGGCTGTTCGACGCGACCGACGGGGAGGTGCTGGTCGACGGGGTGCCGGTGGCGGACGTCGACCCGGCGCTGCTCGCGCGGACCGTCGGGCTGGTACCGCAGAAGCCGTATCTCTTCGCTGGCACGGTGGCGACCAATCTGCGCTACGGCAATCCGGACGCCACCGACGAGGAGCTGTGGCACGCCCTGGAGGTGGCGCAGGGCAAGGACTTCGTGGAGCGGCTGGAGGGCGGGCTCGACGCGCCGATCGCACAGGGCGGGACGAACGTCTCCGGCGGTCAGCGCCAGCGCCTGGCGATCGCCCGGACGCTGGTGCAGCGCCCGGAGATCTACCTCTTCGACGACTCCTTCTCCGCGCTCGACTACGCCACCGACGCGGCCCTGCGCGCGGCGCTCGCGCGGGAGACGGCCGAGGCGACGGTGGTGATCGTCGCCCAGCGGGTGTCGACCATCCGTGACGCCGACCGGATCGTGGTCCTGGACGAGGGCCGGGTGGTCGGCACCGGCCGGCACCGCGAACTGATGGCGGACAACGAGACCTACCGGGAGATCGTGCTCTCCCAGCTGACGGAAGCGGAGGCGGCCTGATGGCGGGGCCTGGGGGCCGGATGACGGCCGGGGGCGCACCCGGTCAGCGGTCGATCGACTTCAAGGGTTCGAGCAAACGGCTGCTCGCCAGGTTCGGGCCGGAGCGCCTGACGATCTACGGGCTGCTGGCCTGTGTCGTGCTGAGCGTCGGACTGAGCGTGATCGGGCCGAAGATCCTCGGCCGGGCGACCGACCTGGTGTTCGCGGGCATCGTCGGCCGGGACATGCCGGACGGCGCGACCAAGGAGCAGGTGCTGGAGTCGATGCGGGAGCGGGGCGACGACCAGGTCGCCGACATGCTCCGCTCCACCGACTTCACGCCGGGTCAGGGCATCGACTTCACCGCGGTGGGACACGTCCTGCTGTTCGCGCTGGCGGTGTTCGGGGCGGCCGGCCTGCTGATGGCGGTGGCGACCCGGCTGGTGAACCGGGCGGTCAACCGCACCATGTTCCGGATGCGCGAGGACGTGCAGACGAAGCTGTCGCGGCTGCCGCTGTCATACTTCGACAAGCGGCAGCGCGGTGAGGTGCTGAGCCGCGCCACCAACGACATCGACAACATCGGGCAGACGCTCCAGCAGTCGATGGGCCAGCTGATCAACTCGCTGCTCACCATCATCGGCGTGCTGGTGATGATGTTCTACGTCTCCTGGATCCTGGCGCTCGTCGCCCTGGTGACGGTGCCGCTGTCGTTCGTCGTCGCGACACGGGTCGGCAAGCGGTCGCAGCCGCACTTCGTGCAGCAGTGGCGCTCCACCGGAACGCTCAACGCGCACGTCGAGGAGATGTACACCGGGCACGCGCTGGTGAAGGTGTTCGGGCGGCAGGAGGAGTCGGCGCGGAAGTTCGCCGAGGAGAACGACGCGCTGTACGAGGCCGGGTTCAAGGCGCAGTTCAACAGCGGTGTGATGCAGCCGCTGATGATGTTCGTGTCGAACCTCAACTACGTGCTGGTCGCGGTCGTCGGCGGTCTGCGGGTCGCTTCCGGGTCGCTGTCCATCGGGGACGTGCAGGCGTTCATCCAGTACTCGCGGCAGTTCTCGATGCCGCTGACGCAGGTCGCGTCGATGGCGAACCTGGTGCAGTCGGGCGTGGCCTCCGCCGAGCGGGTCTTCGAGGTGCTCGACGCCGAGGAGCAGCAGGCCGACCCGTCGCCCGCCGAGCGGCCGGAGCGGCTGCGCGGGCGGGTGGAGCTGGAGCACGTGTCGTTCCGCTACGACCCGGAGAAGCCGCTGATCGAGGACCTGTCGCTGACGGTCGAGCCGGGCCGCACGGTCGCCATCGTCGGCCCGACGGGTGCCGGCAAGACCACGCTGGTCAACCTGCTGATGAGGTTCTACGAGGTGTCCGGCGGCCGGATCACGCTGGACGGCGTGGACGTCGCGCGGATGACGCGGGACGACCTGCGGGCCGGGATCGGCATGGTGTTGCAGGACACCTGGCTGTTCGGCGGCACCATCGCGGAGAACATCGCCTACGGCGCGTCCCGCGAGGTCACCCGGGAGGAGATCGAGGAGGCGGCCCGCGCGGCGCACGCCGACCGGTTCGTCCGCACCCTGCCCGACGGGTACGACACCGTGATCGACGACGAGGGCAGCGGGGTCAGCGCGGGTGAGAAGCAGCTCATCACCATCGCCCGGGCGTTCCTCTCGGACCCGGTGATCCTGGTGCTGGACGAGGCGACGAGCTCCGTGGACACGCGCACCGAGGTGCTGATCCAGAAGGCGATGGCCCGGCTCGCGCACGGCCGCACGTCGTTCGTCATCGCGCACCGCCTCTCCACGATCCGCGACGCGGACACCATCCTGGTGATGGAGAACGGCGCGATCGTCGAACAGGGGGCGCACGAGAAGCTGCTGGCGGCGGACGGCGCGTACGCCCGCCTGTACAAGGCGCAGTTCGCGCAGGCGGTCGCCGAGGTGGACTGAGGCCGTGGGGTGCCGGAGGGGCGAGGGCCGGCTCGGCCCCTCCGGCATCCCGCCGGCTAGTCGAGGTAGCCGCGCAGCTGGTCGGCGTAGGCGTGGTCGCGGAGCTTGTTGAGCGTCTTGGACTCGATCTGCCGTATGCGCTCGCGGGTCACGCCGAAGATGCGGCCGATCTCCTCCAGGGTGCGGGGCCGGCCGTCGACCAGCCCGTAGCGCAGCTGCACCACCTTGCGCTCGCGCTCCCCCAGCGTGGACAGCACCGCCTCCAGGTGCTGCCGCAGCAGCAGGAACGCCGCCGACTCCACGGGGCTTGCGGCGTCGCCGTCCTCGATGAGGTCGCCGAGCGCGACGTCGTCCTCCTCGCCCACGGGCGCGTGCAGCGACACCGGTTCCTGGGCCAGCCGCAGCACCTCGCCGACCCGCTCGGGCGGCAGGTCCAGGTGGGCGGCGACCTCCTGCGGGGTCGGCTCGTAGCCGCGCTCCTGGAGCATCCGCCGCTGGACGCGGACCACGCGGTTGATCAGCTCCACCACGTGCACCGGCACGCGGATGGTGCGTGCCTGGTCGGCGAGCGCCCGGGACATGGCCTGGCGGATCCACCAGGTGGCGTACGTGGAGAACTTGAAGCCGCGCGCGTAGTCGAACTTCTCGACGGCGCGGATCAGGCCGAGGTTGCCCTCCTGGACCAGGTCGAGCATGGTCAGCCCGCGGCCCACGTACCGCTTGGCCACGGACACCACGAGCCGCAGGTTCGCCTCGATCAGCCGGCGCTTGGCCATGCGGCCCAGGACGACGAGCCGGTCCAGGTCGTGGGCGAGCCGGCTGTCCAGGTCGGGGGTGAGGCGCAGCTTCTCCTCGGCGAACAGGCCGGCCTCGACCCGGCGGGCGAGGTCCACCTCCTCGGCGGCGGTGAGCAGGGGGATGCGGCCGATCTCCCGCAGGTACTGGCGGAACAGGTCGGCGGAGGGGCCGCCGGTCTCGGGCCGGACGCGTGAGAGGTCGACCGGCTCGACGGCCACGTCGCCGGGCTCCTCCGCCGGCTCGGCCGGCTCGGCCGGCTCCGGGGCCCGCGCCGGCGGCTCCGGACCGGTGGCGGGGTGCTGCGCGACACGGCTCTGCGCGGGCATCGCCACCAGCAGATCCGCGTCGGGCGCCGCGCCGGCGGCGTCGGTGTCGGTCTGGGTGAGGGTCTGGGTCTGCACGGGGGCGACCTCCAGGATGATCGCTGCCGGGGGGTGGGGCAGCGGTACTTCAGGGGCGGAGTCGACGGCCTCGCCGCTGTCCGTCCCGTACGCGATGAGCGGAACAGCGGGGGTGTGCGACCCGTCACCGACGGGCCGGCCGCGCTCCGAGGACTCAGGCACCGCCCCCAGTGTGGGGTACGACACATCGTCCCCACGAGGGGCGTGCGTCGACTTTTTGCGTCCGCTCCGTCACCGTCCGATCACCCGCCGCACAAACCCGGAGGCCGGAAGCGCGGGCGATCCGGCACCGTCCGCGGGCGTCCACCGCCCTGTACGAAACCCATGTGACGGTCGGCTGTTCCGGTTCCGGGGAGTACGAGCGCCTGCGCCTCCGGTCCGCCGTGGCCGGCAGCCGTCGGGTACCCCCGGTTCGCGGGGGCCGGGGACGACTTCGGGAGGCGGCTGGTGCGGGCGGTGTCGGGGGCGTTCCCCGAGGGGTGGGACCGCCTGGGGCTACAGGGCTGCCGCGCCGTGTTCGCGCAGGGCCTGGTCGTACTGCTGGAGGACCCACAACTCGTTCTGTACGGCGGACAGTTCGGCCTGGTCGGCGTGGTTCGACAGGCGGGCCAGCTTGCCGTTGACCTCGCGGACGCGGCGCTCGACGGCCCGGCGCCGCACCCGGACCAGCACCTCGCCCGCGTACACCTCGTCGACCGCCCGGCGCATGATCGCCTCGACGGCCAGCTCGGTGACCATGGCGCGGACGGTGTCGTCGGGGGCCGCGTCGCGCACCCGGATCAGGTACTCCTGCGGGTCCTGGACGCCGTACTCGGCGCCGCCCGCGTCCAGGATCGCCTGGCGCACGGCCGCGTACGGCGGAGCGGTGAACTCGTCGACGCCGTACGCGTCGAAGGCCGGGGAGACCAGCTCCGGGCGCTGCAGGGCGAGCTTGAGCAGCTCGCGCTCGGTGGCGAAGACCGGGTTGCGGAGGTTCAGGGCGGGGCCGCGTGGGGCGGAGGGGGCGGCGTACTGCTGGGGGGCGCCGCCTCCGGGCCGGCCGCGCTCCGGCGCCGGACCCTTGCCGCCGCGGTCGCGGGCCCAGCGGGCGAGCTGGGCGACCCGCTTGACGACGAACTGGGTGTCCAGGATGCCGAGCATCCCGGCAAGCTGGACGGCGACCTCGTGCTGCGCGCCGCTGTTCTTGATGCGGGCGACGATCGGGGCGGCCTCGTCGAGGGCGCCGGCCCGGCCCGCCGGGGTGTCCAGGTCGTAGCGGCGGACGATCTGACGCAGGGCGAACTCGAACAGCGGGGTGCGCGGCTCCACCAGGTCGGCGACGGCCTCGTCGCCCTTGGCCAGGCGCAGGTCGCAGGGGTCCATGCCGTCGGGGGCGACGGCGATGTACGTCTCGGCGGCGAACTTCTGGTCGTCCTCGAAGGCGCGCAGGGCGGCTTTCTGCCCGGCCGCGTCGCCGTCGAAGGTGAAGATCACGCGGGCCGAGCCGTTGTCCATGAGCAGGCGCCGGAGGATCTTGATGTGGTCGCCGCCGAAGGCGGTGCCGCAGGTGGCGATGGCGGTGGTGACACCGGCGAGGTGGCAGGCCATGACGTCGGTGTAGCCCTCGACGACGACCGCGCGGGAGGACTTCGCGATGTCCTTCTTCGCCAGGTCGATGCCGTAGAGGACCTGGGACTTCCGGTAGATCGCCGTGTCGGGGGTGTTGAGGTACTTGGGGCCGTTGTCCGCCTCGTAGAGCTTGCGGGCGCCGAAGCCCACGACGTCCCCGCCGATGTCGCGGATGGGCCACATCAGCCGGCCGCGGAAGCGGTCGATGGGTCCGCGGCGGCCCTCCTGGGCGAGTCCGGAGAGCACCAGCTCCTTGTCGCTGAAGCCCTTGCCGCGCAGGAAGCGGGTGAGGTGGTCCCAGCCCTGGGGGCTGTAGCCGACGCCGAAGTGGAGGGCTGCGGCCTGGTCGAAGCCACGGTCGGCGAGGAAGACCCGGCCGGTGTCGGCCTCGGGGGAGGTCGCGAGCTGTTCCGCGTACCACTCGGCGGCCAGCTTGTGCGCCTCGACCAGGCGGATCCGCTCACCGCGCTGGTGGGTGGGGTTGTACCCGCCCTCCTCGTAGCGCAGGGTGATGCCGGCCTGTCCGGCCAGCCGCTCGACCGCCTCCGAGAAGGAGAGGTGGTCGATCTTCATCACGAACGTGATGGTGTCGCCACCCTCCTGGCAGCCGAAGCAGTGGAAGAGTCCCTTGCTCGGGCTGACCTGGAAGGACGGCGACTTCTCGTCGTGGAACGGACACAGGCCCTTGAGGTTCCCGCCGCCCGCGTTGCGCAGCTGGAGGTACTCGGACACCACGGCGTCGATCGGGACCGCGTCCCGTACCGCCTTCACGTCCTCGTCATTGATCCGTCCTGCCACGCGTAGATTCTACGGGTGCGCCATGACATCCCCGGAGCGTGGAGCCACCGGGGATGGCCCGGCACTGTGACATACGCGGCACCGGCGAGGCGTGACGACGGGGGCGTGACCTCGTGGGCGTGCGCTCACGGAGGGCGTGCCCTCACACCTCCGTCGCCCAGACGTGCTCGTACCAGTCGCTGCCGCCGTTCGCCGGGTCGTGGTCCGGGTCGTGCCTCCACTCGCTCCGGTCGACCTTGAAGTTCGCGCCCGGCATGAGCAGGACCTCCGCCTCGGTGCCCTGGTACTGGTGGAAGGGGTCGATGTCGCGGCCGTACTTCCCGGTGAGCGTCAGCTCCAGGAGGATGCGGTGCGTCCTGGTGCCGGAGACCCGCTGGCCGCGCATGAAGCCCATGGCCACGTCCGGCTGCCTGCTGGTGCTGTCGAAGGAGCTGGTGAAGACGGAGCCGGGCCGGTAGTTCAGCGCTGCCTGCTTGCCGAGCCGGTGGACCGACTCGTCCCCGCCGAGGTTCCAGTCGCCGCGGAAGACGGTGCCGGTGACGGGAGGCAGCCGGTTCAGCGCCTCCATCGTCATGTCGGCGTGCATCTTGAGCTCCTCGAAGAGCACGGGGGCGAGGACCTCGATCCGCGCGTCGATGACGTCCGTCGCCGCCTTCTTCGCCACCGGGTCCGAGCCCCGGGCGGCCGCGAGCTGCGGCCCGATCACCGGATCCTCGTCGAGGGTGGGCACCCACTCCTGGTCAGGGCCGTCGTTCCGGGCGGCCCAGCGCAGCTGTCCCTTGATCTGCCGCAGGGAGACGGCCTCGGCGCCCGCCGTCGCCACGCCGGCGGTGCCGTACGGGGCGTACCCCTCGGGCAGCATCCGGCTGCGCACCACCGAGTTGATCATCTGGTGCGCCCCGCCGGTGTACGCCATCAGCGCGGTCGCGTGAGCGGGCTTGAAGTTCTTCGCGACGGCCTCGGTGGAGGCGCCGTCGTTGTCCGCCTTCCACTGGGCGATCCGCGGGGTGGGCGCGGTGTCGCCCGCCACGAACTCGTCGTACTTGCCCTTGACGTCACCGGCCGCCGTCTGTCCCGGTTCCATGAACCCGCTCGTCGCGGGATCCTGCGTACGCGGCTTGTTCGCCTCGGCGAGGTACATCAGCTCGTGCGGGAACTGTCCGTCGACGCAGACGTGCTGCCGCAGCTCCTCCTCCGAGAAGGGCGCGATGTTCTGGTACATCAGTGCCGCGCCCTTGCCCGCCCGGGCCGCGGACTCGCCCGGCCCCTTGACCCCGGCCGCCCAGGAACCGCGCAGGATCTCGTAGAGCGAGTGGTCCCAGGACGGGAGCATCCAGCCCATCACGGCCATCCGGTAGTCGAAGACGTCCACCCCGGGGACGTTGATCCACTGGAAGGTCTTGAGCATCCGGGTCGTGGTCCCGGACATGCCGGCGACGGTGGGAATGCCCCGCGCGGCATTCTGCTGGGGCCAGGACTCGTTCTGCTGGATCTCCCAGTAGGCGGTGCCCTCGTCCCAGGGCAGCTTGTCGTCCGGACCGGGCTTGCCGGCGAACGCCAGCTCGCGCGCGCTGAGCGGGGCGCCGCGGTCCGCGTAGTCGCGGGGTGTCTTGCGCTTGGCTTCCTTGTCCGCCTGGCTCCGCGGCTTGCGCGGCCCCTGGCTGTTGATCATCTCGCGGGTGTCGCCGGCGAACGTCTCCGGCTCCGACTGCCACAGCAGGTTGCCCAGCGCGTACGGGTCCTTCTCGTAGTTGTAGCCCTTGCCCACGAGGTTCGCCGCGGCCCACATGGCAGGCCGGGACCAGCCGTTGAGGAACGCGGAGTGCTTCTTCAGCTCCTCCTCGTTCATGCCGAGGGTCGACGCGAGCCGCGGCTTGGGCCCGATGATGCCTTCGAGGACGTGCTTGAGGGAGAGCTGCGCGCCCTTGTTGTAGTAGGCGGCGTTGTAGACGGCCGTGACCAGTTCCCGGACGTTGCCGTCCCGGGCGAAGAACTCCTTGATCTGTTCGGTGGCCATCCCCTCGCCCACCTGGCCCGCGCTCGTCCTGTCGTCCTTGAAGAACGACTTGTTGGCGAGCGCCGGGTCCTTGCGTTCCGCGTGGGCGTAGGCGATGAGCAGCTGCTTGAGCCGGTTCACGGTCCTGCGCGCCGCGTCGAGCGCCTTGGGGTGCCCGAAGGAGTACGCGCCCAGCCGCTTCTCGAACTCCTCGGCCGCCTCCTGCCAGCCCGTCCTCGTGTAGTACTGGCCGTGGTCGAAGGGCGCCTCGCCACCGCCGGCCCGCTGTACGGCGACCTCCCCGCCGGTGCGGGCGGGGGCGGCCGCCGTCCGCTGCACGGGTTCGGCCCCGGCGGGCGCTGCCCCTGCGGGCGCGGGGCCGGCGGGCACGGGGCCGGCCAGGGCACGGCGGGCGTTCTCCTCCGCCGCGCGCTCGAAGCGGTCGGAGGGGTCGGAGACGCTGAGCCCGGAGCCGTTGTCGGTGCCGGCGACCGGCCCCTGCCGCTGCTGGACGACGTGCGTCAGCTCATGGGCCAGGGTGTGCCGGTCGGCGCCGCCGGCACCGATGACGACATGGTTGCCGGAGGTGTAGGCGCGGGCCCCGACCTCGGCCGCCGAGCGCTGGGCGGCCGTCCCGGTGTGCATCCGTACGTCGGAGAAGTCGGCGCCCAGCCGCGCCTCCATCTCGGCGCGGACCGCCCCGTCCAGCGGCTGGCCGGCGGAGCGCAGCACGTCCGGCACGGACGACCGCTGCACCGGCGCGGACTCCTCGTGGCCGCAGGCGGGGCCGTCCGCGTGGCGCTGCACGGGAGTGGGGTCGCCGTGGCCGCGGGCGGGGCCGTGCGGGTGGGGCCCGGCCCCCCGCTGCCGTTCCAGCGCCTGGACGACGGCGCCGTTGCCGGCCGCGCGCTGCAACGCCAGCAGCCGCCTCGCGGCGGCCGGGGCGCCGGATCCCGCCGGTCCGGCGGTGTCGGCCGTGCGGGTGGCAGCAGGAGCGGTCCGGGCGGGACGGGCGGCGGTGTCCTGCTGGTCCTGTGAACGCATGCTGCGATCATCGGCCGTCCCGCCCCGGGACTCCAGGCTTTCCGTCCCCCATTCACTTGCCTGTTGGGGCACTTGCGCTGCACCGGAACAGCGGCCGGCGCCCCGGGCGGTCGTGGAGCCCTTACGCGGCCAGGCTCTCCAACGGCACGTGCGGGTCGGCCAGCGCCTCCGTGTCCACCGCCTCCCGGGACCGGATCAGCCGCTGGATCGGATCGGTGACGTCCCACACGTTCACGTTCATCCCGGCCAGCACGCGCCCCTCGCGCACCCAGAACGCGATGAACTCCCGCTTCCCCGCGTCGCCCCGGATCACCACCTGGTCGTAGGACCCGGGCGGCGCCCAGCCCGAGTACTCCATGCCCAGGTCGTACTGATCGGTGAAGAAGTACGGGACGCGGTCGTAGCTCTCGTCCCGGCCGAGCATGGCGCGGGCCGCGGCCGGGCCGCCGTTCAGCGCGTTGGCCCAGTGCTCCACCCGCAGACGGGTGTCGAACAGGGCGTGCGGGAAGGACGCGACGTCTCCGGCCGCGAAGATGTCCGGGTCGGACGTGCGCAGCCGCTCGTCGACGAGGACACCGCCGCCGGACGCGGGGTCGGCGAGCTCCAGGCCCGCTGCCTCGGCGAGGGAGATCCGCGGGGCGGCGCCGATCGCCGCGAGGACGGCGTGCGCCGGGTGCTCCTCGCCGTCGTCGGTACGGGCGGCGAGGACCATGCCGTCCTGGCCGGTGATCTCGGTGAGCGTGGCACCGAAGTGGAAGCGCACGCCGTGGTCGCGGTGCAGCTCGGCGAAGAGCTGCCCGAGTTCGGGCCCGAGCACCGAGTGCAGCGGGGTCTGTCCCCGGTGGACGACGGTGACCTCCGCGCCGTAGCCGCGGGCCGCCGCCGCGATCTCCAGGCCGATCCAGCCCGCTCCGGCGATCACCAGATGGCCGTTGTCCCTGCCGAGGGAGGTGAGCACGCCCTTGAGGCGCTCGGAGTGGGCGAGGCGGCGCAGATGGTGCACGCCCGCGAGGTCGGTACCCGGGATGTCCAGCCGGCGGGGTTCCGCGCCGGTGGCGAGCAGCAGCTTGTCGTAGCGGACGGTGGTGCCGTCCTCGCCGAAGCGGACGGTCTTCGCGGCGCGGTCGATCGCGGCGACGGTCGCCCCCAGGTGGAGCTCGACGTCGTGCTGCGCGTACCAGGCGGGTTCGTGGACGAAGACGCTGTCGCGCCCGGCCTTGCCCAGGAGGTAGCCCTTGGACAGCGGCGGACGCTCGTAGGGGTGGTCGTGCTCGTCGCAGATCAGTATCACGCGGCCGGTGAAGCCCTCCGCTCTCAGCGTCTCGGCCGCCTTCGCGCCGGCCAGGCCGCCTCCCACGATGACGAATGTCTGATCCGCGTCGACCACGTGATGCCTCCTTCGAGCGTTGCGCCACCAGCGAGCCTCCCGCACCCGGGGGGCTGCGGGAAGAGGGAGTGACCCGATCAGGCCACCTCCGTCACGTCCGGCCGGTGAGCCGGGCGTGCAGCGAACGGGCCGAGGCGTCCGTCAAGGACGCGATCTGGTCGACGACCACGCGCTTGCGGGCCCGGTCGTCGAGGGCCCGGTCGAACAGGCTGCGGAACTGCGGGTCCAGGCCGTCGGGGGCGCGGGCGGTGAGCGCCTCGGCCAGCTCCATGACGACGACCCGCTGGTCGGCGCGGAGCCGCTCCTGTTCGGCGCGCTGCATGACGTACCGGTCGGCGACCGCCTTGAGGACCGCGCACTCCATGCGCGTGGAGCGCGGTACGACCAGCTCCGCCCCGTACCGGGTGAGGCGGCCGCCGCCCCAGGCCTGCCGGGTGGCGCTCTCGGCGGCGAGGCAGAAGCGGCCGATGAGCTGGCTGGTGGCGTCCTTCAGGCGGGCCTGGGCGACGGCGGTGCCGTCGTAGCCGTGCGGCCACCACTCCTGGGCGAGCAGCCGGTCGAGCGCCTCGGCCAGCTCGGCGGTGTCGGTGTCCGCCGGGACGTACCGGCCGACGGCGACCGCGAAGACGGCCTCCCGCTCCGGGTCGGCGTGCAGGCAGTTGGGGTCGATGTGGCCCGCGTGCAGGCCGTCCTCCACGTCGTGGACCGAGTAGGCGACGTCGTCGGCCCAGTCCATGACCTGCGCCTCGAAGCAGGTGCGGGTGCCGGGGGCGTCCTTGCGGAGCCACTCGAAGACCGGCCGGTCGTCGTCGTAGACGCCGAACTTCACCGACGCCGGGTCGGTGGGGTGGGCGCCGCGCGGCCAGGGGTACTTGGTGGCCGCGTCGAGGGCGGCCCGGGTGAGGTTGAGGCCGACGGAGCCCTCGGGGGTGAACCGCTTGGGTTCGATGCGGGTGAGCAGCCGCAGCGACTGGGCGTTGCCCTCGAAGCCGCCGCAGTCCTCGGCGAACTCGTTCAGCGCCTGCTCGCCGTTGTGGCCGAACGGCGGGTGGCCGAGGTCGTGGGAGAGGCAGGCGGCCTCCACCAGGTCGGGGTCGCAGCCGAGGGCGGCGCCCAGTTCCCGGCCGACCTGGGCGCATTCGAGGGAGTGGGTGAGGCGGGTGCGGGGGCTGGCGTCCCACACCTGGCTCTGCTCGCCCGGAGTGACGACCTGGGTCTTGCCGGCGAGGCGGCGCAGCGCCCCGGAGTGCAGCACCCGGGCCCGGTCGCGCTGGAAGGCGGTGCGGCCCGGCCGCTTGTCGGGCTCGGCGGCCCAGCGCTCGACGGCCGACGGGTCGTATCCGGCGGGCGGGACGTGGTTCGCGGGCGGGGCGGACGTGTCGGACGTGATGCCTTCCATGACCCGACAGTAGCCCCGGCCGGTGACATCACGGACACCGGTGGTCGTGTCACGCCGGGGCGAGGGCGGTGACCCCGGTGACCGGGGCGGCGGTCCGCAGTGCCTGGTCGTAGCGGTGGAGGAGCAGGCGGGCCATCGCGGGGTGGGTGCCCAGGGGGGCGGAGACGGTGCCGGGCGCGGCCGCCGCGCACTCGGTGGCGAAGCGGCCGGGGGCGGTGAAGCAGGACGCGACGGCGACCCGGGTACGGCCGCGGGCGGCGAGGGCGCGGACCGCGTCGGGCACGGTGGGGTCGGCGGCGGAGGCGTAGGCGGGGACGACGAGGACGCCGAGCCGGGCGGCGAGCAGGGCGGCGATGCGTTCGGTGTCGGCGCGGGAGGCGGGGGCGCGGGACCCGGCGGCGGCGAGCACCACGGCGCTCACGCGGCGGCTCTCCGCGTCCCGGGGAGCCTGCCAGCCCGCCTCGGTGAGCCGGGCGTGCAGGGCGTCCACGAGCAGCGGGTGCGGGCCGATCGGGTCGGCGACGCGGGTGGGCAGCGGTGCCGCCGCGGCGGCGTCGGGGATGTCCCGGGTGACGTGGTGGCCGCGGCCGAACAGCAGCGGGACGAGGACGGCGGAGGTGGTGCCGCTCGCGCCCAACTCGTCGAGGGTGCCGGGGAGCAGGGGGGCGTTCAGCTCGATGTGGCCGAGGTGCACGGGCAGGCCGGGGCGCAGCGCGCGGACCCGCTCCAGCAGCCGTCGCACGGTGACCAGGGCGCGCGGGTCGCGGCTGCCGTGGGCCACCACGACGAGGGCGGGGGGCGGTGCGGCCGGGCGGGGCCGGGCGCCGGGATGCATCGGATACGCCGTCATGCAGCGAGCGTGACCGTACGAGGTTGCCCTGCCGTTGCGCGGGGGTCACGCGTGTTTTCGGGGCGTTCACGCGGGGGCGGGGGGCGGTGTGAGGCGGCGGGTTTCCGTCTCCCGGCATCGTGAGGCCGGTCACAGGGTGCGAACCACCGGCCCCGGCACGGCGTCCTACCGGGTCCAGGACCGACCCGGGGGAGGCCGTCCGTATGCGCCGTTTCGCGTTCCACCGTCCGCGGCTGCCGCGCACCCGAGCGGGACGGCGACGGCTGGTGCGGGCCGTGGTGGCGGTGTGCGTGCTGGCGCTGCTGCCGGCGACCTGGCTGCGGCTGAGCACCGGCGACCGGCTGCGCACCACCGCCGACGTGCCGCGCACCGAGGTGGCCGTGGTGTTCGGCGCGGGGCTGTGGGAGGGGGAGCCGTCGCCGTACCTCGCGCACCGGCTGGACGCGGCGGCGGAGCTGTACCGCGTGGGGCGGATCGAGGTGGTGCTGGTCACCGGCGACAACAGCCGGGAGGACTACGACGAGCCGGACGCGATGCGCGCCTATCTGACCCGGCACGGGGTGCCCGACGCGCGGATCGTCAGCGACTACGCGGGCTTCGACACCTGGGACTCCTGCGTCCGCGCCCGGAAGATCTTCGGCGTGGACCGGGCGGTGCTGATCAGCCAGGGCTTCCACATCCGGCGGGCGGTGGCCCTGTGCGAGGCGGCCGGCGTCGAGTCGTACGGGGTCGGCGTGGACGACCGGCACGACGTCACCTGGTACTACGGCGGCGCCCGCGAGGTCCTGGCGGCGGGCAAGGCGGCCCTGGACGCGGTCTTCCGCCCGGACCCCCACTTCCTCGGCCCCGAGGAGCCGGGGGTGCGGAGGGCGCTGGCGGACGCCGAGGGTCCCGGCACGCCGGGCTGAGGGGCGCGCCCGGTACTCGACGAGTCCTTTTCCCTCGTGGCGGACACGACACGGATCACGGTGACGCTCCCGACGGAGCGCGTCGCCGCCCTGAAGGAGCTGACCGACGGCGTCCCGGGGGATGTCGCCGAAGCGGTCGCGCGCGAGTTGCGGCACCGGGCGGTCGGAGCCGATCTTCAGCGGCCCAGGAGGAGCACGGCGCCTTCACCGAGGCGGAGCCGGCGGATGCCCGTTGGCTGATCTTCGAGCACACCGATGCCGGCGCGTCGGCGGGCAGGTCGAGCCGGTGACCGAACGGGCGGCGGAAGCCGCAGGACTGTTCGGGGCCGGCGGCTCGCCCGGCCTGTGCGGCGACCGCGTCCGGCTCGTCGGCGTCCGAGCGCGGCGCGCCGGCCCCTCACCACGCCACCCGCCCGGAGGAGAGGGCACCGTGTCCGGGGTGTAACAGCGGTCGGTTCGGTGCGTAACACCGGGCACGCAGCCTGGGCCGTATGCGAAACACCGTGACGTCCACGCACTGCCCCTACTGCGCGCTGCAGTGCGGCATGAACCTGGCGCCGGCCGCCGACGGGCGGGTTGTCGAGGTGAGCGAGCGCGCGGACTTCCCGGTGAACCGGGGCGCGCTGTGCGGCAAGGGGCGGACCGCCCCGGCCCTGCTGTCGTCCGCTGTGCGGCTGACCTCGCCGTTGGTGCGGTCGGCGGCGGGCACGCTGGAGCCGGCCTCCTGGGAGGAGGCGCTGGACCGGGTCGCCGAGGGCATCGGAGGCGCTCGGGCGGAGCACGGCGCGGACGCGGTCGGGGTGTTCGGCGGGGGCGGGCTGACCAACGAGAAGGCGTACGCGCTGGGGAAGTTCGCCCGGGTGGTGCTGGGCACCTCGCAGATCGACTACAACGGCCGGTTCTGCATGTCGTCGGCGGCCGCCGCGGGCAGCAGGGCCTTCGGCCTCGACCGGGGGCTGCCGTTCCCGCTGGAGGACGTCCCGAGGACCGGCTGCGTGATCCTCGTCGGCTCCAACCCGGCCGAGACCATGCCCCCGGCCCTGCGGTACTTCACCGAGCTGAAGGAGAACGGCGGCACCCTGATCGTCGTCGACCCGCGCCGGACGCGGACCGCCGAGCACGCCGACCTGCACCTGGCCCCGCGCCCCGGCACCGACCTCGCGCTGGCGCTGGGCCTGCTGCACCTGGTCGTCGCCGAGGGGCGCACCGACGAGGAGTACATCCGGGAACGCACGGCCGGCTGGGAGGAGACCCGGGCCGCCGCGATGGCGCACTGGCCGGAGTACGTGGAGCGGATCACAGGCGTCCCCGTGCCCCAACTGCGCGAAGCCGTGCGGCTGTTCTGCGAGCCGGAGCACGCGATGGTGCTCACCGCGCGAGGTCCGGAGCAGCAGTCCAAGGGCACCGACACGGTGAGCGCCTGGATCAACCTGGCGCTGGCGACCGGCCGGCCGGGCCGCCCGCTGTCCGGGTACGGCTGTCTGACCGGACAGGGCAACGGGCAGGGCGGGCGCGAACACGGCCAGAAGGCCGACCAGCTGCCCGGCTACCGCAAGCTGACCGACCCGGTCGCGCGGGCGCATGTGGCGCAGGTGTGGGGCGTGGACCCGGACAGCCTGCCCGGTCCGGGCCGCAGCGCCTACGAGTTGCTGGACGCGCTGGGCACGGACATCCGGGCGCTGCTGCTGATGGGCTCCAACCCGGTGGTGTCGGCGCCGCGCGCCGCGCACGTCGAGGGGCGCATCCGCTCGCTGGACTTCCTCGCCGTGTGCGACGTGGTGCTGTCGGAGACGGCCGAACTCGCCGACGTGGTCCTGCCGGTGACGCAGTGGGCGGAGGAGACGGGCACCACGACCAACCTGGAGGGCAGGGTGCTGCTGCGGCGCCGGGCGGTCACCCCGCCGGCGGGCGTGCGCAGCGACCTGGAGGTGCTGCACGAGCTCGCGGCGCGGCTGGGTGGCGAGGGCAGCCCGGAGAAGCGGTTCCCGGCCGACCCCGAGGAGGTCTTCGAGGAACTGCGGCGGGCCAGCGCGGGCGGCCCGGCCGACTACTCCGGGATCACCTACCGGCGGCTGGCCGAGGGGGACGGGGTGTTCTGGCCGTGCCCCTCCCCCGACGAGCCCGACGAGCCCGACGAACCCGGCGAACCCGGCGAACCCGGCGAGGAAACCGTCCACCCCGGCACCCCGCGCCTCTTCCTCGACCGGTTCGCCACCGAGGACGGGCGGGCGCGGTTCGTCCCGGTGTCGCACCGGGCGATCGCCGAGGAGCCCGACGAGGAGTACCCGGTGCTGCTCACCACCGGGCGGGTCGTGGCGCAGTACCAGTCCGGCGCCCAGACGCGGCGCGTGGACGAGCTGAACGCCGCCGCGCCCGGCCCGTTCGTGGAGCTGCACCCCCGCCTCGCGCAGCGGCTCGGCGCGGCCGAGGGCGACCCGGTGGCCGTGGTGTCGCGGCGCGGTCGGGCGGTGGCGCCGGCCCGGATCACCACCGCGATCCGTCCGGACACGGTGTTCATGCCGTTCCACTGGGCCGGTGAGGGCCGCGCCAACACCCTCACCAATCCGGCCCTCGACCCGACGTCGAAGATGCCGGAGTTCAAGGCGTGCGCCGTACGGCTGGAGGCGGTACGCCCGTGAGCGCACCGCCTCCGGAACCGGGGTGGCGCGGTCAGCCCACGCCCACCGCGCTCCAGGCCGCCGCGACCGCGTCGTACTCGGTGCCGCCCTCGCCGTAGAGGTCCGCCGCCGCCTTCAGGGTGGCGGTGCGGGCGCCGGCGTAGTCGGTCGACGAGGTCATGTGGACCGTCAGGGCGCGGTACCAGATCGCGCCGAGCTTGGCGCGGCCGATGCCGGTGACCGTCGAGCCGTCGCAGGTCGGGGAGTTGTGCGCGGTGCCGCCCACGGTCTTCGCGCCGCTGCCCTCGGCGAGCAGATAGGCGAAGTGGTTGGCGACGCCGGAGGAGTGGTGGACGTCGAGGTCCTTGACCGACGCGTCCCAGCAGTCCGCCGAGGAACCGTCCTTCGACGGGTGGTCCATGAAGCGCAGGGCCTCCTGGCCGAAGCCGTCGCGGACGACCTCCTCGCCGATCAGCCAGTCGCCCGGGTCCTCGGGGTTGGCCGCGTGGAACTCCACCAGCGTGCCGAAGATGTCGGAGGTCGCCTCGTTGAGGCCGCCCGACTCGCCGGAGTAGGTCAGCCCGGCGGTCTTGGACGTCACGCCGTGGGTCATCTCGTGCCCGGCCACGTCCAGCGCGACCAGCGGACCCATCTGGGTGCCGTCGCCGTCGCCGTAGGTCATGCAGAAGCAGCGGTCGTCCCAGAAGGCGTTGTTGTAGGCGTTGCCGTAGTGCACGCGGTTGTACGAGCCCTTGCCGTCGCCCGCGATGCCCCGGCGGCCGTGCACGTCCTCGTAGTAGTCCCAGGTGACGTCGGTGCCGTACTGCGCGTCCACGGCGACCGTGGCGCGGTCGGCGGTGTCACCGGTGCCCCAGTGGTTGTCGGCGTCGGTGACGACGGGGGCGGGGGCGCGGACGACGCAGACGACGAGGACGCACAGGTCGGTGCGGTTGCCCGCGTCGCCGGTGTAGGTGCCGCCGCGGGTGGGGTCCTTCAGCTCGTACCCGGTCGCGGTCTTCGTGGTCTCCAGCGGGACCGTGCCGCCGTAGAGGGACCTGCCGTCGCCGGTGGCGCTCTCCAGACGGTCCCAGGTGTCGATGCGGGTGCCGGTGTGCGCGTCGGTGAGCACCGTGCGCGCGACCGGGTTGCCGGCGGAGTCCTGGGCCGCGGCGTCCGTGCGCCAGGCGAGGCGGGGGGCACCGTGCAGGGCGTCGACCACCAGCTGCGGGCGGGCGGTGAGCCGGTTCAGGGTCTCGCCGAGGTGCGTCGCGCGCAGCACGTTCGCGGCGAGGTCGGCGGCGCGGGGCGCGGCGAGGCGCGGGGAGACGGTGGGCAGGTCGATCGCGGCACGGGTGGCGCGGGTGACGTCCCGGTAGGACCCGTCGGGGGCGAGGTGGAGCACGAAGTCGCCGCCCAGCACGGGCAGTCCGCGGTAGGTGCGGTCGTAGCGGACGTGGCGGCTGCCGTCCGCGTCGACGACGACGTCGCGGACCTTCGTGTCCTGGGCGGCGCCGAGGCCGAGGGCGTCGGCGCGCTCGGCGAGGACGGAGGCGGCGGCCTCGGCCGCGGCGGCGCGGGTGGGGCGGTCGGCCGCTCCGGCGGTGGTGGGGGTGAGGGCGGCGGCCAGCAGGGCGGCGCCGGTGACGGCGGCTCCGGCCACGGCGAGACGGGGACGTCGGGCATGCCGTATCGGGCTCAAGCGGTCTCCTGGAACGGGCGCCCCGACGCGGGTGGGGGGACGGGGCGGGGCTGGTGGTGACCGCGATTCAAGTGGGGTTGCGCCTGTCATGTCCATAGCGCAAATGTGGGGGTGTGTGAGGGGAGAGAATCGTTCCCGCAAGGCTCCGGTGGCACTTCGGTGCAGAGGGGCTCCGCCGACCGTCCGCGCAGGTGAAGCGAGTGAACCTCCCCTTCTTCGTCTACGGCACCCTCCGCCCCGGCGAGGTCAACCACGACCGCTTCCTGCGCGGCCGCACCGCGCGCGAGGAGGCGAGCCGGCTGCGGGGCGCGGTGCTGTACGAGGGCCCCGGTTACCCGTACGCCGTGGAGGCGCCGGACGGAGAGGTGCGCGGGGAGCTGGTGACCGCCCTGCCGCAGGCGTACGCGGAGCTCCTGGGGCGCCTGGACCGGCTGGAGGAGTACGTCCCGGGCGACCCGCGCAACCTGTACGACCGGGTGGCGCGGCCGGTGGTCCGGGAGTCCGACGGCGCGACGGTCCGGGCGTGGGTGTACGTCGCCGCCCCGGCGGTCGCGGCTCGCCTTCGGGCGCGCGGGACGCGCGTGGAGGGCGGGGACTGGAGAGGGCTGGGGTGAGGCGCGCGTACGCCCCCCGGAACACGCCGGGGCGTGCGCCCTCGCCCGGTCAGCCCTTCGCCGCCCCGCCCGGCCCAATCCGCCCGCACGCCGCCCGGCCGGCCGCCGCCACGGCGTTGACCTGCTGGAACACATCGTGGGCCGAGCGGCCGCGGAGCGCCTGACACCCGTTCAGCCGCCGCCCTGACGCCTCCTCAGGAAGCGCCACCCGCCCTGGGGCACTTACCTCGGAGGGGCAGGGACGCGGTCGACGGCGGCACATGGGGGTGCCGCGGGCCGGGTCGCCTCCGTGAGCTCGAGGGAGCATCGATGCGACGTACCGCCCGGCTGCTGACCGGCATGACCGGCACCGCACTCGCCGTGGCAACCGCGGGGCTGCTCGCCGCCCCCGCGTACGCCGGGGAGGCCCCCGGACCGTCGACCGGGGGTCTGCGGATGTACCCGTCGTCGGTCGCGCCGGGCGCGCAGGTCTCCGCGAACACCGCGGCGTGTGGCGACGAGGGCACGGCGGCGGGCGACGCCTCCGCCGTCGGGGCCGGCCGGTTCACTCTGGCGCCGAGCACGCACGAGCGGGACGCGATCGGGCAGTTCCAGGTGCCGCCGAGCGCGCAGCCCGGGACGTACGAGATCGTCGTCGCCTGCGCCGGGAGCGGGCGCGAGGTGACCGGTGACCTCGTGGTGACGCTGACACCGGACGCGGAGCTCGTGATTCCGCGAGGAAGTGTGAAGACGGGGGTCGGTGGCGCTCTGGGCACCGACCCCGTACAGACCGCGGCCGGGGTGACGGCGCTCGCCGTCGCCGCCGCGGGCGGTACCTGGCTCCTGCATCGCCGGGCGAGAGGCGACGGGATCTGACGGGCACCCTCCGCTGCCCGTCCCGCAGGTACCGCAACCCCTCCCCCTCCGGGTCCGACGCCCCTCGCGGCCCGGAGGGGGGTACGGGGCCGATTCGAGGTGAGGTCTCCTGATGCGCCGCAGGTTCCGCCGGCCCCGGAGTCCCGGCAACACGGCGATAGCCGCCGTCACGGTGTGCGCCCTGTGCGCGGGTGCGGTGCTGCTGCGGGACGGCAGGGGCGACGCCCCGCCGCAGCCGTCCGCCGCGCAGGCGCACTCCGAGACCGACGCGCACGGCCCGGCCCGCTCCCCGGTCCCGGCGCTGCCGCCGTCGCCGCCCGACCGGGTCCGCATCCCCTCGATCGACGTGGACGCGCCGCTGGCCGGCCTCGGGCTGACCGGGGCCGGTTCCCTGGACGTCCCGCCCGCCGACCGGCCCGACCTGGCCGGCTGGTACGAGGCGGGCACCACCCCCGGCGAGCGGGGCACCGCGATCATCGCGGGCCACGTGGACAACGCCGACGGCCCGGCCGTCTTCTACTCCCTGGGCGCCCTGGACAAGGGCAGCACGGTCGAGGTGGCCCGGCGCGACGGCACGGTCGCCCTGTTCACGGTGGACGCCGTCGAGGCGTACGACGCGCGGGGCTTCCCCGACGAGAAGGTCTACGGCGCGGCCCACCGCCCGGAACTCCGCGTCATCACCTGCGGCGCGGGCTACTCCCCCACGACGGGCTACCGGGGCAACGTGGTGGTGTACGCCCACCTGACGGGGACGCGCTGACGTCGGGGTGGCGCGGGGCTCACCCGGAGACCCCGTCCGGGCAGGACGCCGCGTCCGGGACCACCAGAAGGACCACCGGGTACGACGTGATCTGCTGGTTCGCCCCGGGCCTGCTGCCGCAGATCCGCCATGCCTGCGGGTCCACCACCTCGCGGTTCTTCCCGGTGGCGTCCTCGAAGCGGACCTGCGTGCCGTCCATCTGTTCCTGTGCCCGGAGCGCGTTGCCTCCGGTGACGTCGGGCATCACGGCGGTGACGGGCCGGGCGGCGGTGTCCGAGGGGGACGCGGAAGTCGCCGCCCTCCGGTCGGGCTCGGGGTGCGTGCCGCAGCCGGCTCCAACCGCGCAGACGGCCGCGGCGGCGAGAACGGCTCTCAGCGGCGCGGTGACTGTGGGTCTGGTGATGGCCGTGCCTTCCTCGAGGTGATCATGTCCGGCTCAGTATCCCCACCGGACACCCCCGTGCACAGGCCTACGCCAGCCACTGCTCGTACGCCATGTTCGCCACCAGGGCGAAGACGACCGTGAGCAGGACCACGCGGACGAAGCCGCTGCCGCGCTTGAGGGCGGTGCGGGCGCCCAGCATGCCGCCCGCCAGGTTGAAGACCGCCATGATCACCGCCAGTTGCCACAGCACCGCGCCCTGCCAGGCGAAGGTGGCGAGGGCGCCCGCGTTGGTGCAGCAGTTGACGATCTTGGCGGTGGCGGAGGCGGTGACCAGGTCCAGGTGGAGCAGGGCGGTGAGCGCCAGGACGAGGAACGTGCCGGTGCCGGGGCCGATCAGGCCGTCGTAGAAGCCGATGCCGAGGCCGGCCAGGCCGATCGCGGCGAGGATCTGCCGGCGTGTCGCCGGGCCGGGCGCGGGGGCGGTGCCGAAGGCGGGCCGCAGGATGACGAAGGCGGCCACCGCCAGCAGCACCACCATGATGACCGGCTTGAGCACCTCCGTGCTCATCCCGGCCGCGAGGAACGCCCCGCCCGACGACCCGGCGAGGGCGGCGAGACCGATCCGCACCGCGGTCCGCACGTCCACCGGCGCCTTGCGCGCGTACGTCACCGCCGCGCCCGTGGTGCCTACGATCGCGACCGCCTTGTTGGTGCCCAACGCGTGCGCGGCGGGAGTTCCGGCGGGCAGGCCGAGCAGCAGGGCGGGCAGGAGCAGCAGGCCCCCGCCGCCCACCACGGCGTCGATCCAGCCGGCGGCGAGCGCGGCCACGCAGAGCAGGACGACCGTGGTCAGGGATATGTCGGGCATGGCGGTGAGCCTATGGAGGCAATAGATGTTGCGTCCATCAAGATGAGCGTTTGTTGAGGTTGGCCTCCTCACACCCGCCCCGCGACCGCCCCCGGAAGCCTCACATCTCCCGCCCGCGTTCGCTGAGGGCAGCGTTCCGCGCGGGAAACAGAAGGGATGCCACCGGGTAACACCCGCCCCGCACGCTCGGGACATGACCTCGAACGAGCGTGTGGTGGTGATCGGCTCCGGCCTCGCGGGTGTACGTCTCGCCCGGCGGCTCGGCGAGCTGGGCACGCCCGTGACGCTGATCGGCGAGGAGGAGCACCCGCCGTACAACCGGGTGCTGCTCGCCGAGGTGCTCGCCGGGCGCTACCGGCCCGAGGTGATCGCCCTGCCCGCCCCCGCGGAGCTGGTCCGCGCCCGGGTCACCGGCATCGACCGGGACCGGCGGACCGTCGCCTGCGCGGACGGCACGGAGATCGCCTACGGGCGGCTGGTGCTGGCCACCGGCTCCAACCCCGTCCTGCCGCCGCTGCGCGGCCTGTTCACCGAGGACCACGAGCTGCCCCGGGGCGTGCACGCGTTCCGCACCCTGGACGACTGCCTGGGCCTGTCCGCCGAGGTGCGGCCGGGCATGCGGGCGGTGGTGATCGGCGGCGGACTGCTCGGCGTGTCCGCGGCCCGCGCGCTGGCCGTACGCGGCGCGCAGGTGGTCCTCGCCCAGCAGTCCGAGCGGCTCATGGAACGCCAGCTCGACCCGGCCGCCTCCGCGCTGGTCCGGCGCCATCTGACCGGCCTCGGCGTGGAGGTGCACACCGAGTGCCGGGTGCGCGACGTGCGCTGCGTCGGCGGCGCGGTCCGCTCGGTGGAGATGGCCGACGGCTACGCCCTGGACGCCGACCTGGTGGTGCTGGCCTGCGGGGTGCACCCGAGGGTCTCCCTCGCGCAGGCCGCCGGCCTCGACGTGGCCAAGGGCGTCGTCGTCGACGACGAGCTGCGCACCTCCGACCCGTACGTCCACGCGGTCGGCGACTGCGTCCAGCACGCCGGCACCGTCTACGGACTGGCCACCCCGGCCCTGGAACAGGCCGACGCGCTCGCCGCGCTGCTCGCCGGGGACACCACCTCCCGCTACACCGGCACCCGCTCGCTCACCCGGCTCACCCTGACCGGCCCGGACAGCCCCTTCGACCTGGCCGCGTTCGGCGAGACGGAGGTGCTGCCGGGCGACGACGTCGTGCAGCTCGCCGACGCCACCCGCGGCACCTACCGCAAGGTCGTGGTCCGCGACGACCGCCTGGTCGGCGGGGTGCTGGTCGGCGAACTCGGCACCGTCGGCGCCCTCGCGCGCGCCTGGGAGGGAGCAGAGCCGCTCCCGTCCGACGGCGGGCCCCTGCTCCACCTGCTCACCAACGACGGAGGCTCCTGATGCCCACGGACACCTCGACCATCGTGCTGGTCGGCCACGGCATGGTCGGCCAGCGCTTCCTGGAGGCGCTCGCCGAGCGCGGCCTGACCGCCACGCACCGCGTGGTCGTGCTGTGCGAGGAGCCGCGTCCGGCGTACGACCGCGTGCAGCTCACCTCGTACTTCTCGGGCCGCACCCCCGAGGACCTGTCGCTGACGGACGCGCAATTCATCGAGGACCACGGCATCGAGCTGCACGTCGGCGACCCGGCCGAACACGTGGACCGTGCGGCGCGCACGGTGACCGCCCGCTCCGGGATGGTCGTCGGCTACGACGTGCTGGTGCTGGCGACCGGCTCGTACCCGTTCGTGCCGCCGGTGCCGAACAAGGACGCCGAGGGCTGCTTCGTCTACCGCACCATCGAGGACCTGCTCGCCATCGAGGAGTACGCGCGGAAGAAGGCGACCGTGGGCGCGGTGGTCGGCGGCGGTCTGCTCGGCCTGGAGGCGGCCGGCGCGCTCAAGGGCCTCGGACTCACCTCGCACATCGTGGAGTTCGCGCCGCGATTGATGCCGGTGCAGGTCGACGAGGGCGGCGGCGCGGCGCTGCTGCGCACCATCGAGGACATGGGGCTGAGCGTCCACACGGGTGTCGGCACCCAGGAGATCGTGGTCGACGAGGCGGGCGCCGTCACCGGTATGAAGCTCTCCGACGGCTCCGAACTCGCCGCCGACATGGTGGTGTTCTCCGCCGGTGTCCGCCCCCGCGACCAGCTGGCCCGCGACTGCGGTCTGACGGTCGGCGAGCGCGGCGGCATCACCGTCGACGAGCAGTGCCGCACGGTCGCCGACCCGCACGTGTTCGCGATCGGCGAGTGCGCGCTGGCCGCGGACGGCCGGGTGTACGGCCTGGTCGCCCCCGGCTACGAGCAGGCGGAGACGGCCGCCGCGACCATCGCAGAGGACGAGGCCGCCTTCACCGGCGCCGACCTGTCCACCAAGCTGAAGCTGCTCGGCGTGGACGTGGCGTCCTTCGGCGACGCGCACGGCACCGCCGGGGACTGCCTGGACGTCGTCTACTCCGACTCGCGCGCCGGCCTGTACAAGAAGCTGGTGATCGGCCGGGACGGCACGCTGCTCGGCGGCATCCTGGTCGGCGACGCGGAGGCGTACGGCACGCTGCGGGCGTTCACCGGCTCCGTGCCGCCGGTCGCGCCGGAGTCGCTGGTGCTGCCCGCGGGGGCCGGGGCCCCGGCCGCGCTCGGCCCGTCCGCGCTGCCCGACGAGGCGGTGATCTGCTCCTGCCACAACGTCACCAAGGGCGCGATCCGCGGCGCGGTCACGGACCACACGTGCACCACCGTGCCCGAGGTGAAGAAGTGCACCAAGGCCGGCACGGGCTGCGGCAGTTGCGTGAAGGTGCTGGGCCAGCTCCTGGACGCCGAGCTGGAGGCGAACGGCGTCGAGGTCGACAAGGGCCTGTGCGGCTGCTTCTCCCAGACCCGCGAGGAGCTGTACGAGATCGTCCTCGCCCTGCGCATCGCCTCCCACCGCGAGCTGCTGGACCGCCACGGCCGGGAGGGGGCGCGCGGCGGCGACGGCTGCGAGGTGTGCAAGCCGACGGTCGGCTCGGTCATCGCGTCCCTGGCGCCCGCGATCGGCGCGAGTACGTACGTCCTGGACGGCGAGCAGGCGGCGCTGCAGGACACCAACGACCACTTCCTGGCCAACCTGCAGAGGAACGGCTCGTACTCGGTGGTGCCGCGCATCCCCGGCGGGGAGATCGCGCCCGAGAAGCTGATCGTGATCGGCGAGATCGCCCGTGACTTCGGCCTCTACACGAAGATCACCGGCGGTCAGCGGATCGACATGTTCGGCGCGCGGGTCGAGCAGCTGCCGCTGATCTGGGCCCGGCTGGTCGACGCCGGCTTCGAGTCCGGCCACGCGTACGGCAAGTCGCTGCGCACGGTGAAGTCCTGCGTGGGGCAGACCTGGTGCCGCTACGGCGTCCAGGACTCCGTGCGCATGGCGATCGACCTGGAGCTGCGCTACCGGGGCCTGCGCTCCCCGCACAAGCTCAAGTCGGCGGTCTCCGGCTGCCAGCGCGAGTGCGCGGAGGCCCAGTCGAAGGACTTCGGCGTCATCGCCACCGCCAACGGCTGGAACCTCTACGTCGGCGGCAACGGCGGCGCCACCCCGCGCCACGCCGACCTGCTGGCCCAGGACCTCTCCGACGCCGAACTGGTCCGCCTCATCGACCGGTTCCTGATGTTCTACATCCGCACCGCCGACCGGCTGGAGCGCACCAGCGTCTGGCTGGACCGGATCCCCGGCGGCCTGGACCACGTACGGGACGTGGTGGTGCACGACTCACTCGGCATCTGCGACGAGCTGGAGTCGCTGATGGCCGCGCACGTCGCGCACTACCGCGACGAGTGGGCCGAGACGATCAACGACCCCGAGAAGCTCGCCCGGTTCGTGTCCTTCGTCAACGCCCCGGACACCCCCGACCCGGTCGTCGCCTTCGTGCCCGAACGCGACCAGACCAAGCCCGACCTGCCCCTGCTGAGCATCGGCCTGCGTCCCGCCGACGACGTCCTGGAAGGAAGCGCACAACGATGACCCTGGCACTCGAGACGACCACCGGCCTGACGATCCGACTCCGCCTGGAGGACGACTGGTTCGAGGTCTGCGACCTCGGCGCGCTGATCCCCGGCCGGGGGGTGGCCGCCCTGCTGCCCGACGGCCGGCAGGCCGCCGTGTTCACCGACCGCACGGGACGCCTCTACGCCCTCGACAACCGCGACCCGTTCACCGGGGCGGCGGTCCTCTCCCGCGGCCTCACCGGCACCCACCAGGGCCGCCCGTTCGTCGCCTCCCCGCTCCTGAAGCAGCGTTTCGACCTGGAGACCGGCCGGTGTCTGGACGACGACACGGTCCGGGTGACGACGTACGAGGTGAAAGCGGCGTGAGCGCCTGAGCGGCACGGTGTGCCGGGCGGACACCGCCCGGCACACCGTGGCGGAGAGCCACCCTCCGGTCACGTCACGTTCGCATCACGGGACCTTCATATCCCCGACACACCTGTGGCACCCCAGTAGTTTCGTCAGCCTCGTACCGAGTCAGACGTCTTCGCACGACCTGGGGGGCTCCTCACCATGATCCCGTTCCGCACCTCCGCCGCCGCGGTGCTCGCCGCCGTCGCCCTGGCCGCCGTACCGGCCACCGCCGTGGCCCACGACGGCAGCCACCCGTTCGACAACTGCTCCGAGGCGTACGACTACGGGTACAGCGACATCCCGAGGGCCGACGAGCACTACGGCAAGCACCTCGACCGGGACAACGACGGCGTCGGCTGCGACCAGCCGCCCGCCGGCTTCGTGCCGCACGACGACAGCGACGACGACGCCGGCGCGGGCGCCGAGGACACCGGCGCCACGGAGGAGAACGGCGGCGGCACCGACCTCGCCGAGACCGGCGGCAGCGACACCACCCCCTACCTCGCGGCCGGAGGCGCGACCGTCGTCCTGCTGGGCGGCGGCCTGACGATCGCCGCGCGCCGACGCCGCGACAACCGCTGACCCGCCCTCCCGGGGGCCGGACACCCGACCCCCGGGGGATCACAGCGACAGCAGCAGGGAACTCTCCTTGCCCTGGCGGCGCCGCACATGGCCGCGCCACCCGGCCAGGGCCGCCATCAGCGTCCAGGTCACCAGGCCGGCGAACGCGCCGTGGAGCCGGCCGGCGGCGTCCACCTGGTCCGCCCGCTCCATGGGCACCACGCCCTCCGGGTCACGGATCACGTCGAGCCGCTGCCCCGGCCGGGGCGCCCGGTCGCCCTTGTAGGTCATCCGCTCGGCCAGTTCCCGGCCGTCCTCGGTGCGCAGCGTGAGCCGGTGGCTCTTGCCGCCCGTCGCGTCCGCGCTGTCGGCGACGATCACCACGCTCTCGCGCACCCCGCGCACCTCCAGCGCCAGTTCGGGCGCGTACTGGACGGCCCCGACGAGGACCAGCAGGCCGGGCGCCAGGGAGAGCAGGGCGATCCAGCCGGCGCGGTGCAGCCAGGTCAGCAGCCCGGCGAAGGTCAGGCAGAGCACGACCCCCACGACGATGGGCACCGCCACCCACCGCAGCGCCAGGTAGGACGCGCAGGCGGTGACGAGCGCGGCGACCCAGCCGCACAGCGCCACCCACATCGCGCGCCGCACCGACCGCCAGGGGTCGACGGCGCGCCCGCCCGTGCCGTCCTGGGTTCCGGTCCTGCTCCCTCGTATCACCGGTGACACCGCTGCACCTTCCGCTCCCCCGCCGTGGCGGCACTCGTCCGGCTCAGGACACTACCGGTCCCCCCGCCGTCCGGTTCCGGGTGGCCGGAACCGGATCCCCCACCCCTCTCGACGTGGGCTTTCGGCGCGAACCGGAGGAAGGATCACCTCCGTTCGTGGCGGTCCGCCACGAAGTCGTCACATCACGTTCACATCACACGTCACTCGTAACCCTCTGCATCACTACTGAACGGCCAGTAACTTCATCACGCCACAGCCCACTTACCGGCACCCGCAATCGGACTGGGGGGCATTTAGCATGCACCTGATACGAAGCACCCTCACGGCCCTCGCCGCCCTCACCCTGGCCGCCGTTCCCGTCACCGCCTCGGCCCACGACGGGGACCACCCGTTCAAGAGCTGCGCGCAGGCGTACGACAACGGCTACTCCAGGCTCACCAGCGGGGACGACCACTACGGCCCCGAACTCGACCCCGACGGGGACGGCATCGCCTGCGACGAACCCCCCGCCGGCTTCATCCCGCGCGACCACACCGAGGTCGGCGGGGACGCCACCCCCGTGGCCGACACCACCACGGCTGCCCGGAGCGACGACCTCGCCGACGAGGACAGCGGCCTCACGACCTACGTGACCACAGGCGTCGCCGCCGTGGTCCTCGTCGGAGGCATCGTGCTCATCACCTCCCGCATGCGCCGCAACCGCACCTGACCGCCCCACCGGGCGCGTTCCGCGTGGGCGCACGACGGAAGGGGCGGCACCCCCGCACGGGTGCCGCCCCTCCTTCGTGATCCGGAACCGCCGCCGATCGGTGAGGGTGGTCGGGTGACAGACGACGGCCCCGGGGTCGGACGCCCCGGAGGGCTCAGCGGTGGTCGCTGCCCTCCGAGGTGACGGCGGCGCGGCCGGCCTCCAGCCGGGCCACCGGGATGCGGAACGGGGAGCAGGAGACGTAGTCCAGTCCCACCTCGTGGAAGAAGTGGACCGACTCCGGGTCGCCGCCGTGCTCGCCACAGACGCCGAGCTTCAGGTCCGGGCGGGTCTCACGGCCGGCCTTGACCGCGGACTGCACCAGGGAGCCCACGCCGTCCTTGTCGATCGTCTCGAACGGCGACACCCCGAAGATGCCCTTCTCCAGGTAGGCCGTGAAGAAGCTGGCCTCCACGTCGTCCCGGGAGAAGCCCCACACCGTCTGGGTGAGGTCGTTGGTGCCGAAGGAGAAGAACTCGGCCGCCTCCGCGATCTGGCCGGCGGTCAGCGCGGCGCGCGGCAGCTCGATCATCGTGCCGATGGCGAGCTTGAGCCGCGTGCCGGTGGCCTCCTCGACCTCCGCGATGACCTTGTCGGCCTCCTCGCGGACGATCTCCAGCTCCTGGACGGTGCCGACCAGCGGGATCATGATCTCCGCACGCGGGTCGCCCTTGGCGTTCCGGCGCTCGGCCGCGGCCTCGGCGATCGCCCGCACCTGCATGGTGAACAGGCCCGGGATGACCAGTCCGAGACGGACACCGCGCAGACCCAGCATCGGGTTCTGCTCGTGCAGCCGGTGCACGGCCTGGAGCAGCCGCAGCTCGTTCTCGTGCGGCTCCTGCCGGGACTCGGCGAGGGCCACGCGGACCGACAGCTCGGTGATGTCGGGCAGGAACTCGTGCAGCGGCGGGTCGAGCAGGCGGATGGTGACGGGCAGGCCGTCCATCGCCTCGAACAGCTCGACGAAGTCCTGCTTCTGCAGCGGCAGCAGGCCCTTGAGGGACTCCTCGCGCTCGGCCTGGGTGTCGGCCAGGATCAGCCGCTCCACCAGCTCGCGCCGGTCACCGAGGAACATGTGCTCGGTGCGGCACAGGCCGATGCCCTGGGCACCGAACCGGCGGGCGCGCAGGGCGTCCTCGGCGTTGTCGGCGTTGGCGCGCACCCGCAGCCGGCGCTTGCGGTCGGCGAACGCCATCATCCGGTGCACGGCCTCGACCAGCTCGTCGGCGTCGTCGGCGCCGGGGTGCATCCGGCCCTCGAAGTACTCCACGACCGGGGACGGGACGACCGGGACCTCGCCCAGGTAGACCTTGCCGGAGGAGCCGTCGATGGAGATGACGTCGCCCTCCTCGACGACCTGCCCGCCGGGCACGGTCATCCGGCGGCGCTTGGTGTCGACCTCCAGCTCCTCGGCGCCGCAGACACAGGTCTTGCCCATGCCGCGGGCGACGACGGCCGCGTGGGAGGTCTTGCCGCCGCGCGAGGTGAGGATGCCCTCGGCGGCGATCATGCCGTCCAGGTCGTCGGGGTTGGTCTCGCGGCGGATCAGGATGACCTTCTCACCGGACCGGGACCACTTGACGGCGGTGTAGGAGTCGAAGACCGCCTTGCCGACCGCGGCGCCCGGGGAGGCGGCGATGCCCCGCCCGACCTGCTCGACCTTCGCCTCGTCGTCGAAGCGGGGGAACATCAGCTGGGCGAGCTGCGCGCCGTTGACCCGGCACAGCGCCTCGGCCTCGTCGATCAGGCCCTGGTCCACCAGCTGCGTGGCGATGCGGAAGGCGGCGCCCGCGGTGCGCTTGCCGACGCGGGTCTGCAGCATCCACAGCTGGCCGCGCTCGATGGTGAACTCGATGTCGCAGAGATCCTTGTAGTGGTTCTCCAGCGTCTCCATGATCTGCATCAGCTGGTCGTACGACTTCTTGTCGATCTGCTCCAGCTCCGCGAGCGGGACCGTGTTGCGGATGCCCGCGACGACGTCCTCGCCCTGCGCGTTCTGCAGGTAGTCGCCGTAGACGCCCTGGTGGCCGGAGGCGGGGTCGCGGGTGAAGGCGACGCCGGTGCCGGAGTCGGGGCCGAGGTTGCCGAAGACCATCGAGCAGACGTTGACGGCGGTGCCCAGGTCGTGCGGGATGCGCTCCTGGCGGCGGTAGAGCTTGGCCCTCTCGCCGTTCCAGGAGTCGAAGACCGCCTTGATGGCGAGGTCCATCTGCTCGCGCGGGTCCTGCGGGAAGTCCCGGCCGCACTCGGTCTTGACGACCTTCTTGAACTTGGTGACGAGCTTCTTGAGGTCGGCGGCCTCCAGCTCGGTGTCGACCGTGACCTTCTTGGCCGCCTTGGCCGCCTCGAGGGCGTCCTCGAACAGCTCGCCGTCCACGCCGAGGACGGTCTTGCCGAACATCTGGATGAGGCGCCGGTAGGAGTCCCACGCGAACCGGTCGTCCCCGGCCTGCTTGGCCAGGCCCTGCACGGACTTGTCCGACAGACCGATGTTGAGGACGGTGTCCATCATGCCGGGCATGGAGAACTTGGCGCCGGAGCGGACCGACACGAGGAGGGGGTCGTCGGCCTGGCCGAGCTTCTTGCCCATCTTCTGCTCGAGCGCGTCGAGGTGCGCACTCACCTCGTCACGCAGTGCCGCCGGCTCCTCGCCGCTGTCGAGGTAGACCTTGCAGGCCTCGGTGGTGATGGTGAAGCCGGGTGGCACGGGGAGACCGAGGTTGGTCATCTCGGCGAGGTTGGCCCCCTTGCCGCCCAACAGGTCCTTGAGGTCCTTGTTGCCCTCGGTGAAGTCGTAGACGAACTTCACGCTCTCAACGCTCGTGCCCGGCTGAGCTACGTGGGGATCTTTGTTTTCCGACACGGGTCTCGACTCCTCGAGGACGCGGTGGCTGCCCTGACGGCGAGGAATGTACCCAGATCGAAGGCCTCTGGGTACGTCCACTTGTACGTCGTGCGCCTGTGACCGGCCGAGTGCCAGCGGATCGAAAGTCAAGGCTTGGCAAGCAGTCAGGGCCGAGTGTTTTCACTTCTTGAACGCGGAGCGCCTCCCAGCACCGCGTGAGCCGCTCATGTGAGCATCTTTGCCCACGTTTGATTTCGCTCGATGAACGATCACCGGGTGGCACTGAGTGCCAATCTTTGAGAAGTGCAGCCTCCCATGATCCGCTCATCTGAGCGGAACCCCTATCAGGGGTGGCGAGAATCACGCTGCCACACGGCGCCGGGTTTCACCATGCGGACCAACGGAAGGATCGCCGGTGAACACAACGGCCCGCCCGCCCGTACGGAACAGCGGCGGATCCGGGCCCCCACGCCGGATCCGCCACCCGCTTCACCGGCCTCGGTACGGAAGGAACCTCCGGGTTGCCTGTCTTCACTCGCGCCCTCGCGCGCCTGCGCGCCCTCCGTGTTCCCACGCGCCTCGGGACCACACGTGTCCTCACGCGCTGGCGCCACGCCCGCGACGCCCACCCCGCCGCCGACCGGGCCCTGCGCCGCACGGTGCACGTGCTCGCCGCCCTGCTGGTGTGCGCCGCCCTGCTGATGCCGAACACCATGCCGGGCCTGCGCCCCGACCGCTTCACCCGGATCCCCGCCGAGGCGATCGTGGGGGCGGTGCTGCTGCTCGTCCTGCCACGCCGGCCGCGCGCCGCCGTCGCCGCGCTGTACGGGACGGGCCTCGGCCTGCTCACCGTGCTCAACCTGCTGGACATCGGCTTCAGCGAGTACCTGGGCCGCGGCTTCAACCTGGTCCTCGACTGGGGCCTGCTGGACGACGCCCTGTCCTACGTGCGGGACTCCATGGGCGGGTTCGTCGCCACCGCCGCCGCCGTCGGCGCGGTCCTGCTCGCCGTGCTCGTCGTGGTCCTCATGGCGCTGGCCACGGTGCGGCTCGGCAACGTGCTGGCCCGGCACCGCGCCCGCGCCCGTACGGGCGCCATGGTCGCGGGCACCGTGTGGATCACCTGCGCCTCGCTGGGCCTGCAGATCTCGGGCCTGCCGGTCGCCTCGGACCGCGCCGCGGACACCCTGCGCGGGCAGACCCACCGGGTGGTGGACACCCTGCGCGACGAGGCGGCCTTCGCGAAGGAGGCGCGGACCGACACCTTCGGCGCCACCCCGCCCCGGCTGCTCCTGCCGGACCTGCGCGGCAAGGACGTGGTGATCGCGTTCATCGAGAGCTACGGCCGCGTGGCCGTCGACGACCCGCTGATCGCCCCCGGGGTCACCAGCACCCTCGACGCCCGCACCGCCGCGCTCGCCCGGGCCGGGTATCAGGCGCGCAGCGGGTGGCTGACCTCGTCGACGTACGGGGGGAGCAGCTGGCTCGGGCACTCCACCACCCTGTCGGGGCTGTGGATCGACAACCAGCAGCGCTACCGCACCGCCACCGGCAGCGACCACCTCACCCTGACCAAGGCGTTCCAGAAGTCCGGCGCGTGGGACACCGTCGGCATCATGCCCGGCGTGCAGAAGACTTGGCCGGAGGCCGAGTGGTACGGCCTCGACAAGGTCTACGACGCCTTCGAGATGGGCTACGAGGGGCCGAAGTTCAGCTGGTCCACCATGCCCGACCAGTACGCCCTGGAGGCGTTCGAGCGTCTGGAGCACGGGAAGAAGCGGAACCGGCCACTGATGTCGGAGGTCATCCTCACCTCCAGCCACCAGCCCTGGGCGCCGGTCCCGGAGATGGTCGACTGGGAGGACCTGGGCGACGGTTCGGTCTTCGACGCGATCGAGGAGGAGGGCCGTGACGCCTCCGAGGTGATGGCCGACTCCGCCGAGTCCCGCAAGGAGTACGGCAGGTCCGTCTCGTACTCGGTGACCGCCCTCACCGAGTGGCTGGAGCGCTACGGCAACGACGACACGGTGCTGGTCTTCCTCGGCGACCACCAGCCCATCGCCCGGGTCACCGGGCACACGAAGAACCGGGACGTGCCGGTGACGGTCGTCGCCAAGGACCCGGAGGTGCTGCGGAAGACCGACGGCTGGAACTGGACGCCGGGTCTGCGGCCCGCCGACGACGCGCCGGTGTGGAAGATGGACGCCTTCCGCGACCGCTTCCTGAAGGCCTACGGATCGGTGCCCCGGCCGACCGAGGACTGACCCCGGCCGGCCGGACTCGGACCGGCCGGCCGGACTCAGGTCAGCTCGGGTCAGCCGCCGGAGGTGTCCAGTTCCGCGTCCTCGCCGACGCCCGCGCAGTCGTAGGGGTCCTTCAGCCAGCCGTCCGGCAGCACCACGCGGTTGTTGCCGGACGTACGGCCGCGGGGGCCGTCGGCGCCGGCCGGCCAGGACTGTTCGAGGTCCAGCTCGTCGAGGCCGTCCCGCAGCTCCTTGAGCGAGGAGGTGACCGCGAGCCGCTTGCGCATCTGGGAGCCGACCGCGAAGCCCTTCAGGTACCAGGCGACGTGCTTGCGGAAGTCGATCACGCCGCGCGATTCGTCACCGATCCACTCGCCGAGCAGCGTGGCGTGCCGGACCATGACGTCGGCCACCTCGCGCAGGGTGGGCCGGACGTAGCCGTCGGGGCGGCCCTCGAAGGCGGCGACCAGGTCGGCGAACAGCCACGGGCGGCCGAGGCAGCCGCGGCCCACGACCACGCCGTCGCAGCCCGTCTCGCGCACCATCCGCAGGGCGTCGTCGGCGGACCAGATGTCGCCGTTGCCGAGCACCGGGATCTCCGGGACGTGCTCCTTCAGCCGGGCGACCGCCTCCCAGTCCGCGGTGCCGCCGTAGTGCTGGGCGGCGGTGCGGCCGTGCAGCGCGATGGCGGTGACACCCTCCTCGACGGCGATCCGGCCGGCGTCCAGGTAGGTCAGATGGTCGTCGTCGATGCCCTTGCGCATCTTCATCGTCACCGGCAGGTCGCCGGCGCCGGAGACGGCCTCGCGCAGGATGGCACGGAGCAGGTTCCGCTTGAAGGGCAGGGCGGAGCCGCCGCCCTTACGGGTCACCTTCGGCACGGGGCAGCCGAAGTTGAGGTCGATGTGGTCGGCGAGGTCCTCCTCCGCGATCATGCGGACGGCCTTGCCGACGGTCACCGGGTCGACGCCGTACAGCTGGATGGAGCGCGGCTGCTCGCTCGCGTCGAACCGGATCAGCTGCATGGTCTTCTCGTTGCGCTCGACCAGCGCCCGGGTGGTGATCATCTCGCTGACGTACAGACCCTTGCCGCCGCTGAACTCCCGGCACAAGGTGCGGAAGGGCGCGTTGGTGATCCCGGCCATGGGGGCGAGCACGACGGGCGGTTGCACCGCGTGCGGGCCGATGGACAGGGTCGTGTTCACGGTCGGCGAGGCTGTGGGCATTCCCCCATTGTCCCGCATGCCGCGGGACGCTCCGCACAATACTTGTGTAACGGTCATTAGTTAGCCGCACTATTGACATGCGCGTACGATGGCCCGGATGCCCGAGCTCAGCCATGGCCGTCGCATGCTGGTGCTCGCGATCTGCTGCATGAGTCTGCTGATCGTGAGCCTGGACAACACGGTTCTCAACGTCGCCCTGCCCTCCCTCCAGCGGGAGCTGGACGCGAGTACCTCGGGACTGCAGTGGACCATCGACGCGTACACGCTCGTCCTGGCCTCGCTGCTGATGCTGGCCGGCTCGACGGCCGACCGGATCGGCCGGAAACGGGTCTTCATGACCGGCCTGGTCGTCTTCACCCTGGGCTCGGTGCTGTGCTCGCTAGCCCCGGACCTGAACTGGCTCGTGGTGTTCCGCATGGTGCAGGCGGTGGGCGGTTCGATGCTCAACCCGGTCGCCATGTCGATCATCACCAACACCTTCACCGATCCCCGCGAGCGCGCCCGCGCTATCGGCGTCTGGGGCGCCGTCGTCGGTCTCTCGATGGCGGCGGGCCCGCTGGTCGGCGGGGTGCTGGTGGACTCGGTCGGCTGGCGCTCCATCTTCTGGGTCAACCTGCCGGTGGGGCTCGCCGCTCTACTCTTGACCTGGCGTTTCGTCCCGGATTCCCGCGCCCCGCGGGCCCGCCGCCCCGACCCGGTCGGGCAGGTGCTGGTCATCGCCCTGTTCGGCTCCCTCACATACGCGATCATCGAGGCGCCGCACGGCTCCTGGCAGTCCACCGTGCCCTTCGCGGCGCTCGCGGTGATCGCCCTCCTCGCCCTCCTGCGCTACGAAGCGCGCCGCCCGGAGCCGCTGATCGACCTGCGCTTCTTCCGCTCCGCGCCGTTCAGCGGGGCCACGGTGATCGCGGTGAGCGCCTTCGCGGCACTCGGCGGCTTCCTGTTCCTCTCCACGCTGTACCTGCAGAACGTGCGGGGGCTGAGCGCGCTGGAGGCGGGGCTGTGGATGCTGCCGACGGCCGTCCCGACGTTCGTCTGCGCCCCGCTGTCCGGGCGGCTCGTCGGCAGCCGGGGCCCACGGCTGCCCCTGCTGATCGCGGGCGGCTCGATCACGGTGAGCGGGCTGCTGTTCGCCCTCTTCGAGGCCGAGACGTCGAACGTCACGCTCTTCGCCGGGTACGTCCTGTTCGGCGTCGGCTTCGGCTTCGTCAACGCCCCGATCACCAACACCGCGGTCTCCGGCATGCCCACCGCCCAGGCCGGGGTGGCCTCCGCGGTCGCCTCGACCAGCCGCCAACTGGGCCAGACCCTGGGCGTGGCGGTGCTCGGCGCGGTGCTGGCGGGGGGCGTGGGTTCGTCCACGTACGCCGACACGTTCGTGACGGCGTCCCGCCCGGGCTGGTGGATCCTGGCTGCGTGCGGCGCGGCGGTTCTGACGCTGGGCGTCATCACGACGGGCCCGTGGGCCCGAGCGACGGCGGAAGGGGTGGCACGCCGCCTGAAGGGGGAGGAACAGCGGCCTCGCCGCGCGGGGGTGGACGCCTGAGGGTGCCCCCGGCGGCCGCCGCGATGCCGCTGCGCGTGCGGCTCCGGCTAGTACGTGGCTGGTCGCGCAGGTCCCCGCGTAATCGCCCCGCACGGGCAACCCCCCGCCGCCGTGCCAGGTGCGGATCGTGCGTGGCTGGTCGCGCCGTTCCCCGCGCCCCTGAAAGGGCGCCTCCACCCGCACGCAACCGCCCCGCGAGGGCAACCCCCGCCGCCGTGCCCGGTGCGGGTAGTCCGCGGCTGGTCGCGCCGTTCCCCGCGCCCCTGAAGGGGCGCCTTCACCCGCGCGCGATCCGGCACCGTCCACGTCTTCCACGGAGCCCCACCTGTTGATGTTGCTTTTGCTGCACACTCCTTGTCGTCCCCGGACGGGGGCACGAGTACGGCGACACCGAATTGCCGACCGCCGGAGGCACCATGCCCCAGATCGACTCGAGCAAGGTCAGCCGCTGGGATCTGCACGGCCGTGAGCACACCGTGCGCGTCCAGCGCACCGGGGTGCAGCGGACGATCAGATGCGACACGTGCGGCTGGCGCAGAAGCGCCCAGTTCCTGCCGTGGCTCAAGGCGCAGGAGCACCTGGAGGAGGCGCACCAGGCGACGGTGGACCCCACCGCCGCCTGACCCGCACGCTCAGGCCCGCAGCCCCCGCACCAGCAGGCTGACGGCCGCCTCGAAGTCGGTGTCCGCCTCCGGGGTGCTCCACTCCGCCACGTATCCCGGGTCGTGGAAGCGGCCGGTCGCCTGGAACACGGCACGGGCGCCGGTGGCGGGTTCGACGCCGTGGAAGACGCCGGCGGCCACCCCGTCGGCGACGATGCGGGTCAGCTGCTCGGTCAGCTCGGTGATGTGCTCGCCCACCGCCTGGACCTGCTCACCGGCCAGCACGCTGTAGGTGGCGAACAGCTCCGGATCGTCACCCGCCTTGCGCCGCTTGGCGGCGAAGAGGGCGGCGAGCCAGTCCCGCAGCCGGGACTCCGGATCACGGGACGCGTCGTCGGCTATCCCGCCCAGCGCCTCGGACGTACGGTCGAGCCAGCGTTTGGTGACCGCCTCGCGCAGCGCCGCTTTGGTGCGGAAGTGCCGGTAGACGCTGCCGTGGCTGACACCGAGGGCGCGGGCGACGTCCACCACGGTGGCCTTGGCCGGGCCGTGCCGCCGCAGCACCTCCTCGGTCGCCTCCAGGATGCGCTCGGCGGTCAGGGTCTCGGTCGCTGCCATGTCTAGACCGTACCCGGCACAGGTGTCACTCCTTGGTGCCGAGGTGTGCCATCTGCTGCTCCGGGTAGCGGGCGCCCGCCGCCGCGCCGGGCGGCACCGCCCGCTCGATCGCCGCGAGGTCGGCCTCGTCCAGCGTGACGTCCAGCGCGCCCAGCGCCTCCGTCAGCCGCTCGCGGGTGCGGGAGCCGACCAGCGGCACGATGTCCTCGCCCCGCGACAGCACCCAGGCGATGGCGATCTGCGCGACGGTGACGCCCTTGCGGGAGGCGATCTCGCGCAGCGCGTCGACGAGGGTCAGGTTGTGCCGGAGGTTGTCGCCCTGGAAGCGGGGTGAGTGGGCCCGGAAGTCGCCCGGTGAGAGCTGCCGGTCGGCGGTGAAGTGGCCGGAGATCAGTCCGCGCGAGAGCACCCCGTACGCCGTGACGGAGATGCCCAGCTCGCGGGTGGTGGGCAGGATCTGGTCCTCGACGGCGCGGGAGATCAGCGAGTACTCGATCTGGAGGTCCGTGATCGGCGCGGTCGCGGCGGCCCGGCGGACGGTGTCGGCGCCGACCTCGCTGAGGCCGATGTGCCGTACGTGGCCCTGCTGGACGAGTTCCGCGATGGCGCCGACGGTCTCCTCGAACGGCACGTCGGGGTCGGCGCGGGAGATGCGGTAGACGTCGATGTGGTCGACGCCCAGGCGCTGCAAGGAGTACGCGGCGAAGTTCCGCACCGCGGCCGGGCGGCCGTCGATCGGGCCCCAGCCGCCGTCCGGGTCTCGCATCGAGCCGAACTTGACGCTGGTCAGAGCCTGTTCACGCAGACCGGCGGGAGCGGTGCGCAGTGCCTCGCCGATCAGCAGCTCGTTGTGCCCCATGCCGTAGAAGTCGCCCGTGTCGAGCAGGGTGACGCCGGCGTCCAGGGCCGCGTGGATCGTGGCGATCGCCTCGCTCCGGTCCGCTTCGCCGTACAGCGCGGACATGCCCATGCAGCCAAGACCGAGGGCGGAGACGCGGGGGCCGGTGGTTCCGAGGGGTCGGGTGTGCATCGTCATGCCCCCACTGTGGCATGACAAATGACAGAATTCAATATCTGTCATTTGCCAGCTGTCACCCGGTCGGGTATCGAGCCCGAGCCACCCTCCTGCGCCCCCCGGAAAACGCGAAACGCCGGGCCCCGGTGTTCCGGGGCCCGGCGTTCGTGCCGGTGAGGCGGAGGATCAGGCGCCGACGAGGCGCGCCGCCAGGTAGCCCTCGATCTGGTCGAGGGAGACCCGCTCCTGCTTCATGGTGTCGCGCTCGCGCACGGTCACCGCGTTGTCGTCCAGGGTGTCGAAGTCGACGGTCACGCAGAACGGCGTGCCGATCTCGTCCTGGCGGCGGTAGCGGCGGCCGATGGCGCCGGCGTCGTCGAACTCGATGTTCCAGTTCTGCCGCAGCGCCTGGGCGAGACCCTTGGCCTTCGGGGACAGCTCCGGGTTGCGGGAGAGCGGCAGCACCGCGACCTTCACCGGCGCGAGGCGGTGGTCGAGCCGCAGCACCGTGCGCTTCTCCATCTTGCCCTTGGCGTTGGGCGCCTCGTCCTCGACGTAGGCGTCGAGGAGGAACGCCAGCATCGCCCGGCCGACACCGGCCGCCGGCTCGATGACGAACGGCGTCCAGCGCTCGCCGGCCTCCTGGTCGAAGTAGGAGAGGTCCTGGCCGGAGGCCTTGGCGTGGGCGGAGAGGTCGTAGTCGGTGCGGTTGGCGACACCCTCCAGCTCGCCCCACTCACTGCCGCCGAACTGGAAGCGGTACTCGATGTCGGCGGTGCGCTTGGAGTAGTGGCTGAGCTTCTCCTTCGGGTGGTCGTACCACCGCATGTTCTCCTCGCGCAGGCCGAGACCGGTGTACCAGTTCCAGCGCTGCTCCATCCAGTACTCCTGCCACTGCTCGTCCTCGCCCGGCTTGACGAAGAACTCCATCTCCATCTGCTCGAACTCGCGGGTGCGGAAGATGAAGTTGCCGGGCGTGATCTCGTTGCGGAAGGACTTGCCCATCTGGGCGATGCCGAACGGCGGCTTGCGGCGCGAAGTGGTCTGCACCTGGGCGAAGTTGGTGAAGATGCCCTGGGCGGTCTCGGGGCGCAGGTAGGCGATGGAGCCGGAGTCCTGCGTCGGACCGAGGTGGGTGGAGAGCAGGCCCGAGAACTGCTTGGGCTCGGTGAAGGTGCCCTTGTTGCCGCAGTTGGGGCAGTTGAGGTCGGCGAGGCCGTTCTCCGGGGCGTGGCCCTTCTTCTCCTCGTACGCCTCCTCCAGGTGGTCCGCGCGGAACCGCTTGTGGCAGGAGGTGCACTCGGTCAGCGGGTCCGTGAAGGTGGCGACGTGACCGGAGGCGACCCACACGTCCGGGGCCAGGATCACGGACGAGTCGATACCGACCACGTCCTCGCGCGAGGTGACCATGTAACGCCACCACTGGCGCTTCAGGTTCTCCTTGAGCTCGACACCCAGCGGTCCGTAGTCCCAGGCGGCCTTCGTGCCGCCATAGATCTCACTACTGGGAAATACGAAGCCACGGCGCTTGCTCAGGCTGACGATGGTGTCGATCTTGTCGGCGGCCACGGTGCTCTCTTCATTACGACGACGGGCGACGAAGCGAGATTGCTTCCAGCGAAGCCTTCAGGTTACCGGCGGGGACGGCCCCTCGACCAAATCGGCCCCTCCACGCGGACCCCCAGGAGGGCTTGTTGACAACGGTTTCCATCTTCGTTGAAAATGACTGTCATGAACGTACGACGACGTCCCATATCCGCGGTCGCACTCGCCGCTGTCACCGCCCTCGGGCTCTCCACCCTGACCGCCTGCTCCTCCGACAGCGCCGCCGCGGGCACCACGGACACGTTCGACGTCGTCGCGTCGTTCTACCCGATGGCCTTCCTCGCCGAGCGGATCGGCGGCGAGCACGTCCACGTCACCAGTCTCACCGAGCCCGGCCAGGAACCGCACGACCTGGAGATCAGCGCCCATCAGATGGGGCAGCTCGAGAAGTCCGACGCGGCTCTCTACCTCAAGGGTCTCCAGCCCGCCGTCGACAAGGCCGTCGGCCTGGCCGAGGTCTCCACGAAGATCGACGCGGCCGAGCTGACCACGCTGGAGACGCACGGCACCGAGGCCGGCGGCCACGAGGACGAACACGGCGGCGAGCACGGTCACGAGGACGAGCACGCCCACGAGGACGAGCACGGCCACGACCACGACCACGAGGGCGGCACCGACCCCCACATCTGGCTCGACCCGGTCAAGTACGCCGAGGTCGCCGAGGGGGTCGGCAAGGCCTTCCAGAAGGCCGACCCGGACCACGCCGCCGACTACCGGAAGAACACCGCGACCCTGGTCAAGGATCTGAAGGCGCTCGACGAGAAGTTCCGCACCGGCCTCGCGAACCGCAGGACGGACGTCTTCCTCACCACCCACGCCGCCTTCGGCTACCTCGCCGAGCGCTACGGCCTGACCGAGGAGGCCATCAGCGGCCTGGACCCGGAGTCCGAGCCCAGCGGGGCGCGCATGAAGGAGCTCCAGGAGATCGCGAAGGCCGACGGGGTCACCACCGTCTTCTACGAGACACTGGTCAGCGACCGGACCGCGAAGACGCTCGCCGCCGACGTGGGTCTGAAGACCGACGTCCTCGACCCGGTCGAGGGCATCACGGACCACTCCCGCGGCGAGGACTACCTCCAGGTGATGGAAGCCAACCTCACGGCCCTGCGCACCGCCCTGGGCGCCCGGTGAACGACGACGACGTACCGGAGGACGGCATGACATCCGAGCCCGTGATCACCCTGCGGGGGGTTCGCGCCGAACTGGGTTCGCGCCCCGTCCTGCGCGGCATCGACCTCACCGTGCGGCGCGGCGAGGTCGTGGCCCTGCTCGGCGCCAACGGCTCCGGCAAGTCCACCGCCGTCCGCTCCGTGATCGGCCAGGTGCCCGTCACCGCCGGGGAGATCGAGCTGTTCGGCACCCCGCGGCGCCGGTTCCGCGACTGGGCGCGGGTGGGCTACGTCCCGCAGCGCACCACGGCCGCCGGCGGGGTGCCCGCCACGGTCACCGAGATCGTCTCCGCGGGCCGGCTCGCGCGCTCCCGCTTCGGCCTCTTCCGCAAGGCGGACCGTGCGGCCGTCCGGCGGGCCCTGGAGCTGGTCGGCATGGCGGACCGCGCGGGTGACCCCGCGGACGCCCTCTCCGGCGGCCAGCACCAGCGGGTCCTGATCGCCCGCGCGCTGTCCGCCGAGCCGGACCTGCTGATCATGGACGAGCCGATGGCGGGCGTGGACCTGGCGAGCCAGGAGGTCCTCGCCGACACGCTGCGGACGCAGGTGGAGCGGGGCACCACGGTCCTCCTCGTGCTCCACGAACTGGGCCCGCTGGAGCCCCTGATCGACCGCGCGGTCGTGCTCCGCGACGGCTGCGTGCTGCATGACGGCCCGCCTCCGAAGGCGGTCGGCCAGCACGCCCTGCCCGGCCACGACCACGTACACCCGCACGCACCGGCGGACGCCGGACCGATCCGCACGGGACTGCTGAGCTGATGGAATTCCTCGACTACGCCTTCATGCAGCGGGCGCTGCTCGCCGCCGTCCTGGTCGGCGTGACCGCCCCCGCCATCGGCGTCTACCTCGTCCAGCGCCGCCAGGCGCTCATGGGCGACGGCATCGGCCACGTCGCGATGACCGGCGTGGGCCTCGGCTTCCTGCTGTCCTGGTCCCCGGTGTGGATGGCGGCCCTGGTCTCCGTCCTCGGCGCCGTCCTCATGGAACTGGTCCGCTGGTACGCCAAGACCCGTGGCGACATCGCCCTCGCGATGCTCTTCTACGGCGGCATGGCCGGCGGCGTGATGTTCACCAGCCTCGCCCCCGGCGGCTCCACCTCGAACCTGTCCTCGTACCTCTTCGGCTCCCTGACCACGGTCTCCTCGTCCGACGTGACCGCGATCTGCGTGCTGGCCGCGCTGGTGGTGCTGGTCACCGTGGGGCTGCGGCGGCAGCTCTTCGCGGTCAGCCAGGACGAGGAGTTCGCGCGGGTGACGGGCCTGCCGGTGCGGTTCCTCAACCTGCTCACGGCGGTCACGGCCGCGGTCACGGTGTCCGTGGCGATGCGGGTGGTCGGCCTGCTGCTGGTGAGCGCGCTCATGGTGGTGCCGGTCGCGGCGGCCCAGCAGCTCACCCGCAGCTTCGCCGCCACGTTCGCCGGCGCCGTCGCGATCGGCGTGAGCGTGACCATCGGCGGCACCGTCACCTCGTACTACCAGGACGTGCCGCCCGGCGCGACGATCGTGCTGCTGACCATCGCCGCCTTCATCGCGCTGACCGCGCTGGCCGCGCCCCTCGCCCGCCGCCGCGCCCGGGCGCTGGCCGCCGCCGGGCCCGTGGGCGATCCCGCGGAGTGCACGATTCCGGCCAGCCGTCCGGCCGACGGCAAGGTCGGCGCCTGACTCGCCCCGACCCGGGCTGGCACAATGGCCCGGGCAAGGGCCAGACGTGAGGAGGCAGACCGGTGACGACCGCAGGACCGCCCGTGAAGGGCCGCTCCACCCGGCAGCGTGCCGCCGTGGCGGCTTGCCTTCAGGAGGTCGACGAGTTCCGCAGCGCCCAGGAGCTGCACGACATGCTCAAGCACAAGGGCGACTCGGTCGGACTCACCACGGTCTACCGCACGCTGCAGTCCCTCGCCGACGCGGGCGAGGTCGACGTCCTGCGCACCGCCGACGGCGAGTCCGTCTACCGCCGCTGCTCCACCGGCGACCATCACCACCACCTGGTCTGCCGCAGCTGCGGCAAGGCCGTCGAGGTCGAGGGCCCGGCGGTGGAGAAGTGGGCGGAGGCCATCGCCGCCGAACACGGCTACGTCAACGTGGCCCACACGGTCGAGATCTTCGGCACCTGCGCGGACTGCGCCGACGTCTCCTGACGGCGGGCCGGGGGCGGGCGTCCGGGGCGGCGCTCCCCCGCCCCGCCCGTCGCACGCGGGGCAGGTGCCGGTCGAGCAGCGCCCGCAGCCGGTCCACGTCCGACGCCTGTCGCACCCCCTGCTTCGCCAGCACCAGCGCGCAGTTCCCCGCCCGGTCCGGGCTGCGGAGCGCGAAGACCCGGTCGGACTCCGCGTAGCTGCCGAAGGTGGCCCACCCCATGCGCAGATCGCTGTGCTCGCCGACCGTACGCACGCCCTCGCGACCGACGGTGATCCGCAGCAGACCCTGGTGGCCGTTCGCCTCGATCAGGCGCCGGGCCGAGATGCCGGGGCTCAGGAACACCCCCACCGCCCACACGGCGAGGCCCACGCCCCACGCCACATCCGCCATGTCACCGTTCAGGGCACCGACGACGACGAGCGCGACCCCCGCCGACAACCCGCAGCCGAGGAAGGCGGGGTGGTACAGCAGGCGCGTCGGACCACCGCGCTTGCGGAGCACCAGCCGCACGGCGTCCGTCATGTCCTCCCGCAGCTGCATGAACTCCAGCTCGACGGTGTCCTCGTCCAGCCCCACGCCCTGTTCCGTCACGGCCCCTCCCCGGTCCTCGGTGACGAGCCGTGATCTTGGCGGCGGTTACTCCTGGCGGCCCTCCATGGCCAGCAGTTCCTCGTTCGGGATGGCGCCGCCGAAGCGACGGTCGCGGGAGGCGAACTCCAGGCACGCCCGCCACAGGTCGCGGCGGTCGAAGTCGGGCCACAGCACGTCCTGGAAGACCATCTCGGCGTAGGCGCTCTGCCACAGCAGGTAGTTGGACGTGCGCTGCTCACCGCTCGGGCGCAGGAACAGGTCCACGTCCGGCATGTCCGGGTAGTACATGTACCGCTGCAGCGTCTTCTCGTTGACCTTCGACGGGTCGAGCCGCCCGGCCCGCACGTCCTCGGCGAGCGCCTGCGCGGCGTCGGCGATCTCCGCCCGCCCGCCGTAGTTCATGCAGAAGTACAGCGTGAGCCGGTCGTTGTCCTTGGTCTGCTCCTGCGCGACCTGCAGCTCCTTGGCCACGGACTTCCACAGCTTGGGCATGCGGCCCACCCAGCGGACCCGGATGCCCAGGTCGTCCAGCTGGTCCCGGGTCTTGCGGATGAAGTCCCGGTTGAAGTTCATCAGGAAGCGCACCTCGTCCGGCGACCGCTTCCAGTTCTCGGTGGAGAAGGCGTACAGCGAGAGGGCGCCCACCCCCATCTCGATCCCGCCCTGGAGCACGTCGAGCACCCGCTCCGCGCCGACCTTGTGGCCCTCGGTGCGCGGCAGCCCCCGCTCCTTGGCCCAGCGCCCGTTGCCGTCCATGACGATCGCCACGTGCTTCGGGATCAGTTCCCCGGGAAGCTTCGGGGGCCGCGCGCCGGAGGGGTGCGGTTCCGGGGTGCTGTACTCCCGGCGCTGCCGCCCCAGGAATCCGCGTACGGCCATGTGTCTCTCGTCTCCTCGTGCCGACGTGATCGGGTCTTTACTGCTTCTCGACGTACCGGAGCGAGCGCAGTCCGCGCTCCAGATGCCAGTGGAGGTAGGCGGACACCAGCCCGCTCGCCTCCCGGACGTGGCGTGACTCGCTCGCGTCCGCGGTCTCCCAGTCTCCCGTGAGCAGTGCTCCGAGGAGTTCCAGGGCCTGCGGCGAGGGTACGACGCTGCCGGGGACCCGGCAGTCGGCGCATATGGTTCCGCCCGACGCGACCGAGAAGAAGCGGTTCGGTCCGGGCATCCCGCACTTCGCGCAGTCGGTGAAGCTGGGCGCGTACCCGTTGACCGCGAGGGAGCGCAGCAGGAACGCGTCGAGCACCAGGTGCGGCGCGTGCTCGCCGCGGGCGAGGGTGCGCAGTCCGCCCACCAGCAGCAGGTACTGCTGCACGGCCGGCTCGCCCTCGTGGTCGGTGAACCGCTCGGCGGTCTCCAGCATGGCCGTCCCGGCGGTGTAGCGCGCGTAGTCGGTGACGATGCCGCCGCCGAAGGGCGTGATCGTCTCGCTCTGCGTGCACAGCGGCAGGCCGCGGCCGACGAGCTCGCTGCCCCTGGAGAAGAACTGCACGTCGACGTGGGAGAACGGCTCCAGGCGCGCACCGAACTTGGACTTCGTCCGGCGCACGCCTCTCGCCACGGCGCGCACGCGCCCGTGACCGCGGGTGAGCAGGGTGATGATCCGGTCCGCCTCACCCAGCTTCTGGGTGCGCAGCACGATGCCGTCGTCGCGGAACAGACTCATGGGCCCATTCTCCCGTACGCGGGCACCGCCCCGTCACCCGGCGGCCGCGACCTCCGTCAGGTGAGTTCCCCGCGGCTGCGGGCGTTGACGTAGGCGGTGGTCGCGCGCAGGCGCTCGGCCGGGGTCGCGCACCGCACGGCGCCGGGGTCGGCGTCCCACTCCCGGCCGCCGCCGTACGGTCTCAGCTGCACGTAGGGGCCCTCGTGCCCCATGACGATGCCGATCCGCCCGGTCCCGGTGTCCACGACGTGCGCACCCACGGACGGCTTCACCGGGCCCGGCCCCCGTGCCGCGGGGACCCCCCGTGACGCAGGGACATTCCGGCTGTCGCGAGTGCCGCCCGCAATTCCGTCACCACACCTTCCGTTCCGTCGGCGCGGAGCGCCGCATGCCGTGCCGTCACCGTGCTTCCCCACCCTCTCCTCTTTCACTCTTCGTATGTCGGCGACGACGGTGCGTACCTATACTCCTGAGGCGTGCGTGTCCCACGGGCGCGCGTGCGCACAGGGGGGTGCGGCAGCCGCGCATGTGGGGTAAACCCCCGTGCTTTTGCGGTTGTTGGCCGGATGGGGTGAACGAGAGCCCGCCCGGGGTCCTCACCTGGTCGGTCTGCCAGGGCGCCGGCCTCGACCCCCGGCAGAAGTGCGCCACCCTCGACGTGCCGATGGACCACGCCCGTCCCGGCGGTCCCCGTATCGAGGTGGCCGTCTCCCGCGTCCCCGCCGGGGACCCCGCCTCACGGCGCGGCGTGCTCTTCCTCATCCCCGGCGGACCGGGCGGCCCCGGCCTCGGTGATCCCTCCGGCGGGGGGCAGCGGCTGCCCCAGGACGTCCGGGACCGGTACGACCTGATCGGTTTCGCGCCGCGCGGACTCGCCCCGTCCACGCGGTCGACTGCGGGGCCGACCACGCCGACCTCGCCACCGTCAGGCTGCGCCCCTGGCCCGCCCCCGACGGCTCGGTCGACGAGAACCTCGCCACCGCCGAGCGCCTCTCGACCGCCTGCGCACGCAACGGCGGTGAGCTGATCCGCCACATCAGCACGCGCGACAACGCACGCGACCTCGACCGCCTGCGCGCCGCGCTCGGCGAGCGGAGGATCTCCGCGTGGGGCGTCTCGTACGGGACGTACGTCGGAGCCGTCTACAGCCAGATGTTCCCGCACCGCACGGACCGCGTCGTGCTGGACAGCAACGACGACCCCGACCCCGGCCGGGTGGCCCGGGCCTGGCTCGCCGGCCACGAACAGGGGGTGGAGGACACCTTCCCGCACTTCGCGGCGTGGGCGTCGGCGCCCGGCAACCCGGACCGGGTCGCCGACGCCGCCGAGGTGCGTCCGCTGTTCCTGCGGCTCGCCGCCCGCCTCGACCGCGCACCGATCCCCTGGCCCGGCGTCAACCCCGAGGAGCTGAACGGCAACGTCCTGCGCCAGACCATGCTGGACAGCCTCTACCGGCCCAGCCGTTACCAGGCTCTCGCCCAGCTGATGCGGGCCGCCCGGCAGGGCACCGTGCCGCCCGCGCCGACCGCCGAATACCACGCCCGATGGGGCATGCCTGGTTCGGTTCGCCCCGATGCAGGGCGAAGAGAGGCTCGTCGTGCACCGCGTGGAAAACGTCGAGCACGGTGATGGACACCGCGGCGCGAGCCAGCGTCCAGCCGGCCCCCCGCGCCGTGCCGGACCGTCACCAGCCCCGCCTCTCGCAGATCCGCGAGGCTGCGCCGGATCACGACCGGGTTCATGGCCACGCTCGTGGCGATCTGATCCTAGGTGACCACGTCGCGTCCGCGGTCGTGCACGAGGGCCATCCAGGTCAGCACATGGACGGCGACGGTCACCCTGCTGTTGGCCTCACGTCCTCCACCCCTTGTCGTATCAGTAACAGTTACAGCAGAGGGGGGTGGGGGAAAGGGGTCACCATGCGCTGTCGCAAGAGGTCAGGACGGACGCGAGCGACGCGGGCACCCCCTGTGAACGCGGCCTCCGCCAGGTCCCGCCCGAGCGCGACTTGACCCTCCCCCTACGTCAGGCTTGAGGCTGCGTGCTGACGAAAGGGCAGGTGGATGAGCTACTCCGTGGGACAGGTGTCGACGTTCGCCGGGGTGACGGTGCGGACTCTGCATCACTACGACAAGGCGGGACTGCTCTCGCCCAGTGACCGCAGCCACGCCGGCTACCGCCTCTACAACGAGGCCGACCTCGTCCGTCTCCAGCAGATCCTCTTCTACCGGGAGCTCGGCTTCCCTCTCGACGAGATCGCCGCGATCTTCAAGGACCCGCAGGTGAACCCCCTGGAGCGGCTCCGAGCCCGGCAGCGAGAGCTGAACGAGGAGATCGCCCGGCTGCAGCGGCTGGCCGAGGTGGCGGAACGGGCCATCGAGGTCCAGGAGACCGGGGTGCCCCTGACCCCCGAAGAACGCTTCGAGGTCTTCGGCGAGGTCGCCTTCGACCTGAGTTACGCCACCGAGGCAGAGCTGAAGTGGGCTCACTCGGAAGGGCAGCGCGAGGCGATGGCACGCGCGGACGCCCACACCAAGGAGGACTGGCGCCGGCTCATGGGCGAAGCCGGCGTTTGGCGCTCGGAGCTGCTCGCCGCCTTCGACGAGGGACAACCGAGTGACGGCGAGCGGGCCATGGACCTCGCCGAGGAACACCGTCTGCACATCGCACGCTGGTTCACCTCCTGCCCACCAGACATGCACCAGCGCATCGCGGACGACTTCGTCACCGACCCGCGCGCCTTCGCCCTGGTCGTACCGCCCTCCCAGCAACGCCCGGGCCTGGCCGCCTACACCCGCAAGGCCGTCTACGCCAACGCTGCCCGCCACGCCGGTGACAGCATCGATGTCGAGGAGAACCGATGAGAATCTTGATCGCCGCGGCCGGATCGCGCGGCGACGTCGCGCCCTACACAGGCCTGGGCGCCGAACTGCGTCGGGCCGGCTACGACGTCGCCCTCGCCGCCACCGACACCTTCGCACCCCTCGCACACGACGCGGGGCTGGAGTTCCGCAGCCTGCCCGCCGACACCCGGGTCCGTGGTGATGTCACGGGCAAACGCGACCTGATGCGGACCGCCGCCGCCTTCACCACCGAACTTGGCCAGGGCTTCGCCGACGCCGTGGACCAAGGTACGGACCTGCTTCTGCTGTCGACCACCACAGCCCCGCTCGGCTGGCACCTCACCGAGGCCACGGGCACCTTGAGCCTCGGCGTTTACCTCCAGCCCACCGCGCCGACCGGCGACTTCCCACCCGTCGTGACCGGCTCCCGCTCACTGGGCCGACTCGCCAACCGGGCAACCGGACGCTTCGCCCTGCGGATGGCCGACCGCGTCTACGCACAGGCCGTCACACAGCTGCGGCACCGTCTCGCTCTCCCTCCGGCCTCGCCTGCCGAGGTGCGCCGACGACGGGAACAGGCGAACTGGCCCGTCCTGCATGGTTTCAGCACGGCCCTGGTGCCACGCCCCTCCGACTGGCGTCCCGGTCTGGACGTCGTAGGAAACTGGTGGCCGCATCACGACCCGGCCGAACGGCTGCCCTCCGAGATCGAGGACTTCCTGTCCGCCGGGCCCCGGCCCGTCCTCATCGGCTTCGGCAGCATGGCCTCCGGCGACGGGGAACGACTGAGCGAGATCGCGGTGCGAGCCCTGCGCCGCGCCGGACTGCGCGGCATCCTGCAGGGCGGCAGCGCCCGCCTCGCTGCCGACGGGGACGACGTACTCACCATCGGGGACGTACCGCACGCCCTGCTGTTCCCACGGCTGGCCGCGGTGGTCCACCACGGGGGAGCCGGCACCTCCGCCGCCGCGCTACGCGCCGGAGTACCCGCCGTCGCCGTCCCGGTCACCGCGGACCAGCCGTTCTGGGCCAGACGACTCGCCGCCCTCGGAGCCGCAACCGACCCCATCCCCTTCCGGTCCCTCACCGCCGAACGACTCGCCGACTCCCTTCACCAAGTAGTCAAGCAGCAGTCACACAGCCGAGCCGCCACGGCAGCGGCACAACACATGGCGACCGAAAACGGAGCAGGGCAAGCCGTCAAGACCATCCAGCGACTCACCGAGGGATGACGCCAATCCGTTCTTCACGCTCGTCCCGTCTCAGGCGAGGAGCCTGGGCCCCGTTGGCCACGTCCGTTCCGGCGTCATGGCGGCCCATCGCCTGACGCAGCGCGGCGATGTGACCGTGACGCTGATCAACCCGCGCTCGACCTTCGTCCACCGGGTCCGTCTTCACCAGCTGGTGGGCGGGACCGACTCCGCCGTTGTCGGCATCGAGACCGCCGCCGAGCTTGCGGAGCGGGGCCGTAGCGTGACCCTGCTCTGCGGAGGGGCGCTGGGCCCGTACGTGCACCGGCGGGGGCGGCGTTCGGTGGCCGGCCGGCCGGCGGCGCTCGGAGTGACGGCCGTGGGTCCGACGTCGCGGTGGGGTTCCACATCGGCGGTCGCCTCGGCGCGAGGATGACGGAGCCGGTGTGCAAGGGCATCCTGAAGCACCTGGCCGATGAGGCGCACAAGCCCCGGTGGATACAGCCTGCACCGCATGAAGGGAGGCGCCGGGCGCAAGAAGGCGCTGGAGGTCATGCGCGCCGAGGCACCGGTCATCGTCGAACGGGTTTCCTGGGCCCCGGGCGACCCGAGGGAAATGATCACGACATGAGTGATGACCACGCCATCGACCTGGCGACCGAGACATTCGTCGCCCACCGCAATCTGCTCTTCACCGTCGCGTACGAGATGCTCGGCTCGGCGGCCGACGCCGAGGACGTCCTGCAGGAGACCTGGCTGCGGTGGGCCGAGGTCGCACCGGTGCGGATCACCGGGCGGGGGCCGTCCAACGTCCTCCTCGTGCAGAACGAACGGGATGTCGCGACCCCGCCGAGCGGCGCGCTGAAACTGCGGAAGGCGTTCGGCGGGCGGGCGGTCATGGTCACCGTGAACTCCACCGGCCACGACTCCTACCTCGCCAACGGCACCGCGTGCGGCGACCGCACGGTCTCCCGCTTCCTCGCCACCGGCGTACGCCCCGCCCGGGACGTGTACTGCCGCTGAGGGGAGTTCGGCCTGATCCATACGAAAGGTCCATAAGGCGATGAGCTGCCGATGACGCCGTCGGCGTGACGTTTCGCCGCGTGCGCAACCGGGGCGCCCGCGGCCGGCCTCCTGTCCTGCAGTAGTGACCCCTCTGGTGAGGAGACCGACATGACCGCGACCGCGTTCACGCGCGAAGGCGACTACCTGCTCCCTCCCCCGCGACCGGCCGACCGCCTCGGCGCCGGCATCGACCCCCGCGACCGCCGCCGTCTCGACCTGCACGCCGCCCTGACGGCGGCCGGCATCCCGCCGCGTCCCGAGGACCGCGAGGCCATCGAGCACCTGAGCGCCCTGTCGGCCGGCATCAACAGCACCATCCAGCGCTGGCTGCACCACACCCTGTGACCTGGCGGGCCGGTCACGCCCTGCCCGGTGCGACCAGGCCCGACTCGTAGGCCACGATGACGAGTTGGGCCCGGTCGCGGGCGCCCAGCTTGCCCATCGTCCGGCTCACGTGGGTCTTGGCGGTGAGCGGGCTGAGGCCCAGCGCCTCGGCGATCTCCGTGTTGTTGAGGCCGCGCGCGACCAGCGCCAGGACCTCCCGCTCACGCTCGGACAGGCAGTCGGGCCCCGCGGTGACGGGCAGCGCGGGGCTGCCCAGGAACCGTGCGATCAGGCGGGCCGTGGGCCCGGGCGACAGGAGCGCGTCGCCGGCCGCCACCGTGCGGATGGCGTCGAGGAGTTCGGCGGGCCGGGTGTCCTTCACCAGGAAGCCGGAGGCCCCGGCCCGCAGCGCGTCCACGATGTTCTCGTCCGAGTCGTAGGTGGTGAGGACGAGCACCTTGACCCCGGCCAGGTCGTCGTCCGCGGCGATCAGGCGGGTCGCCTCGATGCCGTCGAGCTCCGGCATCCGGATGTCCATGACGACGAGGTCGGCCCGTTCGCGGCGGGCGAGTTCCACCGCCTGCCGTCCGGTGGCGGCCTGGCCGACGACCTCCATGTCGGGTGCCGACTCGACGAGCATCGCGAACGCCTCACGCACGAGGGTCTGGTCGTCGGCGAGCAGGACGCGGACGGTCATCCGGTGGCCCCTTCCCGGGTCGTGGTGGTCAGCGGCAGGGTCGCGGTCACCTGGAAGCCCCCGCCGGCCCGTGGCCCGGCCTCCAGCGTGCCGCCCACGCTGCGGACCCGCTCCCGCATGCCGAGAAGCCCGAAGCCGGGGGTGCCGCCCGGGACGGGGCCCGTGCCGTCGTCGGTGACGGTCAGCCGCAGCACCCCGTCCCCGCCGCTCAGGTCGACGCGCACGGCGGGCTCCGGTCCGGCGTGGCGCACCACGTTGGTCAGCGCCTCCTGCACCACCCGGTAGGCGGCGGCGCCGACCGCGGGCGGCACCGGCTCCGTGACCCGCACGTCGTGCTCCACCCGGGCGCCGGCCAGCCGCGCGCCCTCCACCAGGTCGGGCAGCCCGTCGAGCCCCGCGAGCGGGCCCCGGGCGTCCTCGGGGCCGGTGTTGTCGCGCAACACCTCCAGGGTGGCGCGCAGTTCTCCGCGCGCGGTGCGGCAGGTGCCGGCGATGTCGTCGAGGGCCTTCGCCACGGCCGCCCGGTCGAGACGCCCGGGGTCGGCGGTCAGGACGTGCGCGGCGACCGACGTCTGCACCCCGATGAGGGTGATGCTGTGCGCGAGCAGGTCGTGCAGGTCCCGCGCCATGCGCAGGCGTTCCTCGGCGACCCGGCGGCGCGCCTCCTCCTCGCGGGTGCGTTCCGCCCGCTCCGCGCGTTCGACGATCGCGGCGACGTACTGCCGGTAGACGCGGACGTCCAGGCCGAGGAGGAGCACCGCGACGACCCAGCCGATGATGCGGAGCAGTTCGACGAGGCCGTCGGGGTTGGTGAGGGCGTTCACGGTGAGGGTGGTGCCGATGACGACGGTGCCGATCAGCAGCGTCCGGCGCGGGGTGCCCGTCGCGGCGACCGTGTAGAGGGCCACCAGGGTCGCGGCCACGGGCGCCCCGTGGTGGTTGTCCAGGGCGTGGTACGGCACGACCGGGGCCACCACCGCCAGCAGCACCGGCAGCGGCCGCTTCCGCCGCCAGGCCAGCGGCACATGGGCGGCGAACAGCAGGACCCAGCCGAGCACGTCGGGCCGGCGGCCGTCGTCGGTCAGCAGCACCAGCGCGACGCCCAGGACGGCGGCGCACGCGGCGAGCACCGCGTCGTTGCGGACGGCGTGCGGGCGGGTCAGGGGGTCGCGGCTGAGCGCGGTGATGATGCCGTCCCTGGTACGGGAGTCCGCCGTGCGTGACGTCCGGGGGTGCGTGGACCTCGGGTCCGTACGCCCGGAGTCCGGGGTCACGGAGCCCCGGTCACGGGAGTTCCCGGTCCGGGCGGGCTCGGCTGCCTGTGCTGTCGTCGGGTGCACGGGGTCCATCCTCGGGGAGGAGGGCGCCCCTCAGGGAGGGAGGGGCGCCCTGTCACGGTCGTACGGGCGGATCACACCGGCTCCGGCTGCCGCTCACCGCGTTCCGGCTCGGGCGTGCGGGACAGCGCGCCCGGCCACCACATCCGGCGCCCCAGCAGCACACTCGCCGTGGTGACCAGGTAGGTGCGGACCAGGAAGGTGTCGAGGAGGACGCCGACGGCGATGACGAGGCCGAGTTCGACCATGGCGACCAGGGGGAGGGTGGTGAGCACCGCGAACGTCGCGGCGAGCACGACGCCCGCGGAGGCGATGACCCCGCCCGTGGTGCGCAGCGCGGTGAGGGCGGCCGCCTCGGGTTCGGCGCCGTTCAGGGACTCCTCCCGCATGCGGTGCATGAGGAAGATGCCGTAGTCGACGCCGAGGGCCACCAGGAACACGAAGGACAGCAGCCCGATCCCGGGGTCGGTGCCGGCGAAGCCGAGCAGCGGCCCGAAGACCAGCCCGCCGATGCCGAGCGCCGCGCCCCAGACGGCGACCACCGCGCCGAGCAGCAGCAGCGGGGCGACGAGGCTGCGCAGCAGCAGGACGAGAATCAGGAACACGGCGCCGAGCACCAGCGGCACGATGACCGCGCGGTCCCGCGCCTCGCTGCGGGCGAGGTCGAGGTGCTCCGCGCTGGGCCCGCCGACATGGGCGCCCGTGCCGTCGAGTGTGTCGCGCAGGGCCTCGATGGTGCGGGTCTCCCCCGCCGACTCCGGCGGCGCGGTGGCGAACACGGTGATCTCGGCCCAGGTGCCGTCGGCCCGTCCCGCGGCGGCCTCGGCCACGCCCTCCGTCCCCCGGACCCGCTCGACGACCTCGCCGGCCTCGCCGGCGGGCGCGATGACGGTGATCGGCTGGGCGCTGCGCTCCGGGTACTCCTCCGCCAGCGTGCGCATCGCGGCGACGGACTCGGGCCGGTCGGTGAAGGCGTCCTCCTGACGGAGGTCGCCGCCCAGGTTGAGCGTGCCCAGGGCGAGCGCGCCGAGGAGCACCGCGCCGCCGGTCAGCACGGCCGCGGGCCGGCGGGTGGCGGACGTGCCCATGGCGGCGAACAGTGACCGCCGTGCCTTCGGCGCGCTGCCGTAGGCCGGGATCAGCGGCCAGAACACGCGCCGCCCGACCAGCACAAGGACGGCGGGCAGCAGCGTCGTCATCGCGACCAGTGCCGCGAGCACCCCGACCGTGCCGACGGGACCCATGCCGCTGCTGCTGTTGAGGTCGGCGGCGAGCAGGCACAGCAGTCCGGCGGCGACCGTGCCCGAGGAGGCGAGCACGGCGGGGCCGCAGCCGCGCAGGGCGGCCCGCATGGCGTCGTACGGCCGCTCGTGGCGGCGGAGTTCCTCGCGGTAGCGGGAGACCAGCAGCAGTGCGTAGTCGGTCCCGGCGCCGAGCACGAGGACGGTCATGATGCCGCCGCTCTGTCCGGTGATCGTGATGCCGAACAGCTCGTGCGTGCCGTACGCGGCGGCCATCGCCAGGAGGGTCGCGGCGCCCGCCACGGCGAGCGGCACCAGCCACAGGAACGGGCTGCGGTAGATCAGCACCAGCAGCACGGTGACCACGCCGAGCGTGGCCGTCAGCAGCGTGCCGTCGATGGTGTCGAACACCTCGTCCATGTCGGAGCCGACCGCCCCGGGCCCGCCGACCTCGGCGCTCAGTCCGTCCGTCCCCCCGACCCTCTCCCGCACCCCGTCGACGAAGGCGAGCTGCGCCTCCTCGTCCTGCCCGGGCCCTGTGCTGGAGACCGGGTACATCAGCGTGCTGCCGTCCTCGGAGGGAACGCCCCGCGGCACGTCCGACAGCTCGTACGCCCGCTCCACCTCGGCGATCTGCGCGGCGGACGTCTTGCGGTCGGCGGCGGTCAGCCCGCCGTCGCGGTGGTAGACCACCACCAGGTCGGTGGACTCGCCGCCGGGCAGCTCGTCCTGGACGCGCGCCACCTGCGTCGAGTCGGCGCCGTCGGGCAGGTAGTCCACCGCCCGGTTCTGCTGCACGTCGGCGAACTTGCCGGCGAGCGGCAGGAGCAGCATCAGCGCCGCCACCCACAGCCCCGCCACCGCCCAGGGCACGGCCCGCCGCCCTCGTGTGCCCGTCTTGACTGGCCCCATGGCCTCGGCTCCCCTCCGGTCCGGTCGTCTGGATACGCTGTCCAGCCTTCCGGCGGCGGGGAGCCGGGACGTCCGGCGTGAGACCGAAACGGCGGGTACTGCGGCGGGCGGCCGGAGCGCGGCCGTTACTCCCCCGGGAGTACCGGCGGGGTCGTGCGGGAGGTCAGCCCCGGTCGACCATCCAGGTGCCGTCCTCCTCGTCGTCGACCCGCACCTCCAGCTCGCGCAGGCTCATGCCGGCCTCCCAGAGCTCCCGGAAGCGCTTCATCCGGTCGTGCACGTGGTCCTGGCGGGCGATCAGCCGGGTGCGGATGTTGACGTCGCGCAGGTCCTGGTCGATCTCGAAGGACACCGCCTCGTCGTAGACGATGAAGTCGTTGGTGGTGCCGCGCAGCAGATGCGGCGGCAGCTCCGGCAGGACGGCGACGCGCACCTCGATGTGCAGCACCTCCTGCTCCTCGCACAGCCGCAGCAGCCGGTCGTCCAGCTCCCGCGCGCTCTCCAGCAGGAACAGCCGCCGCACCGGCACGCCGTGCTCGATGGCCTCCTTCTGGGCGTGCAGATAGCGGCTGGCGGGCTCGCTGTTCCAGAACTGCCGGTCGACGGAGGTGCTGGTGGCGCTGATCGACTTCTCTGCGGCCCGGGTGAGGGTGAGCATCCAGTCGTGGTTCTCGCCCGGACACTCCGCGGTGAGGGTCGTGAGGTCGGTCATGTGCCCGATCACCCGCTGCATCTCCAGCCGGACGAACGTGGAGAGGATCGGCAGGCCCAGGGCGAGGACCTCCGCGAAGTTGGTGGCGAGGTCGGACACGGAGTCGATGCGCACCACGGCCGGCGACGGCGGCTCGGGCTCCGCCGTGCGGGCCGGCGGCACCAGGCGTGTCTCGACGAGCTGTTTCATGTCCTCGGTGTGCCGGTTCAGGCCGTGCCGCAGTTCGTCGTAGCGCCGTAAGCCGCCACGAACGGAGTCGGCGGTCTCGGCCAGCAGACTCTCCGCCCGCCGGGCCCGCTCCTCGGCCGCCCGGTCCGGGACCAGGACGAGGTGCTGGACGGCGACGGCGGCCACGGCGCACAGCGCGGCGGCGCCGAGCTGCCGCGCGGCACCGTCCTCCGGGCTGAGCAGCGCGGCGACGCCCCAGGCGAGCAGTCCGGCCACCAGGCCGACCAGCAGCCGGCGCGACCACGGGGTGGGCTCGGAGTGCTGGTCCGGTGTGTCGGCCCCGGTGCCGTCCGGGGTGCGGGGCGGTGTGTCGCGGCCGGGCGGTGCCGGTGCGCGGCCGGCGGGGTGTTCCGGTGTGCCCACCGTGCCCGGCGGGCCGGTCGCGTTGTCGGGCTGGGGTGACTGTGCCGTGCTCATCTCGCTTCTCCCCCCGTTGGGAAACACGTCGGTTCGGGATGCGTACGGGTGCGTGGGGGTCCGGTCGAGTCCGCTCACGGCTGGTGGGCGTCTCGTGGGCGGGGATCAGGGAGCGGGCTCCACCTCCCGGTGCGCCGGAGGGATCGCGTGCAGGGTGAGCTGGTCGCGGACGCGCTGCACCAGCGCGAGCCACTGCCGGGTGAACCCGGGCCGCTCCTCGAGCGCCTCCCACAGCGGGGCCAGCTCCCCGGACACCCGGGCCCGCGGCATCCACAGGTGCAGCAGATGGTCGACGGCGGGGCGCAACGCCCGTACCGCCGGCGGCAGATCGCCGTCCGGGCCGGTGCGGGGCCAGGACCGGGGTCCGGCGGGGCCCAGACGGATGCCGTCGAGGACGCGGACCAGGGTGGTCAGCAGCCAGTCGTGCAGGGCGAGGTCGTCGCAGAGCCCGGCCAGGTCCGCGGCCGGGGTGCCCTCGGGGACCCGCAGCCGTACGGTGCGCAGCTCGTCCTCGGCGAGGGTGAACCGCTCCAGGGCCGGCGGCTCGCCCGGCGGCGCGGTCAGCGCCACCCAGCGCAGCCGGGTGGGCCGGGACCTCAGGGGCGGCCGCTGGTCGAGCAGCGGGTGCCGCAGCAGCCGGGTGAGCAGCCCGCCGGCGATCAGTCCGACGTCGAGGTCACCGTGGCGTCCGCCGTCGAGGAGGCCGTCGGCGACCGCGTCGCGGGGCAGCTTCCCCAGCGGCTCGACCAGTCCGGGCCGCACCAGGTAGTCGCCCCAGGGACGGCGGTGGTCGGGCCCGGAGGCGGGGAGGCGGAAATGGGCGGAGGCCTGCAGCACCCGGCCCTCGGTGAGCGCGGCCCGCGCGGCGACCGTGCCGACGGCGCGGACCCGGGCGCCGTTGGCGCTGGGCAGCGGGCAGTCGACGCCGGTGAGGGTGTCCGGGGAGCGCCCGTAGAGGTTGGGGCGCTCGGAGACCAGGACCCGTTCGTCGGCGCGCAGCCGCAGCAGTTGGGCGGCGGCACGGCTGTCGAGGGCCTGCGCCGCGGGCAGCAGACAGGTGCGGACCTCGCCGCAGGCGAGCACGGCGCGCGGTGCGGTCCCCGCCGGCCGCACGTCGGGTCCCCCCGCCGACTCCCGCATCTCAGGTCGCCTCGTAATAGACGTAGGAGACGCGGTCGGTCACCGGACCGGGGACGGGCACGCCCTCGCGCCCGGAGCGCGACGCGACCTGGGACAGCGCCTCCCGGTCCACGTCGGTCCGGTCGAGGATCACCCGCACGGCGTGCTCGACGGGCAGGAAGCGGTTGGGGAGCACGGAGCAGGTCCGGTAGGCGGCGAAGGGGTCCGCCCGGGGGTTGAGCCGCACCAGCGGGGGCAGTTCGTCCCAGTCGTCGGGGAACGCGGCACCGGTGTGCGGCTCCGCCGTGAAGACGGCATCGCCCTGGTGGCGGAGCAGCCCGAGGCGGGCGAGCTGCCACACGGCGGCCAGGAAGGGGCAGGACCACAGGCGCTCCCCGCCGGCACCGTCGTTCCACAGCTCGACGTCCAGGAACACGGAGTGGCGGCGGGCCGCGGTCTCGGTGGGCGGCTGCCAGTCGGTGGCCTTGCGCATCGCCTGGGGGGCGCGGGCGGCGGGGCTGCGCACCCCGTTGGCCAGCCAGCCGGTCCGGGCGGTCGGCGGCCGGTGGCCGTAGCTGCCGGGCGGCGGTTCCTCGACGATGCGGGCGGCCACCGCCTCGGCGACCGGTACCTTCCCGGTGACGGCGCAGCCGGACTCGCGGGCCAGGTAGTCGATGCTCAGACCGGCGCGCTCGGCCTCCGCCAGCAGCAGGGGGACGACGTCGGCGGGGCTGGAGAAGCGGGCGAAGTAGTCGTCGACGAGGAAGCAGGTGCTGAGGCGGGGGCGTTTCCCGCCGGCCCGGTCGCGCGCGTCGGCGCGGGCGGCCTCCACCCAGGGCCGCACCCGGGCGAAGTGCCGGCGCAGGTGGTCCGCCCCGGCCTCGAAGTCCTCCATGTACAGGTGGCCCAGCTCCAGGGAGAGGTGGGACAGCGGCACCGCCTGGGTGCGCGGTTCGGCGGTGGTCTCACGGAACACCGCTTCGGTCATGGCAGCCCCCAGTGCGCGTCGTCGGTGAGCCGCCGGGCGATCTCCTCGAGCGCCTCCAGCGTCTCCTTGTTGGCGATCTGGGTGGCGAGCACGTCGTCCTCGGTGATCAGCTGCTCGCGCCACTGCAGGATCGGTTCCAGCGGTACGGTGCCGAGCACCACGCTGTCGCCGATGTGCTGGTCGGAGGCGAGCCGGCGCAGCGCCTTGTTGCAGGACTGCATCCACGCCGCCTGGGCGGGCGAACCCTGCGCCCACATGGCCGACTCGGGGTCGGGCACGGCGGCCCGGACGAAGCGGATGTTGCCCTGCAGCGCCGCCTCGTCGTGCCCGCGGTCGACACCGCCGCGCAGGATGCCGTTCTCCTTGTGGACCAGCCCGGCGGCGGCGATGACGTGCTGCCGGGTCCAGCGGTGGAAGACCAGCCAGCGGTAGGCGACATGGCGCATCCGGGGGTGGGCCGTGGCCGCCAGGACCAGGTCGACGGCGTAGCTGCGGCCGGCGCTGAGGTCGACCAGGACCAGGTCGAACTCGCTGTTGAGCCGGAGCAGCAGGTCGATGCAGCGCTCCAGCGCGTCCTCGCCGGTGGCGAACTCGCCGCCGCCCGCGTCGCCGGGGTAGAGCACCAGCCGGCCGGCCTGGTTCTGCCGGGCGCGCAGCACGGTGTGCTCGGTATGCCGCCAGATGTCGATGCTGGCCGGTTCGGTGACCTCGCCCTCCAGGTAGGAGTGCAGGCCCCGTTCCTCGGTGCCGCGCAGCGCGCTGGGCACGTCGAAGACGGCTGCGGCGGTGGGCGAGCCGAAGTCGAAGTCCACGTAGGCGACGTGGTCGCCGATGAGGGCGCGCTGGTAGGCCAGGTTGGCGCTGGTGACCGAGCGGCCCGTGCCTCCCTTGTCGGAGGCCGCGAAGACGAGCACGGCTCAGCCCTCCTGTGCCGCGGCGTCCCGGGCCTGGGCCAGGGTGTCGAGTTCCTGGAGCACGGGCAGGGCGAGCGCGAAGGCGGTGGCGGGCCGGTCGTCGACCAGGCCGCGGGCGTGGTCGAGCCGGCTCTCTATGCTCCGCATGGCCCGGCCGCGGCTGCCCTCGGCGGTGGTGGACGCCTCCAGCTGTTCCTTGCCGAACAGGTGGGTCGCCTCGCTGAGCAGGTCTCGGGCCAGCTCGGCGAGTTCCGGGCTGCGGATGGGCTGCTGCTCGTACATGTTGCGGGCGGCCACCAGGCACTCGGTGACGCGCTCGGTGACGCTCCAGGACAGGCGGCGGTTGACGTCGCGGGCGTCCGGGAAGACGGCCCGGACGTCGTCCCAGAGGCCGGCGCCGTGGCCGTCCCCGATCCTGCGGTTCCACAGGTGCTCGAAGGTCTGCTCGGCCAGGCGCAGCAGCCGGTCCTGGGCGTCGATGTTTCGTGACAGCTCGGCGAGCTGGACGGTCCGCTTCAGCAGCTGGGCGGAGAAGTCGGTCATCCGCCACTGCAGCAGCGACCCGGACCGCTCGGACCCGGCGAGCGGCATCAGCACACCCGGGTCGTGCAGCCGGACGACGGTGTCGTTCCTGGTCATGCGGCTGGTGACGCGGCCGCGGTCGGCGAGGCGCTCCATGATGGAGACGGTGCGGGTGAGGTCGTCGTCGGTGGCCTTCCGGCGCACCAGGTCGTGGACCAGGATGGCCGCGACGGTGAGGGAGAAGTACTCCGACTCCAGGCGCAGTCCGGTGGTCTGCCAGGGCAGGTCCTCCAGGGGCCAGCGCTCGGAGCCGAAACGGGCGACGGCCGACCAGTACTGCTGGCTCAACTCCCAGCGCAGCCGCAGCGCCTCGGCCAGTTTCTGCTGGTCGGCGTCGAGCAGTCCGAGGGTGAGGGTGCGCTCGGAGAACAGGTCCTGGATGCCGTCGAGGGCGACGACGGTGAAGTACACGTACGGCAGCCGGTCGGCGATGCCGTCGGGCTGGCCGGGCACCTGGACGTCCAGGTCGGTGATCCGGGGGGCGTCCTTGACCACGCCCCAGGCCCAGCCGCACTCGAAGAGCTGGCTCTCATCGCGGATGGACTCGTCGACCTGGATGCCGCGGCTGAGGCTCTCGATGATGGTGGCGCGCAGCGGGCGGAAGCGGCGGGAGAACTGCTGGAGCACCGCCCGGTCGGAGTGCCGGTTCTGGCCGATGACCTGGATCAGTCGCCGGCCCTGTTCGGACTCGGCGTCGAAGACGTTCACCGTGAAGGAGCGCAGCAGGCTGATCATGGCGGCGGTCAGCCGCGTGTTGGTGGCGTCCCGGAGTTCGCCGAGCGCCCGGCGCACTTCGGGGCGGGTGGTGCTGCTCTCGTAGACCTTGAGGAAGCCGAGGGTGGCCAGGCACAGCGTGACCGACATGGAGTAGGAGTCGACGACGCCTAACTTGCCCTGTTCGTAGGTGAGTTCGTCCCCCGGGTCGACCGGTTTGAAGTACGGCCCGCCGGCGAAGGTGGGGCTGTCGTCGGGTCCGGTGTGGGTGCGCATGAACTGGGTCAGCGCGGTGATCAGGTTCGGCGGGATCTCCAGCCGGCTGCCGACGCGCTCCAACGCCTGGAGCACGTCCCGCTCGGTGGTGTCCGGCTGGTCCAGGCGGAAGGCGGGGATCTCGGTGGCGGGGTACAGCAGGCAGAGCAGCCGTTCGGCGTCCGCGACACTGCTCAGCCCGTCGGTGTCCCCCCAGACGAGCTTGCCGTCGTCGAACGAGTGGCGGGCCGCGGCCCGCCAGATGTCCAGCAGATGCTGGCGCGGCTTGATCTGCATCCCCCTACCCCTCGTACAGATCCGGTTGCCCGTGTGCAGACATGGTCCCCGTTCCTACGTGTCGGCAATCGCCGAATTCCGCCGTCCCAGGGCGAGGATGATGCCCTCGTGCCCCGTCCGCACCATGTGGTGCAGATCGTGGATCTCCAGGTCGTCGGCCCAGTCCCGCAGGGAGTCGCGCACCCCCCGCTCGTTCACCCGGTAGGCCGGATACCGATGGTCGCCGACCTGGTAGCCGACCGATTCCTTCATGAACGCGGTGGCGAACGGGGCGCCCTCGTTCAGCGCGCCCATGAAGCAGGTCACGCCGCGGCGGAACTCGTCGGGGCACTCCGACATGGAGTCGGCGACGAAGAACATGGTCCCGATGTCCCAGCGGCGCTGCCCGTCGAGGTCCAGGAGGTTGGCCCGCTCCACGCGTACGATCTCGCCGAAGCGTCCCCTCGGCTCGACGTCCGCGTAGGCGGGGTGCTTGCCCAGCTGGTCCCAGAAGGGGTCCCAGACCACGTCGTACCCCGCGGGGGACGCCTGCTTCTCCAGGTACTCCACGTTGGGCCGGGCGTACTCCAGCAGCAGGACCTTCTCGCACCACGGCAGCATGGACAGCGCCGGGTAGAGGTTCGCGCCGGCCCCCACGTCGACGCCGCGCACCGAGTCCGGGACGCCGTCCGCGAAGCACTTCCCGAAGTAGTCGCGCATCAGCCGCACGATCAGCAGATCGACCTCGAGCGGAGTGCGGTAATTGGCGTCGACATAGGCCTCAGGATCGAACTTCGACCACGGGGCGTCGGCGTTTCGGTCCATCATCACCCTGCCGCGTTCCATTCAGTGTCGGACGAGACCGTGTGCCTGACTGCGCGTTCCGGCGAACGTCGGCAGGTGAAGCAGCATCTCCGGTTCTCGCACGGTAGGCCGAAGTGGCACGCGGAGACAGCCAGGAACACGCCAGTCCTCTATGACGGGCGCACGGCAGGCGCACGTCAGCATCTCCGTGCACACCTGAACTCGCCCTTGCACGCGGTGAGTTGACGGCTCACTCTAGCCAGAAGACGCCACCGGCCGCCACCGGAAGCCGCAATCCTCCCGGGTGAACGCGCCGGTGCGTTCGCGTTGACGTCCGCACGTCCCGACTGGGGGTGGCATGACCGCCGAACCGCTGGAGCGCACGCTGGACCGGCACGGGCACCTCGAGGACCCCGACGGGTTCCCCGAACCGGGTGCCCTGGTCCTGCGGGTCGCCCGGGAGTCCGATCTGCCCGAGCTGCGCCGGCTCGACGAGGAGGTGTTCCAGGAGGTCGCGTATCCGGCCTTCCTGCTGCGCCAGTTGTTCGACGTGTACGCCGAGCACTTCCTGGTCCTGGACGGCGGCGCGGGCGTACTGCGCGGCTACGTCCTGGCCGCGACGACGGCCTTCAGCCGGGACAGCTGGATCCTCGGCCTGTGCGTGACCGAGGGGCACCGCCGGCACGGGCTGGGCCGGGAACTGATGACGGAGATCCTGGACCGGCTGCGCGAGGACGGCATCGAACAGGTGCGCCTGACGGTCGAGCCCGCCAACCGTGCCGCGATCCTCCTCTACCGCTCCCTGGGCTTCCACCCCGAGGAACCGGACGGCGGCCTGCGCCGCGACTACTTCGGTCCGGGCGAGCACCGCAGGATCATGCGCCTGGAGCTGCGCTGAGGGCGCCCGTCACCACAGGGTTCAGGACGGCGTCCGGGCTGCCGCCAGGAGGCGGCCGACGTCGTCCGAGCAGATGGTGAGGGCCGCGCCCACCGTGGCGAGGGCGTCGCGTTCGGCGGGGGTGTACGGGCCGTCGGCGAGGGCGATCCGGGCGCCCTGGAGCAGGACCGCCTCGCGGCCCGGGCCGGCCAGGTGGGGCGCGAGCGGGTCCAGCGCCTCGTGCAGTTCGATGGACAGGCCCGCCACGCAGGGCTCACCGGTGAAGCGTCCGGTGTCCGCCTCCAGTGCCTCGACCAGCGCGGCGAGCTGCTCCTCCGTGCAGTCCTCGATGCCGGCCGCGCGCACTCCGGCCGCGGCGGTCTCCAGGGCGGCGCGGGAGCAGGCGCCGCCCGCGGCGAGCACGGCGAGGGCGACGGTGTGGACGGCGTCCCGCAGCATCGCGGAGAAGCGGGTGGTGGTGGGGTGGTCCAGCACGTCGGTGCCGAAGTGGCGGCGGCAGGCGGCGCACTCCACGGTCGGCGCGCAGGCCCCGCGCGGCAGCACGGGCACGCCCAGCACGGTGAAGCGGCGGCGGCCGGTCAGCCGCTGGTAGTTGCGGTCCCCGCCGCAGCCGGGGCAGAAGAACTCCCCGTCGCCGACGGCGGTCCAGGCGGCGCGGGTGCCGAACAGGCGCGCGCGTGCGGAGGTACGGCTGTCGGGTCCCCGTTCTGGCAGCACGTCGCACCTCCATCAACGCCACAGCACCGTCGCCGCGTCTGCGTGATGTTAGCCACATCCGGGAGTGGAGTCAGTACCCGGGACGAGACCTTTCCGTGACCTCCACAGTGATTGGCCGGTAACCGACGCCGGGCCCCGCCCGCCGGTGACGGCGGACGGGGCCCGGCGGTGACGGCGGACGGGGCCCGGCGGTGACGGCGGACGGGGCCCGGCGGTGACGGCGGACGGGGCCCGGCGGTGACCTCTACCGGCTGATCAGCGTGCCGCGCGGTTGACGGCGGAGACGACCGCCTTCAGCGAGGCGCGGGTGGTGTTGGCGTCGATGCCGATGCCCCACAGCACCTTGTCGCCGATGGCGCACTCGATGTACGAGGCGGCCTGCGCGGAGGCGCCCTCGCTCATGGTGTGCTCCTGGTAGTCCAGCAGGCGTACGTCGATGCCGATGCCCTGCAGGGCGTGGAAGAAGGCCGAGATCGGGCCGTTGCCGGTGCCGACCAGGGTGGTCTCCTCACCGTCGACCGTGGCCTGCACGGTGAGGGTGTCCACGCCGTCGCGGTCGGTGGTGGACTGGCCGGCGGCGACCTGGATGCGGCCCCAGGGGTTGTCCGGGTTCGGCAGGTACTCGTCCTGGAAGACCGACCAGATGTCGGCCGGGGTGATCTCGCCGCCCTCGGCGTCCGTCTTGGCCTGGATGATCTTCGAGAACTCGATCTGCATCCGGCGCGGCAGTTCCAGCTTGTGGTCGTTCTTCAGGACGTACGCCACACCGCCCTTGCCGGACTGCGAGTTGACCCGGATGACCGCCTCGTAGGAGCGGCCGACGTCCTTGGGGTCGATGGGCAGGTACGGGACCGCCCACTCGATGTCGTCGACGGTGACGCCCTTGGCCTTCGCGTCGGCCTCCATGGCGTCGAAGCCCTTCTTGATGGCGTCCTGGTGGGAGCCGGAGAAGGACGTGTAGACCAGGTCGCCCACGTACGGGTGGCGCGGGTGGACCTCCATCTGGTTGCAGTACTCCCACGTACGGCGGATCTCGTCGATGTCGGAGAAGTCGATCTGCGGGTCGACGCCCTGCGAGAACATGTTCATGCCCAGGGTGACCAGGTCGACGTTGCCGGTGCGCTCGCCCTGGCCGAACAGGCAGCCCTCGACGCGGTCGGCGCCGGCCATGACGGCCAGTTCGGCGGCGGCGACGGCGGTGCCGCGGTCGTTGTGCGGGTGGACGGACAGGCAGACGTACTCGCGCCGGGAGAGGTTGCGGTGCATCCACTCGAAGCGGTCGGCGTGCGTGGACGGCGTCGAACGCTCCACCGTGGCGGGCAGGTTGAGGATGATCTCGCGGCCCGGGCCGGGCTGGTGGACGTCCATCACCGCCTCGCAGACCTCCAGCGCGAAGTCCAGCTCGGTGTCGGTGAAGATCTCCGGGCTGTACTGGTAGCCGAACTCGGTCTCGGGACCCAGCAGCTTCTCGGCGTACTCCACCACCAGGCGGGTGCCGTCGACGGCGATCTGCTTGATGTCGTCCTTGGAGCCACGGAAGACGACCCGGCGGAAGACCGGCGCGGTGGCGTTGTACAGGTGGACGGTGGCGCGCCTGGCGCCCTTCAGGGACTCCACGGTGCGCTCGATCAGGTCCTCGCGGGCCTGGGTCAGCACGGAGATGGTGACGTCGTCCGGGATCGCGTCCGGGTCCTCGATGATGGAGCGGACGAAGTCGTAGTCGGTCTGGCCCGAGGAGGGGAAGCCGACCTCGATCTCCTTGTAGCCCATGCGTACCAGCAGGTCGAACATCGCGCGCTTGCGCACGGGCGACATGGGGTCGATCAGAGCCTGGTTGCCGTCACGCAGGTCGGTGGAGAGCCAGCGGGGCGCGGCGGTGATCCGCTGGTCGGGCCAGGTGCGGTCGGGGATCTCGACCTGCTCGTACCGGCCGTACTTGTGGATCGGCATGGTGCTGGGCTGCTGGCGGTTCGCCATGATGCGGGGGCTCCTCGATGGTCCGCGGAATGTCCTGGGGGACGGCCGACGGCGCAGCGCCAGACTCCGCGGGGAGGGGGTCGGCCTCTAACGCAGACCCTCACCGCGGCAGCTAAGGAGAAGCAGCCCGAAGTACATGATGCTCCGCAGCTTAACCGAGTCGCCCACCGTGCGGGGTTCCGTATCAGTATGCGGGATCCGGCGGACGAACAGGACAAAGAGTGCCGTATACCACTTCCACAGCGGACGCCGGGCCGTTATCGCGACGGCATTCATCCGTCATGGTTGCGGGTAGTGACAGGCAGGTCACTCAGTGCAATGGTGCCGACATGACGACGAACGGGGGCCACCGGCCCGTCTTCTGCACCATCGTCCCGCCACACGTCCTCGACCGGCTCTCCCAGGCCGAGGACCCCCTGCTCCACGGCCCCGCGCGCCGCACCCTGCGCCGCGACGCCTACGAGCGCACCCAGCGCCGGCTGACCACGGTGGTCGGCGCACCGGCCGTCGCCACGCTCGCCGGCGCCGAACCCGGCAAGCCGCAGCGCACCGTGTACGACGCCGGCCACGGCACCGAACTGCCCGGCGAGAAGGCGCGCGGCGAGGGCGAGGAGCCCGGCCAGGACGCCACCGTCAACCGCGCCTACGCCGGACTCGGCGCCACCTTCGACCTGTTCCTGAAGGAGTTCGGCCGGGACTCCATCGACGGCAGCGGACTGCCGCTGGACGCCACCGTCCACTACGACCGCGAGTACAACAACGCCTTCTGGAACGGCGAGCAGATGGTCTTCGGCGACGGGGACGGCGAGATCTTCCTCGACTTCACCCTCGCCGTCGACGTCATCGGCCACGAACTCGCCCACGGCGTCACCCAGTACACGGCGAACCTGGACTACTTCGGCCAGTCGGGCGCGCTCAACGAGTCGGTGTCGGACGTCTTCGGCGCGCTCATCAAGCAGTACACGCTGGGCCAGAGTGCCGGGGAGGCCGACTGGCTGATCGGCGCCGGGCTGCTCGCCCCGCGCGTCACCGGCACGGCCCTGCGCTCGATGAAGGAGCCCGGCACGGCGTACGACGACGACGTGCTCGGCAAGGACCCGCAGCCGGCGACGATGGACGACTACGTGAAGACCGGCCGCGACAACGGCGGCGTTCACATCAACTCGGGCATCCCCAACCACGCGTTCTACCTGGCGGCCACCACCCTGGGCGGCAACGCCTGGGAGCGCGCCGGGCAGGTCTGGTACGACGTGCTGACCGGCGGGGAGCTGGACCAGGACGCACAGTTCACCGACTTCGCGACGCTCACCGTGAAGGCGGCGCGCGCCCGGTACGGGGAGGGCGAGGAGCTCGTGGCCGTGACCAAGGCGTGGGAGCGGGTGGGGGTGCGCACGCTGTAGTTCCGTACTAGACACGGACCATGCGTATTCAGGTGCGCCGCACGGGCGGCTTCGCGGGGATCGAGCGGCAGGCCGAGGTGGACACCTCGGGACGGGCCGACGCGGCGGAGTGGCACGCGCTGGCGGAACAGGCCGTGGCGGCCGGCGGGACGACCCCGCCGACCGGCGTCCCGGACGGTTTCAGCTACCGGATCACGGTGGACGGCAGAACGGTGTACTGCGCGGACCCCCGGCTGACGGAGGAACAGCGGACGCTGATCAGGAGGGTGCTGAAGGAGGGGGCGTGAAGGTCAGTCCTCGACAGGCTCCAGGCGAACGGGTTCGGCACCACCGAGACACAGCATGCGCCCCGCCTCCTCGTCGTCGGCCTTCTCCGGTGGCAGCACGTGGATTCCCGCCGTGGGCGCGGGGGACCATCCGAGATTGCGCGGAGGGTCGTGCTCCTCGTCATGCCCGACATGAAGACGCGTCGGCGGAATGGACACCGTGCACATGTCGCCCACGCGAAGTTCCGATGCCGCGGGCTCGATCCGGTGGGAGTCAGGTCACGCCCCCTGCGGTGACACCGCAGGGGGCGTGACCGGCATCGGCGATGCGGGCCGGCATGGATTGTCCATGGCCGATGATCATCAAAATGGGGGGTCGTCGGGGGTGGATGACGGGATGACACGCAATGGTTGATGTCGCTTTTCAGCAGGCCAGCGGTCGTCTATCTCTTGCGCGGCAAGGGTGCATGCCCGGCAGGCGTTGTCCCATTCAGGCATCCAGGGGTAGGGCGAGGGTGTTACTCCCTCTCCCTGAATGCCACACAGAGTCCGCTGAAAGTACGCGTACGCGTGTGCTGTGTCGTCGGCAGTGGAGGGCATACGCGCCTTCTCCCAACGTTGGCCCACAGACGAGTAGACAGCACTCGATACGGGCCGACCCTCGTCGTCCGCCAGGATGACTGCATAACACCATGTGCATGCCCACTCGTGAGGTGATTTCAGGTCACCTGTCGGCGGCAGTCGTTGAGCATCGTGGCCGCACACCTCGCAGATCATGTCAGGTCCTCCTCGGGTTCGGCATCAATCCTCAGTTCGTGACACGTCACGTGCCGTCCCAGAATCTTCTGTTGACTGCTGTACACATGAGTGGCCACCCAGTCTTCGGCCCTACCTGTGCTGCGGTTCCAAACTCGTGCAACCGCCACAGTGGCATTTTCCTGCCCGTATGCGCTGTACAGCGACGTCGCTTTTTTGTACAGGCCCTGGACATCGGACGACGATATGGACGGGCAGTTGTCGTTGTGTACCAGCAGCGAGGAAGCGCCGGCGGCCACATAATACGTGTGGACCTCGGAGACCGTCAGGTTGTGGACGGTTGCATCTGCGCTGGTCCAGCGTTCGATCGCGGTGATCTGGACGTACGTGCCGGCGCTGGTCTGGAGCCATTGGCCGGGCTGGAGGTCGGTGGCGTCGAGCCATTGGCCGAGTTCGGGTGCCCAGAAGGGGTGGCCGTCGGTCGCGGTGACCTCGGCGGTTGCCTCGCCGTTGTCGCCGTCGGTGTCGATGACGACCTTGACCATGCGCTTGAGGCCTTCGCCCTTGATCTCGGCGGTGACCGTCTCGACGCGGGTCTCGCCGAAGTCCCTCGGCCAGGACTCCCCGGTCTCGGAGCTGACGATGATGAAGGCGGACGGCGGCACGGTCGTCTTCAAGGGCACGAAGAACCCGGCGATGTCCACGGGCGACGCCCTCGAGGTGGGCCCCCTCCCCGGCACGGTCGCCTCCGGCGACACGCTGGAGGCCTACGGCGGCACCCTCAAGGTGACGGCCTTCGGCTTCATCACGATCACCTGCACGGCGACGGGGCCGCAGGCACCGGGGCCGTTCGTGTTCGACTGACGCAATCGGTGCTCATTTAGTCGGCTTCTGCGGAGGTCCGCACGGCCGTACGGCGGCGCCGAGCACCGACGTTGGTGGCGGGGCCGGACGGCACGATGCGGGAGGTGCTCACGGCGGGCCGACAGTGAAGTGGCCGTGAGGCATCTGTGCGGTGCCTCACGGCCACTCCGAGTAGTTACTCCCAGTTGCTTGCCGCGGCGAACGCCTTCACTGCAGAGGTCACCGCGCGTGCAAAGTCCTCGGCAGTCGCTCTGATTTCGTCGACCGAAGCCGTGTTGCTGTTTGTTTCGCGCGCCCTGGTCAGACGTGCCACCAGCTCGCTTTCGGCCTCGAGTTCCATGCGGACGAGTGGGCCGGGCGCTGGGCGAGGATCACCACTTCTCACAGTGACAGGGACTTCTCCTCCCAGCTTGAAGTCCACCATGGAACACAGTGTCCGCAGCGTTTGGAGAGCGCGCTCGACCCGCTCGGCGGAGGGGTTAGCCGAACCGACGAGCGCTTCTGCGACCAAACCAACGGACTGTTCGGCGTAGAAGCCGGGGTGCGCGGTCGGGTCTTGCTCCTCGTCCTGGCTCTCTGCGTCCGCTGTTCCCAAGGCATCGAGATGGTCGAGGCAGTCGTCCGCCGTCGCTTCGTCACTTACGGCGGCCCACATGAGGTGCAGCCCTCTGCGCAGCCACTCCCGTTGCTCGTCACTGCCGAAAACCCGGCAGAAGCCGGCCCCTCGCTCCGCTGCCGCAGCGCCGAGTAGTTTCAGCTCGTTATCCGACGGGTTCCGGATCTCTTCCGCAGTCGGCATTCCGCTGCCTCCTCCAATCCTCTTCGGAGAGCCAAAACAACCTGTATGGCGAATTCTGCGACTTGTGGCCAAACCCGCCTGCCAATGTCATGCCGCGGACGTTCATCAGCGGGAAACAGGTGGCGTTGCAGAAGTTGATAGTCGTGGCACCGAAGATTGCATGTTCGTTAGGAGCTAGACTCTTGAGAATTCCCTCTTCCGCATGGCCGGCTGCCTGCACGAACTCTTCCCCTGGCCGCAGTGACCATGATGAGGGCTGAGCCCCGCCGCCGTTGCTGCCGATGCGGATCGAGATCTTCCCAGTGTCGGCGTTGAGAACGCCGATCACAGCTGTCGTGCCATTGTATTGGGCGCCGTAGTAGTCATTCCGCATCGACTGCAGTTCCTGCGCGCGGTCGTGTGCGAGCCAGGCGTCGTCCTCTGTCGTACCGCAGTTGTGGACGAGGACCGGGGTAGCCCCTGCCAGCGCATAGTACGTGTGGGTGTTGCCGACGGTGAGGTTGTGGACGGTCGTGCCCGGTGTCGTCCAGCGTTCGATCGCGGTGATCTGGACGTGCGTGCCGGCGCTCGTTTGGAGCCATTGGCCGGGTTGGAGGTCGGTGGCGTCGAGCCATTGGCCGAGTTCGGGGACCCAGAAGGGGTGGCCGTCGGTCGCGGTGACTTCGGCGGTTGCCTCGCCGTTGTCGCCGTCGGTGTCGATGACGACCTTGACCAGGTGCTTGAGGCCTTCGCCCTTGATCTCGGCGGTGACCGTCTCGATGCGGGTCTCGCCGGTTTCGGGGTCGGTGGCGACGACCTTGTCGCCGACTTCGACCTCCTCGATCGGCTTGGACGACCCGTCCGCCATCAGGACCTTGGTGCCGGGGACGAAGCTGTTGCCAACGTCGCAGGATTCCCCGTCCCCTCCGTCGGCCTTGCCGGAGTCGCCGCTTCCGCTGCTGCCGCCCTTGCTGCGGGAGGAGCCGCCGGAGTCGCCGCCCGGCTTGGAGCCTCCGCTCTTGCCGCCTCCGGAGCCCTTGCTCACCGAGGACGCCTTCGGGGCCGCCTTGGCCTGGGCCTGTTTCTGGACGGGGTTACCGGTCTTCTTGGTCTGCGCGACCGCCTTGTCCGAGGTTCGTTTCGCCTGCTCCGCCGCCTTCTTCTTGGCGCGTTGCGCGGCTTCCTTCTTCGCCTTCTCGATGGCGGCCTTCTTGGCCTTCAGCGCCGCCGCCTCGGCCGCCTTCGCGGCCCTCAGGACGGCCTCGGCGGCCTTCTTCGCCTTGCGGAAGGCCTGGATCGCGTCGATCGTGCGGTCGATGGCCTTCAGNACGCCGGGGATCTTGCCCGCCTTGAACCACGGGATCGCGCCCAGGACCATGCCGGCGCACGACCACATGTCACCGCCGAAGCAGGCCATCGCGTCGTTGATGCCGATGAAGTCCTTCAGCGTGGACCACGCCGCGCCCAGGATCACCGAGGACAGCGACTTGCCCATGGTGGACTGCGCCTGCGCGACCTGCGCCGCGGACAGACCCGCTCCCGCCAGGGCCGCGGCCCGCTCCGAGGCGGTCAGGGAGATGGCCAGACCCGTCGGGTCGGACATCGTCACCGGGTTGTTGTGCGCGTAGGC